>CAZECP010000048.1:0-35101 GCA_964510765.1 uncultured Ohtaekwangia sp. | reverse complement strand
CCTGCCATGGTAAGAAAGTAGCAACCTTCATGATCATTCCCATCGCCATTAAATGCGGTTAAGTTTCATGTCGTAGCCATTTTACTTTCGTTCACTTTTTGGAAATAAAAAGAGGCGAGTTTAACCCGCCCCTTAAGAATCCTAAACAAAAAATTTAATTCAGCTTCATTACACGAACCACACCGTTCTGCGAGTCTGCGATAAACAAGTTTCCATTTTTGTCAATGGCCACGCCAACAGGACTGTTTAGTTTCGCTGACAAAGCCGGGCCATTATCACCACTGTACCCGGGCACTCCACTTCCCGCCACCGTTTTGATCTTTCCAGTGGACGCAGTCACCATTCGAATCACATGGTTGCCTGAGTCACTGATATAAAGGTTTCCCGAAACGTCAACCGCCAGGCCGGAAGGAAAACTTAATCGTGCTGCTGTAGCCATGCCGTCATCTCCTAAGTAGCCTACGACTCCTGTTCCAGCGACTGTTGAAATATTTTCTCCTGAAATCTTCCTGATCACGTTATTAGCATCTGAAAAATAAACGTTACCATTTATATCCACAGCAATACCTTTCGGGGAATTGATCTTTGCTTCCTTCGCAAGACCACCGTCACCCGAATAGCCGGATTGATCAGGCCCAAGGCCAGCAATCGTTTCAACGACTCCGGTTGCTTTTGTTATTTTCCTGATGGCGTGATTTTCACTGTCGGCAATGTAAACGTCACCATTCACATCACAAGCAACACTATACGGATTCCACAGTCGCGCTGAAGTACTTATTGATCCATCGCCAGAGTACCCACTTTCACCGGATGGTGATTTGCCTACGAGTGAATTAATCGATTGATCGTGGCCCGAAATAATCCGCACTGCATTATTTCCCGCATCTGCTACAATTACATCTCCATCTAAATTAACTGCAACTGCCAATGGAATATTGAGTCGCGCTGAAGTAGCAATTTCTCCATCTCCCGAATAGCGGCTGAGGTCTGTGCCTGGATAGACAACTCCAGCAATCGTATTGATTACCGAATTGGAAGCGTTGACTTTTCTTACTGTGTTGAAGGCGCCATCGGTGAAATACAAATTTGCATCTGCATCCACCGCTACACTGGTTATCCAACCGATCGTTGCAGAAGCAGCCGGACCGCCATCACCCGCGTAGTTGGTACCTGAGCCTGGTCCGGCAAAGGTGGAGATTGTTCCGGAAGATGTATCGTTTGGTTTTACAGGATCTTTCGTACAACCAAATAAAATCAGGATCGCAAATAAACTTGCTTTTCGTTTCATAGAAGTTTGTTTGCCTCCAAAACGAGGCAATGGCAAAAAGGTACAGCCCGTAAAAAACTATTTTTCCCCGACAGGAATAAGATCATATTCCACTGCCACCCGCAAAACTTCCGCCACACCCCATGCCTGCGCGATGCATCCACAAGGCCGATGCGGTGAATCACCTTCAAAAATTTCTGAGACTGAGCCAATGCCGGCTTCATCCAGGTGCTGAAAAAAATTAGTCAGAATATTCTTTGCTTGTTCTTTTCCTTCATCGCCTCTCACTTCAATCAGCGCATCGATATAGGCTCCCAGCAAAAAGCTCCATACCGTTCCCTGATGATATGCGCCATCGCGCTCCCACACGGAGTTTCCATAATGTCCTTTGTAATCCGCGTGATCGGGAGAAAGGCTTCGCAGCCCACGGGGCGTCAGTAATTTTTCTTCCACTTTGTCGAGCACATTTTTAGCTTGTTCTTCGTTCAACAAAGAAAATGGTAAGCTGATCGCGTATAATTGATTCGGGCGAAAGTCTGTATTTCTTTCTTCACCGATGTAATCATATAAGTAGCCGCCTTCGTCAAACCAAAATGCTTTCAAAAAACTTTCTCTCGCTTGCTCTGCTTTTAATTTGAAATCCAACGCCTCTTCAAATTTTTCATCCAGTTCGAGAAACTCAGCCATTATGCACAAAGCGTTATACCAAAGAGCGTTGATCTCCACTGCTTTTCCTCTGCGCGGTGTTACCACCCAATCGCCCACTTTCGCATCCATCCACGTAAGCTGAACTCCTTCCACACCTGCATAAATCAAACCGGTGGTGTCGATATGAATATTATACCGAGTGCCTTTGTTGTGCCATTCAATAATTTGCTTCAGAACAGGAACAAGGTGATGAATAAATCGCTTGTCACCAGTGTATTCATGGTATTGATAGATCGCATGAAAGAACCAAAGTGTAGCATCCACGGTATTGTATTCGGGTGCTTCACCAAAATCCGGAAAGCGGTTTGGTATCATCCCTTCACTCACACTGGCGGCAAAGGCATTTAAAATATTTTTAGCATCATCAAAACGTTTCGTCACCAGACACAAGCCGGGAAGTGCAATCATCGTATCGCGGCCCCAGTCCGAAAACCAATGATAACCTGCGATGATGGTTTTTAGTCTGCCTCTATTCACTACAAACTGATCAGCAGCAAATGCAAGACGTTTCAGATTCTCATTTAAATAACCTGCGACCAGTTGCTCGCGCCTCTTCTTTTCTTTTTGAAAAAGCTTGAATGCGTTTTTGCCGGTAGGATCGTCTGTTGAAACGATCACACCAAATTTACTTTTACTTCTCAGCGCAACTGAAAATTTTCCGTGTGTGAATAAATCTTCTTTGAAGTCCAGGCCACGCTGCAGCTCTTCTTCATATTCAAAATTGTAATACCAATCTTTCATTTCATGAAATGAGCTTCCTGGCACTGAGATAAAAAGCTCCGGGCAGCCTTGATAATTAAGCGTTCGAAAAACTCCTTCATCAAACAAATACGGATGACCGATGTAATCATTGGCATGAGAAAGCGAATGAAAATCACGACAAGCATAAAGAGGCAAGAGTTCAAGCGTAAATTCACCTTTGGCGGAAAGTACCTCCCACAAAACAACTGTTGTATTCGCTCCGTGAATGGCAGCAATAGTCTTGCGTAAGCGAACATCCCCAACTTCGTATTCAAAAACCGGAAACAGATCTCGTTCAAAGGAAGTCAAATGCTGAAAACCTTGCGGCCAGATTGCGCCCGGATATTGATTGGCGCCAAGTTCAAACCGCTGCTCCTCAATTACAATCGCTTCATCCAGTTTTGAAAGCATCACCATTCTCCCGACTGGTGGATGTGTAGCCGCTACCAACAAACCATGATACCTGCGCGAGTTCGCTCCTGACACGGTGCCACTTGCCCAACCACCAAGCCCGTTTGTCTCGAGCCACTCGAGAGATCGACTTGTTTCAAAATATTCAAGATGTTCTTTTGTGAATTTCATGGAAGGATTACCCTCTTGGTTGAATCAACTTTGCTACCATTCCGGTCCAGCCCGTTTGATGTGACGCGCCAACACCCCGTCCATTGTCGCCATGAAAATATTCGTAAAATAAAATATAATCCCGGAAGTGTTCGTCTTCCTGCATCTTTTCACACTTGCCAAACACAGGGCGTCTTCCTTCACTATCTTTTGTAAAGATACTCACCATGCGATCAGCAAGCTCCTGTGCAATTTCTTTGAGCGTAAGCATTTTGCCTGAACCGGTAGGATGCTCCACAGTGAAATCACTGCCATAATAATGGTGAAACCGCTGCAGCGACTCGATCAACAAATAATTTACCGGAAACCAAATCGGTCCGCGCCAGTTGCTATTGCCACCAAAAAGTGAAGTGTCGCTTTCGCCTGGAGTGTATCGTACACTGAATTCATGTCCATTCGTAAAAAACTTATATGGATTTTGTTCATACACCTTTGAAAGCGCCCGGATGCCATACGTTGAAAGAAATTCGGATTCATCCAACATGCGTTTCAAAATCCGCTTCATACGATGGCCACGAAGCAACGAGAGCAAGTGGCGTTCATCCCTTCCCTTCTCACCCCAACGAGAAATCAGATTGGCAAGATCGGGCCGGTTTTTCAAAAACCATTCAAGACGCTGCGTGAACTCAGGCATCGTCTGGAAAATTTCTTCTTCCAAAACTTCAACGGCAAACAAAGGGATCAAGCCAACCATCGAACGAATCTTCATCGGGGTGCGTGTGCCATCAGGCGTATGCAATACATCATAAAAGAATTCATCTTGTTCATCCCACAAATCAATTCCTTCCAGCGAGATTGCCCCCGCGATGTATAAAAAGTGTTCAAAGAATTTTGTGGCAAGGCTTTGATACGTTGGGTTTTCTTTGGCAAGTTCCAACGACATGCGTAACATGTTCAGCGTAAACATTGCCATCCAACTCGTGCCATCTGATTGCTCGATGTGACCCCCCGTGGGCAATTGCGCACTGCGGTCAAACACACCGATGTTATCCATTCCTAAAAATCCGCCTTGAAAAATATTGTTTCCATTAATGTCTTTCTTATTTACCCACCATGTGAAATTCAAAAGCAGCTTATGAAAAACTTCTTCCAGAAATTTGCGATCGGGTTTGCCTTGAAGTTTCTCATCGATTTTAAATACGCGCCATGTCGCCCAACCATGCACGGGCGGATTCACATCACCAAAAGCCCACTCGTATGCAGGCAACTGGCCATTGGGATGCATATACCACTCTTTCGTCAGCAACAACAACTGATTTTTTGCAAACTCTGGATCAACCATAGCAATCGGAATGGTATGAAATGCTAAATCCCACGCGGCATACCACGGATACTCCCACTTATCAGGCATGGAAATAATATCCGCATTATTGAGGTGAGTCCAATCGTGATTGCGTCCACTCTTTCGCTGGGCAGGTGGTGGCGGTTGCCCTTCATCCCCCTTCAGCCATTGCCCTACATTATAGTAATAGAATTGCTTGCTCCATAGCAATCCTGCAATAGCCTGACGCTGCACATTCTTTCGATCTTCGCTTTTTGTCCTTTGTTGAAGTTGATTGAAGAATTCATCCGCTTCTTTCAAACGTGTTTCAAAAATAGAATTGAAGTTGCTAAAAGGAGTGTTTGTAAATTTCTCAGACAACCGCAGGCATACAGTCTTTGACATCCCAGGTCCAATCACCAGGTCATAATTGAAGGCAGCTTTGGTTCCTTTCAATACTTTATGAATCGATCCTGGATTTCCAAAAATCAAATAATCGTTGATTCCATCCTTGAACACACCTGGTTGGTGATAATCGTAAAGTCTTCCTGTGTTAGTTTCATTCTCGCAAAACAAAAGCTCGGGATGACCTTCACTATACAAGTAGTAATTGCCAAGCTCTTCATGGCAAACTTTGATTGTGCCGTTGTCATCGCGATATAATTCCGGCTTGTAATCATCTGCCCCCCATGACCATGTGTTACGAAACCAAACCTGGGGCAACACATTTAGCTTTGCTTCCTCGCGTCCGCGATTGAAAATTGTGATCTTAATCAACACGTCACTGTCATCTGCTTTCGCGTATTCGATGAACACATCGAAATATTTATTCTCATTGAAAATGCCCGTGTCGATCAATTCAAATTCAGGATCCAATTTTCCACGCCTGCGATTTTCTTCTACCAACCACGCGTACGGAAATTCACTTTGAGGATACTTGTAAAGCATCTTCATGTACGAATGTGTGGGCGTGCTGTCGAGATAATAATATAGTTCTTTGCAATCTTCCGCATGGTTGCCCTCGTTCCCCGTGAGGCCAAAGATTCGCTCTTTGATAATTGGATCTTTTTTGTTCCACAATGCCACCGAGAAACAGAGTATTTGCTGATCATCACTCACTCCACCAATTCCTTCTTCACCCCACCGATACGCTTTGCTACGCGCTGCGTCATGGGTAACAAACTCCCACGCGTTTCCATACGGGCTGTAATCTTCGCGCACCGTTCCCCATTGCCGTTCAGTAAGGTATGGACCAAACTTACGCCACTTTTTTATCTTGTCGCGATCTTCGGTTAGACGTATTTCTTCTTGAGTCATTTTATCGGTTGAAGATTTGTTGATTTGAAGATTGGTGATTGAAATGTTTCAAATCTTATTTTGCCTTAACCATTGTCCTCAAAGCCGGGATAGAGTAACATGCCTCCATCCACAAACAAAGTGATACCATTCACATACTCAGAATCATCGGAGGCGAGCCACACCGCAGCGCCACCAATATCTTCGGCTTCACCAATTCGCTTGGATGGAATCAACTTGAGCAATTGATTGTATGCCTCCGGTGTTTGCCAAGCTGCGTGATTAATCGGTGTTCGAATCGCTCCCGGCCCAATGCTATTCACCCTTATCTTCATGGGAGCATATTCCTGCGCGATGGTTTTCATCAGCATCATCACACCACCTTTCGATGCAGAATAATTTGCATGGCCCGCCCAAGGGATCACTTCATGTACCGAACTCATGCAAATAATTTTTCCTGCCGACTTCGATTTTTTCGGAACAACTCCTCGCCTTATAAATTCTTTAATCGCCTCGCGGGCACATAAAAATTGCCCGGTGAGATTTATTCCAATAACATAATTCCACTGCTCCAGCGTCATCTCATGAAACTTTGAATCCTTTTGCAAGCCCGCGTTATTCACAAGAATATCAACGGTTCCAAATTGCCTAATCACTTGCTGAAACATCTCAACCACTTCCTTTTCATCGCTCACATCCGCCTTGATGGCAAAAGCCTCACCGCCATTCGATTTAATTTCAGTCACAATTTTGTCCGCCTTTTCAGGACTGCTGCTATAATTTACAACAGCAACAGCCCCTTGGGCCGCCAAAGCCTTTGCTACGCCTGCTCCAATTCCGGAGCTTGCTCCCGTAATGATCGCCACCTGTCCTGTTAATTTCTTTTCAGCATCCATATCTTTTGAATTACAAGCCAAGTTACTAATTAACCTTCATGATTGATTAGGCAAAAATTAAAACATGATTAAGATCATCGCATCTGCAAAACCCTTGTCAGGCGATTTTAAATGACGATGAATATTTTTATCATAAATTCGTAGAAGCAAACTATGCTAAAAATTCTCAACAGCCAGCAAATAAAACAACTCGATCAATACACCATTGAGCACGAGCCCATTGCTTCCATTGATTTGATGGAACGAGCCTGCAAAGCGTTCACTGATTGGTTTGTGTTGAACTTCCGGCCAGTGAAAAAAATTGGCATAGTGTGCGGCACCGGCAATAACGGGGGTGATGGGTTAGGAATTGCACGCATGTTGAAGGACCTGGGATACCCGGTGAAGGTTTGGATCGTTCGTGGTGAAGTGAAGGAGTCAGAAGATTTCAAAAAGAATTTCGAAAGGCTCGGAAATAAAATTCCTGTTTTTGAAATCGTGACTGATCAGGACAAAAATCTTTTTCAAGGTTGCCAGGTTTTGATCGATGCAGTTTTTGGATCCGGTCTCAATCGACCGACCGAAGGAATTTATGCGCAAGCCATCAACTGCATGAATGAAACTGATGCGGTTCGCGTGGCCATTGATATTCCATCCGGTTTATTCGCTGACTCGCATTCTTCGGGAACAATTGTGAACGCCAATTTCACGGTCACATTTCAACTACCAAAGCTTGCGCTTCTTTTGCCGGAGAACTCAAAATATGTTGGCGAATGGCGCATCGTTGATATCGGTTTGAACAAGATTTTTTTGAATGCAGTTAAAGCCGATAAATTTCTTGTTACGGCTAAATCGTCAAAGAAAATTTTAAAGCCACGATCTAAATTCTCACACAAAGGAACTTACGGCCATGCTTTGCTGATTTCAGGATCAAAAGGAAAAATGGGAGCATGTGTCCTTGCTTCTCAGGCGGCCTTGCGGAGTGGAGTTGGTTTACTCACCGTTAGCGTTCCGTTTGGGGGAAATACAATTATTCAAACTTCGGTTCCTGAAGCGATGTCATTGCCGGATTCAAATGAAGATCATCTTTCTGATTTGCCGAACGAACTCTATTATGAATCGATAGGCATCGGGCCAGGAATTGGTCAGCATAAGGAAACGGCAAACGCACTTAAAAGACTCCTCGATCAGTTTCAAAAACCGATGGTCATAGATGCGGATGCGCTAAATATCATCTCATCCAATCGTGAACTCTTGCACCTGATTCCTGCCAACAGCATTCTCACCCCACACCCAAAAGAATTTTCACGACTGGCCGGTGAATGGACAAATGATTTTGAACGACTTGAACTGGTGAGGAAATTCTCTGCTCGAATAAAATCGGTGGTGGTTTTGAAAGGAGCCCATACTACGATCGCTTTACCAGATGGACAAGTTTTTTTCAACAACACAGGAAATCCAGGCATGGCCACCGGGGGAAGTGGTGATGTGCTCACTGGAATTTTGACAGGTATTCTTGCACAAGGTTATTCATCATCCGAGACAGCCATCCTCGGTGTGTACCTGCACGGACTGGCTGGCGATTTGGCAGCTAGTGATTCAGGAATACAAAGTTTAATTGCTAGCGACTTGATCAGCCATTTGCCGTTGGCATTCAAAGCGTTACAAAGCAGATAATCGACAAAAAGCAAAAAAATATCCATGTTTTTAAACTTTTCGCTCACATTTGGCATCCAATATGTACTAATTCGCGTAAAATCTCGTTGATGAACCTTTTGAGAACCGGATTGATGCTTTTCATGGCGCTGATCATCAGCATTTGTGCCATTGGCCAATCTCATGACGAAAGCTACGCCAACCCTCAAGAGATAATTAAGAACACACAGGTTTTCCCAAACCCTTCTGTAGATTACCTCCACGTAAGGTTTGAAAACCCGATCGCAAAAACGGCCAAAATAATCGTGCACTCCATTATTGGAAATGAAATTGAATTGGAAAGTGAAATTGTGGACGAGTATGAAGTTCGTTTGAAAGTGAAGGAACTTAACACCGGCTACTACATTCTTGCCGTTCACGATCAGTCCAATAACACAAAGGGGACATTCAAGTTTCTAAAACGCTGATCAAAGCCAGTCTTTCATTTGTTGCTCGGTCATGTTGCCTCCGCAGAGGATAGTGGCAATTGTTTTACCTGAAGCAAGTTTTCTATTTTCGAGCAAGGCAGCAATTCCAACTGCGCCTGATGGCTCAACTACCAAACCGGCATGATGGTGAATTAATTTAATTGCTTTCAAAATTGATTCCTCCCCTACCAGCCACGCATCATCAACTAAATCTTTCATATCCTCCAACGCAACTTGAATTGGTTCACGCACAGCAATGCCATCGGCAATTGTATTGACCTGCTCGTGAGAAATAATTTTCCTCGCTTTCCAGGATTCAATCATGGCTGGCGCGCCTGCGGCCTGAACAGCAATAATTCTTGTAGAAGGGGATTTAGTTTTAAATGCCGTTGCAACTCCATTCAAAAGTGCACCGTTGCCAAGAGGAACCATCAACGAATCAATTTTTTCGGAATAAGAAATCAGCTCCACGCCAATCGTACCGGCACCCTCAGCAGTCTCAACATCATTCCCATCCTCTACAAACTGAAATTTATTTTCTGCCGCATACTTTCTTGCTTCATTTTTAGCTGAATCAAAATCATCACCTTTCAAAATAACATTTGCACCCAGTGATTTCATTCGCTCGATCTTTAGTGGATTGGCAAACACGCTCGCGAAAATCGTAATCGGAATTTTTCTTTTTCTACAACTGAACGCCATCGCTTGCCCAAAGTTTCCGGCACTGGCACAAACAATAGAAGCTTTTTTGTCCGCCTGGGAAATCAACCAATCCGCACCGCGTCCTTTAAAACAACGAATCGGATTCATCGTTTCGACTTTGAGGATCACTCTTGAGTTAAATAATTTGCTCAACGGTTCGCATTCAAATTGCGGTGAACGAAGGAAGACCGGATCAATCTTCTTGTTTGCTTGCTCGATTTGTTTGAAATGAATTCGCGAACTCATAACTGATCCTCCAACCTTTTTACGATGTCGGGAAAATCCTGGAGGTATTTATTTGTAAGGAGAATGATTGTTTTATCAACATCAACAAAACGAACAATGATAGTTCGGTAACCCGGATTATCGCCATCGTGCCACACTACTTTTCCAAGTTTTGGATTTTCACGCAACATCCAACCAAAACCATATTGCGTCAATGAGTCATTTTTAAGTTTGCCTGGAGCGAACACTTCCGCCAGTGATTTACGTGAAAGAATTTTTTCTGTGTAAAGAGCGCGATCCCATTTCAATAGGTCAGAGGCGCGCGAACTCACTCGTCCTGGCCCTTTGCGATTTCCTAACCAAAAATTGTAGTTAAAAGCGGGGAATGAATCGGCCTGAATAAACCTGTTCTTTTCCTTATCAAAGATGT
Organism: uncultured Ohtaekwangia sp.; assembly: GCA_964510765.1. Taxonomy (GTDB): domain Bacteria; phylum Bacteroidota; class Bacteroidia; order Cytophagales; family Cyclobacteriaceae; genus ELB16-189. The sequence goes on along the minus strand of CAZECP010000048.1, from coordinate 24,852 downwards.
GACCATACGCAAAATTTTGAATCGCATCTTTTTGCTGCTTGTTGCGAATGTCCGTTCCAGTCATTCCAAGTGGATCGAAAATCCATTTATGGCACAGTGAAATAAAATCTTCTCCGGAAACTTTTTCGGCAATACTTCCCAACAAAATATAACCAGTGTTGCTGTACAAATATCTTTCTCCTGGTTTAAACAGCACGTCCGGATGGAATTTTTTCAAATATGCAATGATGTCTGAATTTCCTGCCATCTTCGTCTTGTCCCATTCTTTGTCCATCAAAGCCTGGTAGTCTGGTAAACCTGAAGTGTGATTCAAAAGATGGCGAACCGTTATCCCAGGATAAGGTAATCCAGGAATATATTTTTCAATCAAATCGTCATACTCTAGTCTTCCTGCTTCGTGGAGCTTTACCACAATGGCCGCTGTAAATTGTTTGGAAACGGATGCCAACTCAAACAAAGTAGCTGTGTCATTTTTTTGTTGACGAGTTAGGAGTGCATCGCCAAATGCTTTGAAATAAATAGGTTGTCCATGATCGGCAATCAGTGCCACTCCATTGAAGTCGGCTATAGCTGCGAGAACAGAATCAATTTTATCGGAAGTATTTTTTACGACCGTCTCTTTCTTTTTCAGAGAACAATTCCAAACAACCATAACAATGAGAGGTAGTAAAAATGATCTGATGTTTTTCATAGCAAATAAAAAAATCGTTATTGATAAAATTAATGAAATTTATTCCACGTGCTTAATGAAATAAGTTTTCAAACCTGCCTCCTGAAAATGAGCCGCTGCTATGGCAACTGCATCTTTGGATATTGAATGAAATACATGAACAACATAAAGGCCCGAGTCTCCATTGAAAGAGACTGCTGCATTTTTGAATCCCTTTGTCTTCAAACCCTTCATTAAGTTTTTCGCATTGTCAATACTCTTGAAATTTCCTGTGACTATATAGTACCCTGGCGTTAGTCGTTCAATTTCATTTTGAATTACGGGTGATTTTACAATTGCTATTGAATCACGTTTCTCAACCGGCTTGATGTTTTCTTTTGGTTGCGAATCTTTCTTTTGTGTTAAAGGGCTTTCTTTTGGAATTGCTATGGGCACACTGATTGTTTTAGTTGTGTCCTTTTGTTCCATGCCTATCTCAACCTTCCTTGCGTCTGGTTTTGGGCTACTCACAAATGAAGTGACCGAATCGTTTTGTATTGGTTTGCTGAACTTAGCCGCCCATCGGAAGTCGCGCTTCTTACCAAATCTGAATCGTAGTTGCAATTCATGAGACGGAGTTTGCGAAAAACCCGAGGTGGGAATTTCATACGAATAACCCAAACGAAATCTCTCTTTCACATCAATACCGGCAAAGGCGGCTATTCCTTGCGCATCGCTGTAAGCACCTCCGAGCCAAAAAATTTCTTTGAATGTGACAGTTGCCCCGGCATCCCAACTGTTGGCATTGTCGCGGCTCATTCGGTAAAGCGCCCAAGGCTCGATGGAAAGTGTTCGCGTATAAAATTTATAACTTGCAGAGTAGTTCTGATTTCGCAATTGCGAAAAGGCGATGTTGTCCAATTGCGAGGGAGCAAAATATTTTTGCCCGAATAATTTTGGTAGCGCAAAACCGAGGCGGAGATTACCTCTTTCATAAAGCAGACCAAAATTTCCATCGGCATAGGTAGTATTCACCGATGCATTCATGATGGTCGGATCATTACTGTAATCAATTCCACCGAGGTCTAAATTATTAAAACCGACACCACCCGACAATCCAAAAAACAGGGATTGATTTTCAGCTATCGGAATGCGATAAGCAAAAGTCGCCATTGCTGAACTATTGCGCAAAGCCACCACTTCTTGTTCATACGCATTGAATGCGAACGAGACACGGCCGCTGGTTGGATATATAAAATTAATTCCAGTGTAGGTAGGTGCGTCATTAAAACCAAGCCACTGCTTGCGCAAAGCAACATACAATTCCGGCTGATTGCTTGCGCCCGCATAGGCGGGATTGAACGTAACCGGATTGAAATAAAACTGACGAAATGCAGGGGTATTCTGTGCAATACCCAAGATAGGTTGAATCAAAATCACAAAAACGAAAATTAATTTTCTCATCGCACGATTCTTACACCGCCTGTGATTTCATTTTTTCCTTCGCAGTGAATGACATAATAATAGGCTTCAGCTTCCAATTGATATCCATCGGTTGATCGACCATCCCAATTGTTGTCATAGGAAATCGTTTCAAAGACTTTTTTTCCAAAGCGATTGAAGATAGTAAGCCGGCAGCCTTGATAGTCCAATGTGTTGCCCCATTTCCAATAATCATTTACTCCATCACCATTGGGCGAAAATATTTTTTGAAACGAAACAATTTCTGCTGCGGGCTCAAACGGCAACAGCAAACTAAATCTGCGCGGACTATTTTCGAGTACAATTTTCATTCGGTCAACCTGGCCTTGTGTAAAAATATTCATGCACGCATCATCCGTGTAATCCAGATAATTTTGAAACATCTTATCAACCGGATTATCGGTAGGGCAATCTTTTTGTGGATGAACCGGGCAGCCCGATGATTGATTTTGGGGAGGTGTGTCTGCAACGTAATCTGTTCCCAGGCAATTCGTTGTGTCTCCCCAAATGTGACGAAGGCCAAAGAAATGACCTGCCTCATGTGTGACGGTTCTTCCGAGGTTAAGTGCTGGATCGAGATTGAAATTTCCATCGCTAGCCGAGCCAAATGCCCGGTACAAAACAACAATTCCATCGGTGAGCCGATTCGTTGGCACATTCACCAATCCGGCAAGTGTCGATTCAGGAAATTGTGTGTAGGCGGCATAATCAATCAGGTTGCATACCCAAATGTTCAAATAATTTTCTGCCGGCCAATAGCTTAATGATTTCAGCTCAACATTATCGCTCATAGTCCAGGTGGTTTGCGATCCTTTCACACGCACAATACCACTATCCAACTGTCCGGATGGATTTAACGATGCTAACTCAAACTGAATGTTCATCTGACCTGCCAATGTTTTAAATTCTATTGGCGTATTGACAGAGTCCACATTTTGCCGGTTGAAATCATCGTTGAGTACTTTTAATTGTGAATGGATCTGGGAAGCAGGAATGTTTGTGCCGATACCAACTGCTTCTCCATTGTGTATCACATGGACCACTACTTGCACCTTGTAGTTGATAATCTCGGCACGTGCATTTTTTTCCGTCTTACGCGATTTTAAATTTTGATGCAGCCAATCTTCAAACTGTTTTTCAGTTTCATTGAAAATCTGCTGATTCGAAAGTTTCTTCATGTAATCAACAGTGCCACAACGTTTCTGCTGGGCATCTGTTGAAAAAGGTAATAGAATAGCAAAAGCAATTAAAAATCGCAGCAGCAAAGTTCTTTGTTGACCTAATTGTTGCATCTGAAAAATTATCCAATCAAAGATAGGAAAGAAGGCGATTGGATGAAGTCGGATTCGATGAGGGCCGAGTTTAAATCCGTAAATTTATTCGCGAAACAAAATTCTTATGAACGACTTAACCTTGATTACCACCAGCACTTCACTGGAAGGTTATCGCATTACCAAACAACTTGGCCTTGTACGTGGTATTACCGTACGCTCGCGGAGCATACTAGGCAACATGGCAGGCGGTTTCATGACCATCTTTGGTGGTCGAAGTACCATCTATACAGAGTTGTGCGAAAAAGCACGCGAAGAAGCTTTGCAATTAATGATCCGGCACGGAAAAGAAATTGGCTGCAATGCCATCATCAACATGCGCTACGATGCCAACGAAGTGATGAGCGGGCTCACAGAAGTGCTCGCGTATGGAACTGCCGTGGTGGTAGAGAAAGTAAGTTGACAGGATTTGTAAATTGCATTTACTCTGCTCCGCTATCAAATATTTCTGACCATTCCAACAGCCGTGTGATTGAATGCAGCCATCGCATTCATGTCATGCTTCGCTTCCTACTTAGCTGGTGTCACGATAATATTCCGATAGTCAACTGCACCATGGTCGCCTTGAATCATGAATGGACCCGGTTCTCCTTCTTTGCTGTCCATCGCTCCGCCCGTTATTCCCGGAATTGTTTGATCACTGATTACAGTTTTGCCATTCAATACAATTGTTACTCTTCTTCCGATGAGTGTGATATCATATGATTGCCACTCACCTGCATCCTTCGCCACCATTTCGTTAGGCGCAAGCAATCCATATACAGCTCCAAGTTGATCTTCCCATGGTTCTTGCCCTTTACTGTCTGCTACTTGCACTTCATAGCGACCGCGCAGATAAACACCACTGTTGCTGCCTTTCGGATAACGAAACTCGATGTGCAATTTGAAATCGGTAAACTTGTCGTTCGAAAGAAGATTTGACCCTGACTTCGGGCTTTTCAAAATTCCATCTTCTACAATCCATTGGTTTGCTCCAACGGTGTGCCACTTGCTCATGTCCTTTCCATCAAACAATGCAACGGGCTCTCCCCACTCAGGAGCTTTCTCTCTTTTCAATGCAGGCATACGCTCGGCTGTCCAATTAAAAATCTTTCCGTCCCAGTTTTTTATTGTACCTGTTAACTTTTCACCATTCAACTCTCCTTCTACAAATACATCATTATCTGATTTTTCCCATTGGGGAGGTATTGAAAAATTAAACCTCGATCCTTTCACAACTACTTTCGAAATCGGACGAGCACTTCCGCCAATAATCATCACACGGCCAATCAAGTTAGTTTGCACTCCCGTGTGTTTCATTTCCAACCATGCCGGCAGTTGCTTACCGTTCATATCAATAGTCAAATCCCAACGACCTTCCAAGGGTCGCGGGCCTTGATGTTCTTGCGCCAGCGAAAAAAATGAAAAACAAACAAGTAAAACTGAGGAGATGTTTCGTAGGAGTGTCATATTGATTTTTTTTACAATAATAGGTAGAATTGAATTTGAATTAGGGAGTTTTATCGCAACGGAAAGCTATTTACTTCACTTTCGTGAAAGACCTGGTTTCACAATCTTTTACTGCATCATGAATTTTCAATGAAGTAGGTGTCAGTTCATCCACAATAAAGCGAGAGGTAATCATACCGGATTTCTTGTCCAGGAAATTCAATTCCTGGCCCGTCAGTTTATACTTGAAGTCGCTGAGCTCAGAACCTTTTTTCTTCCCGGCTTTGAAGATACTCTCTTTACCCGTACCATCTTTCTTGAATACAATCAATTTGGCCACGGAAGTAGCCGATGATCCATGCATCGCGTCTTCCAATTCTTTTTCGGTGCTGCTTTCTTTCATGTCGGTTTGAAAACAGGTCTTGCTTTCTGTTTGTTGCCAGGTACCTTCCAGGCTTTGTGCAAATCCATGAAATGGAAAAGCAATCAGCATAAACAAAAATATTTTTCTCATACTTTCTATTTTAATAGCTCAATTTGGCAAATCCTATGCCGAAGCGCAACTGGTTTACTACCAATAGAAGATATTTTATTTGAATAGGTGATTAAAAGTATATTGTTCAATGTAACATTCCTCAATTTTTGACCCTAATAACATTTATCACTACTTGTTCTGACCTTCATCATTTGCTTTCGTTTTCATTTACCCGAAATTGAGTACATCCGCTAAGGACAAGAATATTTCGGTTAATCTTTAAATAATAATTTTATGGCAACCAAAACAAATATTACAAAGCCAGCTTCTCAGAAGTCCACTATTGAAAACCCGAAGAGAGTTGACGGCATAGAATTAGCAATTCACGGTAAAGATGAAACATGGAATCGTGACCACGTACTCACCCAATATTGGCAATCGGATTTGAAATTCTTTAAAGACGAACTTTCCTTTTTCAAAAAATTGCTGTCACAGCATTTGATATGGCTTACGGAAGATGAAGCCGGCAACTCCATCCGCACATTGTCATCTAAAATTGCAAAAATCGAAAGTGAGCGAATTTTGCTCGAACAAAATCTAATTAAACATCTGAAGCGAATATCTCATCTGATGGAAAATCCATTCAGCCAGGACTCGGAGAAAGAAAAAGATGAACATGAAATACTTGAAACATCCGTTGCCGGATTCGTAAAAAAATTTCGTGAAATCAAAAAAGAAGCCTTTGAACAAATTGAGAAAGTAATGGACGCTGAAAAAGATAAAGCAAACGCCATTATGTAAGTTTCAATGTACGTGCTTGAGACGATTGACCGCCATTTTCTTAACTGAAAATATTTCTGGAGAGAAAAGCATTTCTGAATTTTCCAGTTGGATCAAATTCGGATACCAAATTCTTAAAATCCCCCATGCGCTCATAGCGTGAGGCAAGTGTGGCAGCCGGAATAGTAAAAAGCTTACCCCAGTGCGGCTTCACATTGTAAACAGAAAGTTCTTTTTCAATCTTCGGCAGTAGCTTGCTTACCGCATTCCAATCTTGCTTCCATGTAAAATGAATGGCCACACTATCTTGTTTATAACATGGGCTCATCCACAATTCATCAGCAGCAATGGTTCGTATCTCCGAAATAAAAAGATGTGGAGCAATTTCTTTTCCCATTTTTTGAATTGCCATCATCGCATCGAGACCATTTTTCCGAGGAACAAAATATTCTGCTTGCAATTCTTTTCCACTGCTTGGTGTGAAGCCCATTTTGAAATGCGGAAGCCGCTCGTACCACGTGCCTGGCACCTCCATTTGTTCCGTACAATTTTCAGCCGAGAGATTCGCGATCGGATGCAAATCTTTTGTCGCGGCCTTTGCGCCAAAGAATTCCGGTAACCTTGATTTCATTTTACCAGGCATCGTATCCTTCACCCAAACTTCGTTGATACTTTCTCTTGACCAATCAGTGAACAAACTGACACTATATCCTGCACCGATGATTTCTTCAAAATGATCTTTCAATTGAGTCAAGGGTAAATCTTCAAAAACAAACTGGCGAACCGGAAAAGTTGGTTTTAGATTGAGAGTCATCTTTGTCACTACACCAAGTGCGCCCAAACCAACCAATGCACCATTGAATTTCTCCTTGTCTTTCGATTTTGAAATTGCAACGACTGATCCATCGGCAAGAACCAACTCAATTGCTGTTACGGCTGTGGCGAGATTACCATTGCCAACACCAGAGCCATGTGTAGCGGTTGTGCAGGCACCCGCAACGGAAATATGCGGCAATGATGCAAGGTTATGAAGTGCAAAGGATTTTCTTTCGAGTTCAGGACAGAGTTGTCCGTAGTTCATTCCTCCTTCAATAGTGACTGTCTTCGCGCGCTCGTCAATCGAAATAATCTTATTAAGTTCTTTAGTAGAAAGTAAATGATGCTTGCTATCTGCAATGTCATTGAAGCAATGTCTTGTGCCCAGTGCTTTCAGTTTGTCAAATTTCTTCACCACGTTTTGAACCTCTTCCACCGATTTTGGATAATGGACATCTTCCGTGCTATACTGAAGATTGCCCGCCCAGTTACTGAGTTTCTTTGATTGCGAAAGGGTTTTCAAAGGAGAAAGCAATGAAGCCATCGTGGCTGCCGATGATATTTTCAAAAAGGTTCGCTTGTCCATAGAAAAGAAATTGATAATTCTTTGAAGGTAGAATTATTATTTCAATTCATAAAGCAAAAGATTGTGACGACAAGAATCCTCAACCTTCAGGATTAAAAATTCACACGCAGTGTTGCGCCAAAATTTTGAGGATTACCTAAATGCTTTCCGCCAAAGTCGTATGCGTAGGAAATATATTTCACATCTGTGAGATTACGACCCCAGAAAAACAACTCCCAATTTTTCAATGTTAATCCAACGCGCGTGTTCAGCAAGCTATATCCTGATTGCTTGATTGAATTGGCCAAATCAAAATACTGATCTCCCAAATATTGCCATTCCATCCGCGCAATTAGTTTGAAATTCTGAGACTCATTCAAATTCAAATTGTATTGTGCCGCCAGCATCGATGTGATATTTGGAGTAAAGATTTGATAGTTTCCATTTAGATCCTTTTCGTTGCCGTTTTGTGAAAGCTTGAGCGTTGTGTACTGTGCATCGGTGTAGCCGAAGTTGTAATCAATTTGAAAGTGAGGAACTGGTGTGGCTGATATTTCCGCTTCTAAACCTTTGCTTTCTAGTTCTCCGGCATTTCTTGTTACGGTGATTGCTTGAGGTAGAACAAGTGTTGGTACTTGTACATCGGTTGCTTTGATATAAAAGCCTGCAACATTCAAACGAATCTTATTATCGAGAAAGGTGCCTTTGTAACCAACCTCCATATTATTGCTATGTTCCGGATTGAAGATGAACAAAGGCGGCTGGCTTGGATCACCTGAGTAAGCAGTGAAGCCACCTGTCCGAAATCCTTTGGAGTAGCTGGTATAAAGATTATTCATTTCGTTAGGATGAAATGAAAGACCAATTTTTGGAGATAGCGCAGTGAAATTCGCAGTAGCTGATGTGTCAGACTGAACTACGATTGGAGGATTTGAATCCATTTGAAATTCGCCCTTTACACTTTGTGTTTTGTGCTCGTAGTCATAACGCAAGCCGCCAATGAGATCCAACTGGGTTGTGATAGAATAAGTTGCTTGACCGAACAACGCGTAGCCTGTAGTGTTGCCAGTTGCAGTAACTATCATACTGGAGTTGGCCACTGCGCCTGGTACGATTGCGCCAGCAGCAGCACCAAAGTGTGTTGCTTGTTTTGACGGAACATTTTGATGATACAAATACGCACCCCCTGTCCATTTCAGATTTGCAGAAGATGCTGGCGATGTGAATTTGAATTCTTGTGTCCACGCAGTCACCTTGTTCCAATCTTTTCCATAGTTGTTAATGATCGTTATTGCATCGTAAGGCGTGAAATCTCCGTCAATTGGTTGTTCGTAATATCTCCAATTAGATTGATAAGTGGTCTGCGATGAGAAATTAAATCCTTTGCCGGTGTAGTTGGCAGAGAATGATCCGTTAAACAAATTATCCACCATTGTAGTCGTGGCATTTTGATTTACAGTGAATGGATTGTTGTAAGGATCGTATGACAAAGGGAATGCTCCGTTGTTTCTGTTTGAGTTGTGCTTCACATTTAAAGTAAGTGACCAGGTTGGACTTGCGAGGTAGCGCAAATAATAGTTGCCAACCAAGCTGTGCTTTTTATCAAAATGAGAGTTGTCAAATTGATTTGTATAAAAACCATCATTCTGATCGTACATTCCGGCCACGCCAAGAAAAAGTTTATCCTTGATCAATGCTGTGCGAACTCCTGCGCTATATCGCTGTTGTCCGTAGCTGCCAAAATTTATTTCTCCAAAACCAGCAGTTCTATTATCAGGTTGCTTGGTGATGATGTTGATCACTCCACCCATCGCGTTCCGTCCATACAGTGTTCCTTGTGGGCCGCGCAGAACTTCGATGCGTTCTATGTCAACAAGCGGAGCGATGTATGTATCCAAACTAAATTGATTCACGCCATCTACGTAAGTGGCAACCGATGGATCGTATGAAGTAGAAGTAATGCCCCGTATGGAAGTCACGTTTCTTCCGTCACCGGGATTTGAAGAATATAGATTAGGAACCACGGCTGTTATGTCCTGGCTGTTCCACATTCTGTATTGCTGCACTTTAGTTGATGAAAGAGCGCTGATACTCAATGGAACTTTTTGAACTTCTTCTTCTACCTTCTGAGCAGTTACAACTACATCGTCAAGTTGTGTGGATGATTCTTCCAGTTGAACAGTCAATTCGGTTGGTGCGCCACCTACCGTAATTTCCTTTTGTTGTGACGCAAAGCCAACAGCCCTGAACTCAAGTGTGAATTTTCCTTCCTGCAAGTTTACTAATAATTGGAATTTTCCGTCCCTGTCTGTTACAGTGGCAAGATTTGTATTTAAGATATGAACATAAACACCTTCCACAGCCTTTGAATTTGGATTGGTTACCGATCCGGAAATAGTTGCTGTTTGAGCGAAAGTAGCCGAACTGATAAGAAGCAGGAGTAAAAATTTAGCCATTGAGTTATCCGTTTTTCAAAATTCGCTGCAAAGAAAAGGAATTTACTCGTTCTATTTTGAGTATTTGGCAACTTTTACACTATCATTGCGTAAATGTTACGCAATGTAAAATTTTATTACTTTTGCTACCTAACACCAAACGTATGATCGTCAACCGAAAATTCTTAATGTCCTTAGTGCTTACCGCTTTTATGAGCAGTGCCGGCTTACTCGCACAGCCTCGCGTACTGGTATTTTCAAAGACGGATGGTTTCCGCCACGCTTCCATTGAACCGGGTAAAGTTGCGTTTCAGAAAATGGCCGGTGAAAAAGGATTTGCAGTGGAATTCTCAGAAGATGCCACAGTATTCAATTCATCGAACCTGAAAAAATTCAATGCGGTCGTCTTCCTGAACACCACCGGAAATATTTTGAACGATGACCAGCAAGCCGAATTTGAGAGATACATCCAGGCAGGCGGAGGTTATCTCGGCATCCATGCTGCTACCGATTGTGAGTATGAGTGGCCGTGGTATGGAAGATTGGCAGGTGCTTATTTTTTAGATCACCCGAATCCAAACAATGTTCAGAAAGGAAAATTTTATGTCGTTCAAAAAAATCACTGGGCTACGCAAGGTATGCCGGATGAATTTGAAAGGACAGATGAGTTCTACAGTTTCAAGTCGATTGACCCGACTATCAATGTGCTGGTGAAGATTGACGAGAAATCCTACCAAGGAGGAAAGAATGGCGACAACCACCCCATGAGTTGGTATCATGATTTCGATGGAGGTCGTGCTTTTTATACTGCAATGGGGCATACTGATGAAACATTTTCAGAGCCATTATTCCTGAATCACGTGTGGGCCGGTTTACATTATGCGATGGGCGGAGACAATCCGGTTGCTGTTGATTATTCAAAAGCAAGACCCGAAGAAAATCGTTTCACGAAAGTGATCTTAAAAGAAAAACTGAACGAGCCGATGGAATTGAGTGTGCTGGGTGATGGACGAATACTTTTCATCGAGCGGCATGGAGCTGTGAGAATTTACAACAACAAAACGAAAGTATTGAAGACGATCGCGACAATTCCGGTGAGCACTCAATACAAAGACAAAGAAGGAAAAACTTCAGAAGCGGAAGATGGGCTTCTTGGTTTGAATAAAGATCCAAACTTCGCAACCAATCACTGGGTTTATTTATACTACTCTGATCCGGCTAAGTCAGAGAACGTGTTGTCGCGCTTCACTTTGGTTGGCGATGTGCTCGACATGAATTCAAAAAAGAAAATTCTTTCTGTTCCGACACAGCGTGAGCAATGCTGTCACACAGGTGGAAGCATCGCGTGGGACAAGGACGGTAACTTATATTTGTCAACAGGCGATAACACCAGCCCGCGCGAAGTAAACTATGCGCCTATCGATGAGCGTGAAGGCAAAGCACCATGGGATGCACAAAAGTCTTCGGGTAACACCAATGATCTTCGTGGAAAAATAATTCGCATCAAACCGAATGCAGATGGAACCTACACCGTACCCGATGGAAATTTGTTTCCCAAAGGAACGCCACTCACTAAACCTGAGATTTATACAATGGGTCATCGCAATCCATTCCGGATTTCCGTTGATAAGAAAACCGGTTTTGTTTATTGGGGAGAAGTTGGACCTGATGCGAACGATGCGGATTCGTTGAAAGGCCCCGCAGGACAAGATGAAGTGGGCCAGGCACGCTCGGCTGGAAATTTTGGTTGGCCGTATTTTGTTGGTGACAACAAAGCGTACCGCTACTTTGATTATGCTGCAAACAAACCAGGACTATTCTACAATCCTGAGAAACCCATCAACAATTCTCCGAACAACACCGGGATGAAAGAACTTCCTCCCGCGAAAAAGGCATTCATCTGGTACCCGTATGGTGCATCAAAAGAGTTTCCGTTGGTTGGATCAGGTGGAAGAAATGCGATGGCAGGGCCTGTGTTTTACAGTGAAGATTTCAAAAATGCTTCGCGTGCTTTCCCGAAATATTATGATGGAAAATTATTGATCTATGATTGGATGCGTGGATGGATTATGGCGGTGACGATGGACAAAGAGGGAAACTACCAATCAATGGAGCGCTTCATGCCGAGTTACAAATTCAGCAACCCGATGGATATGGAGTTTGATGCAAATGGTGATTTGTATATGCTCGAGTATGGTTCAGGTTGGTTCCAGGGAAATGACGATGCGCGTTTGATCCGCATTGAATACAACGGTGGAAATCGCAAGCCTGCCTTGCAAGTGAATGCAGATAAATTGGGTGGCGCAGTTCCATTCGATGTTTCGTTGTCTGCTGAGGGAACAAAAGATGCTGACAATGATCCACTCACATACAACTGGACAGTCACCTCGAAGAATGGATTTTCAAAAACTTTTAACGAGCCAAATGCAAAGCTTACTCTTGCGAGTGCAGGAATTTACAAGGCAACTCTCACGGTGAATGATGGTAAAGGTGGAATTTCTTCGCAGTCCCTTGAATTAATTGCGGGTAATGAGCCTCCGATGGTAAACTTTGATCTTGGCAAAAGCAATCGCACTTTCTATTCACCAGATAAAACGTACAACTACTCTGTGAAAGTAAACGACAAAGAAGATGGTTCACTCGAAAATGGAAAAATTAAACCAGAGAGCGTGATTGTAAATATCGATTACTTGCCTGAAGGTTATGACAAGACAGAAATTGCGCGCGGCCATCGTACAGCCGAAGCCGCTGCAACTGCACCCGTCAATACGAAAGGATTGAAGTTGATCGAAGCAAGTGACTGCAAAGCCTGCCACAGCGTTGATAAAAAATCAATCGGCCCGGCTTATCGCGATGTGTCCTTAAAATACAAAAGCAAACAAGGCTCACTGGAAAACCTGACGAAGAAGGTGATATCTGGCGGAAGTGGAGTATGGGGCGATGTACCAATGGCAGCTCATCCACAACTCACGGCAGCGGATGCATCCGAAATGATTAAATACATTTTAAGCTTGACCGATGACAAGCCAAAAGTGAAATCACTTCCTGCAAAAGGATCGTACACCATCAAAACCGATGCGAAGGATAAAGGTGAAGGTGTTTACATTTTCCGCGCGGCTTACAAAGACCGTGGTGCCCTCGGTATGGCAGGGCTTGCATCTGAAGATGAATTTGTACTACGCTCTCCAACGGTCGGCACAAGCAAGTTTGATTTGTTTGCCGATGTAAACAAAATGTCGTTCAACAATATGAGTTTCGTGATGGTTTCAAAGAACGGAGCTTATGTAGGCTTGAGTAAAATTGATCTGACTGGAATTACTTCGGTAGATGTAGCGGCAGTAGCGCCCAAACAGCAAGTGACTGCCAGTGGTGGTGTGATTGAATTGCACCTCGACAGCCCGGATGGAAAACTGATCGGCAAGTCGGAGTTTATCGGAGATGTGCCCGGTGCTATGTTCAATCCCAAACCTTACTCCATTGCAGTCGATCCAACAGAAGGTACTCATGACTTTTACCTTGTATTTAAAAACGCAGATATGGGCAAAGCACAGGTAATGATGATTGCTTTCAACGTTCAATTTAAAATGGGCGATGCTTCTGCCACACCAGCAGCCTTGGCAACTTATTCAGCAGATGAGCTCAATGCCTACGTGGGCAAATATAAAATGACAGGGTTGCCTTTCCCTTACATAGAAGTGAGTGTGAAGAAGGGCAAACTCATTATGGATGCCGGAGGACAAGCCGGCCCGATCGAGGCCACTGCAACAAAGGATAAATTTGATGCAAGCGGCCGAGCTATGATCACATTCATAAAAGAAAATTCAAAAGTGACGAAACTGAAAATGGAAGCGATGGGTTTCGCATTTGAAGGCGTAAAAGAATAAAGAGTTGGGTGTTTGTTTAGATCCGGGTTGAGGCTTCCTCGCCCGGATTTTTTTTGATCCCTCCTTCCTAAACCTTAGTCCCCTGAAACAGTAAGGAAGCCTTGATGGATTTTTCTTTCAAATGCAAAAATTTCTTTCGCCCTTCGTCCAGCATAAAGTCTTCAAAATGTTTCTCGCTGTCAAACTCTACAAGGTGTACTTCATAAGGTTTATCAATGCTGTGTTGGATAAATGAATTTTCTTCCGGGCGAATCCGCAACAACAAGCGGCCGTTATACTTTGAAATGATGGGGATGGCTACCTCCTCAAATTCTTCGAACACCTCTTCTTGCCCCTCTTTAATGTAAATCAATTGAGTGATGTAGATCATTCCTTTTTTTGAATTCAAATTAACGTAGTCAATTGGTATTAAAAAAACTTTTTAAAGAACTGAGGTTTCAATTGTTTGAATAATCAGATCACTAATATCAATACGGTTACTCAGGTGAGCCACAGTATTACAAGTAACGATAGCCTGCACGTTGCATTTCAGCAGCAGCGAATAGGCATCCTGGGCAAAGAGTGCATGAATACCAATGCACACCGGAGGCTTTAATCCGGCAGCATTCAAATGCCTGACTGTTTCCATCATCGTGTGCCCTGTGGAAATAATATCATCAAGCAAGACAGGCGTGTGTGATAAATATTTTTCCAAACCTTCAACACTTACCTTCACGGTTTGATCATTCAAGCGCTCCTTCTTAAGAACAGTAAACGGAGCCTGAATTTTATTTGCCACCGCGGCAATCCATTGTTTACTCTCTGCGTCTGGCCCAATCAAAACCGGATCAACTACATACCTGGCAATCCATTTTGAAATATGATTTGCTGACTGCAAGACAGTGCAGGGAATAGCGTAAATTTCTTGCAACGCTTCAAATCGATGTAAATGAGGATCCACGGTAATCAATTGATCTGCAAAAGACGACAACAGGGAAGCGAAATATATTGAGCTTACAGCTTCGCCCCGATGAAACGCTTTATCTTGTCGCATGTAGGCGAGATAGGGTGCAATTAAAATGAGACTGACAGCGCCATCGGTTTTTATTTTTTTACACAAATAATACAACGGAAGAATTTTCGAATCAGGATGATCAAGAGTGGCCACTACAATAGCCTTCTTCCCTTTGACATCTGATTCAATTCTTACCAAAGATTCGCCATCAGGAAAATAGTGGATGGTGGACAAGCCTTCCTCTGCACCTAAAGCATTCCTTATTTTTTGTGCAAGCGATTCATTTCCCGGAAATGCAAACACGATAGTGTTCATATTATCTCAATGAAGTGATTAGCCAGGCAAGCATAGTCATACGCATAGCTTAACTCGCCTTTGGATTCTGCGTGAATGGTAAGCAAGGGCTCCCCTTTCTCAACTTGTCTATCGAGTTTGGTTCTGAAATAAATTCCGGCCGTAGGCGCTTTCGGTGCACCGGCTAGCTTTGCAATGCGCGCCAGTCTGCGATTATCTATGCCGATTACTTTACCTGAACGGTCGGCAACAATGTCTTGTGTGTAAGCTGCAACTTTTGGCTGGAAAAATCCACCCTGCGCTTCGCAGATCGAAATGAATTTTTTAAATGCTTTGCCTGATTCAACCATTCGTCTCGCTTCATCCATTCCAGCACCTGCCGCGCATTTACCCGACATCTCCAGAATTTTTGCCGCCAGAAAAACAGCATGATCCAGTAAATCTTTAGGTGCATCTTTTTCATTTTGTAACACCTGCAACACATCCATTGCCTCCAGGCTGGGCCCAATTCCCCTGCCTACAGGCTGAGTTCCATCTGTTTGAAATGCATGGATGTTTAGATTAATTGATTCACCCACGGCTATAAAAGACTCCTGCAAGTGATTGGCATTTTTTATACTCCGCACTTTTGCTGACGGTCCCACGGGAATATCAATGACCATATCCGTTGAGCCCGCTGAATTTTTTTTCGACAAAATGGAGGCAATCATTTGCCCTTCGCTATCGATGTCCAGCGATCGTTCCACGGAAATTAAAATATCATCAGCGGGGCTCAATTGCACAGCTCCACCCCACGCCATGCAGCCTCCTTCTTTCTCCACTACCTTTTGAATTTGCTGTAAGGATAATTCAACACGCGTCATGGTTTCCATAGTATCGGCCGTACCCGATGGAGAAGTGATGGCACGGGAAGATGTTTTGGGAATGATCAACCCAGCGGCCGCCACAATGCCAACAATGATCGGTGTAGTTCTGTTTCCGGGAATTCCGCCCACACAATGTTTATCAAATACTCGCTCTGATCCCCATTCCAGTTTCTTTCCGCTCATTACCATGGCTTTGGTGAGCGAAGTAATTTCCTGGATAGACAAACGTTTGCCAACACATGCTGTGATAAACGCAGCCAACTCCACGTTGGAATAATGGCCTTCGGTAATGTCTTTAATAATTTCCTGAAATGAAAATTCATCGAGCGCATGTCCATACATTTTAGCGCGCACTTTCTTCAATGACTCAATAGGTTTCAAATGCGACACGTGAATGAAGTCACCGTCTTTTACACCCAATCGATTCATGGCTTCCACCGACAGCGCAGCTTCTGAATGATGAAGTATGTCGCTCACCACCACATTGATAGTGGCCACGATATGTTTTTCCTCATGATGGACCTCCACACGCGTGAGTGATGTAAAACCTTCTGAACGGCAAACCTCGCAATCCTGTCGCATGAAAATGATATTCTCTCGATACGTATCAATACCAAGCGATTTTACTTTTAAAAAATTGGCTGCCATTGGTTTGTTAACTCACAGTAACTGAATCCTTCATTCTTTTTCAAACCGACCGGTCTTCTCCATTATTTTCAGTCGAAAAACAATCGCCATTTTTTTCTTCTCCACAATTTGAGGCGGATGGGAATGGTTGGGCACATGACTCGTTTCGCCCGATCGATAAGGGGCGAGCCGTTCGGTAATAATACTCATCGCGTTTTGGCGGGCAGTCTCTGTCTTCAGTTCTTCGTAGTCTGCCCACAAAATCGCACTTCGCCAACTTGCGAGGTTCTCGATTTCATCTACTTCAAAACAAACATGCGGATTTTTGCGCATCATTTTGATCTTCATTCCATCGCGCGAGTGAGCATAAATGTATTTTCCGTCAAATGCATAGGCCACGGGCACGATGTAGATTTTATCCAAAGTACCGCTTGCAATACGGCCGATCTTCTGTGCATAAAGCAGTTGGTCGATCTGGATGGAAGTGAGTTCGCCTAACATAGATTTTTTCGTTTTAGTTATTTGAAAGCACAAAGCAAAACTAGCCGAAGGACTATTAATTTCGCATGACCTTCATCGTGTCTAACATTGATGAAAATCATTTTGCCGGCAGTTCATTGCCAACATTTCGCTCAATTACCACCTACTGGTAAATGGTCTCACATAAAAAAATTAGTATAAGTGGCGCCCGACTTGGCAACCGAATTGCGATTTACTTTACGATGTACTTTTGAAAAACAGTCCGAATTTCGTTTAGAAACAAATTACTTTGCTGTGCATTTGCTCCCGTTTCTTTTATAAGCTTGATTAACCCAGCATAGTGCACAAGATCAAGTGATGATCGTTGCAACTCCTTTAGGTCTCTTTTCAAAAATTCTACTTTAATAGGACTCAAGGCAATCATATCAAACTCTTTCTCCAGAAAATTTTTCAGGCCGTTGTCATCAAGTAGCTCTGAAATTAAATTGTTGCGGATTTTTAGCAATTCCTCTATCACCTCGGCAGTTGAGGCATTTAAAATTCTATGATTCTCCATCGGGTTGTTTGTAGCCTCAATTTAATAATTATTGTTGGTTGGCCTAGCTCCCACAAAAATTTTCAGTTGCGTGGTGCTTCATTTTACAACTCTTTCCTGCGAGTTCAAGACATGTTTTTCTAAGTACTAAATAACATTTCTTCTGAAAAACAGAACATATTAGTGACCTTTTCGTTATTTCAAAAAAAGTTATATGAAAGTGTACCTGGGGGAATTAGAAGAACTTGTACTACTTACGGTCATCGTTTTAGGCGAAAACGCGTATGGAGTTTCGATACAACTGGATTTGATTGAACGTAGCAAGCGTGACATCAGCATTGGTGCACTTCATTCTTCGATTACCCGCCTGGAAGAAAAGGGCCTTCTCACATCTTGGACCGGGGGAGCTACAGCCGAACGAGGTGGTCGAAGTAAACGCTACTACAAAGTTACGGCAGCAGGCAGAAGGATGCTGGCCGAAACCAAGTCCCTGCGCGATGAACTATGGAATCTGTCGAAAGCTAAACTGGCAACGAAATGAATGATATTCGCCCTCCACGCCTGGCTGAAAAACTCTTCGACTGGTATTGTGGTTTGGCCAATGTGGATGATTTACGGGGCGACATGAGAGAATGGCTTTATCGGAATGCTAAAACCAAATCTCACTTCCTCGCTAAGTTGATCTATTGGAAGCAGGTGCTTTCGCTTGTTACTTCCTATGCATTAAGGAGTAGAAAGAAATCAGTTGATCTTGGTCCTTATTCCCACTCAAATCTATTTGCTATGTTCGAAAATTACCTAAAAGTTGCCATTCGTAACCTTTACCGACATCGCTACTTTTCATTGCTAAATGCCTTTGGTCTGGCTATTGGCATGTCGGTCAGTCTATTGTTGATTTCGCTTTATATCTACATAAACACCTACGATAATTTCCAGGTAAACGCGGAACGAATTTTCTCAGTGGTCTCAACCCGGATTGAAGGATTGGAGACAGTTGATCTGTCTTCTGCTCCAGCAATTTTGGCTGACAAACTCCGTGATGAATTTCCAGAAGCGGAAGAAGTGGTTCGCATTTACTCAAATTTTGGTGGAGACGTGAAATTAGAAAGGGAAAATATGCCGCTGACAGGTTACTACGTAGATCCCAATTTCTTCAAAGTCTTTTCCTTCGTTTTATCAGAAGGTGATCCGAACAAAGCATTGATAAAGCCCAATACGGTTGTGCTCACGGAATCCGCTGCTCAAAAGATTTTCAATTCAAAGGATGTGGTTGGGAAACTATTTGAGATGGAGGGATTAGGGCATTTTACTATAACTGGCCTGATGAAAGATCCACCAAAAAACTCGCATTTGAAATTTGAGGCATTAGCATCTTACAACACGCTTCCACCACCCGTTGTTTCCATGGCGAAACAATGGACTGACTACCGGGATCAATACATTTACATACTGATGCGAGAATCGTTCGATGTGGAGAAACTAAATACCTATCTGCAAAAAATTGCCCTTGAAACCCGAAAGCAATCGGAGGTAAAACTTGCTTTCGAAACACAAGCGCTCTCTGATATCACGACCTCTGAACGCAATAATGCCATTGGACAGAATTGGGACCTATCGACACTTGCCGTATTTGCCAGCATTGCAATCATCATACTTTTACCCGCATGCTTTAACTATACTAACATCGCCATTGCCCGTGCATTAAAACGATCCAAAGAAATTGGAATTCGCAAGACAATGGGAGGTATTCGTAGCCAGATTTTTATCCAATTCATTACGGAGACAGTAGTCATCACGGTGACCTCGCTTGTAGGCGCAATCGGAATTTTCATACTTATCCGTTCGGAATTTCAAAGTATGCTGGTGGAAGCTTCTTCACTTGACCTAAGTCTCACGGGGACGACCATCAGTGCTTTTCTGATATTCGCAGTGATAACGGGACTCATCACTGGAGCACTCCCCGCAGTTTACTTTGCACGTCTTAACCCGATCCAGGCACTTAAAGCGCAATCGTCCGGGGGGAAGCTTTCAAGTATGCAACTGCGCAGGGGGCTAACCATTTTCCAGTTTGCTCTTTCATTTTGCTTTATTGTATCACTGATTGTTTTCGGACGCCAATACCGTACCCTTTTGAATTTTGATTTTGGCTTTCAAAGGGAAAATATTGTTAACGTGGAGTTGAAAGGATTGAGCCCTGGAATCCTGAAGACAGAATTTTCAAAAATACCTGCTGTTCAATCCGTATCGCTGTCGTCCGGTACACTGGGACTGTCTGCACCTGCAACGTGGGCTTACTTTCCAGATTCACCAGATTCGATTGAGGTTAATCAACTATTTATTGATACGGATTTTATCAAGAATTTCAATCTTCAGTTTTTGGCTGGTGAAAATTTTCCGGAAACCGTATTTACGCAGGAGCAATTCATTATTGTGAATGAGGCATTTTTAAAAATCAGTAAGGCCGGCACCCCTGCCGATGCCGTTGGAAAGACTTTTGTTGTTGATGGAAAAGAACTACAAATAAAGGGAGTATTAAAGAACTTCAATTTTGCGACACCACAAATGCCTATCAGGGCTTTCTTTTTCCGCACCGATCCAGCTCAATTTACTTTCGCCAGCTTGAAAGTCAACGCTGAAGATGCTTATACAACTTTTGCTGCAATGGAAAAAAGTTGGAAGAATTTTGCTGGAGAAGATAAATTCACGGCCACTTTCCTTGAAGACAAACTCAACGATAGCTACAGTGCGTATCGCGGGTTGTTAAAAATTGCCGGATTTCTCGGGCTGCTTGCAATCACAATCACAATATTAGGGTTACTTGGCATGGTTGTACATAGCACCGAGGCAAGGGTAAAAGAAGTCAGTATTAGAAAAGTGATGGGGGCCAGTGTTACCGGCATTACACTATTGCTCTCTAAAGGTTATTTAAAGTTGATATGCTGGGGTATTCTGGCAGCCATTCCAGTAGCCATTCTGATTTTCGAATTAGTATTTAGTCGCGTCCCGGGCTACCAAATCGATCTTACCTTGTGGGATATCTTGCTCGCGACCTTGGCTTTAATTACACTTAGTCTAGTCACTATCTTGTCACAGACTCGTAAAACAGCATTGACAAACCCAGCCGAAACACTTAGGAATGAATAGGATCGTGGCGTTTTTCTAGCATTGGAGGAAATATTTACAAAGGTTGTAGGTGAGTTAGGTCTATGGCCGGCTTGTATAGCCGATGGAAAGATAAAGAGACCAGTGAGTAATGCTAAAGATATACGATACCTACGACCCACGCGAACATTATTCTTGAATATGTTCTCAACACTAAAAAGCTAATACCTGTGTTTATCGCCAAGGAAGATGAGAAGGTCTGGCTTGATAGGGATTGCGCTCTAAAGAGGTGCTTGATACCTCGCACGAACACATTTCCAGAATCCGAATACAAAGTCCCTCAATTCAGTTACAAGTAAGTCTTTCTGCCCGACTGACCTTTGAGCCATAAAAAAATGAATTATGAAAAAAGTATGGTTTATCACTGGAACGTCAAGGGGGTTTGGCCGTGTTTGGGCAGAGGCTGCGCTTCAGCGCGGGGATAAAGTTGTTGCCACTGCACGCAAGGTGGCGAGCATCGCACACCTCAAAGACAAGTACAAAGAGAACGTGTTGACATTGGAACTTGATGTAACCAATCCGGATCAAGTAAAGACTGTGGTGGCGCAAGCTCATAGACATTTTGGAAGACTGGATGTGGTTCTCAACAATGCAGGCTATTCACTCGTGGGCACGATCGAAGAGGCAAGCGGTGATGATGTTCGCGCTATGTATGAGACAAATATTTTTGGAGCGCTTTCGGTTATTCAGGCGGCCTTGCCATTCTTGCGCAAGCAAGGTAGCGGACACATCGTTGGCACTTCCAGTAACCTTGGACATGTTACTTTACCCGTGATCGGTTATTACTGTTCATCAAAGTGGGCGTTTGAAGCGATTCATGAAAGCCTTGCGCTTGAGGTCAAACCATTTGGGATCAAAGTAACCATCATCGAACCGGGCGCCTACGCCACTGAGTTTGGAAGCCCTGAGTCGTTAAAGTTCTCAGCCGGGATGGGTGTCTATGAAGACTTCAAGGGAAAGTTTTTTGGTGACCTAAAAAATTTGGAAAGAGGCGACCCGAATGCTACACCACAAGCGCTCTTCAAAGTAGTGGACAGCGAAAATCCCCCACTTCGGTTTTTCCTTGGCAGCCATTGTTTGCCCTGGGTACGTACAGCTTACCGGGAAAGAATGGAAACGTGGGAGGCTTGGGAAGCCGTGTCTGTCTCTGCACAAGGATTGAGATAGAAATAAAAAAAGGCAAGGGAATGATAATCGGAAAATGGATGTTTTCCGGTTATCATTTATTAATTTTTGAAAATGAAAAAAGACGGCAACACTCCTCTTAAATTTGAAACGCTTTCAGAAGCGCATCAAGCGTTTGGCTTACCCGGACCGAAGCATCCCCTGATCAGCTTAATAAATAGTGCCACTACACCGATGACGCTAAACACATTGCATCACAGCCATGTGCTGAACTTTTACAAAATATCTTACAAACCAAAACTCAGCGGCCGGCTAAGGTATGGTCAAGGGCATTATGATTTTAATGAAGGAGGATTGTTGTTGGCGGCTCCCAGCCAAATTATTGGCACCAACCCGGATGATGTCAACGCATCAGCATGCTCGTTATATACGCTGTTGATTCATCCCGATTTTTTGTGGAACTATCCATTGGCAAAAAAAATCAAACACTATGGTTTCTTTTCTTATTCAACAAATGAGGCGTTGCATTTGTCGGAAGAAGAAAAGACGACCATCATTTCCATCTTCAAAATGGTGGAACATGAGCTGAATAGCAAGATTGACGATTTCAGTCAAGATGTGGTGATCTCAGAAATTGAATTGCTACTCACATTTGCAGATCGTTTCTACAAGCGTCAGTTCATAACGCGCAAAGCTGCCAATAATGATGTGCTTCGAAAACTGGAAGATTTGCTTACCGACTATTTCAATAGTGAGCAATCACAAGGTCTTGGGTTACCAACCGTGAGCTACCTTGCTGAGCAACTAAATCTCACACCCAGTTATTTAAGTGACCTACTTCGTTCGCTGACGGGGCAAAACGCGCAACAACATATTCATGAACGACTGATCGAGAAGGCGAAAGAAATACTATCCACTACCAACCTGTCGGTAAGTGAGGTAGCTTACACGTTAGGCTTCGGACATTCACAGTCATTCAGTAAACTTTTCAAAACAAAAACGAATTTGTCGCCACTGGAATTCAGAAAATCTTTTAATTGATAACAACGCAACCGGGAAGTACAGGCCATGAGTCACAAATATGGTGACGAGCGTCAGCATGCATTACCAAAGCTCATAAAAAGAAAATCCCCGAAGTCGTATACCTCAGGGATAATCCGTCTATAGTTGGCTTTAATCTGGAACAAAGATAAAAGGCCTCTTTAAAACTTATGATAACTGTTTATCAATTTTCCTTACGTTGAAATTACGTCTAGCACCAAATTACATAGGAGTTATTCCTATACTATGACGTAACATGGCAACTACTCTCATTGCTTTGAAATGTATATCCATTTGTGACAAAGAAGAACTCATGCGTTCAACGAATCACACAAGGTAGAAAACAGCAATTTGATTACAGGAGTCTCTCAACAGCTTTTTGCTGATCAATTTTTCTAAAGTTCATGTATCTTCGGTTCATGATTAAAAAACCATCGGCAAAAGATGAAGTTATCTTCAAGTTGAAATTGAACGTGATGATTGATTCATTTCCTGATCAAGATAAGCTCAAGGAATTCAAAGAGGTGAAGGACAATCAAATTCACCTTCTCACATTCAAGAATGGTTATCGGGTGCACATGAACGGATTGAACAAACTTCCAACACGATTGCTTCCAAAGGTGCTGACCATGATCAACAAATTTGAGGCTGGGGACTTTGATGGTATTTGAACCTTCTGTTTATGGTCAGATGCGTTCCAGATTGAAGGCTTGTCAGAGGCAAATCTTACTCCAATTTGTTGAAGGTCTCAGAATAAATTAACCCGATTTGCTTTGTTCTTAGAGGTACCCTTCTTCGCGGCATCACTGTTTCAAAACTCCGCGTTTACAAAATAAACTGTCATATCGAGTAAATAATCAAATTGCTTCGATACTGATATGACATGAATGATCATCAACTTGTCATCAAAAGAGCAAGTTCAGCCATCATAGAACTTGAGGCAAGTGAGTCTGGGTGCGCGACCCTATTTGACAATGTGTTTGCAAATAGCCTCCCTTTTAGTGAAATTCATTCTATTATTTCCGAATGGCGAAAGAAAACGACACACCCACCTTTCTGCTGGACGCGTTTAGCCAAAAGGCGAAAGACCACTCGTTCTATATTGAACGATTGGAAACGCACCTGGAAAAACACAAGTTTGTAAGCAAGCCACATAACCATGACTTCTATTTACTGCTCTATATAAATAAGGGCGGGGGTGAGCATATCATCGACTTTAAGCGATACCCGATTTCTTTATGTAGCTTTTTTCTGATGACACCAGGACAGGTGCACTCGTGGAATTTAGATAAAGGCACAGATGGATACATATTTTTCTTCAAGCCTTCTTTCTATAGCATGCACGAGCTTGAAAAAAACCTTTATGGATTCCCCTTCTTTTGCTTACTGAACAGTAACCCACATTTGATTATCAATGCAGATCAGAGAAAGATTATTGATTTTGTGGCGAGTCAAATGTATTGTGAATTTACATCCCCTATAGCAACCGATCTGCGGATCCTGCGAAGCTATTTGGAAATTCTTTTATTGAAATTGGGTCAGAATTTTCCGGTCAAAGAAGCGGACAGTTTTAAGGACAGTGTTTCCTATAAAATCAGAAAGCTAGGGCAACTCATTGAAAAGCATTATGTCAAGATGAAGCAACCGCGGCAGTATGCTGACCTGATGAATCTCTCACCTTCTTACTTAAATTCCATTTGCAAGCAAAAGTTAGGAAAGACATTATCTGACTTGATTTCAGAACGGATCATCCTGGAGGCAAAAAGATTATTTTCTTACACGGACTTAAATGTAAACCAGGTAGCAAATCGGTTAAGTTATACAGATGCCTCTTACTTTATCCGATTTTTCAAAAAGCGAACTAGCCTTACTCCTGAACAATT
>CAZECP010000047.1:0-36253 GCA_964510765.1 uncultured Ohtaekwangia sp. | reverse complement strand
TTTCCTTGCTTTCATGTTTCAATGAAAAGGCCGACTGAGTTAATGAACAGTCGGCCAGAATAATTGATTGGAAAAATAACTTTACCAAGCCCTCATCAAATCTATTTCAGAGTCTTGAGTGTCTCCGCTATTTCCTTACCCATCTTATCTGTTGTTACTCCATTCACAGCAAGCAATTTTGCCATTGTAGCAGCAACCTGGTTTTGATAATGCTGCTCTGATTTGGTTCGTTCACCTTCCGCAGGTGTATCGGGTCCTAACACAGCCAGCCAAATTTGATTGCAGTTCGCCTCCTTTTGCCCGTGATGTCTCCATGAATCCGGACGCGTGTCTCCGCGACCATGATCGGTAGTAATGATCAGCGTTGTCTTGTCTTTGTACTTTGATTGTGATTGCAGCCATGTCCACATCTGTTTGATAAATCCATCAATATAATGAGCGGACTGCAGGTATAAATCGTACTTGCCTTCGTGTGCAAAGTGATCGGTTTCATCAAAACTTAAATACAACACGGAAGGATGTTTCTGTTTTAAATATTCGAAGCCAAGATGAAATGTCAAGGCATCGGGGCGTGTCTCACCGAGAAAAGGAAGTTCACTGGTCAGTTGATTCAGAAGCTTTTGTGATTCATTCAATTGTGCGTCCTGATAAGTTTCGATGCCGGCATTCACCAACACACCACTTCTTTTCGTATTGACGATAGCCGGAAAACAATCCCAGGAAGTAAACGCGGCTACTTTGCCTTTGAATGAAGCCTGCTGATTGATCTTCTCAAGTATCGTCACATTTGGATTGTCGATTTTATCATTGCTGTTGATATTCACATCATCGGCTGCGCCTGAAAGTATCTCGTTGTAGCCCGGATAAGAAAACCACATCGAGTTGGTTACGTTCACAAAATTATTCTTCGTGCGATTGCCATAAATCTGACCTTGCGTGCCAATTGTATTCCAGATAAAAGGCATCAACAACTTTCTTCGTTCTTCGGGTGTTGATGCCCAGTATTTTTTTACGAGCATAGCAGAATCTTCCGTGAATGATTTGTTGTTGATGATCTTCAAGTCAGCTCCAGTGAAGACTTCCTGCCAGCGCATGCCATCAAGTGTGATGAGAATAATGTTTTCAGTTTTGTTCTTTTGAGCGAAAGCATTGAACAAACAAAAGAAAAGCAGTGTCGAGATTGTAATTTTTTTCATGATCGTAAATTAAAAAAGAAAGGGATCCACCGAACAATTAAATTCAATGGACCCTTTCCTAACCCTAAATTAAAAAACTAAAACGCTATTGAAGAATCCACATCAAGCCGTTCAATGTATCGTTGCCACCGTATTGGCTTTGCACAGCTGCATTGTAGTTAGCAGCATTGGCATCCGCTTCTGCGCGAGGATATTGCCAGCGAACTGCAATCTTGTTTCCATTGCCGCTTCCGGGGCCGGCAGAAAATGTTGGAACTCCCGTTCTCCGTTGATTGAAGAATGCTTCCCAGTTTGAGTTTTGCCAAAAAGCGATGTACTTCTGTTGAAGGATTTGTGTCAACCCGTCCGTGCCGCCCTTATATTGTACGGAAGATTGGGCAAGGTAATTAGTCAATGACGCGGCATATAAGCCATACACAGTTTTGCCGTCCAGATTGCCCACGGAAATAGTAGCTCCATCGGAAATGCCAAGGAAATTCATGGATGCCACAATTCCGTTTTTGTACCAGTTAGCGTCATCACCTGCTGCCCAACCACGGTTGATACCTTCTGCAATGTTGAAGCACAATTCAGGATACCCTATTATGATTGCCTCTTCCGCTTTTGATCCTGCAAAGTCAAACGAATAACGAAGTGCATTCACGTATGAGTAAAATCCACCTTGTGCCTTCTGGCCTAAGTCAGACATGCTAAGGCCGGCATCGGCACCGACATACGCAGTTATATCATCCCAGTTTTTTCCAAAAGAACCAACCGATACAAATTTTCCGTCCACCTTAGGTTTAGCGGGCACATCATTCAAGCCGGCTGTAACAGAATAAGTCCATGTGCTGTCATTTACCCGACTTAGGATTGTCGCTACTTTATTGTAACCAGTCACACTCGCCCCCGAAACAGTTACCAACTCGCCTACCTGGAAAGGCGCTGGCGATGTAGTTGTTAATGTTGCAGTGGTAGTTCCTCCTGAAATAATCTGATAAATCTGGTTATCGATCTGGCGAGGCGCTGGCGTTGCTGCGATGTAAGTACGCGGATCATTCAATGCAGTTGTGATGTCCAAAAATGCAGACCCGACATTCTCGCGCGTTCCATCACGACCAAGACTTGTTGGGTTTTTTGGATACGGATTGTAAGCTGCGCTAAAAGTATATTTCAAATTATCGCCAAGGCTTGAGATGATTGGGTACTTTGTAGGATCAGCAAGCACGGCAGCAAATTTCTGCTTAATGTTCAAATCCGTATCTGCTTCTTTTTTACTCAAGCTGATCAGCACTCTCAATTTGAAAGTATTGACAATCTTCTGCCATTGCGTTAAATCATTTCCAAAATAAATATCACCTGAAAGGCTTTTGCAATACGCACCCACACAAGTAGGATTGCCTGTGGAAATAATTTCAGCAAGGTCACTATTTGCTTCTTCCAATAAGGTAAGTATGCCCACATACACTTCTTTCTGCGTATCGTACTTCGGAGTTGGATTTTTCTCTGCCTGCAATGCTTCTGACATTGGAATATCTCCCAGTTTCTGAGACATCAAATGAAAGTAAAAAGCTTTCAAAAATTTCGCCATCGCACTGTATGGATTCAAATCAGTGGTTGCTCCTTTCTTCGCTTCAATTTCCATCTGCACAATATTTTGCAATACAGTAGTGTATTCAAAATTGTCAGTTGTTTTTGTGAAAGGCCCTTGATCATAATTGTTTGTTCCATAATAATCATACGTGCTCAAGAAGAATTGTGCCGCGCTCATGGAGCCTTGCTTTCCGGTCCAAGCGTTTTGATCGTTCATGTGCTCCAAAGCACCTGTCAGCAACAAAGAGGGTGGCGCGCTTGAAGGCAAGTTGGAGTTGTTGGCAAGCTGATCAAAATTCTGGCAGCCCCCCAACACCAACATCGCAAAGGCTATCACCGATATTTTAATATTCGATTTCATGTGTTAATAATTTTTGTTTACGGTCACATGGAATTCGCATACAGAGATCATACCATTCGATACAGTTCTCAGTACGTTCATTCATGTGTTAATAATTAAAAAGTTAAGTTGATGTTCACACCGAACCTTCTTTGTGTGGGAGAGCGTAAATCCTGTGCAGACGTATAGGTGCCGATGAACGAATCCCAGTCGATGTCTTTGCGCGCTGCGAAGTAAAACAAATCGCGACCCACCAACGAAACACTTGCTTTCACAAAAGGAGTTTTGCTCAATACATTCGAAGGAAAATTATAGGTAATGGTAACCTGTCTGAGCTTGGCAAAAGTTTTGCTAATCAGTACGCGTTCATCAAACTTTGTTTCTGTGCCCAGGTAATCTTGCAACGTGTAAGGTGTGTGATTCTTCTCCAACTGCAGCTCATTGTAGTTGGTGATCTGACCTGAAACAGGATCTACATTTGGCAGTGGAGAAGTGGAGGTAAGTGCAACTCCTACTCCTGTGTATGTAGCAGCGGGTGACTTGGTATGGTCATTATTTGGATTTGCATTGAACTCGGCAAGCCTTGCCGCACCGTAAGCTCCTTCCACAGTTGATTCCTCACGTCCACCTTGCAAAAGTTTTTTGTAAACATAATCCTGGCCAACACCGCCAACGCGTCCGTCAAATTGGAAATTGAGCGTGAAATTTTTATAACTCAATGTATTTACCACTGACCAAACCCAATCCGGATTGTAGTGACCTAAATTCTGAGCTACCAGGTTATCTTTATAAATGTCGCCATTACTTTTATGAATAATATTTCCTGACTGGTCACGGTAGAATTTGTAACCATAATTTCCATCCACTCTGTCGCCAATTTTGTAAGTGATGCGCGAGTCAGCCCCGATGTAGCCACCGTTCACAGAAGTAAGTCCATCAAAGAATTCTTTGTAGCGCTCCACATACGCTGACCAGTTGGCCAACACATTCCAGGTAAATCCATTGGAAAGCTTTACGGGTGTTCCGCTCACAGAAATTTCCCAGCCTTTCTTCTCAGTAATAATTCCGTTGATTGTTTTTCCAAAAAATCCTGAAGACTCAGACCATTGAGAGCGAACTGTGCTCGGGCCACGCTGTGCCTGGTAATAAGTTACATCCAAGCCAATTCTGTTTTCCAAAAACTTCACTGAAGTACCAAACTCAGTCGTCTCATTGGAGTTCGGTTTTGTGCTTGCATTTGCCAACTGTGTGGTGTAATAAGCAGCCGGCTGATTGTTATAAGGCCTTGAAATATTGTAATTGTTTGATGTAGTATAATTTGGCCCATCATAAGCCGAATAATACACATCACCATAATCAAGAGGATTTCCGTATCCGCTTGCAGCCCAGGCCGGGCCAATCGTAGATGATGTATTCGTGTTCTTCACGTTAGCGTACGAAGCGCGCAGCTTGAAGAATGAAATAACTTCTGGCAATTTGATATAATCGCTCACCACCGTGCTCAAGCCAACAGAAGGATAGAAACCATCATTGTTGCCAGAGGGAAGGTTGGAGAATTTATCATAACGGCCAGTGGTTGACAGTGTCAAATAATGTTTGTACGAAAAATCAAATGAATAATATCCGCTTCCTACTTGCATTGGCGCAGTATAGTTGTAAGCCTTCACCGGATTTTTTGAATTACCAAAGTTGTACACACTAGGCACGATCAAGTAATCAGTAGTTGTGTAGCTTGAGTTAAACATATAGGTACGGAGGTTTCCGCCCAACAGACCTGAGATATTAAAATCAGGGGTTATGTTCTTGTTGAAGTCAAGGAGGATGTCAGTGTTGTTTTCAAAAAGGGTGCGTTTGTCTTCACGATAGTCGCCCAACTTTTGATCGCGGCCGTATGCGGAAGCCGAGAAAGGAAATTTCTCCGTGCGCATTACATCCCAACTTGTGATTTGTGTGCGAACAGAAGCATTCAACCAGCTATTGATTTTATATTTCAAAGAAACGTATCCATAGATATCTGTTTTGTGATGGCCTCTCAACCATTCATTTGCCTGAAACCACGGATTGTTGTAACGAACATATTCAAAGTTTCTTTGTTGAAAACCAACTTTGCCAGGCTGCCAATAATTTTTCAAATCATTCACATCGTAGTCAGCACCTGACCACACATCCAAATTATAAATCACGCTATTGGGTCCGTAGTTTACATCCGGAATATTGTCCGTGTATTGTCTGTTGTAGTTGATATTCGTTTCAAGTCTCAACTGCTTTGTAAAATTGTAGCCGTACGAAACGTTGAAGTTGGTAATATTCAATTGCGTGTTTGGCACAATGCCTTGTTGGTACGAATGAGAAACGGAAGCCCTCACATCATACTTTTCACCGGAAGTGGCAAGTGCAATATTGTTAGTGGAGAGTACACCCGGGCGAAGAAACTTTTGAAGATTGTCTGCTCCTCTTGCTGTATAAGGTGTAGCTGTTCTTTTTCCGGTAACAGGATCGATCGGGCTGTCATATTGCGAAATCAATTGACCTGCAAAGCGCGGGCCCCACACATCATAATCATTTTGATTCCATCCACCTGCCTGCCCGAAATCATCATCACCAAAACGATAAGTGTTGTACTCTCCGCCACCATATTGGTTTTGTACTTTCGGAATAGTAATGAAACCACTCGAAACCATCGTGCTCGAATTGAAGTCAATAGAAAAACCACGATGATCTTTCGTTCCTTTTTTGGTGGTGATCATAATGGCGCCATTCTGTCCACGCGAACCATACAACGCAGCCGCAGCCGGACCTTTCAACACGGTGTAGGTTTCAATATCATCAGGACTAATGTTCCATGAATCGGAAACAACCGGAACTCCATCAATGATAATGAGCAAGTTAGTTTCACCTCTCAGCACCAATTGCGGACGGCCCAGCATTTCAGATGATGGCCCTACAGTTAAGCCTGCTACTTTTCCAACCAGCGAATTGAGCGGGTTAGGTTCGCGGGCTTTCACAAGATCAGCACCCATCACTTTCTGTTGTGAATAACCCAGCTTCACCAAGTCTTTTTCCACACCCAGTGCTGTTACCACTACTTCAGAAAGTTGCTTTGTGTCAGATGCCATTGCAACATCTATGATACTGCGTCCCCCCACTGTTACTTCCTGGGATGTAAAACCTACAAAAGAGAAAACAATCACATCGTCAGAATTGGCATTGATGGTATAGCTTCCATCTGAATCGGAAATCGTTCCGTTCGTGGTTCCTTTCACCACAATGTTTACACCTGGCACAGGGCTTCCATCGTCCTGGGAAGTTACCTTACCAGTAATTTTGATTTGTGCAGAAGCTGCGAAGCTCGCCACGCAAACCAACGCAAGCGCTAACCACAAGCGTGGCACAGCGTTTCTTTTGGTTAGTAAAGTTGTTTGCATAGATTGATTTGAGAGTTATTAGATTAAGTGCCCAAATTTTAACTCTCACCTTAAATCAGCCCTTAGCAGAATTTTATCGTACGATTAATTTCCGCTCTCTAAATTTTGAAATCATAATAAGGCAGTAAACTGGATGATCCCCATCAATCATTAGAACATCATTAAAGCTATTTTTCGGATAACACTGCGATAACATTTCTGTGTTTTCTTCGCGAGTACAAAAAATGTTGACAAAGAGTAAACTTCAATGGCTATCCAACCAGACGCTACCAACTACATCGCGCAAAAAATAAGAGAGTTACGCATCCAAAAAGGAGTAACACTTCAAACATTAAGTGAACGCACTTCGTTGAGTAAAGGCTTGCTTTCAAAAATCGAAAACTCGAGAACAATTCCTTCGCTTCCCGTTTTCCTAAATCTTGCCCATGCACTTGGCTCCGATCCTGCTGAGTTTTTTCGTTTGCTTCAAACAAGCGGGAAAAAGTTTATTCATGTAAAAAAGGAAGTATATGAGAAAAATAAAAAAGAAGGACGTAATGGATTTGAATATGAATTCATCCTCAGTCAATCATTGCAAGCATGTAGCATGCAAAGCTACCTGCTCACCATTCACCCAAAAGCTGATAGCAGGCCAACCGTTACGGATGGGTTTGAATTAAAATACATCCTTCACGGCCACTGCCAGTATAAAATCGATGGAGAAATAATTGAGTTGAAAGCGGGAGATTCACTTTTCTTCGATGCCTCGCAACCGCACATGCCCATTAACAAGGGGAAAGGAAAAACAGTGATGCTCGTGCTCTACTTTATAAGAGATAAGGCAACAGGGTGAATCATAATTTCCTAAACCAGTCTTGAGATGATACTGTAGTCAAAAACAATTTGACAACTTAGTTGTTTAATTAAATGCAGCTAAAAAAGAATTGTAAAACAATCATTTCGAGAAAGAAAATACTAAAGACCACAAGTGATGAAAGTGTCAGCAAACTTACCAGTGGAACTGCACAATAACATCAAAGCTATTCGGGCTGAAACCCGAAAAGAGTGGCGCGCATGGCTTGCTAAAAATCACAAATCAGAAAAATCTGTTTGGTTGATTATCTACCATAAAAAAAGTAAGGTCAGAAGTATCTACTATGATGAAGCAGTGGAGGAAGCGATTTGCTTTGGCTGGATCGACAGCATTGCTCATAAGAGAAACGAGAAAAGTAAATATCAATTTTTCGCGCCCAGAAAACCAAAGAGCAATTGGAGTAAGGCCAATCGCGAGAGAGCAGAAAAAATGATAAAGGAAAAACAAATGCAACCTGCCGGGCAAGCGATGATCGATCTTGCCAGGAAAACAGGAACATGGACTGCTTTAGTTGATGTTCAAAATTCAGTACTCCCACCCGACCTTCAGAAAGCTTTCACTAAAAAGAAAACTGCTTTCAAAAATTTCAATGCGTTCCCTCCTTCGTCAAAGCGAATCATTCTCGAGTGGATACTAAACGCGAAAAAAGCCGAGACAAGACAACAACGAATCACACAAACAGTGGAGCTTGCAGCAAAGAACATAAAAGCTAACCACTACAGGCAATAAAAAATAGTCATCATATATCACAACTTAAAAAGAGCAACCATTTTTCACACATGAAAATCAACGTGGACGACTTAAATAGTCAGGGATATGAAGAACTGGAAAAGTTAAATCATAAAGAACTTGTTCCGTTCATTCAAAAATACATGAAGAAGAAAACCGGATATTCCATTTTCTATTATCTGTGCAATGCGACATTGTTTGCGGCCGTTGGCTATTGGCTGATGAAGGATTTTAAGTCGGTTCATTATAGCTTTGGTGATCACTTTGCCCATCTCGCTTATGGAATTGCTCTCGCATTTACATTAATTCCAGTCCATGAGTATATCCACGTGTTAGCTTATCAATCGCAAGGCGCAACCAAAACATCGTATGATGCCAACCTGAAGAAGTTCTATTTCATGGCTATGGCAGACAAATTCGTTGCCAATCGAAAAGAGTTTACTATCGTGGCACTTGCGCCTTTTGTTTTTATCACAACAACGTTGGCGCTGCTGTTTCTTTTTGTAAGTTCAACATGGGAGCTGACTATTTTGGGTGTTTTGCTGGCGCACACTGCTATGTGCTCTGGTGATTTTGGATTGCTGAGCTTTTTTGCTTTTCACAAAGACAAAGAAGTGGTGACGTATGATGACAAGGAAAACCACTTGTCATACTTTTATGGAAAAGCCAGGTAACGTTGCAACTTATTAAGCCTGAGACAAATTAATTGCTTTTGCTTTGCAGTAAAAAAACAAGATGACTTGCGTGATGACTTTGGTAGGTGCAGTGTTTAAGCCTAAAAATCTCACCAATCTGCCCAAAGCTTCTCAGCCAATCCAAACGAGAGCGTCATACCTGCCCCGCCCAAACCATTTACAATCATCACATCTTTTTCAGGATGCAAAACCAAATTAAGTTGTCCTTTTACTTTTGGATAAGTTCCGTTCCACCGCTCCACAATTTCAAGATCATCGAATGAGGTGAACGTTTTGAAATAATCAAGAATAATTTGGTTCACAACATGGCTGTCGAAAGGCTCGAGCGTATTTCCATAGTGGTGGGAATCACCGATGATCAATTCACCGTGGTTGTTCTGCGACAGTAAAACATGGATGCCGTGATTCTTAAATTCAATATTTTCCTGATCATAACGTTCGTCCACCTTTTTGAGCGAAGGGCAATTTGCAAATGCTGAATAATGACGAAGCGTCAAACCCGCGCAAAGTGACGGACCAATCGTAAACGAATCACTCTTTAATCGTGCTTTCATCATCTGCAACTTGCACTTGGTGATATTTTGCTTTGCAAACTCTTCAGGATAAAGTGTTTCAAAATCCGCTCCATTGCAGACAATCGCTTTCTCCACCTTCCATGTTTCTTTTGAGGTTTTCACGTAAGGAAGAGAAATTTCGCGCACCAGATTTTCAAATCGCAGTTCAAGGCCAAATTTCTCTTTCAGCCAAAGTGGAATAGCGCGGATCGCTTCGCGCGGATTTACGATACATTCGGTGCTGCTCCACATTCCGCCAACCATGCCTTTTAAATTCACTGATGGGCATAACTTCATCACCTCTTTTGGTGATAGGAGTTTGATATCATAACCCGAAGGATTCATTTCAAAAAATTCCTGAAGCACATCCCACTCATCCTGGTGATACGCCAAATGCAAAGAACCATTTTGGTTGATCCAGATTCCTGCTTGAGTTGCAATCTCATTCCAAATTCTTCGGGTCGCCAGTGCCAACTCAAGTCCTTCTCCTGCTGCCTGACCAATCGGCCACACCATTCCAAAATTTCGTACCGATGCCCCGATCGCAAAAGACTCGCGTTCAAATAAAACCACTTTCTTTCCTTTCAATAAAAATTGATAGGCATGTGCAAGTCCCACAATACCTGCACCCACGATGGCAACATCCGCTTTTTTGTTCATACGATGAAATATTTTTCAAAAATGAAAATAAAACACAATTCACAAGATTAATTCAAAATGAAGATTCAGTTAACCTTTGCTTCATCATGAAAAATTCAATTTGTCATTTTCTTTCTTTGGCAAAATTGAACGAATGGTTAATCCTCACTTTTCAAAATGGCTTTCAAGGCTGCACAGCTTTTGGTTTGTGCTGTATGCTACCCTTGTCGCATTCTCTCTATACACCTGCGTATATGCATTCCGAAAAACTTTCTCTGTCGGAACCTTCGAAGGTTCTTACTTCTTTCACGTAAGCTACAAAAGCTGGTTGGTGATTTTTCAAATTATGGGCTACGCACTTTCAAAATTTATCGGAATAAAAATAATCTCCGAATTGAAATCCACTTCGCGTGCAGCGGGAGTCGCGTTGATGGTAGCAATAGCGGGAGTTTCATGGTTCTTTTTTGCTATTGTGCCGGCTCCCTACAATGTGATTTTTCTTTTCATCAACGGGTTGCCGTTAGGCATGGTGTGGGGAATGGTGTTCGGCTACCTGGAAGGAAGAAGGTACACGGAAGTACTCGGTGCCGGACTTT
Organism: uncultured Ohtaekwangia sp.; assembly: GCA_964510765.1. Lineage (GTDB taxonomy): Bacteria > Bacteroidota > Bacteroidia > Cytophagales > Cyclobacteriaceae > ELB16-189. Next base: position 25,654 of record CAZECP010000047.1, on the reverse strand, counting down.
CGATAAGTTTTATTTTTTCATCCGGTCTTTGTAAAACCGTGGGAGGATATCTTATTCGCGATTGGGGTGTGAATGAATATTGGATGCCTTTCACAACGTGTCTGATATTCACCGCACCGTTAGTTATTTTTCTCTACCTGATTGAACAAATTCCCCCACCCTCAGCACTTGATGAGGCGCTACGCACTAAGCGACAACCAATGAACCTGGACGAAAGGAAAAAGTTCGTTGCCTATTTTCTTCCGGGAATTGTGTTGGTGGTACTCGCCTATATTTTACTCACTGCCTTCCGCGATCTGCGAGACAACTATTCTGCTGAGGTCTGGAAAATACTTGGCTACAACTATTCGCCCTCCATTTTCACAACTACTGAAATTCCGGTTTCGATCATCGTATTGGTAATTATGGGAAGCGTTATGCTCATCCGCAATAATCTTATCGCTCTCATGGTAAATCATGTGATCGTTATTATTGGCATGCTGCTCGTTGGTCTCTCATCTTATTTGTTTGAAAATGAAGTGATCTCTGCGCCTACCTGGATGATCATTATGGGCACAGGTCTGTATTTTGGATACGTACCTTTCAACAGTATTTTCTTTGACAGGCTATTGGCAACATTCAAATACACAGGCACGATTGGCTTTGTGATGTATCTTGCAGATTCGTTCGGCTACCTCGGCTCCGTGTGTGTGGTTCTCTTCAAGGAATTCAGCTCCATCAAGATAAGCTGGGTTGCCTTCTTTATTCATGGCGGCTATATCATTTCGATTGCGGGTTCAATCTTAATAGCAGGATCAATGATTTACTTTTTCAGAAAGTATTGGATACTTCACGCCCATGGTCAACCCGCCATGAAGCAGGTAGAATCAAATCAATTGCAGAATTTCTGAAAGCTGGTTGATCACATGATCAGGCTTTGCTATTAAGAGTTGCTCACGTGTATGCGCACCGGTGGTGATTCCAACGGTCATTCCACAATCGGCATTTTTGCCTTCTTCAATATCAATTTGCGAGTCGCCTACTTTCATCACCAGTTTTGCATCGCTGATTCCCAATGACTTCATCGCGAAGAAAATCATATCCGGATGTGGTCGTGATTTAGCAACATCAGAGGCGGTTACAATTTCATCCACGGTTTGCTGTTTTGACCAACCTAATTTTGAAATCAATTGATCAGTAGTGTGCTTGTTGTATCCTGTATTTAGTGCAGTGAGTATTCCTCTCTTCTTCAATTCCAAAAACAATTCTTCTGCGCCCTGCATAGGAGAAACACTCAAATCGCGATAAGCTGTTTCCAGCTTGATTAAAAATTCATTGAAAATTTTATCGATTGCATCCTGGCTCATGTTCGGAGCAAATTTTTTGGCAATGTCGTTCAGCGCATTTGACTTTTCCTTGCCGGCACCCATTTCCAAAACCTGCTCCAGCGTTACGTTAATTCCACCCTCGTTTGCTGCTTTCTGAAGAGTTTTGTAAACAACATTATCTTCGTTGATTACCGTGCCGGCCATATCAAAAACAATAAGTTTGATCATTTCATTTTTTTTGCAAAGTAATTCGCGATCTCAAAAAACCGAAACATAAAAACCAATGTTAAAAAGGATTTATTTGCTTGTTAATAATTTGATCATATCCGGCTGCGCAAACCTACATTATCTTTCGAAAAAGATTTAGCTATGACTGCACAACAAATCGTTGATGAAATTTTTGATTTGTATGAGAAACATGGAAGTGATGATTACATTGGAGAGCCTGTTTCTCAAATCGAACATATGTCGCAAAGTGCTCAACTTGCGCTAGGTGAAAATTATGATGACGAGGTTGTGTTGGCAGCCTTCTTTCATGACATCGGTCACCTGTGTGCAAAGGAGGCAGAAAATATGGGTGGATATGGCGTGAAGAGTCATGAAAAGATTGGAGCGGATTTTTTGCGCTCGAAAGGGTTTCCCGAAAAGATGGCGAAGCTTGTTGAAAATCATGTGCAAGCAAAACGATACCTGACCTTCGCTTTCCCCGAATACTATGAACGTTTGTCGGAGGCAAGTAAGAAAACCCTGGAATACCAAGGCGGAAAAATGACGAAGCAGGAGGCGGAAGTTTTTGAAATCGATCCGCTTTTTAGTGAGAGCATTCGCATGCGCCACTGGGACGAAGAAGCGAAACTCGAAAACATTCCGGTTCTTGATTTAAATCTGCTGAAATCGAAAGCGTTAAGAATCTTAACTACTTCTTAAGCATCGGAAACATTTTCCGGATGTCATCATCAGAAGGTTTCGATCCATATTCACAAATTTCGAAAGCCTCGGTTTGCTTGGCTTGTGCAGCTTTGTCTTTGCCATACCATTTCTCCAACACTTGCCGCATTTCAGCGGTGATAGCGCCAGCTTCTTTTTTTGCCAACCACTTTTTTCTTTCAGCAGGATCGCTGGGTACTTCTTCTGCATAGCCGCCAATCCATGGAAGCCATTCATAGAATTGAGATTGATGTGCATCAAGAGCATTCACTTTCTGATCAAACACGTTGGTGATGTCGATTACAATATCAGGCTTAAAAGGATTTGGTTTTTGAAAGCGATCCTGGAAATAGAGAAACACCGGATTCTTTTTTAAGGGAGGAGTATCCGGAGCCACGTTTGGCACAGCCACCATGTAAGCAGCATCCTGCACGAGCACGCCTGTGTAGCGATGGTCAGGATGATAATCGTTGGGACGAGGGGCGATGACTACATCCGCATTCCATTCGCGTATTTTCCTAATGATCTGCAACCGAACTTCAAGCGATGGCAGCAACTCACCATCATGATTATCCAACACATCATACTCAACTCCAAAACGTTTCCCTGCTTCTTTCGCTTCCTGCATTCTGCGTTTTGCCAGCATCCCTCCACCCTGCGATTGATGGCCGGCATCTCCGTTGGTAACGGAAACAAATTTCACTTTATAACCAGCTGCGGCAAGAAGAATGGCAGTGCCGCCTCCACCTTGGTCGCAATCATCGGGATGCGCGCCCAGCATAATAATGTTAAGGGGTTGTTTGTTTTGAGCAATCGCGGCATAGCAAAAGCTGAAAAGGAAAAATAAAATGAATATCTTCTTCATACCTTGATCATTAATTATTTCAAGTTAAGGATTTGAATTAAATTCGATAAGAATTTTTACATCAATGAAATCATTTTTTGCATTAGTCGCTTTGCTTCTTCCATCACTTGCCGCCCAGACTCAAACAGCTTCTGTTCTGAAAATAAAGCAGACCAAAGATTTCGGGGTGAAAGCCGATACCAGTTTAAAAGAATGGAAAAGCACGAAGTGGTTAGTCTTACCAAAAAGACATGGGGCGATGAACTACGCTACCAAATTCAAAATGCTGTATTCACAAAAAGGTATTTACTGCTTATTCTTCTGCGAAGACAGCCAAATCACCTCCACCCGGAAAAAAGATTTTGAAGATTTATATAACGAAGATGTGGTCGAAGCTTTCTTTTGGACAGAAGAATCCTTTCCCGTTTATTTTGAGTACGAGCTATCACCTTACAACTTTGAATTGCCAATCATGGTTCCGAACAACAAAGGAACATTTTATGGTTGGCGCCCTTGGAATTTTGATGGGGATCGAAAGACAAAGCATGATGCGGAAGTCCTTACAAACAAAAATTGGATTGCCACATTTTTCATTCCTTACGAATTGCTCCGGCCGTTGGGCAATGTTCCTCCCAAACAAGGAACAAAATGGCGCTGTAATTTTTACCGGATCGACTATGATGAAAAATCGTCAGAATGGTGTTGGCAACCCACGCAAAAGACATTTCATGAGAAAGAAAAATTCGGGATAGTTGAATTTGAATAATTTAAAAGCGCAAGGAGAACTCGGTGCCTTCACCAAGTTTTGATTTGACGGTAATCTGTCCGCCATGCTGCCTCATAATTTGTCGGGAAAGGCTGAGGCCAATGCCAGAGCCGGTTTTCTTTGTCGAGTAGAAAGGAATGAAAATTTTCTCCAACGCTTCTGAGTCAATACCGCTTCCGTTGTCCTTTACTGAAATAACCGGACGCCCTTCGTTGACGAAGGCAACCAGGCGAATATTTCTCTCCGTTGATTGATCAAAAGATTGAATGGCATTTTTGATTAAATTGATCAGCACCTGCTCGATCATTGTTTTATCAGCATCCACTTTCATATCAATCGGGTAAACCGAAACTTCGATTGTAACTCCGCTATCCGCCAGCTCTTTTTTATGAAGCATGGCCATTTCATCCAACAACTCCTTGACATCAACAGTCGCCACCTTTGGTTTAGGTACCTGAGTTAAATTTCTGAATTCTTTCACAAAACGAATTAATCCTTCACTGCGCTTGCTGATGGTTTGAACAGACAGGTGCATGTCGCTCATTTCTTCACGATCAAATTGTATCTCTGGATGCTTGAGTTTAGAATCCAACTCTGCCTCAACCACGCCAGCCAATGAAGAAATCGGAGTTACTGAGTTCATGATCTCATGTGTGAGCACCCGCACCAGGTTTTGCCACGCTTCCATTTCTTTTTCTTCCAATTCACTTTGGATGTTGCTCATCGAAATGAGTTTCATCAGTTCACCATTCAGCGTAAGCTCAATTGCATAGATTGAAAGCTGCACGGACTCGTCTCCCATTTTCAACTGCAACAATTCACGTCCACCGGTTCTCAGCTTCTTCATTACTTCCACCAGCGTAGGATCGATTTCATTGAGATCATCCAGCTTCTCGGCTTTCGTTACCCGAAGTAGTTTTTTCGCAGCAGAGTTCATGATCTGAATCACCCCCTGCTGATCAAATGTGAGAATGCCAATGCCCACATGTTGCACAATGTTTTTGAAAAAATGATATTCAGAATCCTTCTCTCTTCGTGAGTTTTTTATTTTGTTGATCGACTCATTCAAATAATTACAAAATTGGATGGAGTCGTGATCCGAGCCGCTGCATTTGAAATTTTGCGTCACCTCATCAAACTTCACCGAAGCCATCGATGGATTGGAGACCGGTGCTTCCAGGATTCTCACTAGCTGAACAATCTGAAAAAAAATAGCAGCTCCCAGAATAAGCGCGAGCGAAAAACTAAACTTGTCTCCGATATTAAGCCCCAGAATTAAGGCCGTGACTACCAAAAAGGCAATGCGCGTAAAGTAAGGCGATCGCCAGTTAAAGTCCATATTTCTCCATTCGTCTGTAGAGCGAAGCGCGTGTCAATCCGAGTTCTTCTGCCGCTTTGGAAATATTTCCATTGTGAAGTTGAATGGCTTTAACAACCGCTGCCTTTTCTACTTCATCCAGATTCAACGTATCACTGTTAACACTTTCATTTCCCTTTCTGCTAAATAGGAAATCGCTCTCCTGTAAAGTATTTGAATCTGCCATGATCAACGCCCGCTCAATCGAATGTTGAAGCTCGCGCACGTTCCCCGGCCATGGGTATTTTTTAAGTTTGGCCATCGCCTCCGGAGAAATCGCTATCACATCTTTCCTGTACTTCTTTGAATAATGTGTAAGGAAATGATTTGCCAACAATGGAATATCATCAATGCGCTCGCATAATGGAGGGATATTGATCTCAACTGTATTGATACGATACAAAAGATCTTGTCTGAACTTTCCCTCTTTCACCATTTGATGCAAAGGCATATTGGTAGCGCACACCAAACGAATGTCAATACTAATCGGCTGATTGGAACCGACACGGGTAACTTGCCTCGATTGCAATGCGCTCAATAATTTACTTTGCAAACTCATGCTCAGATTTCCGATTTCATCGAGGAACAAAGTTCCTCCATTTGCCAATTCAAATCTTCCCGGGCGGTCTTCGCGCGCATCCGTGAATGAACCTTTCTTATGGCCGAACAACTCGCTTTCAAAAAGTGTCTCGGTGATTGCACCCATATCCACAGCTACAAATGATGCGTCTTTTCTTAAAGAATTTTGATGTATAGCACGCGCCACCAATTCCTTTCCGGTTCCATTCTCACCAAGTATCAGCACGTTCGCATCGGTTTTAGCAACTTTGTCGATCAAACTGAATACGTCTTTCAATGCTGCACTCTGTCCAATAATGTCGCGAAACGGTTGGCTGATTTGTTCTTCGAGCATTTGCTTTGCCTTACGAAGTTTGTCAACCTCATTGTATGACTTCTTCAACTTAATCGCAGTTGAAATAGTCGCAATCAGCTTTTCGTTTTGCCAGGGTTTCAAAATAAAATCTGTTGCCCCTTCCTTCAAGGCGCGCACGGCCATCTCCACATCACCAAAGGCGGTGATCATGATCACCACCGCCTGCGGATCTCGTTCCTTGATTTGTTTCAACCACTCAAATCCCTCCTTGCCACTGGTTGTGTCTTTGCTGAAATTCATATCGAGCAAGATCACATCGTAGGTGTCGTTGTTGAGCAGAAAAGGAATTTTGTTTGGATTCTTTTCAATGATTACCTGATGGTTGTTTTTCTTGAGCAGCATTTTGGCTGCGAGAAGAACGTCTTCATCATCATCGATCATCAGGATTTTGCCACTTTCGTTCACAGAGTTCAGGTTTTAAATGGAATGAATAAGAAAAATTATGCCAACGCGTTTCGGGTCTAAAAAGGAGGATTTACAGCCCGATCCTGTGCTGCACCGTACAAAGATGTTCAAAATTGAACAGAGATTGAAGCCCGTAAAAATAAAAATCAACCCTAATATAAATCTTGCATTGATTCAAATACAATGTATTTTGCCAGTTCATATCGATTCTATGCTGCGTGTTGTTTTCTTTTTGGTTACCGTTTTAATTTTAACTTCTTGTCTCGACCGAAAGGCGAAGGAGGAATATACCGCACAAAAATATTGTGGCAGTTGCCATACAATGCCAAGTCCTCAATTACTCCCTAAAAAAACATGGAAAAAAAATGTGCTTCCCCAGATGGCATTCAGGATGGGCCTGGAATATTTCCTGATGAAGGACGTTCCTGAGGCAGATCAAAATGCTGTTCTGTCTTCTTTGCCGCCAAAGGCAATGTTGTCCCAAGAAGAATGGCAGCTCATCAAAAATTATTTCCTGACCAATGCCCCTGATTCTCTTCAAACCAAAACGATAAAAATTAAAGACACTCTAAAGACTTTTTCTGCAAAAGGGTTTTCGTTTGGAGGAAACCCTTCCATGATCACTCTCCTGAAATACGATTCGGAAAAGCAAATGCTTATCGCAGGCACTCGCCACAATCAATTTATCAAAATGAAACTTAATGATTTTAGTTTCAATTCTCATCCGTTAAAAAGTCCCGTTTCATTTTACAATCGAATTGGAGAAGAAGAGTATTTATTGCTCATGGGAATCATGGATCCAAATGATCAAAAAAAAGGAAATATCCAATTGAATGCTGCAGGACAAGCGAGCGCCTTGATTGATTCGCTAAAAAGACCCGTTCATTTTGCTATGGAGGATCTGAATAAAGATGGCTTGGAAGATTTGATTGTCTGTGAATTCGGAAACTATACCGGAGAACTTTCTGCCTTTAAAAACCTTGGCAATAAAAAATATCAAAAGTACACTCTCATCTCACTTCCAGGTGCACGAAAAGTTGACGTCATCGACTGGAATAAAGATGGATTAAAAGACATTGTGGTGTTAATGACTCAAGGGGATGAAAAAATTATGGTCTTAAAAAATTTAAGCGACTTTAATTTTTCACCTATTACGCTCGCCAGGTTTCCTTCCGTTTACGGATCAAGTTACTTTGAAATTCATGACATAAACAAAGATGGAAACCCTGACATTATTTATTGCAATGGAGACAATGCCGATTATTCCATTTTATTAAAACCTTATCACGGAATTCGAATTTTGATGAATAATGGGCATGGCCAACTTGATGAATCATGGTTTTATCACATGGATGGTGCCTCCCAATTCAGAGCAGTTGATTTTGACAAAGACGGTGACCTGGATATTGCAGCCATATCTTTCTTCCCCGATTTTGACAAAACTCCTGAACAGTCATTTATCTATTTTGAAAATAAGGAAGGAAACTTTGAACCAAAAATAATTCCTCAGGCGGTTGAGGGAAGATGGCTGGTGATGGAGGTTGCCGATTTCAATCAAGACGGGTTTGAAGATATCGTTTTGGGCGCCCTCAATTTCAATGAAGGAGTTCCCGAGAAAAATAAATCAACCTGGAGAGAACATCCTGTTGATTTACTTTTCCTGGAAAATCATTCTGTGAATTCCAATCACGAAGCTCATCATTAAATCATTTCTTGAAATCCACCTTTCTCCGGGCACCTTTGATGTTGATGATTTCCAAACTCTGAGCTTGTTTCGGAATCACAACCGAGCGTGACGATTGTGAGAGAAACCCACTCCCATAGTAAAATTCAATTTTCTTTTTTCTTCCATCAGCAAAGGTTATCTCAGCAAACTGATCATCTCCTTCAGCTTGAATGGACGGCTGGGCAGAATTGATTTTAAAGACTTTCAGACTGTCCCTATTTTGTGATGCCAGGAGCACCCTTTCATTTTTCAGTTGTAATAACGCCAACCCTTTCGCGTCACCCGGAACGTAAAAACCGGAATTCTGTGAAGGATTTACTTTAAAATTTCCTTTTCCATCACCCATTAAAACCATTCCCGTGAATGCATCATAGCGACCGGCAAAAACTTCGTTGCCAAAATCGTTGCCTACCATTACGATGTCATCGTATGAATCATTGTTCATATCCGTCACTACGATTCCGTTCACCGGAGCCACTTGCACCAAAGTTGGTAACGCTTTCAACTGAAATTTACCGCCTCCCAGGTTTTCAACAACGGAGCTTGATAAATTATTGGCTTCAAAAATCAATGCATCTTTTAATTCTTCCGGCTTGAATAATTGGTTGATAGTGACAGCCGCATACTCGCGATATTTTCCAAATTTTCTGCGGAACAAAGGGCTCTGTGAATTCAATTCATCCCAGAAGTGCATCGGAAACAATCGGTATTCGTTATCATGCATCGATGTTTTCATATAACAAGCCGTGATTGGATCAATGCTACCATTGCCATCAAAGTCCTTGGCAAATACAGTAAGCGGATGCGTTGATGTCACTTGAAAATTATTATTCCATCCGAGATTTCCAGCGACATAATCCATATCTCCATCCTGATCAAAGTCGCCCGCAGAAATGCTACTCCAACAACCTTTTTGTTTTTCAATTCCTGTCATTTGCTCAGGGACTAACTTGCCTCCATCATTTTTGAAAAAAGTAATCGGCATCAATTCGCCAACAACGATTAAATCAATTTTTCCATCGTTGTTAAAGTCAGACCAAAGGGCATCTGTCACCATTCCGACTCTCTTCAATTGAGGAGCATCTGTGTCAACTGAATTTATCAGCTTTCCATTTTCATTTTTGAATAAGTAACTCTCAGGAGCAAGAGGATATTGACCCAGCTCCACTCTGCCACCAACAAAAAGGTCAAGGTCCCCATCCCCATCGTAATCGGCTGCTCGCACGCATGAACCACTTGCTGTTGTAGAAGCAAGGGAGGTGGCGGAAAAATTTGCCTTTCCATCATTGATCAGCAATTGATCATTGTACATATCCAGTGAAGTACCTGGTTCCAAACTTCCCCCTACAATGTAGATGTCGAGGTCACTATCATTATCAATATCGAACAAAAGTATCCCTTCATCTTCGCGAAGTTTATTCGGCTCAGACAACTTGCGGTCATGAAACTTTCCATTCGAATCTTGCAAAAAAAAAGTTGTTTCGTTTTTTGCTGAACCGCCAACAACAAAATCTTCTAGCTTATCTCCATTCAAATCACCAACTGCAATAGCAGGACCGAATTGAGAAAATTTATGCGGCAATGTTCTTTGCGTTGTAAAATCATTCTGGTCCTCCTCTTCATGAACAAAATCGATATATAATTTTTTAGCAACGTTCTCTACCAATTTTTCAGGAATTGCAGGTTTTGAAATGACTGCTCCCTTTCCCTCTCCATATTTAATTGTAATCGTTGAATTGATTGAAGGATTTGCAAAAACAAAACTGTTTCCGTCTGGCCATTTTATGACGATAGAATCCACTTTGGAGGCAGTACCAAGCCCAAAATGAATCAAATTATCAACAGTGGATAAGAATCCCCGATATGGACTTGTCTGTTGGTATTGAATGCTTCCATTATTGAAGAGTGTAACATCGGCACCGATAGCTTGTTTGTTGGGCTCGCTTCCAATCAATTTCAAATTCACAAAATTTACCTTCGAAGATTCACCCTTTTTATAAAGTGTATTTTCATATACAAAAGATTTCTCATTGATATTGCTGACGATGTAATCAAGATCTCCATCATTATCTAAATCGGCAAATGCTGCCGCACTCGAAAAGGAAGGAATGTTTAAACCCCACTTCGCACTCACATCCTCAAACGTGAGATCGCCCCTGTTTCTGAAAGCATAGTTCGGAATTTTCACGATTGGAATCGAATCCACTAACATTTTAACACTTGCAATTTTACCAACATCTGTTCTGTAGTTTGCAAAATCTTTATCAGTAATATCTTTAGGAAACCCGTTTGTAATCAGCAAATCTTTCCATCCGTCATTGTCAAAATCCGCCATTAACGGAGACCAACTCCACTCTGTTTGATACATCCCGGCCATTTGTCCGATCTCACTGAACTTAATTCCACTACTTAAGTTGTTATTCAACTGCAGCATATTTCTCACATACTGATATTGATAGCCATATTTCTCGTTGTTGATATAGTTTTGGTAACTCTTGTTCCCGATAGTTGTTTTCTTTCTATAACTATTTTCAGGAAGCATGTCAAGTGTTACCATGTCCATTAGCCCATCGTTATTAAAATCAGCTGCATCATTGCCCATCGAGAATTGACTCTGATGACCCGTGAATTGAGAGGTCACATTTTTGAATGTTCCGTTTTGTTGATTGATGTACAGCACATCATTCGAAATGTAATCGTTGGACACATAGATGTCGGGCCATCCATCGTTGTTAAAATCGGCAACAGCTAAACCTAAGCCAAACCCTTCTTCTTTGATATTGGCTTGTAACGTATAATCGGAGAAAGTTCCGTTGCCTTCGTTACGAAACAATTTGTCATTGTTGGGAGCTGATCCGTCCATTATCTTTTCACGATAATTTGTCGGAACATTATTTATTTTCACATTGGTAATAATGTAAAGATCTAAATCTCCATCCTTATCAAAATCAAGGAACGCAGCCATCACACTATAACCGCTATAATCAATTTTGTACTGCGATGCCATTTCTTTAAATGATGGAACCCCGGAGGCATCAACACCTTGATTAACAAATAACATATTTCTGCGATTAGCCGAATCAGGTTGAGCTGTAGCACAGATATAAATATCCTGAAGCCCATCATTATTAATATCAGCCACCGCTACACCAGAATTCCATCTGCCAGCAATGTTCACCCTGGCTTGGTCTGAAACGTCTTTGAATTTAAGTCCGCCTTGGTTTAAATAAAGTTTATTGGACACGCGATTACCACAGAAAAACAGGTCAATCAATCCATCATTATTAAAATCAGCCGTTGCCACTCCACCGCCATTGTAGATGTATTCATAAGTAAGAATATTGAAACTATCGGTTTCAGGAACGGCATTTTCGAAATCAACGCCACACTCATCGGGTGAAAGCAAAACAAAGAGAGTGTCCTTTTTATTGGAACAGCAGGCAATAGTAGCCACTACAAACGCCAAGAGAAGAATTGATACTAATCGCATAAAATCGAGTTAAAAAAACAAGGCCAATATATATTGGCCTTGTTTGAATCTGAAAAATAACTTCTAATTAATTTCCACCATAACCTGGGTTTTGCTTTAACACACCATTATCCAAGTCAATCTCAGACTGAGGTATGGGGAAAAGTTCACTTTTATTTACAGTGAATGGGAAACCACTTCCATAGATTGTCTGTCCGGCTAGACTTGCATTGTAGCGATATGCAGATTCCAGATTAACCGGATTTCCACTCGTATTCTTCGCACCACCAGGAACGGTAATATCGCCCCATCTTACCAGATCAAAGAAACGGTGTCCTTCCATGCCCAGCTCTAACTTTCTCTCGAATCTAACGGTAAATCTTGCGTTATCCTGTGAATCCCAATAACCTGTCTGCCCGGCTGTATATTGAGCTATTACATAAGCACCAGCTGGCTTGGAGGGAACACTTGAGTCAAGATACGCTTGCCAATCTGTTTTATTTGCATCAAGTGAAACTTTAACAAAACCTGCTGAATTTGCGGCTCGTGCTCGCACGAGATTGACATAATTCATTGCCGTGGTAAGGTCATTGGTTTCAACAGCTGCTTCAGCTGCCATCAAAAGAACATCTGCAAATCTCATTAGCGGATAATTAACAGCAGCATAACCCGGAGTCCATGAACTGTTATCTGTATAAGTTCCGATTTGAGATTTTGGGAAAGTTAACTTTTTAGGGCTGAAAGGACCTGCGTCACTCAATTGGCGCACCCAAGATGGTCCCGCATAATTTCCCCAGTCAAGGAAAGGAACACCAGTGCGGCCAATAGTCCAGTCAATACGTGGGTCTAAATTTCCAGCATCTGCTGAAACTGACGTAGCACCCGTTGCCCAAGCAACGTCTGACAGTTGATTGGCACCTGTATTGTAAGAACCGTCAATTAATGGATATCCATTATTATCCGTTCTGAAAGCATTTGCCTGATCAAATGAAGGCTGGAAAAATCCGCAGCAATTAACCGGTAAACTTGAGAGATACGGATAATTTAAAACCAAGTCAGGCTCTGCATTAGAAGCACCCGACCCGTCATTAACAGAAGCTTGAGTTGCAAAAACGGATTCCTTGGAGTTATCAGTACTTGCATCAAATGAATCTCTGAATTTTGCATTCAACCCCAGTGGTGTTCCACCCGCGGTAGTTCCATTATCGATTACGTCTTGCAATTTGCTTAGAGCATCTGCCCACTGACCTTGATAGAGATAAGCTTTACCAAGGAATGCCTCAGCTACGTAATAATTAGCGCGGCCAGCTGATAATCCACTTGCACCATTGAGATTGGTCATTGCAGCCTGGAAATCTGCAACTATTTGAGGCCAAATATCAGTAGTGTTAGCCACAATGTAGTTTCCTTTTGTGTAGTCAACAGTTTCATCAATATAGGGAACATTGCCGAAGTGCTTCTTAGCTGCAAAGTGGTAAAACCCACGCAAGAAGCGAGTCTCGCCTATGATTCTCGTTTTATCAGCATCCGTAATTCCGCCTGCCGGGATTTTCTCTAATACTTTAAGAACGGTGTTGCAACGATTTATGCCATCATAACAAGCATTCCACATAGAGCCCACATACCCATTAGTTGCAGGAGCGGAGAAAGTGGACAACGGGTTAATATCAGACTGGTCTCCGGAATTTGATCCTTTGTAGGCCTCCTGACCAACAACTCCTCCAAAAACCCAACCGCTAAAGGAGCCCTGCCAACTATCTCTTCCTTTTAAGGCATTGTAAGCTCCAATGAGCAGAGCCTCAGCCCCTGCCTGACTTGAAAGCTGATCAGTATTCGCGCTTCCTACTGGATTAACATCTAGGAAACTATCCGAGCATGAGATTGCCTGGAATACCAGCAGAGGTATTAACCAGAAAGTAATCTTTCTAAATTTTTTCATAATTTTTTCTTTATTCATCAATTAGAAGCCAAGATTTAAACCGAGTGACCATATCCTTGTTGCAGGATAATTACCAACATCTACTCCTAATGTAGTGTCAACACTGGAAGCAACCTCTGGATCCTTGCCAGTGTAATTTGTGATCGTGAAAAGATTCACAGCCTGTACGTACACACGTAAACTGCGGATTCCGTACTTACCGAGCATGCTGGATGGCAAGTTATAGTTCAACTGCACGTTCTTAGCTCTTAAATAAGAACCATTTTCCATATACCAGGAGTTTGGTGTAGCATTCGTGCTGAAATTGGAAGCAGTTTCCATAATTGGCGCACTAGCACTATTGCCTAACTGTGGTGTCCATGAATTTAATGTAAGTGCCGACAAGCCCGCTCCTGAGAATGATTGATAGAAGCCGTTGTACCACTTGCTGAAGTTGATAATCTTGTTGCCTGCTTTTCCATAGAACAACATATCAAGAGACCAATTCTTGTACTTCACATTGATATTTAACCCGTAAGTAAATTTTGGAACAGGACTTCCCATAAATACCCTATCATCGGTAGTAATTTTTCCGTCACCATTCACATCTTTATACTTAAAGCGGCCGGGACCAGCACCATCTTGTGTAGCAGAATTGGTAACATCATTGGCATCTTTAAAGTAACCATCTACCTGGTAGCCATAGAAAGACGAAATAGGTTGACCTACAGCATTTCTGATGAATGTTAGATTCCGGAAAGTTCCAGAAGCAAAATAACTAACACCCGGAGCTATTGAAGTAACCTGGTTGGAAATAGGTGAAATATTACCATCCAATGTCACACTCCAATTGTCGTCAATCTTGAAACGCTTGATAATCTGAAGATCAATTCCCTTATTGACCATACTGGCAATATTGATATATGGGTTTTGTAAATAAATACCGGCTGTAGCTGGCAAGTTTTGCGGAAACAAAAGCTTGTCAGTGTTCTTTTGCCAAAATTCCAATACCACTTCCAAAGTTCCATTCATAAAAGTTCCGTCCAAGCCGATGTTAGATGTGGTGTTTTGTTCCCACTGCCCTGCGGGGTTACCAACCTGAGCAGGGATAAAACCACCATTAACAGAGGAGTTAGTCCCACCGATATCATATCCATATTGAGGGCCTGTAGCATAAAGCGTGTACTGGTTGGTGGGAATAATATTTTGATTACCCATTATACCCCATCCACCACGGATTTTTAAATCATTAATCCATGACATACCACTCATAAATGACTCAGAGGAAATCCTCCATGCACCCGATATAGCTGGGAAAACACCGTACTTATTTTGGCTACCAAATGTTGAAGATCCGTCACGCCTTACTGTAGCACTCAAGTAATATTTATCGTTATAGTTATAATCCACCTTTCCGAAAATTGAGAACAGAGCACTCGGTTGATTATAGGATGAGGCCGGATCATATCCAGGGATATTAGGTTGATAAAAACCACTACCTACTCGTCTTCCTGTAGCATCAGTGTTAGATAGGTTAATATAGCTGGGATTAAGCGTAAAAGGGTTCAATCCAGTGCCTCCAACTTGGCGGCCTTGCGCGTTTTTCACCGCCTCTACACCGCCTAATATTTTTATAGAGTGGCTTCCGAATTTCTCCTCATACCTCGCTGTGTTGGTCCATGTCCAGTTGGTGGAGTAGCCTGCAGATTCATTCCAGATGTACGAAGAAGTATTCTCAGCATTCTCATAAGTGCGTTGGCTTAGATTATACTGATAATAAGACTGCATTCCTCCTCCAAAGCTTGAACGGAGTGTGAGTTTGCTAATAGGATCTACTTCAATATAAACATTTCCAAAAATGTTTGTTTGGTTATTTAAGTTGTAATCCCTTGAGAGTCTGCTAAGGTTGGCAACCGGGTTGGCAGGGTTATTAAACCCAGGAGCTGCGGTACCCGCCCAGTTACCATTCACATCACGAACCGGGAGGATGGTTGGCATCCTATATGCCATGTTAAGCACATTTTCATCCTGCTGGCCACCTACCTGAGGGTTCTCTTTATAGCTCAATTGCAGGTTCTCGCCTATGCGGACTTGTTTTATTGGCTTAAACTCTGAGTTAACGCGAACATTGTATCTTTTCAAATACTGATTGAGTGCTAATCCCTGCTGATCATAATAAGAGAGGTTCATATAATAGTGAGCACGATCATTACCGCCTGACATACCCAATGAATAGCGGTTTACAGGAGCAACTCTTGTCATTTCCTTATACCAATCTGTTCCGGCCTTATTAGCGCCCACTACCTGAACGATGGGACCTTTTGAATAGTCCACATTATAGTTCTGTAACGCAGTTTGGACCAGTCCAGCAGTTGCTGGATCACTATTGAATAAACCGGTAGGTTTCCACGAACCGTCTCCTTGTTGTACACCAACATTTACATAATCAGGTAAAGTTGGGTTCAAAAGATCGGTTCCATAAGGTTGCCCGGATATTGCAGTTGAGTTATTGCCGGCCTCCAATCTTGCATTGTGCAGGGCTTCATACACTTTATTTGCTTGTTGTTGCGGGTTAAGCATGGAAATTCCATTTCCAGGAAAATTAAGACCAGTGCTCATATCAAAATCAACGCGGGTCTTGCCATCATTCTTTCCATGTTTGGTGGTATAAATGATAACACCAGCTGCTGCTCTTGCTCCGTAAATGGATGCTGCGCCTGCATCCTTAAGTACAGTGGTACTTTCAATATCATACGGGTTAAGATTACTCACATCAAAGGTGGGAACACCATCCACTACATATAATGGGGCATTGCTGGTTCCAATTGAACCAAAACCACGGATACGCACTTGGCTGGTTGCACCAGGCTGTCCGGATGTTTGAACTATTACTCCCGCAACGCGTCCTTGCATCGCCTGCTCCACATTCGAAACAGGAATTGCAACAGTATTTGCGGCAGAAAGCTGCGACACGGCAGAAACAAGGTCTTGTTTCCTTTCACTGGTGTACCCGGTCACAACCACTTCCTGGAGCGCAGTCACATCCTGTTCCATCTTCACGTCAATAGTGTTCCTGCCTCCCACATTAATTTCCTGGCTTTTGTATCCTATAAAGGAAACAACTAAGACTGCATTTGAGCTCCCTACGCTTAAAGCGTAGTCCCCATTAGCATCTGACACTGTACCGTTGGTGGTACCCCTCTCTAAAATACTGGCTCCCGGCACGGGCTGGCCAGCTTCATCTGAGATTTTACCGCTCACCCTTAGAGACTGGGCAAACAGTTGGGATACAACTATCATTGTCATAACCAATGATAGCCCCCATTTCTGGTAGATTTTCTTCATTGCACTTTTTTGTTTAGGGTTACTTTTGAGATTAATGAATATTGTTTTTTTGTAAACAAATATGAAGGTAGTATGAATCAACCGTTCCCGCCAAAAAAAATTACATAAATTATCGTTTGCGGTATCGATTTTCTTTTGTCAAACGTTTGTTAGGCGATATTTTATATCGATGTTATTTGCTCTCAGCGTCCATGAATTGGAACATGTGAACGCGATTATAATTATCTACTCCGATCAACCGCTCATCCGTTATACACGAATGGCTAAATGTTTCTTTTATTGGTATTTCGCGGCTTTTTTCAGTGTATAAGTCCAGCAGGACAACCTTTGTTGGCATCTGGTAAAATAATTCTTCACCATAGAAACCAAAACCCTCAAGTCCTTTCACCGGAATCGTATCGACCAGCTTACCAATACTATTATATATATGTATTCCATAAGTTTTATCCAGAAGGAAAATCATACTCTGATACTCCCTCATGAAAATGAGATTAGAAGATGTCGAAATTTTAGTCGAGTCAATCTTGAATTCAAAAACCAGAGCACTGTTGAAGCGATCTATCTTCTTAATCGAGTAATCCGCTCTATCAAACACCAAAAGCTTATTGTCATTGGTCGGGCAAACAAGGTAAGGGTCAACTGCAACGGAAGGATCCAATTGATTGACCTGAGGATTTTTAAATTCACGATCATAAATAATCCACTGTTGGGTTTTTCGATAATAAACAAAAATGCTGGGATGAAACCACGGCTCAATCAAAGTTGGCTCTCCCAATTTACTTTTCAGGCTTGCCAGCAATTTCCCATTTGGATCATACTTCTTTACTGGGCCGTTTTTAAACGACAGAAAAAAATTGCCAAGTCGATCAACTGTAAGGTTGCTCACCCCCTTGGCTTTGAACTCTTTTAGTTTTGTGATTGTCTGCGAGTGGCTGCTGCAAAAATGGAATACAAAAATCAGAAGGAAGAATCTGAATTTTACAACTCTTGTGGTCATCTTTTATGGTTTGAATTCCTTGAGTTCCATTTTTTCTCCATCAAAGAATGCATAGGTATTGAAGTGAACCCACTCACCTAAATTAATGTATCGACTGTTTTCATTGATCTTTAAATCCAATGGCAAATGCCGGTGGCCGAAAACATAAAAATCATGATGGATCTTTGATTCAAGGTCTCTGCAATAGGTGAAAAGAAATTCCTTTTCCTCACCTGAAAATTTCTCTTCATACTTCGTGTTGCTGATCCTGCTTTGCCGGCTCCAATACTGTGCGATACCTATACCAAGATTGGGATGAATCCTGGCAAACAACCATTGACAAATCCGGCTGTTGAAAAACTGTTTTAATATTTTATAGGTAGTGTCGCCTGGCCCCAGTCCATCACCATGACCAATCAAAAGCTTTTTGTTTTTGATCTCCAGTAATTGCGGTTCGCGGTAAATCACAATTCCCAACTCTTTCTCAAAATAATCAAACAACCACATGTCATGATTGCCCGTAAAAAAATAAATGGGCATTCCTGCATCGCGAAGTTCAGCGAGTTTTCCTTGCAGCCGGATAAAACCTTTGGGGATCGCATGTTTGTATTCAAACCAAAAATCAAAAATATCGCCCAGCAAGTAAATCGAGTGAGCATCGCTTTTTACCGAATCCAGCCAGGCTACAATTCTTTTTTCACGTGCAAAGCTTGATGCATGATCCGGCACGCCAAGGTGGAAGTCGGAGGCAAAATAAATTCTCTTTCCTTGTAGCAGATCGATCACCATAGTGGTAAAAATAAAAAAAAGCCCGACACGAAATAAATCATGTCGGGCATTTGATTGTTATAGCTATACCTACACCTTCGTAGATTCCTGCGGTACTTCAGCAGCCCCGTTGGATGATGCCGTTTCAGACTTGGTTTCTTTCTTTGCATCATTGGTAGTTGAACCGCTGGTGAATTTTTCATAAGCAGTTTGATGTGCGAAAGGACGCTTACCAATCAATCGCTCTAAATCAGTCTGGAAAAGAATCTCTTTCTCCAATAATTCTTTGGCAATGATTTCCAAATGCTCCCGATGGTCTGACAGCAATTTTTTCGTGCGATTGTAAGTTGACTCAATTATTTTCTTCACCTCCTGGTCAATCTTTTCGGCTGTTGCTTCAGAGTATGGTTTATTGAATGAGTACTCCGATTGTTTTGAATCATAGAAAGAAACATTTCCGATCTCCTTATTCATGCCATACACCGTCACCATGCTGTAAGCCATCTTGGTGATACGCTCCAGATCGCTCAAAGCGCCTGTGGAAATCTTTTCGAAGATGAGGTCTTCTGCCGCACGTCCTCCAAACGCCATGCACATTTCATCCAGCAGTTGTTCTGTCTGGTAAAGGAACTGTTCCTTTGGCAAGTATTGAGCATAACCCAATGCGGCTACTCCGCGCGGCACGATACTTACTTTCACCAATGGATCCGCATGCTCTAAAAACCATCCTGCCACGGCATGGCCTGCTTCATGGTAAGCAACGATTTTCTTCTCCTCTGGTGAAATGATTTTAGTTTTCTTTTCCAATCCACCTATCACCCTATCAATCGCATCCTGAAAGTCTTGCATCTCCACTTCCTTCTTGTCTTTGCGAGCTGCAATGAGAGCTGCTTCGTTACATACATTGGCGATCTCAGCACCTGCAAAACCCGGAGTTTGAGCGGCCAGCTTTTTCACATCCAAATCTTTTGAAAGCTTAATCGGTTTCAAATGTACTTTGAAGATATGTTCCCTTCCTGCAATATCCGGTTTGTCAATACTGATTTGGCGATCGAAACGACCTGGGCGAAGCAATGCTGAATCCAACACATCAGGTCGGTTAGTCGCTGCCAGGATGATCACTCCGCTGTCGGTAGCAAATCCATCCATTTCCACCAGCAAAGAGTTTAACGTATTTTCTCTTTCATCATTCGCTCCTGGCAATTGACCTCTTCCGCGTGAACGACCAATGGCATCTATCTCATCAATAAATACAATACACGGAGCCTTTTCTTTCGCCTGTTTAAATAAATCGCGAACACGTGCAGCACCGACTCCCACAAACATTTCCACGAAGTCTGATCCTGATAGGGAAAAGAACGGAACACCAGCTTCACCGGCAACGGCTTTCGCCAATAGCGTCTTACCTGTTCCGGGAGGGCCAACAAGTAACGCGCCTTTCGGAATCTTTCCACCAAGCTTTGTGAATTTGGTAGGATTCTTCAGGAAGTCAACAATCTCTTTCACCTCTTCTTTCGCTTCCTCCAATCCGGCTACATCTTCAAAAGTGATTTTCACTTTGCTCTCCGCATCGAAGAGCGCTGCTTTTGATTTTCCAATATTAAAGATCTGGCCACCCGGTCCGCCACCGCCCGTCATTCTGCGCATCAACATCCAAAAGCCAAGAAGCAATAATACCAGGAAACCCCAACTTGCTACCCAATCGTAGCTGCCGCCCTCCTCGTAATTCAAATCAGGTGCATTCGGATATTTCTTTTTTAACAGATCATACTTGTCTTCAAAAAATTTCTTATCACCAATTTTCAAAACATAATGCGGACCATTTGAACTTAATCCAAGTGGACTGTTCTTTTCTACTTCGGATTTGTACTTCGCATTTTGGAGTGCTTCATTGCGCAGTGTAATCTGAACCACTTCGTCTCTCTTCACCAAAGTCACTGATTTCACATCATTGCTACCAATCATATCTTCAAATCGCGTGTTTGTGATCTCAACCAAACCGCGATTTCTGTTGAACAATGTAATACTCAGTATCACAGCCGTAAGCGCTAA
Organism: uncultured Ohtaekwangia sp.; assembly: GCA_964510765.1. Classification (GTDB taxonomy): domain Bacteria; phylum Bacteroidota; class Bacteroidia; order Cytophagales; family Cyclobacteriaceae; genus ELB16-189. The sequence continues at coordinate 4,860 of CAZECP010000047.1, read as the reverse complement.
AATCAACCACATCTGGTAATTCGGCCTGGGCACTTTCGGTGGAACTATCTTTCTTTCTTTGTCAGCCATCTTATAGGTAAATTAAAAATTCAAATAACGTACTACTTTCCTTTTTGTTCAGTCTTCAATTTCAGTGGTCTTCGCATCTCCCCACAGTTTCTCCAATCCATAGAACTCCCTGCGGTCTTTTCTGAAAATGTGCGCCACCACGGTAATATAGTCGAGAAGCATCCACTCTTTATTGTTTTTTCCTTCCAGGTGCCACACTTTTTCTTCGGTGTGTTTGTACACAAATTCATCAATCGAGTCAGCTATGGCATTCAACTGCTTGTCCGAGCTTCCGGAGCAAATAATAAAGAAGTCCGCTACCGCGTTTTTTATTTCCCGTAAATCCATCACTAAAATGTCCGTTGCTTTTTTTTCCTGCATCCCCTTCACTATCAGGTCGGCCAGTTTCTCGGATTCCTGCTTCTTTTTTCTCGGCATTAAATGATTCGGGTTTAATTTTAGACTTTTAAAAGCAACAAAGGTATTTATTCGAAACTTCGGAAAGTCAATCTTGCAAATCTAACCAAAAACACTTGTATAAAATCCCTGCCAACACACTTTTCATCGGGCAAAACGTGGTTTTTGTGCCAGAATGTCACTCAACAAACACGTTGTTACTAAATATGTTACCCAAGCCCCAAGAGGGAACCGTGGTGATCACTGCTAATCAAACCGCAGGGCGGGGCCAGCGAGGAAACACTTGGTTAGTTGAGCCTGGTAAGAACCTTACTTTCTCTCTTTTCTTAAAGCCATCGTTTCTAAAAGTGGAAGAACAATTCTTTCTTACAATCATCATTTCATTGGCGATCACCGACTGCCTCAACGAAATTCTGAGCCCCTTCTCTCCCCGAGAAAGAGTTGGGGATGAGGCCAGAATAAAATGGCCGAATGACATTCTTGTTCATGAAAAAAAAATCTGCGGCATCCTCATTGAGAATTCGTTGAGCCGATCGGGAATTCAACAGACAATAGTGGGGATCGGTTTGAATGTCAACCAGGAAAAGTTTTCAATTAGCACGGCAACTTCTATAAGTTTGGTTTCAGGAAGAGAACAAGACCTCAATTCAATTTTAAATCTCTTGCTTGAAAACATTGAGAAAAGATATCTGCAACTTCGCAATGAAAAGTTCAGCGAACTCAAAACACTATATTTGAATCGATTATTCGGAAAGGGTGAGAATAGGAAATTTCTGATTGAAGAAAAACAAACAATAGGAAAAATTCTAGGCGTTGATGAATTAGGCCGGTTGGTTGTCGAGTTATCAGATCAAGTAAAGTCATTCGACACCAAAAAAATTGGTTACATCCTGTAGTTTCCCGTTTCAGACAATGTTGCTATAATAAAATTTTGGTATAATTATTTAAGGTATGGCTCACAAATTCAGTCAACTTCAAACTAATTGGTGATTTCGCCAACTCCCACACCATTTATTAAAGAATCATATTCATATAGGAGTATCTACTATACGGCTGTTTCAAGGCATAGGTATTTATTTATTTTTATGGAATTCAAATAGACGATCGCTTATCTACCATGGCATCTCTTTTAATTATTACTTCCATAGAATTCTGGAAAAACCAAGCCGGTCATCAAAGGAGACTTCAGGCTATTCTTCATTTTTTGAAAGGAAAGATCGCTATTACAATTGCATTTGGTGGCCATCTTGACTTTGACGATCAAAATATCCTAGGCTCTCTATTCAAAGAGATTGAAATAATTTCATTTAGAAAAAACGGGAGGTTTAGATATAAAGATTTTAAGGATGACCTATGCATTTATCTAACAGATAAATCGTTTGATTTTGCACTCATTGAATACGTTGAAATGGCTTTTGCGTTACCACTATTAAATCCAAATTGCATCACGCTCTTAGATACACATGACTTAATCAGTGATCGAATTGAAAGTTTTGAAAAAAGTGGTTTAACATACGATGGGATTAGATTGTCGCCCAATGAAGAGTTTGAAATCTTTGCGTGTTTCGATTACGTTATCGCAATCCAAGAGGCGGATTACCAAAAACTAAGAAATATTATTCCTATTGAAAAATTGTTATTGGTTCCTCATCCTTCTAAAATTACTCAGAACGCTCTTCGACCGAAAATAAGTAACATAGGTTTTGTCGCTAGTGCTTATCTCCCAAATGCAGATGCATTAAATTGGTTTCTCGTTAAAGTTTGGTCAAATCTAAATATCGAAAACGTCTATTTGAATATATATGGTAAAGTTTGTGATCACTTTTCCTTAGAATTCAGGTTGAAATTTGAGAAAGTAATTTGGCATGGCTGGATTCAAAGTCTTGATGAAATTTATAGTCACACCGATGTCCTGATAAATCCCGTTAGGTGTGGTGCAGGACTGAAAATAAAAAATATTGAAGCAATCTGCAGCGGAATCCCCCTTATTACAACCTCACACGGTGCCATTGGGATGGCCGAAGGAATTGGTAGTGCCTTCCTCGTTGCTGATACCGAAACGGAATTCAAAGTCGCTCTTGAAAAACTATGCACCGAAATAGAATTTAGAAAAGATATAAGTGTCGGAGCATTTCAATACGGAACAAAGCAATTCTCTGCTGAAAAATGCTTTGAGCCTCTTTCAAAAGTCCTGCTTCAAGGGCATCCAATTAGCCTGAAAGAAACTAAGTTATAAAAATGGGATTTCATGAACTCATTTGCCCGAAGTCAACGAGTCATGTCCGCGACTATCATTTTGGGTATGACGGTTTTAGTTATTCAGAATCAGAGGTATTGGAACTGACAGAGACCACTGTTTTATTTTGTGGCCTCTGCTTTCAGGGTAACGAGTTAGTAATGGATTCGGCCTACCACCACAGAGATTGGTTGGAACTTCAATATCTCATGGCGGAAGAAGCAATGAAATGGGAATCCCAGTACATATACAAAAATCAAATTTTCGCACTAGTACATGGCCCTATATTCTCAATCTATCATTTTATAACTGAAGTGTTACATAGATTGTGGTTAATAAAAAATAACATTCGAAAGGTGGTATTGTTGTGGCCAGAAGGTCAATTCAAAAATGAGCTTGAGATTCTTATACTGCCATTTTTCGATGTGAAGGCTATCGAATTATTACCACAAAATAAAAAAGTAAAAATAAAGAATTTAATACTGCCTCAACTTAAACCTTTATTCCCAATTTTTGACGAACGTGCCGTAAGAGAATTGCGTGAGTTTTATGTCGAAAAATTTGCAAAGACGTTCCCAGCAAATGAAGAAGCATTGAATCCCAAGATCTACTTGCTATCCGACACGGGCAAGAATACGATCATCAATCACTCTGAATTGATTGCTTTGCTTCAGTCTCTCGGATTTTATTGTATCAAGGTTACTGACTCCAATTTAACTGAGGTAATTTCAATAATTATTAATGCCAAATTTGTTGTAGCAGCAGAGAGCGATTTCTTGGCTTTACTTCAATTTATGAAAGATGGCACTTCGTTGTTGGAGCTAAAATTTCCAATGGGCAATGAAATTGATCTTTATGCAAATCGGTTTTGGCACATGGCTTCATGTTTGGGGATCAATTATCATTATCAGTTTGGTGTTCATCGCACTTATAAAATCAACGATCCGACAGCGAAGGGTTTTCATTTTGATTTAGCTCAGATAAAGGATAATGTTAATAGCATGATTCTAACCGTTAACAAGCAATGAATAATTTTGTTGATCGGAAAAAAGTGAAAGTTATATTGCCTAGAAACCTTACCAAGGGAAATCGGCACCTATTCTATCCTGCAGAATTTGACATCTATGCAACAAAGGTCATGACTGTAAGGAATGCGATTGTCACGGCTAATGGACTATGCTTTAAAGACAGAAAACTAATAAGTGGTTCAGTGCAGGCATATCCAGAAAAGCTTTTGATTTTTGAAAAAAGTGGAGCATTGGCCTTACAACGTAGTTCTTATCATCAATTGAATAGCTCCGATCAACATCTAGTGGTGCATCATCCTTGGAGCGGAAATTATTATCACTGGATTACTGAAGCGATTCCAAGAATCTGGAAAGTGAAAAAAGAACTTTCATCCCTCACGTTGGTATTACCAGCGAATCTCCTTGCGTTGGATTTTGTTCGAGAAAGCTTAAAGTGTTTTGCCTTTAAAAATATCGAGGTGGTTCCGCCCAATTGCAACATCATCATACCCAATGCTGTCATACCCGAAATTAAACCCTTTTGCTATTCCTATGAATCACAAACGATGCAAGAAATTGCATGTCACTTCAGGGTGTTTGCTCAGTCAGTAGGCTACAGCGAAACAAACAGAAAAAAATTGGTTTATATCTGCAGGGGGAAAAGCCTTCGCAGGGAAATTGCAAATGAAGAAGAGGTTATCAGAAAACTGGAAGAATTTGATATTGCTACTATTGATGCACGTCTAGTTTCATTTTGGGATCAGGTTTCTTTGAGCTCGAATTTGAAACTATTGATTTCAAATGGATCAGGTCTGACTAATATGATATTTATGAAGCGTAAATCAGCCGTTCTGGAATTGCATAAGAGAATCACCAACATAAACGACTTTCATGATAAAGTACTGTGGCATCTGGCTTCCGTTCTAAAATTGAAATTCTATCATCAAATCTGCGAACCCTTGGATCCGGGAAAAGATATGTACAAAGCCAACCTGATTGTTGACACCAATTTGCTTCAACGAAACATTCAAAAGTGTCTCAAGGATATTTCCTGAACAGCGCTCTCAAGAAAATTTCATTGGCTTCCCTTTATAGTTATAGTGTACTAACCCCCAATAAACTGAACAGAATTATTTTTTAAAATGTGTAGTA
>CAZECP010000046.1:0-37379 GCA_964510765.1 uncultured Ohtaekwangia sp. | reverse complement strand
AGCACCCATGTGGATTTGCATGCATGGCTGATGCATCTGCAAAAATCATTTTTGCAACTGGCAAATTCATTTTTACAACTGGCAAGGCCATCTTACCAACTGGCAAATCTATTTTGCCAACTTGCAAAACCATCTTACCCACTCGCCAATCTATTTTACCAACTGGCAACACTACTTTACCATCTGATAAATTCATTTCGCCAACGGGTAAAATCGTTTATACGATTGGCAAATCCATTTTACCAACGGGTAAAACCATTTTTACAACTGGTAAATTCATTTTTACAACCCTACAGACCGTCCGTACAAACGTACCGGGCCTCCGTATGACAGGCGAAACCGTTAAAACAGCTCAAAATGAAAGTTTTCGGTGTTTGAAGCTGCCGATTTTCTCCGGCCCGTCAAAAACGGGTTACTCTACAATCAGCTTAACTGGATTTGACCACAAATACCCATCATATATTACAGCTCCAAATTCCTCTTCATCTTTGCTAATTCGTGAGTCGGACAAATTCCTTGAGCGCATATTTCCAAGTAACAACTTTATTTGATATTCACCCGGTTCAAAATCAAAATCCTTAAAGTCAATTACCTTTTTAAAGCTTAAAATACTTTTTGCGTGAATAATTTGCTTCTCATCAATCAGGTTTTGCATTGGAGATTTTCGATATTCTTTAGGAATCTTAAAAGGCCAATATCCAGTCACGCTATGAATTGAGGTATGATGAATAATCTGGTCTCCATTTTTCGAGTAAGCGAAAACCATTATTCCGTTTACTCCAGGTCTACAAAAAGTACTATCCTTGTCATATCCAAAAAGAAGTTTGTGATAAAATCCGTAAAAAATAAAGTTACTAGCTGTTGTGTTAATTAACCTTACATCAAGTTCTGCACAGGTTGTCACACATGGTTCATCTAAACGACCTCTTTTATGATTGATATGTATCTCCTTATTTTCAATCCTTAGCTTTACAAAGGTTGGCTTGTCAGCACACGAATAGAATAAGATACCTATTAAAACAATGTTAAATACTTTCAAGTTGTTACTTTGCCAGCGGAGAAGAGTACGCATTTAGTCATTGATTTGCTTCCTCGCAATGTCACCCGCCTCGGACGCTGCGCTCGTAGCACCAATCTACTTCGTTAAATCAACATCTTCAAATCAGTGTAATTTGGATTAACCACACCACAATCTCTCCCTAATTTTTCTTAGCATTGCAAATTGATTTTTTTACCATGAGCAAAATAAAAAAATTACTGGTTGCCAACCGCGGAGAGATTGCGTTGCGCATCATGCGCAGTGCGCGGGAGATGGGCATTCAAACTGTGGCCGTTTATAGCGAGGCCGATCGGCAGGCATTGCATGTGCGCTTTGCAGATGAAGCCATTTGCATCGGGCCGCCTCCTTCGGCACAGTCGTACCTGGTGATGGATAAAATCATTGCGGCAGCAAAGCAAACCGGAGCAGATGCCATTCATCCCGGCTATGGTTTCCTTTCGGAGAATGAAGACTTCGCACGCAAAGTGGAAGAGGCAGGAATTATTTTTATTGGCCCTTCCGCTGAGTCGATGGAGATCATGGGAAGCAAGCTGGGTGCAAAAGCTGCGGTTTCAAAATTCAACGTGCCGCTTGTGCCGGGTACTGCCGAGCCTATTTCGGATGTGAGTGCCGCTAAAAAAATCGCGAAAGAAATTGGTTACCCGATTTTGATCAAAGCAAGTGCGGGCGGTGGTGGCAAGGGCATGCGCATTGTAAATGACGAGAATGAATTTGAAGAACAAATGCAACGCGCCATCAGCGAAGCTGTTTCTGCTTTTGGCGATGGAGCGGTGTTTATAGAAAAATATGTTTCAGGTCCGCGTCACATTGAGTTTCAAATCTTTGGCGACAAGCATGGAAACGTAGTTCATCTTTTTGAACGCGAATGCTCCATTCAACGCAGGCATCAGAAAGTGGTGGAAGAAGCACCTTCATCGGTGCTCACTCCCGAGCTGAGAAAAAAAATGGGTGAAGCCGCAGTGAACGCTGCCAAAGCTGCCAACTATTTCAACGCAGGAACCATTGAATTCATTCTCGATGACAAAATGAATTTCTATTTCCTGGAGATGAATACACGTCTGCAAGTGGAGCACCCGGTAACAGAACAAATCACAGGACTTGATTTGGTAAAATTGCAAATTAAAATTGCGGAAGGCGAAAAACTTCCCTTCAAACAGGAGGATTTAAAAATTAACGGACATGCGATAGAAGTGCGCGTGTATGCCGAAGATCCAGCAAACAACTTCTTACCAGACATCGGAACCTTAAAAACATACAAACGCCCGCAGGGTCATGGAATACGTGTGGACGATGGCTTCGAGCAAGGTATGAGTATTCCATTCTACTATGATCCGATGATCGCCAAAATGATTTGTCATGACGAGACGCGTGAACGCGCCATCAAAAAAATGATCCGTGCGATTGACGAATACGAGATTACCGGAGTGGAGACCACCCTTGGTTTTTGCAAATACGTGATGCAGCACGATGCATTCACCAGCGGAAAATTTGATACCAAGTTTGTAGAGAAATATTTCAAGCCGGAAAATCTTTTGTCAGCACTCACATCCGAAGAAGAACTCATAGCATCCGCGTTGGTAGTCCAGATTTTAACGGAGAAAAAGGTTTCTACGCCAGTTTCACAAAACGGAAATACTTATCAAAGCAAGTGGAAGAAGAGGGTTGGGTATTAGGTATTGGGCATTAGGAAATCGTCAATCACAAATCAATAATCAACAATCACAAATCAATTAATTAGTGGCAGAAATACTTCCCATCCGCGCGTGGCGATACAACCCTCACATTGAACATGCACAGCACATCGATCAACTAACTGCTCCGCTGTTTGATGTAGTGTCGGACAAGCAGCGTGCGTCTTTATATTTGAATCCCTACAATTCCATTCACTTGTCGGTGCCGCAGCCTCCGCGCGCAGCCGAGAGCGCAAAAAAAATTCTGGATCGATGGAAGGAAGAACGAGTGTTACTGCAAGACAAGCTGCCGGGTATTTATGTTTATTATCAGTATTTCAAATTGGCCGGGTCTTCAAAAGAATATTGCAGGAAAGGTTTTGTGTGTCACATACGCGTATATGATTTTGAAGAGAAAGTAATTCTTCATCACGAAAATACAATCCCTCAATCTGTAAATGACCGGATCGAGTTACTTGAAAAAATAGAATTGCACGGCAGCCCAACGCATGGCCTTTACACCGATGCGAATTTTGAATTGGAAAAATTCATGGACGAAGCCATTCAAAACCCGGTTTACGAAACGGAAGACTATCAGGGGGTACGCGATGTGCTCGCCATAATCAATGATGCGAAAGTCATTCGAAAATTCATAGACCATTTGAAAGACAAATCGATCATTCTTGCCGATGGACATCACCGGTATGAAAGCTCGCTGATTTATAAGCAGAGAAAAAGGAGTGCAAATCCTCATCACACCGGAAAGGAAGGTTACAACTTTCACCTGATGTACCTCACCAATACAGAATCAGACGATCTGAGAATCCTTCCGACTCATCGCCTGATCAAGGGCCTGGCAAATTTCAATTCGCAGGAAATCATTCAGAAACTTGCAAATTATTTCATCATCAAGCCCATCGAAGACGCAAGCACCGTGAACGAAATTATAGTAGGCAAGAAGTGGGCGTTTGGAATAGTGATGAAAGACCGTACCGTAAAAGTGAGGCTAAAACCAGAAGTGCTTGACACCATGACGTGGCCATTCCCGCAGGAAATAAAAGAACTTGACCTTACTGTACTTCACTATTTTATCATCGAGAAAGTGCTGGGCATTCCCGGCAAGAACCAACGAGCCTCCGAACATATATCCTTCGACCGGAGTTTTGGAAACTGCCTGACCAAAGTATTGAATGATGAAGCGCAGATGGCCATTATCACGCAAGAAGTATCTATCGAGGATGTGAAACGGGTATGCCACAGCGGCTATACCATGCCACAGAAGTCAACTTACTTTTATCCAAAAGTGATTGCCGGTTTTTTGTTCAGCTCAATCAAGGAAGATGAATTTCAACTTCCCTACTACTCCCCATTTTGATTTCACTTAACCTTAAACACAAATTGTGACTGTTGCATCTGCACTACGCGTGCGAAGAATTCTTTGAGGCTATGATATTCTGCAGAAGAGTATATGGGCTTGGCCAGAGATAAGATGCTACTAAGTGTAATTTTGTTTCCGTTTTGCGTCACGTTTACAACGAATTTGCCACCATTATTGGGTAATCCAATAGCCATATTTCCAGGTATTTCATCAACTTTGATTTTATCAGGTAACTCGATTGAAATGAAATAAGTTGACTCGTTCGGGGCACCAAGATCAACAGGGTAAAGTCGCTCATTAGATTTGAACGGATTCTTATCAAATCTACCAGTCAGAAAAGGATTGAAGTAAATAACATTGGATCCTGTATTATCCAGTTCCGACAAACCTACATCCATTTTTTCGATCAGAGGCTTGGAAACATCATCTTTGTTTTCGATTTGATAATTCTTGATACTTATATTGCCCCATTCAGTGGAGAGATTTTTTGTGTATTCTTCCAAAGTTTTTGAACCATTGATCTCCTTGCGCTTGTCAAGTGCCGAGTAGCCGTAGGAACTCATAACGATATTGCCACCAAGTTCGAGTGCTTCAGTTAATTTTAAATTCATTGCAAAGGTCGTCCGATATTTTTGGGTAGATCTAAGATCAACCCAACTTGATTCAGATTTACTTATCAGTCTTCCTTGATCATTAATACATTTGATCGGCAATGCACTGAATGGCAACAAAGGATCAGTCGCATCAAGCAGAATTAACTGTGTTCCAATTTTTAAGCTTGACACCACATAGTTAAAGTCCGATCGTCTTGGCTGCATCTTGAACGGAATTCCATTGTCTCTTGTAGAAAGAATTACAGGATCAGCATTCAAACCTGCAGCTTGCAATGCTCCCACTAGAGCAAGATTCAGGTCGGCAGAGTTCCCTTTTTTATTTTCAAAACACTTTTTTACGTCCTGGCTTGCATACTTACTATCAGACCCATCCCAATTGTACCTGTTATTGACATACGTATAAATCAGATTCGCTTTTTTGATTTCATCTACTTCCGATCCAACTATTCCCGGCATAAGGTCTTCATACATCCTTTTCGCTTTCTTTATTTTAGAACCAAAATCATCATGCTCTTTCAATTTACGATCTACATCTTCCCATTCCTCAGAATACTTATCCTTGCGACCACCTGGATAGGTAACCTCCGAAAGCTCATAGTGTATAGCGGATATAAAATTCTTAGTGGATGAAATAAAACTCTCTTCTTTAAATGCAGGAATATTTTCCAAAACGTACTTACCTACGGAACAACTTGAACGGGAAGAAGCCGTACCATCAGTTCCGGCTCCCGGCATCAAAAAACACTCTCTTTCCAAATCCACTTGTTGTGATGTAAGCTTCTGAAACCCGGTCATATTCACCGTGTAATTAAAATTTGCAGGCAATGATGCCCAGAACTCACTCCGAACCTTTGGTATCTCACTTTGAAAGTACCACGTCTTGAAATTAAAGATATATGGCGATTCCGTGATGTATCCCACTTCTAATACAGATCCGACTTTCACATTCCGTAAAGCAAATTTTGCCGTGTTGAAATTTGAACTGGTTTTTTCGATTACAACTTCCTTTGGATCAATTTTGGATTCAACGATTCCATTTCCTTCATAATTAAAGGTACTTGCTTTAACATCTACCCAACGCTCATTCTCCTCAAAAGTATCACCTCCCTTGTATAGGGATACAGAAAAATTACCAAGATCAACATCGCTCTTTTTTAGAATCTTAATTTTCACGTGGCGCTCAAAAACAATGTGTACTTCATCATTAAAGTACGCCCTTCCAAACTCGTTAAGGATCACCGCTGATGCGCTCGTGTCTGGCTCATAGATTTTCATGCCCAGCTCCTCATGTGTTATTTTACCGAATGGAAAGTCACCATTCTGACTAAACGCAGTAAGCGATGGAGTCAAAAAAATACAAAAGCACAAAACGAAATTTTTCATTTTTAAGACGTGTATGTGAGCTAAAAATAGCAATAATTCTCTTGTTAATCGGATTTTCAAAATAGTGGCATTTTATGAAAGGCTTCGCTAGGTCCTTTTGATACAAAAACTTTGCACTAAAAATAATGATTATCATAAATTCTCGTAACATTGCGGTCAGTGGCCCCAATTTCATGATAAGATATTATTGTGCTGTTGCCTTTTTGTGTAGCGGTTTTTTCGCAGCGCAGAGCCAAACTTCCTATTCCCTACAAACGGCCCTCGCTACAGCACGCACCAACAATCCGTATTTAAAAACCGAAGGTTTTAACGTCAACATTGCGCAAAGCAATGTGATCACTTCAAAGATTCGCCCCAACCCGATCTTGAATAACCAGACACTCCAGCTTACCAATTCAAGCTACTATCCCAAGGGAAGTGAATGGCACAACGCAATCAACCGCCAGGTGTGGTGGCAATTAACAAAGCCTGTTCAACTGCCGATGTTAAGGAAATCAAAGATTGCTTTTGCCAGTCAGAATTTGAACCTGTTCCAACAAGGTTATGGCGAAACTGTTCGGCAATTTTCGCACGAAGCGGCCAAACAATGGCTGAATGCATGGATCATCGAATCACGACTTGATTTGGTGCAACAAGCTTTTTCAAATTTAGATAGTCTCGTTCGCATCAATAAAGCGAGGCTAAGAAATCAAGTGATCTCACAAACTGATTTGATGCGCACACAATTGTTGCTCGACCAATACAACCTTCAGCTCATCAACGCAAGGAAAGAATTCCGGATTGAGTTGGATCGGCTCAAGTATTTTCTTGGAACAAAGGACAGTGTGGATGTTGATATCGATGCGGTGATTGAAACCATTCCTATCCCCGACAGCATTGACAGCCTGTATTCGAAAGCTTCTACTGAGCGAAACGATATTCGTGTTGCAAAAAGTAATATCCTTTTGGCGGAGAGCAATATTAAATTACAGAAAGCCATCGTATGGCCGCAACCTGAACTGGGCATGATCTGGAACCCACAGAACACCATTCCCTATCTTGGTTTTTTTGGAACTATCAAAATCCCAATCCTTGATCGCAACCAGGGAGAAATTGAAAAATCAAAATACCTGCAACTTCAAGCTGAGCAGCACTTGAAGACTACTCAACTTCAGATGCAGACAGAAGTACAAGCTGCATTCACCGAATATCAGACAGAGAAAGAGAACCTCAAGAAATTTCAGATTATCCTGGACCAGTCGCAGCAAATATTGGAAAGCGTGAAATACTCATATGTGAAAGGCGGCACCACCATCATCGACTTTCTTGATGCACAGCGCAGTTGGTTTGACACGCGCCAGCTTTATTTAAACGAGTTGCTGTCATATCACCAAAGTTATGTTCGCCTTTTGTTTGTAACCGGGCTCATCAATCAATTTTGATTTATGAAAAAACTAAAAATACTTGTTGTTATTGGTCTGTTGACTGCTTGCGGAAAAAAGGATGGAGAGTTAAAACCCATTCAGGCAGTGAAACCGAAGGTCTCCAACAATGGAACCGTAATTGAATTTCCCGATCAGAAGACCGCCAATTTTTTTTCGATTCAATCCGTGGAGTCATCTGAACTGTTTGCCAATCTGACAGCACCTACACGAGTAGTAGCCACCGTGGTGGCAAGTCAGGAAAGTTCCTATCAAAACCTGGTTTTGTTTGATGACCCTGAATTGACTTCGACTTACACTTCTTTACTTCAGCACCTGGCCAATATTAACCAGATTCAAAATGTAAATATCAAGCAGCGTAAAATTGAATTGGAACGCGTGAAAGATTTGCAGCAGCATGGCGCAGCCACTGGCCGCGAAGTATTGGAAGCTCAAACTGCACTTGCTGAGGTTGAAACCAATCTTATTAACGAAAAAGCCGCCAACCTGGAACATGAAGCCAAACTCAAACTTGGCGGTTTCAATCCGGATGCGTTGCGAAAAGCTCCTGCTAAAACCGTATGGGCCATGAGCGACATCCCGGAAAATCAGTTGAGCAAAATAAATGTTGGTAATCACTGTTCCATCAATTTTACTTCTTACCCAAACGAAAATTTCCTGGGAATCATTGAAAACATTGGCGATGTGGTCGATCATGTTACCCGAATGGTGAAACTACGAATCGTGATCACCAATCCAAATGACAAATTAAAAGCGGGCATGTTCGGCACGGCAAAGTTTGGACTTGAGCAAGGAAAATTCCTGGCCGTTCCGAAAGATGCGCTCATAACAGTAATGGGAAAGCATTACGTTTTTGTCAAGACAGGTGAATTGAAATTTGAAAGAAGACAATTGAACATCGGCCAACAGGCAAATAACAGCGTGATTGTTTTTGATGGCATCACCAATCAGGACAAAGTAGTGATTAACGGTGCGATGCAATTGAAAGGACTTTCATTCGGTTATTAATTAGCCAGTGCCCTCAGCAAAACTTAAACGAATGAACTATGAAGCAAGCCAGCATCTACTTCGACAAGGACAAATATTTTCAGGACAAGCCAATGGCGGATTATCTGATGGAATTTCTTCAGGACCAAAATGTGTCGGGGGCAACCATCTTTCGTGGTGAAGCGGGATTTGGCGAAAGCCGCACGATCAAACGGCCCGGGCAGCTATTTTCATTTGATGAACCTCCGATGGTGATTGTTTTTATTGATGAAGATGAAAAAGTTGACAAGGCGCTTACTGCTCTTCGCAAAAGAGTAAAGACAGGTTTTATTGTTGTGAACAAGGTGGAGATTTGGAAATAGCTGAGACTTTGAAATCGTAAATAAAAATAATTATTCCGAAGAGTTGTAAAATGAATCGCACCAATAAATGATCCGTAGCCTCCTCATCTTTTCTCTTACTAATCGCTGGATGGTGATTGCCTTCGCAGGGATTATTTCCGGAATAGGATTTTGGTGCTTCAAGCAATTGAAAATCGAAGCCTATCCTGATATTGCGGACACAAACGTGATCGTGATCGCGAAATACAACGGCCGCGCAGCGGAAGAAGTAGAGTTACAAGTCACGGTTCCTATTGAGCGTGCATTGAATAATGTTCCTAGAGTGTTGGATCGCAGAAGCCGCACGATCTTTGGATTGTCCGTAGTGCAGTTGACTTTTGAAGATGGTACGAACGATTACTTCGCGCGTCAGCAAGTTTTAGAACGTTTACAGAGCGCTGAACTTCCTGATGGCGTTAATCCAGAACTCGCCCCATTAACAACTGCAGTCGGAGAAATTCTTCGTTATGTAGTGGATGCACCGCCTACACTTAGCCCCACACAAGTTCGCGATTTACAAGATTGGGTGATTCGTCCTTTTCTGTTACAAGTTCCAGGCATTGCTGACATTGCAACATTTGGTGGGCCCATCAAGCAGTTCCAGATTCTCACCACACCAGATCGCCTCCGGAAATATGGGCTCACACTTCAGGATGTAATCACGGCCGTAGAACAAAATAATCAGAACACAGGCGGAAATGTGATCGAGAGAGGTGGGCAAGGATTTGCCGTTCGCGGGCTGGGGGCCATCAAAAGTGAAACAGATATTGAAAACATTGTGCTTACTTCTGTAAGTGGTGTTCCTGTTTTTATAAGAGACATTGCTTCCGTTGAAATTGCTCCCCCACCCCCGTCCGGAATTCTGGGATACACCTTCACCGGTGAAGGAATAGAAAGCAACAGCGGCACTGAAGGAATTATTTTGTTAAGACGCGGAGAAAACCCCAGTGAAGTTTTGAAACTCGTAAAAGCAAAAATTGCTTTGATGGAAGAAACAGAGTTGCCGGAGGGCGTAAAAGTAATTCCTCTATATGATCGAAGTTTTTTGATCAATCACTCGCTTGAAACTGTTGGAGAAACATTGTTTGCGGGAGTTTCCATTGTGGTGATCATTTTGGTTTTCTTTTTGGGAAGTGTTCGTTCAGCTCTCGTGGTGGCGCTTACCATTCCTTTCGCATTACTGTTTGCATTTATCCTGATGAAGATCGCGGGTATCCCGGCTAATTTGCTGTCATTGGGAGCAATTGATTTTGGGATTATTGTAGATGGCGCTTGTATTATGGCGGAGCATCTCATTCGCAAATACCGAAATGCAACACCGGAAGAAAAAGAACAAGGCATTATCAAGATCACGCTGCTCTCTGCACAAGAAGTGGGTCGCGAAATATTTTTCTCAATCACCATTATCATGCTCGCCTACATGCCCATCCTTACTATGACGCGCGTGGAGGGTAAACTTTTCTCACCGATGGCACTCACACTTGCTTTCGCTGTGATTGGTTCAATGGTTTGTGCGCTCACGCTGATTCCCGTGTTGATTTCTTTCGCTTATAAAAAGGCACTTTCAAATCTGGAGAAGCCCGTGCCTCATCGGAAAAACCCTGTGCTCAACGGAATTGAAAATGGGTATGAAAAATTTCTTCACAAGCTGCTTGACTTTCCGAAGATGGTCGTGGTGATTTCCTTTTCAGTGATCATCGCGTTGATCTCGTTGGGAATAAAACTTGGCACTGAATTTTTACCTGAACTTGACGAAGGTTCTATTTTCCTTCGCTGCTTCATGCCTGCCGGTGTTACCATTCAGGAAAATGCAAAGCTGGCTCCGCAAATTCGGGATATTATTGATGGCTATCCCCCTGTAGATTACGTGATCACACAAACGGGCCGCAACGATGATGGTACAGATCCGTTTCCAACCAACCGAACTGAAATTCTGGTTGGCCTGAAAGAGTATAAACTCTGGAGCGATACGATCAAGAAGAAAGATTTGGTGGCTCGCATTCAAACCGACTTACAAAATCATTTTCCGGGGGCGTTTTTCTCCACCGGGCAGCCCATCATTGACCAGGTGATGGAGATTGTAACCGGCAGCGCTGCTGACCTGGCTATTTCCGTTGTGGGCGATGAT
Source organism: uncultured Ohtaekwangia sp. (assembly GCA_964510765.1). Lineage (GTDB taxonomy): Bacteria > Bacteroidota > Bacteroidia > Cytophagales > Cyclobacteriaceae > ELB16-189. Next base: position 26,358 of record CAZECP010000046.1, on the reverse strand, counting down.
CTTGAATTCATGCGCACAAAGGCAGACAGCATCGCGGAGATTGTGAGAAATATGGAAGGCGCTGTTGCCGTAAACATTGAACAAGAAGGAGAGCAATCCCAACTGGCCATCAACATCAATAGGGAAAGTGCGGCTCGTTTCGGAATCAACGTAAGAAATATTCAAGGAATGGTGGAAGCAGCCATTGGCGGACAAGTGATTTCAAAAGTGTATGACGGCACAAAGCGCTATGATATTGTTGCCCGGTTTTTACCGGAGAGCCGAAATACGATCGAAGCTATTAAAGATTTACAAGTACCTTCTGCCAGTGGAGCGCTGATCCCCATGAGTCAGCTCGCAGATATCAATTATGTAGAAGGACAAACGAACATCTATCGGATCAACGGCAAACGAATGGTAACGGTGCGTACCAACATCCGCGGCCGCGACCAGGGCGGATTTGTTGCTGAGGTTAGTAAAAAAATAAATGCGTCCATCAAAATACCAAAGGGGTACAAAGTGATTTTTGGCGGGCAATATGAAAATCTTGAACGTGCAGGAAAACAACTTTCTGTTACTATTCCATTGACGATCGTTCTGGTGGGAGCGCTTTTGTTTTCTCTTTTCAAAAATACAAAGCATACGCTGGTAACGATGTCCTGCATCACCTTCGCTCTGGGCGGAGGAATTTTTGCATTGATGATCCGTGGCTATCACTTCAATGTTTCTGCGGGTGTTGGTTTTGTTTCGATCTTTGGTATTTCGGTAATGGCGGGAGTGTTGCTCGTCTCAGCCATTAAGAGAATGGAAGAAACACATCATGGCGATCTCAAAGAAATTGTAACGCTGGCATCAGGTGAACAGATGCGAGCTATACTGTCTATTTTGGTAGTGGCAATTGTTGGCCTGGTTCCTGCTGCTATCAGTTCAGGAATTGGCTCTGACGTGCAACGACCACTCGCAACGGTAATCATTGGCGGACTTACAAGCACCTTGATTTTTGCGCCTATTGTGATTCCTCCATTGTATTATCTCGTAGAACGCAGGCGTCATGCGAAGGAACACGCAAATACTTTTCAGTAGCCATAAGTAGTCATTCATCTTTTATATGATTTGTCACCTGGCTGACGAAATCGTCCGCACATTTTAAACAATCCGAATGTTGATGCCTAATAAATTTGCAATCAATTATTAACCTATGAAATCAATTGTCATTCTACTCAGTTCCTTGTTTGGTGCCGTCACGCTGCAGGCGCAAGTGGCGCTCAAGCCGGAAGACATCAGTCCTTTATTAATTGGAGAAAATATTCCTCCTGTGTCAGTAAAAAATCCTAACGGTGAAGATGTTGACCTGAAACAACTTCTCAAGAAAAGAAAGACCGTGTTAATTGTTTATCGCGGAGGTTGGTGTCCGTATTGCAATGCACACTTAAGCGAAGTAGGGAGAATGGAGAAAGACCTGATCAATTTAGGCTATCAGGTAATCGCTGTTACACCTGACGCTCCATCCCTTTTGCAAAACACGGCCGACAAAACCGAAATCAAATACACGCTCTTATCCGATCCCAATTGTACATTTATTAAAGCAATGGGACTCGCCTTCAAAGCACCTCAGTCAGATCATAAATTTCTGGAACCAAGTCGCGAAAACAATCCTGAACAGATTCTACCCGTGCCTTCTTTGTTTATCGTGAACCGAAAAGGAGAAATTGCATTTGAATACATCAACCCGAATTTTAAGACCAGGATTACCGGATACTTGCTTCTTTCTGCAGCTAAAGTAGTTGCCGAACAGGATAAATAATTTCTTAACTCATTGGTTAGACAAAGTTACCGTACTCTCGCATTTTACGGGAAACTTCACCGAGTTTGCGATAAAACAAAACTTGTGTGCCTCCTCATGCAGTTCTTCGGCCTTTGAAACATCTCCTTGTGAAATTGTGACAGCGGGTTTCAAAATTACTTCAGTAAAATAACCGCTTCCATTTTTCTCTTCAATCATTGTTCCTGTCGGATTGTCAACATAGGACTCGACAACAATTCCATTTTCAGAACACAAATGCAAATACCAAAGCATGTGACAGGAGGAAAGTGTACCTACTAATAATTCTTCGGGGTTGTATCTTGACGCGTCTCCACGAAATGAAGGATCGGATGACCCCGGGATTTCAGGTTTTCCATTTGATTTGTAAACGTGATTTCTTGAATATGATTGATACGACTTTGTTCCTTCGCCTGTATTGCCTGTCCAGGTCATAGTGAGAGAATAGTGATGTTCTTTCATTTTGGGTTTAAGATTTGTGATTTTTGAATGGAGATTTAAAATTAAGAACGGAAATTCGCATTCGAAGGATTAGTAAATTCATAAGTCCTCAATCACAAATCTAAAATCATAAATGAAAATCGGTCTCCTCTCCGACACGCATAGTTTCCTCGATCCAAAAGTTTATGATTATTTCAAGAACGTGGATGAAGTCTGGCATGCCGGGGATATTGGCGATAAAAAAGTATTGGATGATTTGCAAAACTTCAAAAAGGTAAGAGCCGTATTTGGCAACATCGATGAATCGGAACTCACTCATCAATTACCTGAAGATCTTTGGTTTGAAATCGAGGGTTGCCAAATCTGGATGACGCACATCGGTGGTGCCCCACCTAACTATAATCCCCGCATTAAAAAAATCCTAAAAGAAAAAATTCCCAAGATCTTCATCTGTGGCCATTCACACATTTTGCGAGTAATGAAAGACAAGAACTGCAACAACATGCTTTACATTAATCCCGGAGCTGCAGGCCAACATGGTTTTCATATGATGAAGACCATCATCCGGTTTGAAATCGAAAAAGGAATTCCTAAAAACATGGAGGTAATCGAACTAGGGAAACGTGGACAACTCTCTTCTCCCCCGGGGAAGGGCCGGAGATGAGGCAACAAAAAAGCCAACGGAGAAACTCCATTGGCTCATTGTCGCGTTAACGAATCGGCTAATTACTTCTTCGCCTTTGCTTTAAATTCTTCTTTGATTTTTTCTATATCTACGCCTTTAGCAACAGGCTTGAAGTTCTTGTTCTTCAAATCAGTCCTTCTGCGGGCTGCCTTGGCTTTATCTTTGCGATTCTTGCGTTTCAAACGGGTAACTGACATAACGATTTATTTAGAGGCCGCAAAATTAATCACATTCCCCGTTTATACAAGACCAAGTCAATTAAAATTTAAAGGCAACACCAATGCGGATGTTGGATGAGCCCAGCGCACCTAATTCACCAAATGCACCAAACTTAGGGCTAAAATAATACTTTGCTCCAGCATGAATGCCGAGGAACACTCCGCTTCCATACGCATTTCCAAGTCCCACTCCTGTGTAGCTGTCATTCCAGCTAAACGAACGATATCCAAGACTTGCACCTCCATAAATATCCCAATTTTGATCTCTTAAATTCAAAAGGCGGTTGAAGTGGTAAGAACCACGTGCTCCGAGGTAAAGTGCAGAAAAATGATAGTTATATCCGGGGATACCATAGTTGTACGACAAATAATCAAGCATACCCCCCACGCTGATGTCTTCTGTTACACCGTACTCAAAAGACGCACTCAAAGGAATGCCACCGGAATAGTACGAATTCAAACCAATGCCAAGGTTCAGCAACTTGTCGCCCTTTTTATACTGAGCAGTAGCTACTTGTGAAAAAAGGAAGCCCGACAAAAGACAAATACCAAAAACGATTTTCTTCATAATTTGAATTAGTTGATTAGAAATTTGAATGCGAGTTACTATTTTTTGGCAGCACGTGCAATGAGAAAAAGTCAGAATTACCAGCGCAGCCGATTGTAATGTACGGATAACGGTTTTTTTGGTTCGATTAGTACGATTAGCTTTGCAAGGATTTATATTCAATGGAAAAAGTTTCTTTGCCCAAAGGCACGCGCGACTTCGGCCCCGCACAAATGGCCAAGCGCCAGTTCATCTTCGACCGCATCAAAAAAGTATTTCAGAAATATGGATTCCTGCCGCTGGAAACTCCCGCAATGGAAAATCTTTCTACCCTAACTGGAAAGTATGGGGATGAGGGGGATCAGTTGTTGTTTAAGATTTTGAATTCAGGAGATTTCCTTAAAGATGTTGATACTTCAAGACTTGAAACTCAAGACTCGAAACTCATTGCTTTTGACATTTGTGAAAAAGGTCTTCGCTACGATCTTACCGTTCCTTTCGCGCGTTATGTAGTGATGAATCGTCATGAGATTACTTTTCCATTCAAACGTTATCAGATTCAACCCGTGTGGCGAGGCGATCGTCCGCAGAAAGGAAGATATCGTGAGTTTTATCAATGCGATGCGGATGTGGTTGGAACGGATTCATTGATCTGTGAAGCGGAAATTGTTCTCATGATCAAAGAGGTGTTTCAGGCATTAGGCATTGGGGATTATACGATCAAGATCAATCATCGTGGTGTGTTAAGTGGGCTTGCTGAATTGGCTGGCTCAGCTGAGAAGCAAGGTTCGTTGTTTGTTGCCATTGATAAGCTTGACAAAATAGGCGAAGAGAAAGTGAAGGAAGAGTTGGTTTCACGAGGCTTTTCTTCTGAAAGCATTCAGAAAGTATTTGATATCCTCAACTTCAAAGGAAACACCGAAGAGAAATTAAATCTCATCAGCATAAAAAATGCTTCTGAAAATTCAAATAAAGGAATTAAGGATTTGAAAGAAGTTTTTAGCCTGCTTCAAGCGTACGGGGAAAATCTTGATCATGTTGAGTTTGATATTGCTCTTGCGCGTGGACTCAGCTACTACACAGGTTGCATCTTCGAAGTGAAGATCAACAATGTGAGTATTGGCAGCGTGAGTGGTGGTGGCCGCTATGACAATCTCACAGGTGTGTTCGATTCAAAAGATAAGAACTCTGGAGTCGGAATCTCTTTCGGTGTCGATCGCATTTATGATGCGATGGAAGAACTCAAACTCTTTCCGTCCGAGACGCAGGTTTCATCCAAAGTTTTGATTTGTCATTTCGATGAAGAGTGTAAGCGCTATGGTCTAAAAGTTCTGAACTCACTTCGCCAAAAAGGAATTGCTTCCGAGATCTATCCTGATGGAGTAAAAATTCAAAAGCAACTCGACTTCGCCAACAAGAAAATGATTCCTTATACAATCGTAATTGGATCAGATGAAATGAAAAGCGGTGTTCTTGCTTTCAAAGACATGAAGAAAGGAGAGCAACAGAAACTTTCACTCGAAGGGATAATTTCAATTTTAAAATAAGAATTCACCTTCATTCAAAATCTAAAATTCAACATTCAAAATTTTAGCTTGGAATCCATTCACTACATATCCAACAAGGAACTTACGCTGAAAGATATCGAACAGATTCTTCATGGCAAAATGAAAATTGCTTTGTCAGAAGAATCGATCAAACAAATTGCGCGCTGCCGCGAATATCTTGATAACAAAACTTCTACTTCCTCATCTCCTGTTTATGGGATCAATACAGGATTTGGTTCGCTCTACAACAAGAATATTCCCAAAGATCAACTCGAACAACTACAGGAGAACCTGGTGATGAGCCACGCATGTGGAACAGGTCCTGAAGTGACGCATGAAATAGTTTCGTTGATGCTGTTTTTGAAAGTGCAGTCGCTTGCGTATGGCTATTCCGGTGTGCAGGTCGCCACTACGCAGAGATTAGTTGATATGTTCAACACACAAGTATTACCTCGTGTTTTTGAAATGGGTTCACTCGGGGCTTCAGGTGATCTTGCTCCTCTTGCACATCTTTCACTTCCGATGATTGGTAAAGGAGAAGTTCATTATCAAAACAAAAACTATTCAGGCGAAGAAGCATTGCAACTTCTGAAATGGGAACGTATTCATTTCAAATCAAAAGAAGGTCTTGCCTTGCTGAACGGCACGCAGTTCATGAGCGCGTATGGCACCTGGTGCTTGCATCATGCACATCGCCTTTTAAAAATAAGTAATCGGATCGGTGCACTTTCGCTGGATGCATTTGATGGAAGAATAGAACCCTTCGATGAACGCGTACACAAAATTCGTGCGCATTCTGGCCAATTGAAAGTGGCGAAAGAATTCAGAGAACTTTTGAAGGGAAGTGAAATACTGGCGCAAGCAAAATCGCATGTGCAAGATCCGTATTCATTCCGCTGCATCCCGCAAGTTCACGGTGCAAGCGATGATGCCATTCAGCACATCACCAAAGTTTTCCTTACTGAAATCAACGGAGTCACTGATAATCCGAATGTTTTCCCGGACGATGACACCATTATCTCAGCAGGAAACTTTCATGGCCAACCGTTGGCATTGTCGTTGGATTTTCTTTCGATCGCTTTAGCAGAGTTGGGAAATATTTCAGAGCGCAGAACGTATCAACTCATTTCAGGTTCTCGGTTGCTTCCCAATTACCTCGTGGCCAATCCAGGTATCAACTCCGGATTGATGATACCGCAATACACAGCCGCATCGTTGGTGAGCCAGAATAAACAACTGTGTGCACCTGCTTCGGTGGACTCGATCGTTTCTTCAAACGGTCAGGAAGATCACGTGAGTATGGGAGCCAATGCTGCCACCAAGGCATATCGGATCGTTAACAATTTGTATTCGATTTTGGCGATCGAATTGATCACGGCTGCGCAAGCCATCTATTTCAGGCGACCGTTAAAGACTTCATCGGTTCTTGAAGATTTTTTGAATAATTTTAGGCAACATGTTCCGTTTATAGAAGCAGACCGTTTATTGCACAACGACATGGTGAACTCAGAAAAATTTTTAAAAGAAATAAAATTGGAATCTTGAAAATTGTTGGGATCATAGTTGGGATTGTTTTGACCATCAGCGTTCAGGCGCAATACACCAGCCGCCTGGGTAGATTTCAAGTTGACAACATTCGGGGTTGCTCCCCTTTCACCGTCACGATCACCGATGCAAATCTTAAAACTATCAATCAATGCACAGGCGCATTTCCTTGTGGAATGTATTCTGGCGATGCGCCCTGCGTAGCTCCGCCTTCAGCCTCTTGCCCCAATCAATTTACATTTACATACAATACTCCCGGCACCTACTTACTTCAAGTATCCTACCAAAACATTGGCTCTGATGACATCACCATAACTGTTGATCCGAACATTCAACCGACCTTTGAAGTTTACACCTGTGCGGGCTCACAAGTTAAAATCAACATCACGGATAAGACTTATGATTCTTATCAGATCGATTTCAATAGTGATGGTGTTGTCGAAAATACGATTCCTTCCGGAAACACTCAAACAGCGTCATACAACTATGGAGCAAATGGCATTTACACAATAAGTGTGAAAGGAAAAAAAGTAAGCGCTGCCAATAATTGTTCTGCCACACAACAATCATTCACGGCAGTGACTAGTTTGCCAGCGCCCATCTTTAATACATTGGATGCAATAGATGCCTCCAACCTTCAGCTTGGATTTACACCTCAAACAAATATTCAATATCAAGTTGAATTTGCCACCAACAGCTCGACTAATTTTCAAGTCTATAAAAATTTATATGCCGTTAATAGTTTGACCGTTCCAAATCTCTCTGTTGACAACAACTACTATTGCTTTCGGCTTAGTTCACATGATGCTTGTACCAATGCAAATACTTCAACAGTTCCGGTTTGCAGCCAAAATTTTGATTTGAACCTGGTAAGCGGAAAAAATCAACTTACATGGCAAACAGCCGGAACGATTTCTACTATTGAGGTGGATCGAAATACTTCAAATTATAAAACGCTGGCAGGTGCAGCCCGATCCTTTGATGATGTAACTCCAAATGTGATCTGCAAAACGAATTACTGTTATCAATTGAAAGCAGCCTATCCGAATGGAGCCATCAGCACTTCGTTACAAAAATGTGGGACTACATTTTTCACAGCCGTGCCTACCGCGATCAATAATGCCAGTGCCGTTATCAACGGGAACCAGGCGCAACTTACCTGGGCTACTGACCCGCTCTTTCCAGCATCCAGCTACACTGTTTTTAAAGCCACCAATGGAGTTGACTTTTCCCGGTTTGTAGGGAACTCAGCAACTCCTGACTTTACCGATAACACTTATGACCTGGCCAATACCACCTGCTATAAAGTAAATTATATTGACAAATGCGACAATACAAGTGCAGATGGTCAACCAATATGCCCGGTGCGACTGGTAGGTACGTTGAGCGATAAAAATTATGTATTTCTTCAGTGGAGCGCGTATGAAGGCTGGAAGCAAGGGGTGAAAAATTATACCATTCAAAAGTTTAATGCGGCCGGTAGCTTGGTGAGTTCAATTACTGTGAACGGAACCAGCTACGATGATGATCAGGATGACCTGATTAACCAGATTGTTTCCTATAAAATTGTTGCCAATCCGGTTGAAGTGGCCATGCTAAAATCTGTCTCCAATACCATCACGGTTAAGAAACAAATCAACCTATACTCGCCTACCGCATTTAATCCGGAAAGCAGGCATACAGAAAACAATACATTTGTCGTGAAGGGGCATTACTTAGCCAATCTTACCCTTCAGATTTTTGACCGGTGGGGAACGCTGGTTTATTCATCCACAAGTGATGAACCCTGGGATGGAAAAAAGGAAGGAACACCCATGCCCACGGCCACGTACGTTTGGACTGCACAAGGAACCGATTACGCTGGACAGGAATTCAAACAGGCTGGAACGGTCTTACTGATCCGTCACAAAAACTAAAAGCTGTACGTAAATCCAACCCCCGCCTGACCACTCGGAGTTAGCTTAAGATTGAATGAAAGCGTATTCAATTGTGCTGTATATTTTTTGACACGCGAAGAGCCCACAGCCATTAAAGGAATACCTGTGCCAGCCATGCCGAGGCCACCCAAAAGACAAAGTACACCCCCCACTGCATTGGGATCATTTGAAGTGTAAGTTGGTTGCCCGTATATGTTTGTCGTACTTTCAACCTTAGCTGAAGAGATGAGCGCAATGCCGGTAATTGTAAGTGCGCCCCCCACAATTGTAAGAACAGTGCCTGTCTTCTTCATTTTTGTATAACGTTGAATCTTTAGCTCAATTGATTTTCTGTCCAATTGTTGGGCAACTACTTGCTGTGCTACAAAAGCAAATACCAAGATGATCCAAAATATTTTTTTCATGAATTGGGGTTTGATGGGGTCAAGTTCTGATTTTTTTTCAATTTCGCAAGGCTTCAAAAAAACAGGCCATTTCTTTAACGATTAACGCGATTGGCAATACCTTTGTCATTCAAAAAAATGAAAGTATATGTTTGACCTGATGAAGATGATGGGCAAGATGAAGGAAGTGCAGGAGAGAATGAAGCAAGCCCAGGACAATCTTGCCTTATTGAAAATCGATGGCGAAGCTGGCGGTGGAATGGTGAAGGCAACTGTGAATGGTAAGAAACAATTGATCGCCATTGAGATTGATCCAACTCTTCTGAAAAGTGATGACAAGATGATCGTTCAGGATTTGATCGTAGCCGCAGTGAACAAAGCCAACGAAGAAGCCGATGTTCAGGCAAAGGAACAAATAAAAAAATCCACGGAAGGTTTGCTACCCAATATTCCCGGCATGGATCTTAGCAGCATGATGGGATGAACAAAATCGCCATTGTTATTCTGAATTTTAATGGAAGGCATTTTCTAAAACAGTTTCTTCCCTCGGTCATTGAGTTTAGTAAAGAAGCTAACATCATCGTGGCTGATAATGGCTCTACCGATGGATCTGCTGATTTGGTTCATGAAGATTTTTCACAAGTTGAGTTGATCCGGCTCAAAGAGAACAAAGGTTTCTGTGGTGGGTACAATGAGGTGCTCAAGCAAATCGAAGCTACTTATTATGTCCTTTTGAATTCAGATGTGGAAGTAACGGAAGGTTGGCTTCGTCCGATCATTGATCTACTTGACTCCGACCCCACCATTGCTGCAGCACAACCAAAAATTCTTTCTCATAAACAAAGGAACAAATTTGAATATGCGGGAGCCGGAGGAGGATTGATCGATTTAATGGGCTATCCATTTTGCAGAGGTCGCTTATTTGACTCCATGGAGGATGATCTCGGTCAATACAATGACACACGGGAAATATTCTGGGCATCAGGTGCTTGCTTCTTTGTGAAAGCAAGTCTCTATCATCAGTTCAGCGGACTGGACGAAGATTTCTTTGCACACATGGAAGAGATAGATCTTTGCTGGAAAATGAAGCGGGCCGGCAACAAGGTCATGTATGTCGGCAATAGTAAAGTTTATCATGTGGGAGGAGGTACCCTCTCGGCACTCAATCCAAGAAAGACCTATTTCAATTTCAGAAACGGGTTAAGCCTTTTATTCAAACACCAGCCCATCAGCGCACTCTTGTGGAAATTTCCCTTTCGGATATTTTTAGACTGTGCCGCGGCACTTCACTTTCTGGTTACAGGATCAGCAGGCCACGCAAAGGCTGTGATCATTGCACATTTGAGCTTTGGAGCAAGGTTCGCTCATGAATGGAAAAAAAGGAGCGCTCTAATAAAAATAGCACCTAACTTCAAAGTGAACCTGGTCTATCGAGGCTTGGTTGTATTCAACTACTTCGTAAAAGGAGAAAAGATTGCCCCGCCAATCAATTAGAAATTCATTAAAAGTCCCAGATGGTACTGCGCTTGCGTAAATGAGCGCGCATGTTCATGATAAAGGCCAGTGATAAATACAAAATCACAGGAGAACCAAGGGTGAGGAAGGAAGCATAAATAAAAAACAAACGGATCGAAGAAGTAGCTATTCCCAGCTTTTCGCCCAATGCTGTGCAAACACCGAAGGCTCTTTCCTCAAAAAAAAGTTGAATTTTTTTCATACACCATTTATCAATCACAATCGTTCGAAAATCTCCTAAACTGTTCATTTAACCCAAGTTAAGTGCAGTTTATCGATCTTCATCGGAATGCAAATATAAGAAAGCCAACACAATAGCTTAAAAGCTCTACTCAGATTTTTCAACATATAATTGCAAAAAAAGGGATGTGACGCTACATTTGCGCTTCCTAAAAATAGATCAAAACCAAATTCCAATGAGAAAACTCGTTTACACCCTTGTCTCTTTCGGTGCCTTTGCACTAGCAGGTTGTACCTTACCCCAAATGATCAAGATGGTAAAGGACAAAAAAGTAGAAGTTAATCCGAACCCTCTTGAAGTTCACAAGGACACTGTCAATTTCGCAATGTCTGGCAGCATTCCTCCCAAGGTATTGAAGAAAGGTACCGTGTTAACAGTGAATACATTTTACAAGTATGAGCAGAGCGAGCTTGCGCTTCCTCCGGTTCCTTTCAAAGCAGAGGATTATCCCGGGAACGCCACTGCAGAGACACCTGTATCAAAGGATTTCTCATTCCCCTACAAGCCTGCTTATAAGCAAGGCATGCTTCAAATTGAATTTGTAGCTACCAAAGGAACAAAGTCTAAAAATACTCCCCGTGTTGACATCGCCCCTGGCGTGATCACCACTTCCAAGCTTGTTCAGAATTCTTACTATGCTGCTTTCGCAGATCATGGATACAACAACCAGGAAGAATTGATTCCTGTTGTGGTTCCTAACTTCCTGTTTGAGCGCGGCAGATCAGTTCTCCGCAAGAGCGAATTGAAAGCTGAGCAAGGCAAGCAATTGGATGCGTTTATCGCCTCTAAAAATATTACCCGCACTGTTACCATCACGGGTACCCACTCCCCTGAAGGTCTGGAACGCATCAACAGCAAACTTTCTGAAGAGCGTGCCGCTGCGATCGAGAAATTCTATCGTGAAGAAATGAAGAAGTATGACTACCAGGGTGTGGCTGCTGAGATCAAATTCATTTTGAAACCAATCGTTGACGACTGGAGCGAATTCAAAACAGCATTAGCTTCTTACACGGGAATCACCGATGAGCAGAAGAGCGAGTATTTGAATGTTATCAATAATGGTGGATCATTCGAAGAACAAGAGAAAGCATTAAAGAAATTGAAGACTTATAACAAAGTTTTCAAAGATGTATATCCTGGATTGCGTGCTGCAAAAACTGAAATCCTTACCGTAAAGAACAAGAAGACCGATGCGGAAATCTCTGTTCTTGCGAAACAAATTACAAAAGGTGAAGTAGGAGCCGATGCACTTAGTTTTGAAGAATTGATGTATTCAGCTACTCTTACTCCTTCATTGGAAGAGAAAGCAGCTATCTACGAAGCAGCTACCAAAAAAGGAAACAACTGGAATGCACACAACAACTTAGCCGCCACTTATATCCAGCAGGCAATTGACAACCCTTCAGCTGCAAGCTCATTGGTTGACAAAGCTGCCGCTCAACTTGATATCGCATCCAAGCTTCAAAATACTCCTGAAGTGTTGGCTAACCTGGCAACCGTTACTCTTTGGAAAGGAAATCCCTACAAAGCTTACAGCTACTCAGCCAAAGCGCTCAATGGTGCTAACAATGATGTTACACGCGGTGTAAACGGTGTGAAAGGTGCCTGCGAAATCTACATGGCAAAATATGCTGATGCCGTTCGCTCTACCTCCTCATCTTCTGATTCACCGGTAAACTTGTTCAACAAAGGATTAGCTCAGTTACTGTCGAAAGACTACAGCAATGCAGCTTCTTCTTTCTCTCAGTCATCAGGAAAGAACCCGAATTATGCAATTGCGTTCTATGGCGCTGCCGTGGCTGCAGCTCGTAGCAATAGCGGAGATGCTGTAGTTAGCAACCTGACTAGTGCCGTGAAGCTTGATCCAAGCTTGAAAGACAAAGCGTTGACTGACCTTGAGTTCTCAAAATTCAATGCAACGGATGCATTCAGAAACGCATTAAAGTAATCAAATAGGAATTTGGTAGAAAGGCCTTCCCGCCATAAACGGGAAGGCTTTTTTATTGGAATCAAATTATTCCGACTGTTTGAATAACACCGATTAGCCTGTTATTTTTACGGACTTCAAAATAGGACTTACTATATAACCAAAGGTCATGAGGGAAATTCAATTCAGGGAAGCACTTCGCGAAGCCATGAGCGAGGAAATGAGAAGAGATCCAAAAGTATTGCTGATGGGCGAAGAGGTAGCCGAATACAATGGCGCCTATAAAGTGAGCCAGGGCATGCTGGATGAGTTTGGTGAGAAACGTGTGATCGATACACCGATTGCCGAGCTTGGCTTTGGCGGTATTGGCGTGGGCGCTGCCGTAAATGGGTTGCGGCCCATCGTTGAGTTCATGACTTTCAATTTTTCGTTGGTGGCAATTGACCAGATTATCAACTCAGCAGCTAAAATGCTCTCTATGTCAGGCGGGCAATTAAATGTGCCGATCGTATTTCGTGGGCCCACCGGGAATGCAGGTATGCTGAGTTCTCAGCATTCTCAGAATTTTGAAAACTGGTTTGCCAATACGCCTGGTTTGAAAGTGGTCGTTCCTTTTACTCCTTACGATGCAAAAGGTCTTTTAAAAACCGCTATCCGTGATGATGACCCGGTTATTTTCATGGAAAGTGAATTGATGTATGGCGACAAAGGTGAAGTGCCAACGGAAGAATATTTAATTCCAATCGGCAAGGCTGACGTGAAACGCAGCGGCACTGATGTGACGATTGTTTCCTTTGGAAAGATTATGAAAGTGGCATTGGCGGCAGCTCAGGAGTTGGAAAAGGAAGGCATCTCTGCTGAAGTGATTGACCTGCGCTCAGTTCGTCCTATAGACTATGAAGCAATTGTTGAATCGGTTAAGAAAACAAATCGCCTGGTAATTGTGGAAGAAGCCTGGCCTTTGGCTGCCATTTCATCCGAGATCACGTATCACATTCAAAAACATGCCTTTGATTATTTGGATGCGCCCATCCATCGGATCAATAGCCTGGATGTGCCTCTGCCCTACGCACCTACTTTGATCGAAGCAATACTTCCAAACGTTGGGAGAACTGTGAAGGCCGTGAAGGCTGTGTTGTACCGCGATTGATTCGTAGTTAGCTGTTTACCCAAACAAGAAAAGAGATCATCACCAACTGATCTGAGACATATTGGACGATGGGTTCATCAGGATCAAATTGGTTTCCGAATTTTTCGCGGATCGAATCCAACTCTTCATCCGTCACCCACGGTGTGGTGATGAGTTTGTGTTGCGAGTCCACTTTCTTCTTGATGGTAACTAACAATCTCTTCTTCATAACAGAATAGTTTAGCTACTCAATGTTAGCTGGATTGTCATCTTTTAAATATGATTTAGGTCAGCTTAATTCAAAGTTTTGATCAATCCATAAATGATCAACTGAGATAGACTTGTTCCGATTCATCCTGCGGGAATAGTCCTGACAGATTCCATATCTCTTTTTTGTCATGAGAAAGAAATCCTTTCTCGGCCACTAAAGGTGACGGGAAATTGTTGGTATAAATCTGCCCCGTACCAAGTCCTTGGGGTATTTTGATGTCGTGCTGTGAAGTAAACTGAGCAATGGCATTAAGCCCGATGTTAGACTCCAATGCCGATGTAATCCACCAATCAATCTGCTGCTGCCCGGCCATTTGTATCCACTCCTCGCATCCCGAAAAACCTCCATGCAAAGTTGGTTTCAGGATCACATACTTTGGTTTGATCGTACTGAGCAACTTTTCCTTCGACTTAAGATCGTGGATTCCAATAAGCTCCTCATCCAAAGCAATAGGGATAGGCGACTTCGCACAGAGTTCCTCCATCTCAGGTAATCCTTGCTTGATGGGTTGTTCAATTGAATGAATATCAAATCGCTTCAACGAATTGATTTTGTCCAGGGCATCTTCCTTCTTGAATGCGCCATTGGCATCCAACCTGATCTCAATCTTTTCACGAAAATATTTTCTTCTGATATAGTTCAGAATGTCGCACTCCTTTTCAAAATCCAGACCCCCTACTTTCAGCTTTACACAACGATAACCATCCCGAATCTTGATCTCCACTTGCTGCAACATGAAGTCGAGACCGCCCATCCAAACGAGGGCATTGATAGGTATCGGAGCCTGTTCGATGAATTTGTTTTTAAACAGGATCCGTTTTCCCCCGTGCAGCAAGTCAAGCAAAGCCGTCTCAAAAGCAAATACGACCGATGAAATGGAAACATCAATTTGACTAGCGTTAAAAAATTCTTTGATCCCGGAAAACCCGTTATCTGAAAAAGTGGGAACCGGTAAATGCTTATTGCTTACGCTTTCTACAATTGCCGTCAACTTGTTCTCAAACTCATCATTCAATTCCTTACTCAACCCGGGCAGCGGGCCACATTCACCAAGTCCGAATATTTCCGGATTTGAATCATCCCACATTTTGATGAACCACGAAGTCTTGTCTTTCATTGGACCCCGTGACGTGCGGGCTGCAAATGCAAATTCAAAAACTCGCTTATGAAGACTGGCTTGAAGCATGCAAGAAATTTGACGCACAAATTACAAAATGCCGGGCAGAATTCAGAAGGTTGTTGCTTGCACCTCATTTGGCTAATTTTGTTAAACACAAACAGATTATTTGGAATGAAAGACACAATTGAAGAGTTGGAGCAAATAGTAGAGACGTATTCAAAAAAAATCGCTGCCATCAGTGAAGAAGAATTCTCCGCCAAACCCCAGCCTGACAAGTGGAGCAAAAAAGAAGTGCTTGGACATTTAATTGACTCCGCCCACAACAATGCACGAAGGTTTATTGTCGGCCAATACGATGCTGCACCCCCCAGGATTGTTTACGATCAGGATCAGTGGGTGAGTTTAAACAACTATCAACAAACTGATGGAAAGGAAATCATTGCCTTGTGGGCGCTGGCAAATAAAAGAATTGTTAGCATTCTAAAGAAAATGCCTGCCTCCGCTTATTCAAAACAAGCGGACACAGGAAAGTCCACGCCATCGCTGCACACACTGGAGTTTCTTGCGGTTGATTACGTTAAACATTTGAAACACCATTTGAATCAGATCATTCCCCATTCGTCTGATGTGGTTTATCCATGAGCAAAGAAGAGATTTATAAACTATTGGAGGATGTAAAAGATCCCGAAATACCAGTGCTGTCACTGATTGACCTTGGCGTGATTACCGAAGTAACGATCGAACGTAATCAGGTTAAAATTGAAATGACGCCTACCTTTGTTGGTTGCCCTGCACTGGACTACATGAAAAAAGAGGTAGAAGATGTGCTTGCAAAAAATGAAATTCAAAATTTCTCAGTCGAAGTTAATTTTAAGAAAGCCTGGAGTTCCGATTTCATTTCACCAAAGGGAAAGGAAGCATTGATGAAGTTTGGCCTCGCTCCGCCTCCATCTGCCAAAGTCTTTGCCGATCTTGAGATTCTTGAAAATGCTGTTTGCCCTCGTTGCCATGGAAGCAACACGGATCTGAAAAATCCATTCGGACCCACGCTTTGTCGCGCCATTTATTATTGTCATGATTGCAAGGAAGCGTTTGAACAATTTAAACCGATCTGATTTCGGTAAAATGAAATCGAATAATTAAATTGCTGATACAATCTTACTCTATGAAAAAGATACTTCTGTTCTCATCATTCGTAGTACTGTTTACTTCAGTTTTCAGTCAAAGCTTGTTGAATAAGGTAAAAAACAAAGCCAACCAGGAATTAAAGAAGATTGAAAACAAAAACACGCCTTCAACATCTCAATCAACAAAAAACAAATTGAGTGCAAACGTAACGAGGACAGTTGCGCTGACGCTTATGGCGGGAGAAAATTTTAACTACCAGGAAAGCTGCATTGATTTGGGAGCGACCATCAACCAGATTTCTTTCATTGTAAGTAATGGATCACAATGCTTTTCTTACAAAAATGGAACACGCACACCCGTTGCCTGCCCTACCAACACCAGCGGCTGTCAAACTCCTTTGCAATGCAGCTACGGCAAACTGCGCGAGGTAGATCAAAGTAGCGATGAAATAAAAAAATACATCGTTGACAAAACCTCTTCACTGAAAACGCCCACCATGACAGATGAACAATTAAAACAGATGTCTGCTTATATGACAAAGGAGCAAATGGACGAAGTGAAGAAGGCAATGAAGCAAGCGTCCGGTCAATCGATTTCAATGGTTGAAAGCCGCACGATCAATTTCAACGGCAAGAAATACGGGCCTTATAAAATGATCAATCCATTCTACCTGACAGCCGATGGTAAGCATTTTTATGCGGTGATCAGTGAGAGTGACGCGCAACCAAATTATAAAGTAATTACATCTGCTTCCCCAGCCACCATTTCTACCGGCAGCATGATGCCTCCGCTTTCTGTGTTTGCTGCACCCGACAATTCAGATTTCGCCATCTACACCATGACTCCCGAAACACAGACTTACAAAGTAATTACTTCCCTGGCGAAACTGTATAAGATCAGTGAGCCCGGTTGGTTTCATGGCGCATGGTTTACAGCATCCGGAAATCACGTTGTGACCTATGAAAAAGAGACTTTATCCATTGATGGAAATGTGGTGAGAACATTCGAACCAAACACAAGCTATGAAGCGTGCGATCTTTTTGTAAGTTCAGATGGTAAAGGCGTGGCTTTAATAAAGGATAACAACATCTCTTTTCCCGATGGGGACTATTTTCAATATCCCTTGAAAATGGCATTGGTTCATAACGCAGGGCTAACTTATTTCAAATGGCTTGCATTGGAAGATCGTCAGGTAGTTGTGTACCAAAAACCCTTCTGAGAAAATTGTCAGGTTTCTCCAGATTAGCTGTTCTCTTCTTTTTTGCATTTACTTCCTTATCCGCTCAAGAGAAAATTGTTGACTATCGAAAAATTTTTGGAAGAGATTACGAGCGTGCCGTTTTCTATTTGCAAACTGAAAAATGGATTGACTCGTTGATCCTTAAGAACGGACTCCAGCCCATCGAAGTCAGAGCCATTGTATTTCCCGAGTTGATCCGATACAATTCCATCCAGGATAAGATTGAGACATTTGCACTTGAAACACTTTATGTTCAGTACGGTAAAGCGTACGCTAATTTTTCAATCGGCCCATTTCAAATCAAGCCCTCTTTTGCTGAACAAATTGAGCTTGACTTTTTGAACAAGATCGGCAATTCACTTAGTGGTTTCTCAATTGTTGCCTCTGACACCGTACAATCGGAACTCAGCCGGGCCAATCGTGTGAAAAGGTTGAAGAGCAAAACGTGGATGATGAATTACATTAATGTCTTCTTTAAACTGATGAGCGCGAAATATCCAACCTGGAAAAGCGAAGAAGAAAAAATAAAATTCTTTTCTTCGGCTTACAATTGTGGCTACCGTAAGAGCAAAGAGGAAATTATGAGCTTCTCAAAAAAGAAATTCTTTCAAACAGGTTTTGGAACGCGCACCAAATACAACTATTCAGAAATAGCGCTGTTCTATTTTCAAAATGAAAATTGAATTCAATTCACCATTGTTCACAACTTAGTGCGAAAGTTGTGGAGTTCTTTTTCTTAAAAAATTATGATCAGGTGAAATGTGAGCATATCTTCATATCACTAATTCAGTCACTGGCAAACAGATCGGTGAATCCGGAAAAACAAAAAATCATTTTCTTCGGGAAATGAAAAACAAAAGTGCCGGAGTGAATAGATTGTGCTCGAGGCAACCTTCGGGAAATCAAAAGCACGATACCGAGAACAATTGTTGAAAGGCAGTTGAAGCAAGTATCAGTTTGTGAAACGAGAATTAGGGCTTTTCAAAAGCTACGGCCAATGAAAAACAAAACGGGAACTGCAAGCAATTGTAGTTCCCGTTTTCCATTTCAGTCAAGAGTTCTTACTCTCCGGCTTCCTGCTCTCCATCGCCTTCATAAAATTCTTGCAACGAAGCAAAGTACGTGAAGTTCCAACCTTCCACAATATCATCATAGGCTTCATCAGGAATATTGGTGTGGCGCAGCTCCACGGAAGTTCCATCATCGTGCTTATGCAGTTTGATGGTGACAATTGACTTCTCTTCCTGCTCGCCAAAGTACCATTGCTGCACAATCATTTTGCCGGGAACAAATTCAAGATTCTTTCCGACAATGCTTCCCTCCCATAATGAAAATTCACTTTCAGGCTCAGTACTCATCTCGGCCTCCTCTCCCGTCCATGCGTGAAGAGTTGCAGGATTGGTGAGCGCAAGGTAAACATCATCCGGAGTGGCATTAACGATATAGTATTTTTTGTAATCTTTCATATCAAAAAAAGAGAGTCTCTGTTGTGAAGAGACTCTTGTCAATTTTTAAATCAAAGTTCGGTCAATAACGTTTCCTTCCTTTGCCTTTGCCCCCGCCCCATGAAGAAGATTCTTTTTTCTTTCCCCAAAACTCCTGGCGCTTGTTATTTGAAAACTTTCTCTTTCTTTCTCCGTCATCTCCCTCTCTCTTGTCGCGCTTAGGCCCGGTCATTTCCAATCTCACTTTTCTGCCGCGAACTTCAACCCCTTCAAATCCCTTCATCACCTGCTCTGCCAATCCTTTCTCCACTTCAAAGAATGAGTAAGCGCCTTTCAAATCGATCTTACCAATTTTGTTCTTGTCGATTTCCCCATAGTCGCAGATGAGGCCAAGAAGATTTCCTTTTTCCAGTCCATCCATCTTGCCAACGTTAATAAAAATGCGGTCACCTGTAGAGTACGACTCCTGAAACCCACCTTCCTCTGCATAGGTCTTCTTCTCTGACTTATTCAAGTCACGCGCATCGCGATAGTATTCCAGAAAGCGATTGAACTCAATGGATGCAAAGCGCTTGATAATATCTTCCTTGCTGATGTCTTTCAGTTCGTGATAAACCTCCGGTAAAAATGAATCAATCTCTTCTTCGTTCACCTCCACCGTTCTTACTTTGTGAACCAATCCTAAAATCTTTTGCTGGCACACCTCATCCCCTGTTGGAACTTGCACACGGGTAAACTTCCTTTTGATTGTCTTCTCGATCTGCGTGATTCTGCCCACTTCCTTTTTGGAAACGATCGCCAATGAAATTCCCTTCTTGCCTGCGCGTGCCGTGCGCCCGCTTCGGTGTGTATAGAATTCCATTTCATCCGGCATGTTCATGTGGATCACGTGCGTAATGTTGCTTACGTCAATCCCGCGTGCAGCCACATCGGTAGCCACCAATAGTTGCAGGGTCTTGTTCTTAAAACTCTTCATCACCCTATCGCGTTGGCCTTGAGTCAGGTCACCATGAAGGGCATCGGCATTGTAGCCATCCTTGATCAAATGTTCAGCTATCTTTTGCGTATCCATTTTTGTGCGACAGAATATCACACCAAAAATATCGGGAGCATAATCCACAAAACGTTTTAAAGCCAGATACTTGTCGCGCTCGTCCACCATCGCAAATTGGTGATCGATGTTTTCGTTTCCTTGCTGCCTTCCTTCCATGGCCAGCTCCTGCGGGTTGCTCATGTAGTTGTTGGCAATGTCACGCACTTCCCGCGGCATCGTAGCGGAGAACAACCACACTCGTTTTGAATCAGGAGTAGTTGACAGGATTTCGTCAATATCTTCCTTGAACCCCATGTTCAACATTTCATCGGCCTCATCAAGAACAACAAAATTTATATGTGTGAGGTCAACCACTTTTCGCGAAAGCAAATCGATCAATCGGCCCGGAGTAGCGACAATGATTTGAGCACCACGTTTCACTTTTCTGATCTGATCTGAGATGCTCGCACCGCCATATACGGTTACGATGTTTAAATCTTTTACGTTCTTGCAAAACCTTTCAAAGTCATTGGTGATCTGAACACTCAGTTCCCGCGTGGGCGCAACGACCAATGCCTGGGTGTTGTGATTTTTGGCATCGATCAAATCAATGAGGGGCAAACCAAATGCAGCCGTTTTTCCCGTGCCTGTTTGTGCAAGGCCAACTAAATCGGTATCTCCTTTTAATAAAACAGGGATGGCTTTTTCCTGGATAGGCGTGGGTGTTTCAAAACCCAGCTGGCGGATACTTTCCACCAGTTCCCCGGAAAGTCCCAGGGAGTCAAATGATTTCATCTGTTAATAATTGTTTTAGAGTGGTCGGATAGAATCGCCAGACCACTATTGTCATTTTGTTGAATATACTTTGCTTGTGGCGATTTCATTAAACTAGCTAGGGCGCAAAGGTAGTCAAATTAAATGGGTTCTCGGGACCAGGAAATATTCTATGGCAGCACCAGGTTTAGTGTCTGACTAAATCCTTATCGAAGGAATCAAGCAGAAGTTTATCCTTTCATTGCAGAGTTTTGCCAAACATGGAATATAAAAACTAACGCTGACGGCATGCTAAGAAATGGAAAGTGTCAATTGTACTTGTTCAATATGATAGGAGATTCCCATGGGCTGTGACCCTGAACATCAAACGAAAAAGTAAAACCTAATTCCAAGCTACCATTGAAATCACATCTCGTTTGTGTGCACGCAGCTCTCGTTGTTACGCCTTTCACGGTTACAAAAATGCGAAGAATCCCTGCTGGCAGATTACGCTCCCGCTAGCTGCATTAGGTTAGTAGGGAATTAATCGGTAGCTTTGCATCGCTTTTTAGCAGAATCATTCCGTACTAGCGAGTCCTACCTCTTATTTATTTAAGAGTTCTTTCTAACACCCAATCATTTTAGCTGAAAAACCGGGCACCGATTTCGGGTTGCCGTTTTCCTTTTCACACAATGGGAAATGACATGGCATGTACGCCTGCCTGATTATTTATTTTAAAAACAACAAATGAATTTTGAAAGAAGAGATCGTTCAAAAAGAAGTGACAACAACTATCGAAGAAACAATCCATCCAATCGTAAAAGAGTAAACCAGCCCGCCAGCACTATTGATACGCGGCATTTCACCAAAAAAGCAGTACCGTTAACAGAAGCCAGGTATGTGTCGGCACGCAGCATTAATGACCTGCCGATTGATGAACGGATAAAAAAGAATCTGTTGGCAAAAGGATATTCACAGCCCACGGAAATTCAAGACAAAACCCTTGAGGCATTATTGGAAAAACAAAATCTTTTAGGCATCGCTCAAACCGGAACAGGTAAGACAGGCGCTTTCCTTATTCCGGCCATCCATCACCTTATCGGACAGAAAGCATCTTTCCAGGTTTTGATTGTGGTGCCTACCCGCGAACTTGCTGCCCAGGTGGAAGAGGAATTTACCAGCATGGTCAAAGGTCTTTCGCTGCGAAGCCTTTGCTTTATCGGTGGCACCAGTGTGGGCCGCGACATTGCCTCATTACGCCAACCTGCACACATTGTGATCGGTACTCCGGGACGACTAACGGATCTGGCCCGTCAAGGCGCACTGCGTTTGCATCAGTTTAAAACATTGATACTCGATGAGTTTGATCGCTTGCTGGACATGGGTTTCTCGCGCGATATCCAGTTCATCGTGAAAGCGATGAGTCAAAGACAACAAACCATTTTGTTCTCGGCTACGGAAGAAGCCAATCAAAAGAAATTGATTCAAGAGCTTCTGCACAATCCAACTGAAGTGCGAATTACCAACGGTAAGATCACTGGTGATCATATCGACCAGGAAGCTGTGCACGTGCCTGCCGGAGAAACGAAAATGCAAGTGCTCCTGCGCATGGTGCGCGACAAGTCTTTTCAAAAGGTAATTGTGTTTGCTGAGACAAAACGCAACGTGAGCACAGTAAGAAAAAACCTGCATCAATCCGGCATACGCGTGGATGAGATACACGGCAACAAATCGCAGAACTACCGTATGAAAGCATTAAGTGATTTCAAAGCAGGAAAAATACAGGTGCTGATCGCTACGGATGTGGCGGCCCGTGGCCTTGACATTTCGGAAGTGACGCACGTGATCAATTACCAGCCGCCCCGCGACATTGACAGCTACATCCACCGCATCGGCAGAACCGGACGGGCCGGCAAAGGCGGAAAAGCATTCACATTCGTTAACTAACCGCAACGCGCATGGCAAAATCAAACAATGCATACATCAAAAAGCAGAAGGAGTTTCAGCGCAAGAAAAAACGGGAAGAAAAAGAAGAACGCAAAAACGAACGCAAGAAAAACTCTGTCGGTGGCGCTCTTGAAGACATGCTCGCCTATGTAGATGAGAACGGCAACCTGACAACTACTCCACCTGCAAAAAAATAAAAGAACTAACCAATCAATTTTTTAACAATTATTAATTTATCAATCATGAAACAAGGAAAAGTAAAATTCTTCAACACCACCAAAGGATTTGGATTCATTACACCGGATGACGGCACTGCCGATGTGTTTGTTCACCAGTCAGGTCTTACTGACAACATCCAGGAAAATGATCGCGTTCAATTTGAAACCGAGCGCGGCAAAAAGGGCATCAACGCAGTGCGTGTACAAGTGATCCGTTAAGTTGTGTAAATGGAGATGAAAAACAACCACACTGCCTCATTCTTTGCTGCGCTGAAAGCAAAGGTGGATCTCTACTTTGAGTCCAACCATCTTTCACGCACCGGGGGACCGCGGCTCTTCATGAAGAGTGCCGTGCAGGTGCTCGCGGCCGTGGGGTTGTATGTCATCCTTGTGTTCTTCACACCTCCGTGGTGGGTGGCATTGATGCTGGCTGCCCTGCTGGGTATCAACCTGGCGGTGCTTGGCTTCAATGTCATGCACGAAGGCGGCCATCAAAGTTTTTCACGCTATAGCTGGGTCAATTCATTGGCCGGATACATGCTGAATGCGCTGGGAGGAAATATTTATTTCTGGAAGATTAAACACAATGTAAACCATCACACGTACACCAGCATTGAAGGGCTTGATTCAGACATCAATGCAGAACCATTTTTGCGTCTGCACCCCAATCAACCGCGCAAGGCTGCACACCGTTTTCAGCATCTCTATTTCTTTGTACTGTATGGTCTCTCTTACCTGGCATGGGTTTTCTACGAAGACTTTACCAAATACTTCGCTAACCGGATCGCTCCCCACATGAAGCCGATGTCATTGTCGCTAAAGGAGCATTTCATTTTCTGGACTACGAAGGTATTGTATGTATCTGTTTTCATTGCCCTGCCGGTTTATTTGCTGGGAGCAAAAGCATGGATCGGCTTTTTTGTGATGACCTTTATGTGCGGCCTGTTCACCAGCGTAGTGTTTCAACTGGCACACGTGGTAGAGATCAATCAATTCCCTGCCGAAAAAAAGATCACAGGTGATTGGGCGCTGCATCAGCTCAGTACCACCTCCAATTTTGAAACATCAAACAAATTGCTCTTCTGGCTGTTGGGCGGATTGAACTTCCAGGTCGAGCATCATCTCTTTCCAAAGATCAGTCATATTCACTATGCGCGCATCAATTCGTTGGTGAAAGAGACCTGCCGCGAATTCAACGTGAGTTATCATGAATACAGCACGATGTTTTCCGCAATGGTCTCGCATATTCACTACCTGCGTAAAATGGGAGTTGCCTGAATTTAACCTATGTCAATGCGGCAATTAAAAATAAGTAAACAGATCACCAACCGCGAGCAGCAATCGCTGGATAAATACCTGACCGAGATTGCCAAGCTGGATATGATCACCGTGGACCAGGAAGTAGAACTCGCACGAAGGATACGCGAAGGCGATCAGATAGCCCTTCAGAAACTGGCGAAGGCAAATCTGCGGTTTGTGGTGTCGGTAGCCAAGCAATATCAGAACAACGGCATGACCCTCGGTGACCTGATCAACGAAGGGAATGTAGGATTGATACGCGCAGCTTCACGATTCGATGAAACGCGTGGATTCAAATTCATTTCCTATGCGGTGTGGTGGATACGCCAGGCGATTATGCAGGCGCTGGCCGAGCAATCACGCACTGTGCGGCTGCCGCTCAACCGTGTAGCCTCACTCTCCAAAATGGCCAGAACTACCGCTGCCCTTGAGCAGCAATTCGAGCGCGAGCCCACTACGGAAGAATTGGCCAAAGCACTCGATCTAAGCGAAGAAGAAATAGCAGGAAACAAAGAACTTACCGGTCGTGCCCTCTCGATGAATGCCCCCATGAAGGAAGGTGAAGAGAGTTCGTTGATGGATGTGTTGTCTGACACGGGCGCACGATCGCCTGACCATGAACTTGAACTCGCATCCCTGCAGCAGGAAATTTCCCGGTCGTTGGCTGTGCTTAGCAGCCGCGAGGCCGAAGTGCTCCGCTGCCTTTTCGGCTTGAACGGCACCAAGCCGCGCACCTTAGAAGAAATAGGACACGAGTTTTCACTCACGCGCGAGCGTGTGCGGCAGATCAAAGAGAAAGCCATCCGCAAATTACAAAGCAACTCCAGGAGCAGGCGGCTGGCGAGCTATTTGTGATTTGCTTCACCCTGCTCACTCCGGGGTAGAAGGCAAATTTTCTTTCACCCCACCATTTCAGGAAGCCACAGAAAAGTTCCGTCAAGTTGACCTTATCGAAATAGGACCAACTTTTCTCCGCCATCTTTATCCCGCCAAATCAAAAATCACTAATCAACAATCAAAAATCAAATTCATCACCTGGCGCTCGCCCTCTGACTCTCTGGAAGGAGAACCGTCTGCGCGAGGCGTGAAAAAATTTCGAATGACGAATTACGAATGTCGAAGTTGAGTAAAAATGATTAGTGAGTACCGATTAGAAGTTAGTTGATTTGGTATTCTGTAGGCTGCGGCCTACATATCACGCTCTCGAAATGTGAAGCACAAATTGTTTGTCAAGTTTAAAATCAAAAGTGATTTCGTCCATCAGCTCACATGCCTTTCTTGACATGTTCAGCATTTCCAGCAAGTCTTTTGCATTTACAGACAGAGCACTGATGTTGCCCGCCTTTCCTTTTTGTATTTGCATATCAAAAGAAAAGTTCTTCTCCTTAGGCCCAAGCGCTTTGAATTCATGATCAGAGAGTTTGTACTCTTTCGATCCACCTGCTGACGCTATCATCATTTGCAGAATGGCCGGGCGGTATTTGTTCCATAAAGAGATGTAAACCTGATTACTGATGCTGTTGTAAAATTGAGGATGCATTCACGAAGGTAACCATAAAAAAGGTAAATGCTATAAATTATGATACAACCGCCTGGGTATTCGAATTACGAATGATGAATTATGAATTATGAATGAGCAAGAAACCAGAAAAAAAAACCTGTCACGCTGAGCCTGTCGAAGCGCGACCATGAGACACTTCGAAGCTGCGCCCTCCCCCCCACACTGTCATACCGGCCTGCATGTGCGGCTGCAAGCGTGTGTGCCGGTATCCCCCAGGCAGAAGAAACACTCGTGTACTCGATACATCCGTCAGTTAACATACCTTCGCACAGGATGCTGGAACTTAGGAAGGACGAATTACGAATTACGAATGATGAATTACGAATTATAAATTATGAATGACGGAGTTGAGTAATAAACCAGAAAAAGAAATCTGTCACGCTGAGCCTGTCGAAGCGCGACCGTGAGACACTTCGAAGCTGCGCC
>CAZECP010000045.1:0-39314 GCA_964510765.1 uncultured Ohtaekwangia sp. | reverse complement strand
ATATATTGACGTTTTCTCAAACGCCAAATCAAAACTGAAAATAGTAATTTCCGGCTTTAGGTGATCGGATAATTATTCTGACGGCAATTACTTTTGCAATTTTTATTCCTTAACCACGCGAACAAATTTCACTTTACCGGCCTGTTCAACTTTAATGACATATACCCCACTGCTTACGTTGCTGAAATCGTAACGACCGACCTGCTTACCGTTTTGGTTGGTAAATTCCAGCGAAGCAATTTTCACACCTGTGACACTGAAGGCTTCACCACTTGCCTTTTCATCTCCGTCTATTTCTATCGTCAATATACCGTTCACAGGATTTGGATAAGCGCGAACGCCTGGCTCAGAATTTCCCTCCCCAACAACGACAAATTCCTTCTCGACAGAAATTAAACATCCATTGGTGGATACTTCCAAT
This sequence comes from uncultured Ohtaekwangia sp., assembly GCA_964510765.1. GTDB lineage: Bacteria > Bacteroidota > Bacteroidia > Cytophagales > Cyclobacteriaceae > ELB16-189. The sequence goes on along the minus strand of CAZECP010000045.1, from coordinate 38,893 downwards.
CTATAAGTTCCTGATTGAGTTGCCTTGATCTTTTGTGCAGTACCTCCTTCAACAACTTTTCCATCGAAATACCATTGGTTGCCATTCGCATAATTTGATTCCAACGTATTCGCATCCACAACAGTAATTGATGCAACTTCTTTTGAAGGTCTTGTGAATACAACAGTGAAGCGCTCTGAACCGAAAGTTTTTGGATCGCTTTCATCAACCATAAATGCATAAATAGAATTCTTACGAACATCTACCACCTTGTTCAGGTAATTATCCTTCAACTGCATCCCCATCGTTGCATCCATCGATTCAAAATCCGCAAAGACCAATTGATACGCCCCCGAAGTTGCATTACTGAGGTTTAGCTTTGCCGTTGAAGTACATTTATAGGGAAGGGAATTGATGGCGAGTTCAGTGCTGTCAGATTGTACTGAAGATATGCCAATGTAGTTTTGATAACGCCCCGTGAACTTTGGAGCATCATAGTCTTCATCAAAACCATCTGTGGCATTATCGCTAAAGTAAATCACGGTGATATCACGCTTTGCATCATCCTTAAACAAATTAATTCTAACCAAATCTGTTGGCTGCACGGCACGATATGACATGGTTGATGCAGCGGTCTTGCTGGACTCATTGAAAGTGATCGATTGCCCGGTTGCAGAAGCGCGCACCCAAAATGCCTGTCCCATCGCAATGATTGAGTTTATGGTATTGGTAGTACCCACACCCGCAGCAGTGTACGTCTGCATGATGGGAACTCCCGATGATGTGTTATAATCATCAAAATAAAATGCATTGAGTACCTGACTCGTACGACTAACTGTGGTCCAGTCAATCGCAGATGGGTATGGATTGCCTACAAGATTCCAGCCAGCACTGCTCTTTCGCGCTGCTGTATAACCCAATGAAATTGCGTACGCCCCTTGATTAACAATGCCGCGGAAAGCCGAAGTGACATGACCTGCACTTACAAATGGCTGATTGGCCCCGAACTGAAAAAACGAGTAACCTGTACCAGCAACAAATTTCTCACCATTGTCCGCAATCGGAAATTGTTCCCATTTCGCAGTTGCCTGGTTGTAAGTTGTAAGAGTAGCAGCGGCATAATCCACACCCGTGCTACCATTGTAAGGTGGCTCCACAGTACTACCATCGGCTTGGATGACAGCTGTTGTATTGCCTGTAAAAATTCCGGTCACGGGTAACACATTTTGAAAGAACGCTACCGATGACTGAACAGGTGAAGAAATATCCCGGTAGGCATTATAATTATAATTGGAACTTCCAACTCTAGTCAAATAACGTTGCACGGTCATGTTGCCACTAATGGTACCACCCAATTGTGCAACCCTAGCATCAGCAGTAGGCTTGTCACCCGTAGAAAGCAAGGTGAACACCCCACTATCCGCTCCATCTGCATCAAATGTTCCTGCAGTTACTGACAGTGTATTTTGTAACGTGGCCGTTCCTTCTACATTGGTAGTTCCCCCGGTGGTAGTTAAATTGTAGAACGCAATATTACTTCCGTTGATATGTGAAGAACTTCCTGAAAAAGAAACAGTGCCATTATTGTGTGTGAATACTCCACTGGTGAGTGTAAAATCACCTGACAAAGAAAGAGTTGATGAAGGCGCTTTCAAAGTACCTCCGCTTGACACGGAACCGATCGAAATTGAAGGCAATGACATTGCATTTCCGTTTGCATCCCAGGTTCCGTTATTGATGGTCAGGTTTGCTGTAGTGTTCAATGCAGCACTTTGAGAAACCGTACCCGTAAATGTGCCGGCTGTACTCAAATCACTTAGTGAACCAAGTAGTTCGTTGGCGGCTGTCATTGCGCCTGTTCCATCATAGACAAGTTTGTAAGGCCCTCCGGATGGAGCATTGCCTCCCAATGAAGCATTTGAATTCCGCGTCAAAGTAGCACCGCTGCTCATCGAAAGGAATGTAGAATTGTTAAATGTTCCAGCAGTTAAATTCAATGCAGTTGCAACAGTAAGTGAATTACCCAATCCTACAATTGCACTTGCATTGTTTAGTGTGAGCGTACTCAATGAATTACCGCTAGGAGCAAAATAAAGTGTTCCCAAACTACCTGTGCCATTAATAACAAGTGACGATGAAGAATTAGAAACCAAAAATTGATCTGATGATCCACCGCTATTGAACACTCCGCCAAGAGTCAATTGCTTCCCGTTCAAATTCAGATTCCCAGAGGTTAGTGTTAATGCGCTTGCGATACTAATATCTCCAAGCATACTCACACTTGTTCCCGATGACTTCGATGTTGCTAAATTATAAAACGTTGCCCCACTCACATTCAAACTCTGATTTGTCGGGCCATTCAATTTGAATGTTCCGTTTCCGTGATTGAATGTTCCGGCAGCAATCGTAAAATCACCAGCGATATCAACTTCGGAAGCAGGAAATGTGAGCGATGTTCCATTCAATATTATTTCATTGAATTGAGTGGTTGTCGATTGGCTAATCGTTGTGCTACCGTTGAAGGTAATCGTTCCGTTTTGAGTAAATGATGTTCCACTATTTGTAAAATCTCCCACAACAAAAATTGAAGGAACAGTTAATGATGCTCCGGAAAAGTTGATCGAGTTGAATGTAGTCTGAGAAGTTCCTGATACAACTGTGCTTCCATTGAATCCAATTGTACCGTTGTTGTGGTTGAATGTTCCATTGTTTACAAAATTTCCTGCCACATTAAATGTTCCTGTTGAACCTGTTAATGTATTGCTGATGGTTACGTTATTGAAATTTGGTGAGACTGTTCCTGAAATGACTGAAGTTCCATTGAAGACGATCGTTCCACCTCCTGAATTCAATGGACTGTTGTTATTCCAATTTCCTCCTACATTTAAAGTTGATGAAGGTGCAGTTTTCGTTCCTGTTCCAGTTAAAGTTACATTTTGATATTGCGCAGAACTTGGCGAAATAATTGTTTGCGCAGAGTTACCAGAATAACCAATTGTATTACCCGATGCCGTTGCATCCAAAGTTCCAACAGGAGTTGATCCGCCCAGTAAAGTACCTCCAACTGTAAGTGATGAACTCTCGGTATTTTTCCAGATGCTTGTTGCATCCGTACCTGTTACGTTGCCACTGAAAGCAATCGAACCGTTGTTAGTAACCACAACGCCAGAGGCAATGGTGGTTGTTCCGGAATTTCTAGTAAGCGTTGCTCCGGAAGCGATGCTAACCGAAGAGTTGATATTCAATGCACTATTTCCAATTGTACCTGTTCCATCAATTGTCTGAGAACTTCCCGTCAACGAAATAGTGGTTGTGCCAACTGAATTGATCGTGCCATCCACAATCAAATCGCCCTGAACCGTGAGTGGATGTGCGCCTGATCCTGAAAATAAACTACCGGATGAAATAGAGAATGAATTGGTAGATGCCGAAACATTGAGTGACACGGAGTGCCCGGAAAGAATAACAACATTATCCGGATACGCGGGAACACAAGAACAGGTCCACGTATTCGGATCACTCCAACTTGTACTATTGCCGGTTGAAGCCACGAAAACATAAATGTTAACAGGGATGCAATAATTGGCTGATGACCCGCATGAACTCACTGATTGCACACAAACAGAGCCCGTGCCTGCCGCTCCCCATTGCACTGAAATACTTGAACCCGTGTTGCTTCCAATTATCGTTCCGCCTGTCACTGTCCAAAAATAAGTGTAACCCGAAGTCGCTGTAACGGAATAGCTTTGATTCGGTATTGAAGGATTGGCCGATGGATTTTGTGGAACGCTTGATCTACCTGTAATACTTGTTGGCGCAACCGGATTTATGTTTACAGATTGACTGATGGTTCCGCTGGAAGTGCATGAGTTCGTTACCACAACAGAAATTGTACCGACCATTCCGGTGCTGCCCCAGGTCACAGTTGCATTACTTGTGTTTTGTCCTGAGGTGATAATTCCTCCGCCAATAGACCAGTTAAAACTTGTTCCCGAAGCGAATCCAGGATAATTCGGATCGGTTGCATCTGTATTTGTTACCGAATAAACATCTCCTGCTTCATTGATACATACGCTTGTGTTTCCGGAAATTGTACTCACCGATGGGCCGCTACAATTTGTATCATCTCCAAAACAATATTCACCTGTAACTGGATTGATGCCTGATCTTTTCACCAGGCTTCCGCTTGCGGCTGCATGCGTTCCATTGAGCGTCCATGGAGAGGATGAGCTGGTTCGTGTTAATAATCTTGTATTGCCATCAAAAGGAAATGCAGTGAAACCATTTCCGCTTAATTGTAAATCAAAGGAAGTGCTCGCCAGTGCATTTGCCGCAGTCAAGGACCAATATCCGTCATTAAAAGTGTTATAGAGTGTAACTCCGCTTTCTGTTAATGGAAGGCCCGAGTTGGCAGGCGGTGTCGCGTTGAACTTAGCGATCACTGTGCCATTGGTTGTCAAATTTGAAAACGTAACAGTTGCCGGTCTGTAATAGGCAGATGTTCCTACAGGAAGTATGTAAGCTGTTGCCGTAGCGGTAATCCATTTTTCATATTTTCCAATCACTGAACCTGCCGTGTAGCTAAGGGCACCCGATGATGTTGCACTTATACCAACTGTAACCTGATTTGTTCCTGCATCGATATTGCCACCCGCCATAGTCAAAGTACCTTCAACTGTTACCTGACTATTAAGCGTCAAAGTTCCACTTGCTTTATTTACCTGAAGGTTATAGAAAGTCTCTCCACCCGCTACAGATCTAGTGATTGATTGGTTAGTTGTTCCATCAAAGATGATCGTTCCACCTATCCCTGCGCCTGACTCCGTGAAGTTATTGTAGTTAATCCAATTGCCTCTGATACGTACAATTTTTGCCGCTCCATTTCCATTCAAAGTTGAATAAATGGTTAAGTCTCCATTGATGGCAATAGTTGTATTGGGCAATGTTTTTGTACCTGCTCCTCCTGCAATCAGATTGTAGTAGGTAGGATAGCTTGAAACAGTGGCAGGTATAAATATGGTCTGAGCACCAGATCCATTGAAGCTAACTGTATTTCCGCTATTGCTTGCATTAAGAGTTGAAATGGTAATGGTGCCACCAAGGTTCAAAGTTGAGTTAACAGCTTGCGTAAATTTACCTGTTCCTGCCAAGGTGGTGGAGACAGTCAATGATCCATTGTTTGTAAGGATAATCGAGGCGCCTGTTACAGTAACATTGTTAATGACCAAATTACCATTTAGCTGCTGGGAATTAGTATTAAAAGTATGAATGCCTGTACCAGAAGCAAATGAGCCGTTGTTGGTTATGCCTCCATTAAATGTAGCTGCGGAATTTCCGGAATTATTCCACATGCCACCCGTTCCGATCGTAACCAGCCCGGTAAAATTAGAAGTTCCTGAAGTAGATGTTATCGACAACTGCCCGCCACTGCTACCACCCACTGCGGTAGCCCCTGATACTGTCAAAGTGAAGCCTGCCGTCAGTGATGAACCGTCACCAATATTCAAATCCCCTCCCACATCAAGCGTAGCTAGCGTTGTTGCGGACGCTGTTCCGCTCAAAGTAAAATTTCCACCGATCGAAGTTGTTCCTGTTTGCAAAGTTTTCACCCCACTACCTGACAGAATCAGGTTTCCTAAATAATTCATCGAACGCACAGTTTGATTAGCTCCATTGTAATTCACCGTGCTTCCGGCCACTGTAGTAAAAGTTCCTCCGACAGTAGCTGTGGTTAATATTCCAACGCCTGCATTGATCGTACCTGCACCAGAAATAGTAATGGTAGCGCTCGCCCGATTGTCATCTGTAGTGATGTCGCCAGTTACAGTTAACGTACCTGTAGAGATCGTGACTTGGTGCTTTGGTTGGTTTCCGCCACTGGTAAATGCGATGCTGCCGGCAGAAAGTGTTCCTGCCCCAACATTAAGAATATTATTTACACTATTGGAAACACTTGGACGCGGAATGGTGATCGCCTCTGAAACCGAAAGGGAAATACCGGAATTAATGGTTAAGGTTGCATTATCTGAAGTATTAACATCAAAGTTGATGGCCGTGCACGAGGCAGCAACATCAACAGTTACCGTTCGTGATCCATTTGTATTTGTCCCGATGTAAACTATATCATTTGCAGATGGTATCAGTCCTGCGGCACTTCCTCCATAGCCAGTAATCGACCAGGTAGAAAAAGAACTCCAGTTTCCACTCGACCTTGAATAAAAAGTATAAGCGATAACGGTGACGTATCCGGTTCCGGAAAAGAAAGTATTATTTTGCTTTGTCGCTGCTGACGATGTACTTCCCCACGTTCCTGGAACCTGAGATGCACCGCCCAGTAACAATGTCTTTGCAGAGTGACTCGTAAACACGCCCAGGTTTGCCGAAACTCCGGCATTAATCGAAAAAGCTCCCGACATGATTACCGGTAAGGCAAATGTCTTCACACCTGAACCAGCCAATGTCAAATTATCAAGATTGATCTGAGTGGCACTTCCCCCTATTGATTGAGTCGCGCCATTAAGAATTATTGTACCACCGTTGTTTGAGAAAACAGATCCGTTGTCAGTCCAGTTTCCGGCAACTGTATGTGTATAGGGACCACCAATAAACGTTGTTCCTGAGCCTAGTGTAACAGCACCACCAATGTTCAGTGAGTTAGTGGCAGTAACCGACACTGTTCCGCCAAGAGTCAGGCTGCCTGATAGTGTACTGGTTCCAGTCTGCAAAGTCTTGACACCGCTGCCGGACAAAACAAGATTGGCGTAAGCCACGCCCCTGACTGTTTGTGCAGCACCGATGTAGCTCACCGTGTTGTTCGAAGCAGTAGCCGAAAAAGTAGTAACTCCTGATGTCGAGCTGATATTTAAAATTGATCCGGCTCCTTGCGCAAAACCTCCAGCTCCTGATAAAGCGACCGTAGAGTTCAGCGTCCCATTATTTGTGAGTGTAATTCCTGTTTTGACGTCAATAGTGGGAATTGTAAGAATGCCATCAATTGTTTGAGACGATGACTCAAAATTCTGAGATCCATTCCCTGCAATGAAAGTTCCCAGGTTCGACAATCCACCTTGAAAATGAATGTCCTCATCTGATGAATTATTCCAGGTACCTCCGCTATTCACAGTCACTTTCTGACCAAATGTTTTCGTGCCCGTCTGATTGGCAATCAAAATTGTTCCACTTGTTCCAGAGCCAATTTCCGTAGTGCCGCTAACTGTTAAAGAGTTAAGCGTTGAAAATGTACAACCATCACCTATTATCAATTTTCCGCCAATGGATAGGGCGACATTTGCCGAGGTAGATGCTGTGCCACTTAATGTCAGGTTCCCTCCAATTGAAGTTACCGATTGTAAGTTTTTAACGCCTGTGCCTGATAAGGTCACATTGCCTGTATAATTTTTTTGAAATAAAGTTTGAACACCACCATTGTAATTAATTGTTGAAGTTGTTGCTTCATTAATGGTGCCTCCTCCTGTATTAAACAACGCCCCTCCTATATTCAGGAATCCGGCTCCTGAAAAGGCAATTGTAGCACTGGAACCGCTGGCATTCGTGGTTATATCTCCCGTTACATTCACAGTACCCGTTGATATAGTGATTAAGTGACGTGCCTGAGACCCGTCATTTGTAAACGCGATACTACCGGCATTGAGTGTACCTGCAGCCACATCAATTGTATTCACCGTATTGCCGGGTGGTGTGGCGCTTCGAGAAATTGTGACCAGGCCACTTACTGTCAAACTTACACCCGACCCAATGCTAACAGTATTGGATGGACTTGTATTGGTCATGGTGAGAGTCGCACAGAATGCATTGGCTGTGACCGAGATGCTATATCCATTGCCAATCACAACATCATCTCCTGCTACCGGAAAAGTTCCGTTATTGGTCGAATTTCCAAGGCCAACCGTTGACCAGGTAGAGGCGCTATTCCAGCTACCATTTGCCTTTGAGTAATACGTTGTGGCAAAGGCGGTTTGCGAAACAAAAGAAATTGAAATAATGGAGAGGGCAAGACATACTAATTTCCTCAACCCCAGAAAGGATTCAAAGCCAACAAAATGTAAATTCATACAAATTAAGACAAGATTAAAGCACAAATATACTTTATACGGAATGTACTTTTTGAGTAATAAAAACTAGTTATTTGCAAAACAGGGCGAGGTTCAGCAATTAGTTACTCATAATTGGAGGTAAGTTGGCCTATTGACTTAAAGCTATTCTTAAAACCGACCTGGTATTTTCGGTGACTTTGAACGGATCGCCAATCCGCATACCAACCACCCAGGTGATTTCACCATTTGATTCTAAAACAGTAACGGTGTCCTTTTGGCTAACCGGAATTTTCTGATCTATCAAAAAATCGCTGATCTTCTTTTTATGGTTCATGCCCAGTGGGAAGAAATTATCTCCATCTGCCCATCTTCTCCAGATTAATGGGAATTTGATTTTGTCGGCATCAAGAAAGGCAACTTCTTTCTCTTTTGTAACTTCAGACAAATCGACCATCCGCAATTTTAAAGTTCTTCCGGCAAGAGTTGCGTCAGTCTGTCCATCTTCAACAAACACCTGCTCGATTCCTTCTTTTCGAAAAGACAGAATCAAATGAGTTCGATCAATTGAAAGTTGATATTCGCCTGCATAGAAAGATTTTCCTGGTTGTCCGTCCAGAGTTTGAATTGCTTGCGTGCATTGATCGAAATTGAAACCGAAGTCGCGGAGCAGATTCCATAGCAAACCTTCCGGGAAATCCGATTGTACAAAACCTTCTTTTAAAATGTAAATCGAATCATCTTTTTCAGAAGTGAATGCTTTCTTCCATTCAGTCATGCCTAGTTCCATTAATTCTATGGCCGCAGAAATCTTTTCCATTGAATCACTGAAGGAATTTTCAAAAGACGGATTCAATTGTGAAAGCAACGGCACGACTTGGTGACGGATAAAATTTCTTTGATAATGATCTGTGCTGTTACTTTCATCTTCGCGCCAAGTAATGGAGTTTTCCGCGGCATAGTTTTGAATTTGTTCGCGGGCAGCAAATAACAACGGACGAATAATCTTTCCATTTGCTACACTGATTCCGTCCCAACCTTCCAAACCACTACCGCGAACCATGTTAAGAATTGCTGTCTCTATGGAATCGTTTAGATGATGTGCGGTTGCGAGGTAATCAAAATCATGTTCGGAAATTATTTGTTCAAACCATCCATAGCGCAATTCACGCGCAGCCATCTGGATGCTGAGCTTATTTTCCCGGGCAAAAGCTTCTGTATCGAATGAAGTTGTAAAAAATGGAACTGACTTCAATTTGCATTTGTCACGCACAAAGTTTTCATCTTTGTCGGATTCTATTCCTCGTAGTTTGAAATTGACGTGCGCAACAGAAACATCAAACCCCGATTTCAAAAACAAATCCAGCAGTACCATCGAATCAATTCCACCACTCACCGCCAACAAAATTTTATCAGATGAAGTGCAGAGCTTCCTTTTTTTGAGATTATCGAGGAAGGCTTGTTGCATATAGTTACCTCTTCTTTTCCACCGCGTGGCCGCCAAATTCATTGCGCAAAGCAGCAACAACCTTTCCGGCAAATGTATCTTCTGTTTGCGACCGATAACGCATCAATAATGACATTGTAATTACTGGAGTTGGCACGCCCATCTCCAGCGCAGTTTCAATCGTCCACTTGCCTTCGCCACTGCTGTGCATCACGCCTTTGATCGACTCGAGATTATTGTCTTTTGAAAGAGCATTGTGGGTGAGCTCCATCAACCAACTGCGCACTACAGAGCCATGGTTCCACAATTCAGTAACGGCAGCAAGATCAACATTCGAATCATAGCGATGCAATACTTCCAATCCTTCGGCTATCGACTGCATCATACCGTATTCAATTCCATTGTGAACCATCTTCACAAAGTGCCCGCTACCACTTTTGCCGCAATACAAGCTTCCTTCCGGCACAGAAATAGACTTGAAAATTTCCTGGCAGTAGTCATATACTTCTTTCTTTCCGCCAATCATTGTACACACACCATGCAATGCACCGTTCACTCCACCACTGGTGCCGCAGTCCAGGAGATGAATTCCCATTTTTTCCAAGTCGCGATAACGCAAGAGAGTATCTTTAAAGTGAGAGTTACCTCCATCAATTAAAATATCATCGGCACTTAAGTAACTTTTCAAATTGTTGATGAGAATATCCACCACATTTCCTGCCGGCACCATCAGCCAGATCACGCGTCTGCCTTTCAATGAAGAAATCAGTTCACCAACTGACGGAGCGGTTGTGATTCCTTCAGTTGCGATTTTTTCCATCGCCACTTTGTTCACATCATAAGCCGTTACCTGATGGCCTTTGCTTTTAAAATTAAGTGCGAGGTTGTAGCCCATTTTACCGAGGCCGATGAGTCCGATTTGCATGCGGGGCAGATTTGAATTGAGAAATGAGGTTTAGTTTCGCGTCAAATTAATGATTCTAAATGCATTAAATGAAATCCTTCTCGCTGATTTTATTCAAATCTTTAAAAAGACCGTTCGTTTGGGAATAGAGTTTCTTGAAAACGGGAAACAAACTGGTGTAAACTTTATGATTCGCTGCATTGGGAGAAAAGATTTTGGAATGGTCATGTGGCAATTTCAATTCAATGCCAAGTGATTCAAACCCGACAATCGCTGCCCCGAGCGATGAAGCATCCTGGTTCTCCGACAAGATCAGTTCTCGCCCAAGCACATTAGAAAGCATCTGCAGCCATTTAGGGGCATGGGTAATTCCTCCGCTCACAAAGATACGTTTACTCACGCCTACCGACTTCTCAATCAATTCCAGGATCCACATCAATTCGAAACAAATTCCCTCCAGCAATGCTTTTTGAAAATGAAGCGGAGTATGCCGCACTGACACTCCAAAGAAAACACCTCGCGCATCCGGATCATAGATGGGTGCGCGCTCTCCAAGCAAGTAAGGCAACATCATCAATCCTTCGCTTCCTGCCGGAATGGATTCTACTTCCTCTGAAAGTATTTTAATATTTCTGTCAGAGGAAGGATTAAAATTTTTCGCAAACCAGTCAACAATAGCGGTGCCACTATTGGTAGGGCCACCGCAGATGTATTCACCTTCATGCAATAAGTAATTGAAAATTTTCCCCTCGGAATCCATCAGTCTTTTCGAAGAAGCAATACGAACCGCACCACTTGTTCCTAAGGTGATCGTGAGATCACCTTTGTCCATTGCCCCACTTCCCAACTGTGCGAGACAGCCATCACTCGCTCCAGCAATTATGGGCGTGTTCTCGTCCAGTCTAAGTTCTTTCGCTTTTGACTCGATCAGATTTATTTTTTCCGATATTGGAACTGTTGTTGAAAACTTATCTGCAGGCAAAGCCAATAAATTCAATACCTCTTCCGCCCAATCCAATTTCTCAATATCAAATATCCCTGTAGCTGATGCAATTGAATAATCAACAATAAATTTTCCCGTCAGTCGGTAGAAAATAAATTCTTTGATGGATATGAATTTATGTGCGTTTAAAAAAACATCAGGTTGATTTTCTTTCAACCAAAGAAGTTTACACAAGGGCGTCATCGGGTGAACAGGAGTTCCGGTAATCGCACAAAGTTTTCCCACAAACCCTTTTCTTTCGAGTTCGTGAAACTGCTCTTTACTTCGAAGGTCGCTCCAGATAATCAGAGGCAATAATGGATTTCCTTGCTGGTCAACGGCTGTTATACTGTGCATTGCGGAGCTAAAAGAAATTCCAACACATTTCGCAGAAGGAACAACGCATGCCTGAATAATCTCAACAGCACCCTTATAAATCAATTCAGGATCTTGCTCGGCAAATCCCTGATCTGAAAAAGAAGTTGGATAAAAACTTTGCCTGACTGAAAGCACATTTCCATCAGGCGTAATTGTCATGCACTTCGTACTTGTGGTGCCAATGTCAACAGCTAAAAGATATTCCAATGAAAAGTTTTTCTGAAATGTAAACAGGTAAGCTTACAAAAGCAATTACTGCTGCTGTTGCATCTGCATGTAGGCGCTGTAAGAATTGCGCGACACGCCCTCTGCTGAATTCACATTGCTCACAAAAGTTGGCACTGAAGAAAAGCCCGTCTGATTAAAAGCTTCTTTGCCAAATTGAACAGTGACTTCGAGTTTATGTTCCACCGCGCCCCGATAGGTTCCTTTCACAGGAGTACAGTCGCTGAAATTTCTTCCGCCCGCAAGGCGAACATGGCGTTCCTCCGCTAAACAATTATTTGTCGGGTCTATACCGATCCAACCCAAATCCGGAAACCAAACTTCTGCCCATGCATGAGTTGCACCTTCGCCTCGCCATTCACTTGTGCCCGGACAAATGTAGCCACTGATGTAGCGCGAAGGAATTCCAAGCAACCGAAGCATGTATAACAACAAATGAGCAAAATCCTGGCAAACGCCTGCTTTCAATTGCCAAATTTCATCGACATGCGTGTCTATAGTTGTTACTCCTTTTTTGTAGGTAAAATTTTTATAAATGAAAGTTTCTAATCTTCGAATCGTTTCAATAGGATGAGACTTCTTATCCATTAATTCATGAATCACTTGCTGCACTTCATGTTTGCAAACTGCATTCTCCGGTTTTAGGAAATCATGAAATGTTGTTTGAGTAGATTCTTCATAGTAAGAATCCCAGGCAGAAATTCCGTATGAATCTTTCGTGCTTGATCTCAGAAAGGTTTCCACCGCTAAAAAATTATCGATCACCAAATGCTCATGTGGCACAAGCACAGAAAAAAATCCTGTCACATTTCCAAAATAATCTTTGATGGTATGAATAGTTGGTGATGCTGACACCTGAACCCGATGCTCCAGTATTTTTTGAAATTCATCCTGAATCGGATAAAGTTTTATCTGATTGGCAGAATCGATCACCAGACCTTCGTAGATATAATGTGTTCTATGGCGAATATAAAATAAAGGCATCGCAGAGTTTATGAGTAGCCAAAATACAACTTTGCAAGCTGATGGCTAAATGAAATTATATTTTGACGCGTAGATTCAATAAGGTTCAGTAAGTTATCTTTTTGACGAATACTTTGTTCGCTATAGCGCAAGTCATTTACAGTCTTTCCGATCATAAAAGAAATGGAGCGGAAATTATCAGGAAGTGAAATAGAATCGAGTCGTTTGAAATAACGCTCTGCCTGGTGCAGACTGTAAATGACAGAATGAGGAAACTGCCCATTAAACAAAACCTGATGAATTACTTCATCCGTCTGCAAAGCATTCTTGTAAAATTTAGTATGGAATTCATAACCTGAAAGTGAGTATAGCAGGTATTTCCATTTCACAGATTCAGCAGAAGTATCGGCAAGTTTTAATTGAAGAACATCAAGGGCTTGCAAGGAACGTTCAATGTATTTTCCAAGACTCAAAAAAGTGTAGCCTTCACCACGATTCATTGTTATGTCAACCGTTCCATAAAACAGAATGCTTTCCTTCGTCAAGCTATCGAAGGCAGTAACCGGATCATCTTTTAATAAAGAGTGTTCTGTTTGCGATGACCGTACAAGATGATAATAATCGTTGAGGCACTGCCAGAGCTCTTTTGTGATGTAATCCTGAACTGAGCGCGCATTCTCCCGGGCGCGAACAATGTTGGTGAGAACAGAAGCATCGTGATCTTTATCCAACACCAAATGAGTCAACGCTTGCTGATAAGTAAGTTCATCTGAAATTTTTTCTTTATCGGTGCTAAGCAACTGCACCAACTGAAGCCAGTTGAAATCAAGCAGCTCATCTTGAGAAGCAATGTAATGTGTTCGAAGAATGCGCAATACATTATCCGTGCGCTCCATGTAGCGCGCCATCCAGAAAACAGAATCTGCAACCCGGCTCAGCATTTAAAAATTCAAAATTAAAACTCTCTTCAATTCACAATTCATCATTCAAAATTTCTTCAGCCCAACACCCATGTATCTTTACTTCCTCCGCCTTGCGATGAATTCACTACCAGCGACCCTTCGCGCAACGCAACGCGCGTCAAGCCGCCCGGCACAATTTCAATTCCTTGTGGGCCATATAAAGCAAAAGGTCGCAAATCAACTCTCCTTGGTTGAATTTTCCCATTGATAAAACATGGCACGCTGCTCAAATTAATGATTGGTTGCGCAATAAAATGGCGCGGGCTTTTCACCATTTCACTTTTGTATTCTTCTACTTGCTTTTCATTTGCTGAATTACCCATCAGCATTCCGTATCCACCGCTCTCATTTGTTTTCTTAATCACCATTTTGCTTACGTTCTTGAATACGTGTTCAAAATGTTCAGCATTATCCATGTTGTAAGTCGGAACGGTTTTCAAAATCGGATCCTCATTCAGATAGTATTTAATCATGTGAGGCACATACGGATAAACTGCCTTATCATCAGCCACACCATTTCCCGGTGCATTCACGATCGACACATTTCCTTTCGCGTATGCATAATAAATTCCAGACACGCCAAGAATGCTGTTCGGATTAAAAACAAGCGGATCAAGAAACTCATCGTCCACCCTTCGATAGATCACATCGACTTGCTTTAAGCCTGCAGTTGTCTTCATGTAAACTTTCGCGTTGTCAACAACCAGATCACGACCTTCCACCAACTCCACTCCCATCAGGCGGGCAAGAGTTGTGTGTTCAAAATAAGCAGAGTTATAAATTCCGGGAGTGAGCAATACAACATTTGGATTGCTCTTCTGCCGGTTTGAAAGTGATAGAAGATTTTTTAGTAACAGGTCAGGATAATCTTTGACCGAACGAACATTATTCTTTGGAAGAAGGCCGGGAAAAATCCGGTATGTCATATTTCGATTCTCGAGCATGTATGAAACTCCCGAGGGTGTTCTCAAATTATCTTCTAACACATAAAATGACCCATCCGAATCGCGGATCAAATCAATGCCCGTGATGTGCGTATAAATCCCGAAAGGCACTTTCACACCAACCATTTCCTTCAAAAAATTCGGACATGAATGAATCAGGCTTGCCGGAATGATTCCATCCTTGATAATGAATTGATTTGAATAAACATCTTCGAGAAAAATATTCAGCGCCTTAATGCGTTGCTTTATTCCACTTTCAATATGAGACCATTCTTCTTTGGTGATCACCCGGGGAATAATATCAAAAGGAAAAATCTTTTCGATGCCCTCGCCATCGTTGTAAACTGTGAATGTAATTCCCTGGCTTAGAAAAAGTTTTTTAGCAAGTTCATCCTTCTGCTCCAGTTCACTATGAGAAATTTTATTGATGGCTTCAAAGAAAAGCTGATACTGTTTGCGAATGTTTCCGTCCGTCCACATCTCGTCCCATAAGTTAGGCGATGAGGTGTAACCATTGAGCAAACTATCAGACATGCTTAAAGATACTAACGCATGAATAGTATTCAAGTCACTGTTAATAAATTTTGAAGACTAAATTTTTTGAAACCGTTTGCGCCTAAAGAAAAACGAAAGCCTCGACAAAAGTCGAGGCTTTCTTACCTAAACCAATTCCTTCATTTAATCAATCTGCTCCATCACCTTGCGCAAATGTTACAGTGTAAACTCCCACATCCTTGCCCAACTGTGAGCCCATGTCACAATCAATGCGATAGTGAATCGCGCCATATAATCGTGACAAGGCGGCTTCATTTGCCTGCGCTTCAAAATATGTTTGATTAGCGGGAAATAAATATGACAAGACTGTAGATGCCGCAAAAGAGAAAGAGGAGTGACCGCTTACGTATGAGGGAAAATTAGGAATGCCGGTTCCCGTCTTTATAGAAGGATCAATATTCGTTGGACGCGGATTATAGTAGTAATATTTTGTATTCCAACAGGCAACCCCCGCATCGTGCATCGCCATGTTTAAAAGGGCAAATGCGCGAGCTGCGCGTACCTCACTCATCTTTGCATCACGCACATATTCTTCCGCAATATCATTCCAGTGCCCTTGTGGAGTATATGTTCCAACACCGTCAGCCCATTTGTGTACAATAGCCAGGCGCTCCCGCGTTAAGTTACTCGAGAAGTTCTTTACTTCTGCGATCTGATCCGCCATCTCGCTATTGTTAGTAGATGGCGGGGGCGTTGATCTTACCACATCAAAATCACTGGATGGACTTGGCTGACCATTTTGATCAGGCTGACCCTTCTGGTACATCCTCCACCCCCAAACATTTCCAAAGAACGGTAACATTGGAGGACGCGATGGGATATCAAGACTTTTCCAAAACACTTCCTTGCTCAAATCACGGGTATCATTCAATTTAGTATAGTGAAGTCTTGCGGAGTCCTCCAAAGCAGCCCATTGAGCTTTCGTACCCACAGCATTTGCCATACCATCACCCTTCGCTCTTGTCATAAATTGACCGGCAATTGCTTTCCCTAAAGCCAAACCTGCCGACACATCACTTGGCGCTGCCTTGCCAGACCAAATTGCCACATTTCTTTGCTCTCCTGCCTTGAGCGAAATTTCTTCGACAGCCGCGGGGAACATTGCAGATAAAATTGTCTGCGCCACTCCAGACATCACCGCCTCTTCTGACGGCCAAGCAGGAATGTTGACTTTTGGCATAAGTGATTGAATAGTATTGTCAACCTGATAAGGTGCTTGGCGGTTGTATTGATACTTGTAATACCAGGCGACTTTCAATGCATCATACATAGCAACGCTTACATAGCTGTAGGCCCTGGCCGAATAGGGTGGATTGGCAAAGGGAAAGTTAGGATCTGCAAACGGATTGTCTGCATCGGGGGCAGGATACGAATTGTCATCCAGTGGTGCTGGAGGCAAATTGTATCTGGCTACTAATTCACGAAAAATCTGGTTCCACCTCAGAACGCCCCCATCGCTCCAATAGCTAATTGCATTCCGCTTGTCATCATTAACCAACGCTTGTAATTGCTTTACTTTGGCCAGGTCGGTCTGATATGCAGGTGTAGTCACATCAACAGGTGCTCCACCCATGCCAGCCAGATAATTACTATACGTGGAAGTAGAGATAAAAACTCCAGTCCAGGTGGCTGCATCGTCATCAGCTTTAGATGGCTCCAGGGGGTACAAGGTTTCTTTCGGGTCAACATCCTTATTGCAACTGAAAGGCACAGAAAGTGCTGCAAAAAGAAGAAGTGTGATGATTGATATTTTCTTTTTCATACTAAATATTTTTCTATTGTTGTTTTACAAAATGGAATGTGTACATCAAGCCAGCCATCCAAGTTGATGATTGACCGACATTTCTACCGGCAACTGTGTACATGTAAGATCCGCGAACTGCAAGATTTTTATGAAAAGGCAAATAATACATTGCCACAGCTCCCAACTTTCCAAAATTCATTCGATTGGATGCAAATGGCATGTCTTGCCTGCGAATGTCTCCACCACCAAGCGTATTCTGCTGCATATAATTGATCTCCAATTGCAAACCGTTCTTGATGCGACCTATACTTCCAAAAAATGAAAATTGATCAGGCATTGCCACTTCATCAGTGAGGTAGAGTTGTCCATCAGAATAATATGAGGGGCGATCAAGCTTTATATTAGAACGCATAACATACGCTCCTGACATACCCGCATAAAAACCATTGTTCATGGAGTAATTCACATTTAATCTCGGTGCAAATGTCTTGGATTGAACACCGATTGAAAGTGGCAAAAAGTCAGGACTGTAATTAGTAAGCGGAATTGACCCAGTCAGCAATCCAATCGCTCTGAATTTGCCACCAGAGAATTCTTTTTCATAGAATTTATATTTCACTCCTATAGTCAAGTCTTGCACCCCCTCCATTGGGCTAAGTGTACCTTGACTAGCCTTGGTCCAAACGTAGGGCGCCATCACAATTACATTCAATCTGTTAGTCACCCCGTAGTTGCCCATATAGGTTAACATGCGGGTAGTGATCGTACCAATGTTCCCGTTCTCGCGATTCAAAGTTCCCTCCCAGTATTTTTTCCAGGAGTCTTCAGAATACATAAATCCTGTACAAAAGGCACCTTTGCCCATCATCAAGCCATCAGTGAGCGTTTGCGCGCGCGCACCCACGAAAGCAAGTCCACACATAAACAATAGAATCTTCTTCATAGATTTTTAATTGGGTTTTAGTTGGTTAAAAATTAAAAGTTTCAAAATGAGATTTGCCGATCGTAACGACCATCAGCAAAAAAGAAATTGACGCAATGAACAGTCAACTCCAGTAGTGGGAATCCGTTCAAGAAATAAGAAAGGAGAAATTAGATTTTGGGAGGTTGTACGATATCAGAAGAAATCTGAATTGTTTTTTCTGATTCAAAATTGGAGGCAGCCGATAAAAGCATCCAGCCGCTATGGCCAGGCACAACTGAAATAATCTGGCTTAAGAAATCCTTACTAAACGCATCTATTGTTTTTGTGCCACTTTTTTCAGAAGAAGGTTTATCCGAAAATGTTTTTACATAATCTTCAAGAGCCTTATCAATCTTTTGCGTGTGCGAATCTTTAACGCAAACAATATAAAGTGTGTCTTTGAGAAGTTTCTGTTTCAACAGACGATAGACATTTCCTTCGTGGCGAAACTCACCATCCACTCTTTCAAAATCCATCATGTCAGAAGCGTATGGAATAGCGAGTGGTACTTTGAAGGTCATCTCATCGCTCAGCGCGTAATTGCTCTCCTCCAAACTTGTCCGCATTTGATCCGCCAATTGATTGCGCAAGCCCATGAAAATCCCATAATATCCTAAGATGTTAAGGAGGAAAATCACAAGAACTGTAAAGGCAAGAGTGCGCTTCATACTGTAAACATAAAAATAGAATTCAAAAAATCAAAGGTTAACATCCGATTAACAACCTTACACCTGTTACTATTGATAACTTGGTGTTATAAATACCGATTGTATTTTCTTCAATGATTAATCAATTTTGCAACTTAAAATTCTAAAGATATTATGCGATTTGGATTGCTTTTTTTCGTGCTGGCTTTGATTGGTATCTCCACGCAGGCACAGAACGGATACAAACTCAATTTCAAGGTTAAGGGCTGGAAAGATACCACTGTCTATCTTGGATATTATTATGGTGAGATCACCGCGATCAGAGACACCGCGAGAGTGAAAAGCGATGGCTCCTTCTTTTTTGATAATACGAACGCCCTAAAACAAGGTGTTTACTTCCTGGTGATGAACAAGACAAAGATATTTGAATTCGTGATTGGCAAAAACCAATTCTTCACATTGGAAACGGACAAAGACGATTACATCGCACATATGAAAGTAATCGGTGATGAAGATAATAAACTATTCTTTGATAACATGGCCTTCAACATGGAACGGAATAAGGAAGTAGAACCGTTCATGCGAGTTTTAAAAGACAGCACTTTGAAAGACGACCAAAAGAAAGAGGCGCGCGAAGGTTTCAATAAGGTGAATGAAAAAGTGATGGAGCACCAGAAGAACCTGGTTGAGAAGCATCCACAAACAATGACTGCGCGCTTAATCAATGCTACCCGCCCCATCACCATCCCCGATCCTCCCAAGAAAGCAGATGGTTCTATTGATTCAACTTTTCAACTTCGATATTATCGCCAACATTATTTCGATAATTTTAATCTCGCTGACGAAGCGATGATTCAATTGCCAAAGCCGATGTATCAGGAAAAGGTAAAAGAGTATCTCGAAAAACTTTTCATTCCACAACCTGACACCATCACAAAAGCATTCAACGCACTAGTTGACAAGGTGAAGAAAAACCCGGATACGTATAAGTACCTGGTAATGTCTGGAATGTATTTTTATCAGCAGCCGGAGATCATGGGGCTGGACGAAGTATTTGTAAATCTTTATGACAAGTATTTCGCGAATGGCGATATGGATTATTGGGTGCCTTCAAAAACAAAACAAAGCATGAAAGAACTTGCGGATAAAATCCGCTCCAGCAAGTTGGGAAGACCTGGCACTAACCTGATCATGCAAGATGACAAGTTACAGCCGCGCGCACTTTATGATGTGAAGGCAAAATACACAATCATCTATTTTTTCCGGCCGAGTTGCGGACATTGCAGGGAAGAGACTCCCAAGCTTGTGGATTTCTATAACAAAAGTAAATCGAAATACAATCTGGAAGTGTATGCCGTTTCATCCGACACTTCAATGAAAGAAATGCGTGACTTTATGAAAGAATTTAAAACACCCTGGATTACAGTAAATGGACCACGCTCCTATTTGAAGAAACATTACTCTGAACTTTACCACGCAGACACAACACCCACGATCTACATCCTGGATGACAAGAAAATAATTATTGCAAAAAAATTGCCGGTAAAGCAGTTGGATGACTTTTTGGGGAAATATGAAAAGAGAGAGCAATTGAAAAAATCGGGAGCCAAAACAACCGGGAAGACGCCTTAAGTTAGTTAGCCAAGCCTTTTCAGTGCAGTTTGTCTGCATCATTAATTTTTCGTTCACGAAAAATTAATAATTACAATTAATTCGTTGTTGAATTTGTGCATCATCAAAATGGAAGGCGATAAATACGAATTGTATTTTCTTCTATTATTAATCAATTTTAGCGATCTAAAATTCATGGTTATATGCGATTGGGTTTGCTATTTTTTGCATCCATTTGGTTTGGCATTTCTTCACAAGCACAAAGCGGATATAAAATCAATTTCAAAATCAAAGGTTGGAAAGATACAACAGTTTATCTCGCTCATTATTTTGGTGAAAGCAAATACCTAAAAGACACTGCCCGCGTGAAAAGCGATGGCTCATTTTTCTTTGACAACAAAAATTCGCTGCGTCAGGGCGTATATTTCCTGGTTTTGAATAAGACACAGATTTTTGATTTTGTGATCGGCAAGAATCAGTTCTTCACGATGGAAACCGATACCGAAGACTACATTGCCCACATGAAAGTGACCGGTGATGAAGACAATAAACTTTTCTTTGATGACATCGCCTTCAACATAGAACGCCATAAGGAAGTAGAACCCTTCATGAGAATTTTGAGAGACAGTACACTCAAAGAAGATCAAAAGAAAGAAGCCCGCGAAGGATTTAACAAAGTAAATGCGAGAGTGATGGAGCATCAGAAGAAACTAATCGAGAAGCATCCGGAAACAATGACCGCGCGCTGGATGAATGCCAGGCGTCCAATTACTATTCCTGATCCTCCGAAGAGAGCAGATGGTTCTATCGACTCTACTTTTCAGCTTCGGTATTATCGCCAGCATTACTTTGACAATTTTAACCTGGGTGATGATGCGATGCTTATACTTCCCCAGCCGTTGTACCAGGAGAAACTAAAGGAATATCTTGAGAAACTTTTCGTACCTCAGCCTGACACAGTCACCAAAGCATTTATTGGATTGGTAGAGAAGGCTAAACGCAACCCAGAGACCTATCAATACCTTGTGAGAACGGGAATGATTATGTATCAGCAGCCGGAAATCATGGGATTGGATGAAGTGTTTGTTCATCTCTACGACAAATATTTTGTGACAGGGGAAATGGATTATTGGGTTCCGAACAAGACCAAGCAGAGTATCAAAGAAATTGCTGAGAAGATTCGCAGCAGCATGTTAGGGGCAGCTGGATCCAACTTGATTATGCAAGACGACAAGTTTCAACCCCGTGCGTTGTATGATGTGAAAGCAAAATATACCATCATTTACTTTTTCCGCCCGAGTTGCGGGCATTGCAGAGAGGAGACTCCAAAGCTGGTTGATTTCTACAACAAGAATAAGTTGAAATACAATTTAGATGTGTACGCTGTATCATCAGATACCTCGATGAAGGAGATGCGCGACTTCATTAAAGAATTTAAAACTCCTTGGCTCACTGTTAATGGGCCGCGCTCTTACCTGAAACAGCACTATACTCAATTATACCATGCTGACACCACTCCAACCATCTACATTCTGGATGAGCAGAAAATAATCATAGCAAAGAAATTGCCAGTGAAACAATTGGATGATTTCCTAAGTAAATATGAGAAGCGTGAGCAGTCTAAAAAATCTGGCACATCAAAAACCGGAGCAGGAAAACAGTAGTTAGCTTTGCTAAAAATCGATTTTGAAAGGTCAATTGGCTTAAAAAATTGAAAAATCTAAAAATATTTAACCCATTTGGTGCAACTATTTACGCGATAGCGAGTATCTAATAGGGTGAAATCAAAAAGAAATAAGCTATGGCACTGATGGATTTGTTTGCAAAGAAGAAAAAAGAATTCAAGGCAAGTTGTAAAATAACCAAAGAACCACTTGAAAAAGGTTTTGGTTACTTGCTGACAACATCTCAAATCATCACTTCAAAGAAATATTGGGACTTCGTGATGACTGAGCCTGAAACTTTATCTTATACAGTCTCTCACTTTCAAAACCAGCAAAGCGGAACACAGATGCGAAGTATGATTTTTGAAAAGTATGCTTCCGTAGCGCAGCCTTGGATGATTTCGGATTCAATCATTGGCTATTTTGATGTTGACAAAACTCAGGCTCGCACCAACGCTAAAAAGTGGTGGGAAACAGAAGGTTCTTTTAGTCCCGAAAACACAGGGCCTGCTTTAGAGCACCTTGATCAACAGTCGTTCACAACTGCAAAGGACTACGCCATTCTTGAAGCAGGAAGAAATAAAGTGAACGGAGCTGTTCGTCACTAGTCAGATTTTTCTTTCGATGGTAAATTTCACCAGATCCTGGAGCGAGTTTCTGTAATTTGTTTCCGGGAAAACAGCCAACATTTCCAACGCCTGATGATAAAACTTGTTCATTGCCTCACGGGCATGTTCAATTCCGCCATGCTTTTTAACGAACTCGATTACTTCTTTTACTTTCTTTGGCTTATCGCCATCATGCTTTACAATCCACAGGATTTTTTTCTTTTCCAACCAGGAGGCACTCTTGAGCGCATGAATCAATGGAAGAGTAATTTTCTTTTCCTTAATGTCAATACCAACGGGTTTGCCGATTTCTTCTTCGCCATAGTCAAACAAATCGTCTTTGATTTGAAAGGCCATACCGACCGATTCACCGAATTTCCGCATGTGCTCTACCTGATCGGGAGACGCACCAACTGAACTTGCGCCAACGGCACAACAAGACGCAATCAAGTGAGCCGTTTTATGACGAATGATTTCAAAATAAATATCTTCCGTGATATCAAGATGGCGAGCACGTTCCATCTGCTGAAGTTCCCCTTCACTCATCTTCTGCACAGCGGTGTTTACTATAGTAAGAAGATCAAAATCCTTATTCTCCAGCGCCAATGCCATGCCACGCGACAGGAGGAAATCTCCAACCAAGACTGCAATCTTGTTTTTCCACAAAGCATTGATTGAGAAGAATCCTCTGCGATAGTTACTATCATCAACCACATCGTCATGCACCAGGCTTGCCGTGTGAAGGAGTTCGATTAATGAAGCACCGCGGAATGTGGACTCGGAAATTTGGCCACACGTGCCTGCACTCAAAAACACAAATAACGGTCGCATCTGCTTGCCTTTCCGTTTCACGATGTAATTCATGATCTGGTCCAGCAGCATCACATGGGTTTTCATGGAAGCCCTGAACTTGTGTTCAAACTCTTCCATCTCATTGGCCACCGGCTTCTTGATATCCTCCAACCTGACAGATGACATAGTGCAAGTATAGTAAATAGAATCAAAACCAGTAACGCCTATGATTCTTTTAGTCAGGAAAAAACTTACGCGTCTTTACAGCATAGTTAGTGTTATTATTTACTTTAGGGGTTATGATATCTATGGATCAAAAGTGGGGGCAGTTGATTTTTGCTTTGGTTGTTCTTGTTATCGCATTAATTGTGTCCCGAATCCTTCGCTTTGTGATAGGCCGGTTTTTCCGGGGTGCTGCGCGGAAACTGAAAGTTGACCCGACTCGATACAACTTCTTTAAAAATGCGGTTGATTTTCTTTTATTATTCTTCGCCATCATTATCATCTTTCGCTCCATTCCTTCTTTAAGTGCATATGGAACGGGGCTTTTGACCGGTGCCGGTGTTTTGGCTGCAATTGTCGGTTTTGCTTCCCAGTCAGCTTTTTCAAATATAATCAGCGGCTTTTTTTTGGTGATTTTCAAACCGTTCAGCGTGGGTGATCGTGTGAAAATTGGCAGCACCCATACGGGTGATGTGGAAGACATTACTCTTCGGCACACCGTGATTAAGGACTTTGAAAACAGACGCGTGATTATTCCCAATAGCGTGATCAGCAACGAGACGATTGTCAATTCAACTATCGTGGACGAAAAAATTTGTGTCTTTGTGGAAATAGCCGTTGCACTTGATACAAATCTGGATATTGCCATCAAAATAATACAAGAAGAAGCAGTTGCCCACCGCTATTACATTGATAACCGCAGCGAAGGAGAACTTGCAAGAGGTGAGCACCCGGTGATGGTGCGTGTAATGACTTTTCTAAATGGCGGCATTTTACTTCGTGCTTATGTGTGGGCAAATAACCCTACCGATGCCTTTGATTTAAAATGCGACCTGAATAAATCGATCAAAGATCGTTTTGATCAAAATAAAATCTACCTGGCCAACTTGCAATATCAAGTGGTAATGAAATAATCTGTGACAAAGAAAAAGAAAATATCCTCTGCCCCGGAACCTCCGTCCAATATCATTTTGGAATTAATTCAATACAATGAAAAAGAATTCGGGAGTTTTGACAAACTGAAAATAGAAGAAATTCTTTCAAAGCTAAACCATCGGCAAATCAATTGGATTAACCTGGATGGCCTTGACCAGAATATCATCCAAACTATTGGAGACCATTTCAAACTGCATTCCTTGTTAGTAAAGGACATCAGCAGTGATCATCAGCCAAAGGCGGAGGAATTTGAAGAATATCTTTTCTTCACTCTGAAGATGTTGTACCGTATCGAAGACGGTGAAATTGATTACGAACAAATCAGCTTTGTACTTGGCAAAGATTATCTTCTCTCCTTCCAGGAAAAGGAGGGTGATTTATTTGGTCCATTCCGTGAACGTATTCGTCTCGATCAAGGTCGTGTGCGCAAGCGCAAAGCAGATTACCTTCTTTATCGCCTCATCGACATCATCGTTGACAACTATTACACAGTTCTGGATGCGATCGGTGGCCAGATCGAAGACATCGAAGATGAGATTTACGAACAACCCGGGAACGGGCAATTCAGAAAGATCCAACAATTAAAGAAGGAATTAATCTATCTGCGGAAAGCCTTGTATCCACTTCGTGATGCCCTCAGCAAATTGATCAAAGATGAGAGTGGATTTATTGAATCATCTACGATAAGATATTTTGGCGATGTGTATGATCATATTGCTCACTTAATCGATTCATTGGACACCTACAAAGATCTTACGACAGGATTGATGGACATCTACATAAATACACTAAACACTCGTACCAATGAAGTGATGAAGGTATTAACAGTGTTTTCGGCTATCTTCATGCCGTTGACTTTTATCGTGGGGGTGTATGGAATGAACTTCGAATTCATGCCTGAACTAAAGCAACCATGGGGCTATCCGATCGTGTGGGGTGTGATGCTTCTAAGTGTAATTGTGATGATCCGTTTTTTCAAATACAAAAAATGGTTTTAAATTTATAATCGTTCACATAACTCCAAGTCTATGCTTGTCAACATTTTGTTGCTCCTCTCCGGTTTTGCTGTACTCATTTTGGGTGCCGATTTTCTCGTCAATGGCGCATCTTCCGTTGCAAAGAAATACGGAATCTCCAATTTAGCCATTGGGTTGACAGTAGTTGCCTTTGGAACTTCGATGCCTGAATTAATCGTAAGTATGCTTTCTGCATTGAATGGAAAAAATGATGCATCATTTGGCAACGTGATCGGAAGTAACAATTTCAATTTGCTGTTCATCCTTGGTATTGCCGGAATCATATATCCCTTGGTGGTTCAGCGAAACACAGTAAAATACGAAGTGCCACTTTCCCTCTTTGCTGCTGGCCTGCTTTACCTATTGGTGAATGATCAAATGGTGTGGGGCAGTGAAATAAACATCCTCGGCCGCCTTGATGCGGTTGTGCTTTTGACATGCTTCGGACTGTTCATGTTTTACGTTTATCGCACTATGAAGCACGCCACCGACCTTGAGGAAGGCGAACCAATTAAGATAATGCCTAATTGGAAATCAATTGGAATGATAATACTTGGGTTGGCAATGTTAATCGGTGGCGGGGAATTGGTTGTTGATAACGCTATTGACATTGCACATGAATTGGAGATCAGCGAAAAGATAATTGGTCTTACAATTCTGGCTGCCGGCACTTCATTACCAGAACTTGCAACCTCGGCAGTTGCTGCCTATAGGAAGAATACGGATATAGCCATCGGAAATGTGATCGGCTCCAATATATTCAACATCTTTTTTATCCTGGGCGTTACAGGGGTTGTTCACCCTATTCATTTTAATGTCGCTTTGAACTTCGACCTTTACGTGTTAGGGGTTTCTACCGTTTTGCTAATGGTCTTTATGTTCACCCTCAACACCCGCAAGCTCGATCGGTGGGAAGCGCTGATGATGTTTATAGGATATATCGTTTATGCAGTGTATCTCATCGGAATGGAGAATCCCCTTTAAAAGTAGTCTGTACTTTAAAGTAAAGCCGGTAAATGATCAATGCCCGTTCACCAGAAACTCGTCCCACTCATTTTGGTTGATGCCGTTGATGTCTCGGAGGAAAAGAGCATAGCTGGGCTTGAACGGTTTGCGTCTCAGCTCCATGCCGGCATCTTCTGGTGAGCCGTCTCCCTTTTTTGCATTGCATCTTTTGCAGGCCGTCACCAAATTATTCCACGCGTGAGGTCCCCCTTTTGAACTTGCCACAACGTGATCCAAGGTGAGATCACGCTTTGTTCCACAGTATTGACATTCAAAATTGTCGCGCTTAAAAATATTCTGACGAGTAAGTGTGACGCCTTTGTATGGCGCCTGAACATAGCGGTTGAGACGGATTACAGATGGCATTGGAAAAGTATGCGACACCGACCGTAATTTATGGCCGTTGGCAGGGCGCACCAATTCGCTTTTGTTAAGGTAAACCATTACAAAAGCACGCTCTACCGAACACACCATCAAGGGGCTAAAATCCTGGTTCAAAACTAAGACCCTGCTATTCATAAGTGTAATATAAAACCAATCTTTGGTTTACGCAAAGAGATAACAAGCGACAGCAGCAATATGTTCTAAATCAAGCGCCTGATCTGCGCCAAGGAATGTGTAATAATCCGTGTATCTGAATTGACAATACCTTCTTCAATCAAATGATCCACCCGTACATAACCGTGGCAATGGATGATACGGTCATCACCTAGCGCAATGCCAACATGCAGATTATTGTTTTTGATATCGTTAAAGAAAACAAGATCGCCTTCTCGCAAGGAATGAAAATCTTTTACCAGCTTGCCAGAGTTGCTCATGCGTTGAATATCCCATGGCAAATAATATCCACAGATTTTAAAAACCATCTGAACGAATCCTTGAGGACAAATCACAAATGGGTTCTTTCCTCCCCTCACCTCTGCGGCTTGCAGATATCGGTATGCCATCATCTTCAAAAACGCGATATCACGCTTTTGTGCCAATGGTTTCGCTTCGCCATTAAACGCAAATTGTTCATCCATTTTGAACAATTCAGAAGCGGAGATTGGAACGATGCTTCCCATCACAATAGAGATGGGGCTTTTTTTATAAAGTAATGTGGAGACCACATCGGTAGCAATTTTGTAGTGGCTTGCCTCAATCTGTTCAAAATATTCCTGGGAAATAGAATGATGGTGATTACTATTGATCCAGCCTTCTGTTTGATCAAATGCAAGTTGAATTTTCAACCACTGTTTGTCATCACCTCTTTCCAACACCCGGTAGTTTTCTCCAAACAAAAGTTGTATCACCTGATGCAAGCCATCTGGGCTTTCCCATACTGGCACAACGGGCAATCGGCAAACTCCAAAGTCGAGGCTTTCCATCATCGGATTTTTACTCGTTCGAGTTCTCGTTTTACATCTTTTTCTTTGATGCTGGCGCGCTTGTCAAATAATTTTTTACCTCGCCCAAGAGCAATTTCCATTTTTGCCAAGCCACGCTCGTTGATGAACAAACGAGTTGGTAAAAGAGTCAAGCCCTTTTCCTCCACGCGGCTTTCTAATTTTTTTAGTTCTGCTTTTTTGAGCAGTAGCTTTCGCTCGCGCGCAGCTTCATGATTATAGTGCGTTCCCTGGTCGTAAGGAGATATTCTAACCCCCTTTACAAATGCTTCCCCATTGTTGAAATAGCAATAGCCATCTTGCAAATTCACTTTCCCTTCCCGTATGGATTTTATTTCCGTTCCTTTCAGTGCAATCCCGGCAATAAATTTTTCAAGCAGCTCATATTCAAAGGTAGCTTGCTTATTGCGAATGTTGATATCGTTAGAGAATCTGGATTTCACAGGTCAAACTTACAGATTAAATTTTTTATACGCGCACAAGTTATGAGTTGGCCGAATAGCCTAAAACAGGAAATTGATTCTGCTTAAATCACGCGTACTCCTCCTCTACATTTTCTTCCTTTTGGATGGAATTTGCATGCGCAACATCCAGCATTCCAAAACCTTTGTGTGAAAAATGACCGAGGCCGTTTTCATACACAAACTGCTGAACAGGTTGAGGAGCATAAAGAGTAAATGGAAAAGTGTATCCACGCACTTCGTATTTAATGTCAGCATCGTAAAGCGGATAAATGCGTGCAAACTTTTTGTGCGATGCCTGGATTTTATTGATGTAGTCTTTGTCGGCCACCAATTGGAATTTGTAAAAACTTGCCAGCGTATCGGGCGAGTATTTTCCACTTGCCTCCATGCGGGCAATTGTATTGTCATACAACAGATCAGAAAATTCATCGCTCTCAGGAGAAATAAAGCGCTTCCCTGACTCATCATTAAAAGTGGCCTGGATCAAAACGATGGGTGAAATGCACAGGAACTTCACGGTTTCGCCAATAGCAACCGGATCTTCATTTTCGTACGAGTCTGGAATAAGTTGAAGATTGCCCACCACTACTTCCTTTTGTGCAAACATGACCTTGAGAAGGTAATCAACAAACTCTTTGCTTGGGGAAGAAAATACCAAGGTAACTTTCGAGGAATAGAAGTGCAGCCCTTTCCGGCTTATCTTGATCTGTCCTTTCAACCCAGAGAAATTATACTGAGTGAAATTGACATAATCGCGGTTGCCACCTAAAATCACAAATCCTTTGATAGCCTGAGCCAACAAAAATTGATGATGGAAAGGCACATAAGCACCTCTGTTTTTGAGATTGAAGACTATCCTGATTCTCACAAGACCTGAATTAAAAAATTAGCCTTACTTAAAAAATCCGTTAAAAAAATTACAATGGGGAAGCCAAACTACTAAAAATCAGGGAAATTGGCAGCGATGGTACAAGTATTATTTTAAGTAGGCGCGATGTTATTACCCAAAACGTGGAATTTGCTCAAAATAAATGGGTGTCAAGTCTCAAACATTAAAACGGAAGTGCATGATATCACCGTCCTCTACCACATATTCCTTACCTTCCACAGCCAGTTTTCCGGCTTCGCGGCAACCGGCTTCAGTTTTATATTTTTGATAATCAGCTAGTTTTATAACCTCGGCACGAATAAATCCCTTTTCAAAATCAGTGTGAATCACTCCAGCTGCCTGGGGCGCCTTCCATCCACGGTGAATCGTCCAGGCGCGAACTTCTTTTTCACCGGCTGTGAAATAAGTGATCAGATTCAAAAGATGATATGCCGCGTGAATGAGTCGATCTAGTCCGGATTCTTTCAATCCATATTCCTCCAAAAATACCTGACGATCTTCTATGCTCTCTAATTCAGCAATTTGTGCTTCAATCGCTGCACAAACTATAACTACTTCAGCGCCTTCGTCCTTAACCAACTTTTTAAGATTCTCAACGTGCGCATTTCCGGTGTGGATTGATTTCTCATCTACGTTTGCCACATAGATTACTGGCTTGTCTGTAAGCAACATCAAATCCTCAACTGCCTTTCTATCCTCAGCATCCGTTTGAACGCTGCGGGCATTTTTCCCAGCCAGCAAGGCTTCCTTGAATTGCACCAGCGTAGCCAATTCTTTCTTGGCTTTAGCATCACCGCTCTTTGCCGTGCGTTCTACTTTTGAAATCTTTTTCTCAACAGACTCAAGGTCTTTCAATTGCAACTCTGTGTCAATAATTTCCTTGTCGGCAATCGGATCTACTTTTCCACCCACGTGGATAATATTGTCATTGTCAAAGCAACGAACAACATGGGCGATAGCATCCACTTCACGGATGTTGGCAAGAAACTGGTTTCCAAGTCCTTCTCCTTTGCTGGCGCCTTTCACCAGCCCGGCAATGTCAACAAATTCAAAAGTGGTAGGTAAAACACGCTGAGGGTTAACTAATCCTTCGAGGATTTTCAATCGCGGATCTGGAACTGAAATCACGCCCACATTTGGCTCTATCGTGCAAAACGGAAAATTGGCAGCCTCGGCCTTATTGTTGGAAATTGCATTAAAGAGAGTTGACTTCCCAACATTAGGCAAACCAACGATACCACATTTTAAACCCATACCTTAAAAATTTTGAGGCGCAAAGATAACCATCCTTACAACATTCTAAATTCAAAAAATAAGGACACGCACAAAAAGAAAATCCCGCCTTTCGGGGCGGGACATTCCAGTTTAGGTATAGGTAAAGTTTTAACTAGGTCTTATTAATCCCATCTGAGCTCGGAATCACCGCTTGGCTTAGCCGCCTCCACAGGTTCTTTCTCTTCATGATGGTTGTGCTCAAAAGATGAGAAGTCAACATCAGGCATCAATTCTGTTTTTACATGATTGATCGTGTTGTTGAGCGCTTCCATGAACTTATTGAAATCTTCTTTGTAGAGGAAGATTTTGTGTTTTTCATAGGTAAAGCCCTCATCATCTTTGTTAAATCTCTTCTTACTTTCAGTGATGGTCACATAAAAGTCGTTGGCGCGCGTGCTCTTCACATCGAAGAAATAGGTTCTCTTTCCAGCTTTCACTTTCTCTGAGAAAATTTCTTCCCTGCCGTTGTTCTTATTCTCTTCCACAGTTCAGTGTTTTTTGGTTAGGTTTGGGGTAAATGTTATTTCGAAGGTAGTATTTTATCGATTTATTGCAAACGGGTGAGAAAAAAAACTGCCTGATAAATCACATTTTTTCCGTTTATAACGTGTTGAACGATTCATATTAACCACTGTGGCAAGTATAAACTTTGAAGAAGTAAGGCAAGCGGGCGGCTTAGAACTGTTAGCCAAACAGTTGGTAGAAGGCTTTATTACCGGACTTCACAAGTCTCCGTATCACGGATTTTCAGTAGAGTTTGCCGAACACAGGCTCTATAATGAAGGCCAAAGTACCCGCCACATCGACTGGAAAGTTTTTGCCCGCACCGATCGGCTTTACACCAAACAATATGAAGAAGAAACCAACCTTCGTTGCCTGATAGCCTTAGATTGCTCGCCTTCCATGTTTTACCCACAGCCCGGAATGGCAAAGATGAAGTTCAGTGTGTATGCTACCGCTGCTTTGGCTTACCTGATGCAGCACCAACGCGATGCTGTGGGTCTGGCTCTTTTTGCTGATAAAGTTGAAGAACTGACTCAAATAAAATCCATGCCTGCTCACCTTGATAAGCTACTAAAGACACTTGACCGAAAATTGTCTGAGAAACCAGAGCTAAAAGGAAGCAAGATCACCGAAGTACTGCACGAACTGGCAGAGAAAATTCACCGCAGATCGTTGGTTATTGTATTCAGCGATATGTTTGAAGGCGAGGATACTGAAAGTATTTTTAAGGCACTCCAACATTTAAAGCATAATAAGCATGAAGTGCTCCTATTCCATGTTACCGATCACGAAACAGAATTGGCCTTTCAATTTGAAGATCGCCCTCATGAATTCATTGACCTTGAAACTGGAGAGAAAATAAAACTCAATCCTGCAGAAGTAAAAGAATATTTTGAATCGCGGTTGAAACAGACCCACGCTGAACTTAAAAGCAAGTGCAACCAGCTAAAGATCGATTTTATTTCTGCTGATGCCAGGAAAGATTTTTATACAATCCTTCAGTCTTATTTGATTAAGCGTGCGAAGATGCGATAACATTATTGCTTGTCAGAATGGATAACAGAAGTTTGCTAACACGATATTGGTTTAAGTTCAAGACCGACAAGCACTCAGATTTTTTTATTAGTCAAGGATGCGGAGTTACCGCCTATAATTATGATGACGCAATTAATCTCCTTAGGTCAAAAATGTTCAAAGAAATAGAGATACCTGAAATAATCGAAGTTCTGGAAAATATCGATATAAGAAGACTAGAACAGAATCACGTTGCCCCTAATATAAAAGACCCTACGCTAAGAGGAATTTGGTTTCCTGGAGGATTCGATTATTGAATTTTACTATATCTCACTCTACGCCAACTTCCCATTCTCAGCATCCCACAACACAATTTTCTTTTCAAGAGTACTCTTATTGGTAGCCAGCGCGGGGCCGGCAGCACGCATACCAAATAAAGCATCTTCGGCAATCTTTGCTCCTTCGCGAATTCCTTTATAAAAATTATTATGGTGATCTAAGTTCGCACTGTAGTTCTCAGGCGCTTTGTACTCAAGGTCAGATTCAATTACTGACTGTTTGCCTTTCACATATTTCGCTTTGTACCACTTCTCGTATTCTTTCTGTTGCGCATCAGTGAAGGTTTCAAATGAATCCCACCCGCCATAGCCTGGTTCTGTTTCAATTTTATTGCGCTTCACCTTCACAGAGCCCCAGCCCATGTCTATTACACCATCAGTGCCAATGAGCCGCAAGCCTTCGCCACTTTCGCTGCCATCCACAAAATTTACTCTCATCTGAAGATTGAATGCCGGATGCTGTGCCGTTGCTGGATAATCGTATAACCCCATTATAATATCGGGTGCATCTCTCCCATCTTTCCAATAACGTAAGCCACCCGTAGCCAATACTCTTTCGGGGCCTTTTGAATTTGTAACCGTATGTAATGCTGAAAACAAGTGAACAAATAAATCACCCGCTACACCGGTTCCATAGTCCTGGTAATTTCTCCATCGGAAAAAGCGAATCGGGTCATAAGGTATCTTTGGCGCATCGCCTATGAAACTATTCCAATCAACCGTGTTTGCATTTGCATCGGTAGGAATGGAATATTGCCATGCACCATTGGCACTATGGCGATCCATCCACGTTTCCACCATGATCAAATCACCAATCAGTTTTTGATCATAAAGCTCTTTTGTTTTCTCTGTTACTATTGAACTCACGCGCTGACTTCCAACCTGGAAGACTTTTCCAGTCTTCTTTTGTGTGGCAATCACTTCCTGTCCTTCTTCAATGTGATGCACCATCGGCTTCTCGCAATACACATGTTTGCCTTTGTTCATTGCCTCAATAGCAATACGATCGTGCCAATGATCTGAGGTGGAGATAATCACAGCATCCACATCTTTGCGGTCGAGAATCTCTTTGTAGTTCTTCGTTGCAAAAAGATCTTTTCCGTATTTCTCTTTTGAATGATCCAGGCGGCCTGTATAAAGATCACATGCAGCCACAATCTTCACGCCTGCCACCTGGCTGGTCCAGAAAGCATTGTTAAAACCCATGATGCCCATCCCGATCAAGGCAACATTTACCTGGTCATTGGCACCATAACTTTTAACAACTTGTTTAGAATTTTCAAGGATGATGGTGCGGTTGCCTGCCAACAAAGCGGGGGCAAATCCCGTTGCAATGGCTGAGCCGCCTACTTTTTTTAGGAAACTTCTTCGTGAAGAATGTTGATTGCTCATGACTTTTAAACTTGATTGAAATCAAACTTACGGATTGTGTCGCTCATTCAAAAAGAATTTAATGCAAGGAGGACAAAGCAAAGATTGGCTACGAGAAAAAAAGTAAAAACTCAAAGGATGGCAATATTATCGAGCCTCGATTACTATTACAGGTGGCTCTCTCAAACAACCATGCAAGTGCCACCCTTCCGGGTTTCATGTATCACCCGTGTAGATTCGGGGTATTTTGCCTGTATCTCGCATGAATCTGGCTAAAAACGGGGGCTTATAGCCAGCTACTAGCCAGCTACAAGCAAGCTACAAGCAAGTCATTAGCTTGCCAGAAGCTTTGTAGTAGCATCTCATTAGTACGGTAGTTAATTCTCATGCTCTATCATTTATTACTTAATTGGCTATTTTTGCCGCTCGAACAATTATGATTCTCTACGATAAATTTCCAATCCAGCTTTCCAATTCTTTGACAGGCGGTAAAGAAAAATTTGAACCAATCACTCCCGGCTTCGTGGGCATGTATGTGTGCGGGCCTACTGTCTATAATTATGTGCACCTGGGAAACACACGCACGTTTCTTACTTTCGATACCATTTCACGTTACTTCCGCTTTCTCGGCTACAAGGTTCGTTATGTAAGAAACATTACAGATGTTGGGCACCTGGTGGGCGATGCCGATGAAGGCGAAGATAAAATCGGGAAGAAGGCGCGACTCGAACAACTGGAGCCAATGGAGATTGTGAAGCGCTATACGGAAGATTTTCACAACGTGATGCGCACGTTCAACATTCTACCACCAAACATTGAGCCTTCTGCTACCGGGCATATTGTTGAGCAAATCAACATCACTAAAAAATTAATCGACCTTGGTTTAGCATACGAAGCGAATGGTTCTGTTTATTTCGATGTAAAAAAATATAACACCTCACATCACTACGGAATACTTTCCGGAAGAAACATAGAAGAGCTGATGGAGAGCGGTCGTGACCTTGATAGTCAAGATGAAAAGCGGGAGAAAATTGATTTTGCATTATGGAAAAAAGCAGCACCTGAGCACATCATGCGCTGGCCATCTCCGTGGGGCGATGGATTTCCCGGCTGGCACATCGAGTGTACGGTGATGAGCACAAAATATTTGGGCGAGACATTTGATATTCATGGTGGCGGAATGGATTTGAAATTTCCTCACCACGAATGCGAGATCGCACAAGCTACAGGGGCTAATGGAAAATCTCCCGTGCGTTATTGGATCCACAGCAACATGCTCACTGTAAACGGACAGAAGATGAGCAAGTCGCTGGGCAATTCTTTTTTGCCTTCGGAGTTATTCACGGGAAACCATCCGCTGTTGCAAAAAGGCTACAGCCCGATGACCGTGCGCTTTTTTATGTTGCAATCTCATTATAGTAGCACACTTGACTTTTCAAACGAAGCTTTGAATGCAGCCGAGAAAGGTTTTAAGAAATTGAGCAATGCACTTTCGCTGATCAAAAAATTGAATCAGGATAAAGTTGAGAGCTCAAATGCTGAGTTGAGCAATCAACTTACAACGCTTGCTGACGACTGCTTCAAAAACATGAGTGATGATTTCAATACAGCGAAGACATTAGCTGTGCTTTTTGAAATGGCCTCGCGTATCAATGATATGAAATCGGGCAACATTAAGATTTCAACCATCGGCAAAGAAGCCTTCGATCATTTCAAATCAACTTATGTGGGAATGATGGAAGAAGTGCTCGGCTTGAAAGAAGAGGTTACTTCAGACAATTCATTGCTTGACGGAACTATCAAAGTACTGATCGAGTTAAGAAAGAAAGCGCGCACCGATCGCAACTACGCTCTCTCCGATAAAATCCGTGACGACCTCAAGGCAATTGGTGTTCAATTGAAAGATGGGAAGGATGGAGAGATGAGTTATGAAGTGGAGTAGCGGCAGGTTACAAACTAAATGCAATTACTGAAAAAACTATTCATCCTCCCCATCCGCATTTACCAGGCAACTCTTTCGCCTATGTTGGGCGCACATTGTCGTCATACGCCATCGTGCTCTCAATACACCATTGAAGCTATTCAGGAATGGGGCGTGATCAAAGGCATTTGGCTGGGTTCGAAAAGAATTGCACGTTGTCATCCCTGGGGCACGAGTGGTTTCGATCCGGTGCCGAAGAAGAAAAATAATTAAATCACTAATCACTTTAACGGTTCGCATCCAAGAAAAAATCCAGAATCAAGAATCCAGCATCTAGTATCTCTCCCCGTGTGCCTTCGCACAAATTAATTCCCTCTCCACCCGCACATTTCACCTTTGAATTTTGAATCTGCCCGACTACTTTTAGCAGATAAATAAATTCTCATGGCTGATTTCCAGGTAAAAAAGAATCCTAAAAAGTATGATGTAGTGATTGTGGGCTCCGGTGCCGGTGGTGGTATGGCAGCCTACACGTTGGCAAAAGCAGGTGTGAAAGTTGCGCTCCTCGAAGCTGGTCCAAATTATGATCCTGCAAAAAACATTACTCAATTCAAATGGCCGTATGAATCTGTTCGCAGAGGTGCGAGCACCAAGTTCCGCAACTTCGGTGACTTCGATGCAGCTTATGGCGGTTGGGAACTTGATGGTGAGCCTTACACTCATAAAGACGGAACGAAGTTCGACTGGTTCCGCTCACGCATGTTAGGCGGACGCACCAATCACTGGGGAAGAATTTCTTTGCGCTTCGGTCCGAAAGATTTCAAAAGAAAAAGTATTGATGGCCTTGGTGAAGATTGGCCGATCAGCTACGAAGACATTGCTCCGTATTATGACAAGGTTGATAAGTTGATTGGAGTCTTTGGCTCCAAAGAAAATTTACCAAACGATCCGGATAGCATTTTCCTGCCTCCGCCCAAGCCTCGCTTGCACGAACTCTTTATTAAAGATGCAGCTGTAGCGGCCGGTGTCCCTGTCTACCCTTCACGACTTTCGATGCTCACACAAAAAATAAATGATGAGCGTGGCGTCTGCGTCTATTGCTCGCAGTGCAATCGCGGTTGTCAGTTCTAT
This sequence comes from uncultured Ohtaekwangia sp., assembly GCA_964510765.1. GTDB lineage: Bacteria > Bacteroidota > Bacteroidia > Cytophagales > Cyclobacteriaceae > ELB16-189. The sequence goes on along the minus strand of CAZECP010000045.1, from coordinate 2,002 downwards.
GCAGATTTCTCTTCATCATCCGTGTTGGTGAACCCGGCTTTGAAAACAGGCAATGTTGATCTTTATGTGAACGCGATGGCGCGCGAAGTGTTGATTAACGAAGATGGAACTGCTTCTGGAATTTCATACGTTGATAAAACTGATTTGCAAGAATATCAAGTCGAAGGAAAGATCGTAATTCTCGCAGCAAGTGCTGGAGAAACAGCGCGCCTCATGTTGAACTCAAAATCATCAAAACATCCAAATGGTTTAGGCAACTCAAGCAACGTAGTTGGAAAATACATTCACGACTCAACCGGTGTTGCTCTGGGCGGATACTTGCCAAAACTCTTTGGTCGCAAGCGTTACAATGAAGATGGCGTGGGTGGCATGCACGTGTACTCACCGTGGTGGGGCGACAATAAAAAATTAGATTTCCCTCGCGGCTATCACATCGAATATTGGGGTGGCATGGGAATGCCCGGCTATGGATTTGGTGGTGGCATTCAAGGCATGAATAAAAACTTCCCTTCTAAAAATGGAACTCACAAAGCCGGTGGTTATGGCGCTCAGTTAAAAGAGGATTATCGGTACTCTTACGGAGCAAGCGTAGGCATGGCGGGTCGTGGGGAGGCGGTGGCACTGGAGTCGAACTATTGCGAGATTGATCCTAACGTAGTTGATAAATATGGAATTCCTGTTCTTCGCTTCCATTATAAATGGAGTGACTACGAAATCAAGCAAGCGAAGCACATGCAGGAAACTTTCCAGGAGATCATGCACAAGATGGGTGCAGAGATCACGTGGGGAATTCAAGGAAAAGAAAATGACTACGGACTCGAAGCACCTGGCCGCATCATCCACGAAGTGGGAACTGCACGCATGGGTAGCGACAAGAAGAAGTCTGCATTCAATCAATTCAGCCAGGCGCATGATTGCAAAAATCTATTTGCCGTGGATGGAGCAACCTTCGTATCACAAGCAGATAAAAACCCAACGTGGACAATCCTTGCATTGGCAATGAGAGCGAGTGAATACATCTTAGATGAAATGAAAAAACAAAACTTATAATGGACACAAGTAGCAAGTAGTAAGACGTAAGAAATCTTGCTACTTGATGCTTGCTACTAACTACTATTATGGACAGAAGAAAATATTTAAAAACACTCGCAGCCGGAGCCATCACTACCGGTGTGATCCTCGAGGCTTGCGATAACAAGTCAACAGAAAAAAAAGAGACTGTTGCTGCATCAACAATCGATCGTACTCCCGAAGAGGCTGCTTACGACAATAAATTGAAGGCTGAAAAGTTTTTCAATGATCACGAAATGAAAACCATTTCTGTTTTATCTGACATCATCATCCCGAAAGACGAAAAATCGGGAAGCGCAACCGAGGCTGGCGTGCCTGAGTTTATCGCATTCATTGTGATTGATATGCCGCATCATCAGACCCCTCTGCGCGGAGGAATCAAGTGGCTTGATCTGGAATGTAACAAGCGCTTTCAAAAGTCTTTTGTAGAGTGTACATCAGAACAACAAATTCAAGTGGTGGATGATATCGCCTTCCCTGAGGAAGCAAAGCCCGGCATGGAGCAAGGTGTTGCCTTCTTCAACAAAATGCGCGACCTGGTTGCAACTGGCTTTTACTCATCAAAGATGGGAATTGAAGACATCGGTTATGTAGGAAACACTCCGAATCAATGGGATGGCGTTCCGCAAGATGTACTTGATCAGTATGGGTTGAAGTACGATGAGCGTACATTGAAAGAGAGTGTGAAGTTCAGTTAAGTAACTCGGGTTTCCCCTTAAAAAAATGAAGTTTAGCGAACTTCCCATTCGTCAAAAAAAACTAGCGATGATATTCACTATCATCGTTCTTTATATACCAACCCTTCTTGTTATTTTTCTGAATGATGCACACAGTGGAGTTCGTGAGCAACTCAAAAGATTGCAAAGTGCAGAGTTAAATAACTGTAGAATCAATAAGGTAGATTTTTTTACTTACTCAGAAAGTCGCGGAA
>CAZECP010000044.1:0-40025 GCA_964510765.1 uncultured Ohtaekwangia sp. | reverse complement strand
CTTCTTATCCAAGCATTCACTTGTTCCCTATATTTCCACGTGAGCAAAAAATCAAATTGAAATGAAGAATTCTTAGGAACGTCTTTTAAGACGGCAGTCACTTTCAATTCATTCTCGTTGTCGATGCGAATCATTTTGTTGATCGGGTCCTCGTTGTCGAACAGCGCTTTCGCCATTGCTTCCGAGATCACAATGGATCGTGGATCATCCAACACCTGGGCAGCATTGCCAGTAATTAAAGGAAATTCAAACATCTCAAGGAAGTCTTCACTCACATAAAAACCTCTCTTTATCAACCGCTTTTCTCCTCCGGTTGATAGCAAGTGATCATAGCCCCAATCGGTAACAGCCACGCGTTTGATGTGACTGTCGGCCGTCTTTAAAGCTTCATAAGTTGGAAGCGGAACGGAATTCCACGACTGGATTTTTCCGTCAAAGTGGGCATTCACCCAAAGCTGCGAAAGTCGGTCAGCCTTGGGAATAAATTTATCGAATGAAGTCTCATCATTCACCCAGAGGAAAATAAGAATACTGCAAGTAATGCCGATGGCAAGACCTGAAATATTGATGAACGAATAAAATCTGCTCTTGAAGAGATTCCGGATGGTAACGAGGAGGTAGTTTCTGAACATAGTGGAGGAGTTGTGAGTTGCAATACTTTCGATTTGCTAAAAGGTATCAGCGAAGACGGAATAATTTTTTTATGAAAGACTCTGGAAGAATGGTTTGGTTGCAAACGCATAAATAAAAAAACCCCGAATTTTCGGGGCTTTATTCTATCTGGAAAGTTGTTCTTAAGGTTGTTTAATGAATTCATCAAATGACTTGATCGGCAGCGTTTGAAATTTGTTTTCGCTTCCTTGAAGTGCCGTAAGTTTTTTCAAATTCTTGTCCTTGATCTGCTTGAATTCAACTTTGGCGTTGTTAAACCGTTCCTGAATTGCTTCGAGGTTGGCCAGCTCTGCTGCATTGGGTCGATAATAGCTTTGGGCAATTTTCGAATAAAGATCAGCTAGCTTTTCGCGAAGCTGGGGTTCGGCTGATCCCACATAGTTATCTCCTTTCGTTACCACCAATGTTTCTTTCAATTTTCCCATTCCGGTAATGAGCGGATCAACGGCTTTTGCATTGGAAGGTTTTTGCGCTTTTGCAGCTTCAGCAATTTTCACAGTTTCATCCAACTCATAAACCATGTATGCTAGTTCCTGCGACATATCATACAATCTTTTCGTAGTTGCTTCCTGCTGTTTGCGATCAGCAAGAGACACATCTGATTTTGGATCGTATTGAATCACAATGTCTGTTGTGTAAGTATCTTTTCCTTTCTGAATTACGGCCTTGTAAGTTCCTGCCGGCACACGTGGAGAAGTGAATCCGCCAAAGGCAAATGTTTTTGCTGTTGCAATCTTCGGTGGTTTCAAATTATAATTCCAGTCCACCACATTTATTCCTTTTGATTTTCCGGGAGCCAATTCGATGAGCTTGTTTCCGTTCGCATCCTGAATTTCAAGAGCCATTTTTCCAAGCACATGACGCTTTTTCAAATAATAAATAATGTGCGCAGCCGTACTTGGATTGTCTCCAACAAATTGTGTCTCCGTACTTGCTCCGCCAAATCCATTTTCTTCGGCAATAATGGTTGGCTTGGTTTGAAAGAAATACAAGTCCTTGTTCAAATTCTCTTCTGTCAACTGACGGAGTGGACTGATGTCATCAATGATGATGATACCACGGCCGTGTGTTGCAATCACCAAATCGTTTGTCTTTTTATGCAATTCAATATAATGCACATTGGCCGAGGGCATGTTGTTGGTGAACTTATACCAATCCTTTCCGCCATTCAATGTGATGTATAATCCAAATTCAGTTCCCAGGAAAAGTAAATTTTCATTCACGTAATCTTCCTGGATATTTCTTGCAAAGCCAATGATGTCAGGAGTTGTGATCGATTTCCAGGTGGCACCAAAGTCAGTTGTTTTATAAACATAGGTGTTTTGATCTCCAGTTTGATAACCGGTAAAAACAGCGTATGCATTCGCCTTGTTAAATACGCTTGCTTCGATGTGATACGTCATGGTATTTTTTGGAAGCCCGGGAACATTAGCAATTACATTCGTCCAGGTTTTGCCACCGTCTTTTGTGATTTGAAGATTTCCGTCATCCGTTCCCGCCCAAACCACATTTTCATCAAGCGGTGATTCGGCAATAGTGAAAACAGTGCAATGATTTTCTGCACCTGAATTGTCACGCGATAAACCTCCTGAGTTTTCCTGATTTTGTTTTGCCGGATCATTCGTGGTGAGATCAGGAGAAATCTTCACCCATGTTTCACCCATATCATCGGAGCGATGTACGAACTGACTGCCCATATAAACTCTATCCGGTTTGTTTGGACTTGTGGTCAGAGCAGCATTCCAGTTAAATCTTAATTTGTGTTTCGCATCGGTCTCTCCTTTTTCGGCAAGGGGTTGAATGGTTTTCGCCTGATCTTTTGCAGGATCGAAACGCCACACGTTCTCAGCACCTTGCATTTCTGAATAAATTATTTTTTTAGTTGGATGCCGATATACACGGTATCCATCGCCAACACCCACGCGCGACCAATCGCGCGCTTCAATTCCACCAGGAGACTTGGAAGGACCAAACCAGCATCCGTTATCTTGTAATCCGCCATACACATTGTAAGGCTCTTCATTGTCAACGCTTACGTGATAGAATTGACAAACCGGTAAGTTTTCAACAATCTCAAGCGTGGTGCCCCCGTCCCACGACCGATAGATTCCACCATCGGTTGCTGCATACATTCTGTCAGAGTTGTTAATATCAAAGACAATGTCATGAACATCCGAATGATTCGGGCCTAGGTTTTTAAAAGTCTTTCCTCCATCGCGCGAGATTGAGCCAAGAAGCCCCGCTTTCACAACTACATCCGGGTTGCGCGGATCCACTTCAATTCTTGAAAAATAGAATGGACGAACTACAATACCGAAGTCGTTATTTAACTGTTTCCAACTTGCACCGGCATCATCGCTGCGATACAAACCTTTGTCCTTGTCTTGCTCGGATTCAATAACGGTGTAGAGAATATTTGAATTAGAGGGAGCAACCGCAATAGCAAGGCGTCCTAATTTTCCTTTTGGAAAACCGTTGTGAATTTTGTTGAAAGTTTTTCCTCCGTCTGTTGACTTATAAAGCGCGCTGTTAACTCCCCCGGAATTAAATGACCACGGAGTTCTTCTCACCTCCCAGAAAGTAACATAAACAATGTTTGGATCTTTTGGATCAAGCGCCAGGTCACTAGCCCCGGTGGTTTTGTTTACAAAGAGAATTTTGTTCCAGGTTTTTCCACCATCATTGGTTTTGTACAATCCTCGCTCATCACTGTCGCTCCAGAGCGGACCGAGCACAGCAACATAAATTTCGTTTGGATCTTTTGGGCTCACACGTACACCCGCTATCCGTTCTGATTTTTCGAAACCCATTTTTGTCCAGGTAACTCCCCCATCAACGGTTTTATACAAACCATCACCTACTGATACGCTGTTCCGCGTCCACGTTTCTCCGGTTCCCACATACACCACGTTATCAGGATTGGATGGATCAATTTCTACTGCACCAATTGATTGACAATAGTCATCGAAAATAGGGTTGAAAGTGGCGCCACCATTGCTGCTCTTCCACACGCCACCACCGGCTGTTCCTGCGTAAATAATCCGATCGTTGGTAGGATGAAGTTCAAGATCGGTAATGCGCCCGCTCATGAGAGCCGGGCCGATGTGACGCGCGCGCAAATCTCCGAAAAGCTCTTTGCCTTTGCTGGTAGCATCTTGCCCGAATGAGCAAATTAAACCAGAGCATAGTAACAAAAGTAAAATTGATTTCTTCATACGATGTTCTTTAATTTTATAAATGAAAAAATCTGGTTACAAGAGCAACCAGATTTTTCTTAAAATATTTTGAAACTATTTGTCGGCAGGAAAAGCAAAATCTTTGTCATCAATTTTAGGATTGATCTCGATCTTAGAAACAGTAAGGGTCATAAATACCTGACCTTTAGAACCCTGCGACATGCTAAATGGGAACATCAACCCGTTCACATCCTGATAATCGCTCATTTTACTTTGGAGTAGCGTTCCTTTCCCCGGGCCAGATTTTAATTCTTGTTCTGACATCAATGGCACAAAATTTTCTGCATCGAAATAATAGAACACAACATTATCGGTAGGCTTACCATCAACTTTAATGGGTTTCTTTGTCAATTTAATTTTGAATGTTTCTGTACCATCTACTTTTTCTTTCCCAAGTAGTTCGGCTTTCAGGCCACGCTCTTTGTAGTTCAAAAAAGGATCTGGAAACTCACCAATATCCTGCTTGTAATTTTCGGTTGCCTCTGCATCACTCTTCTCGGCTTTCATGTTGGTAAAGTTGTGTGACCAGAGTGTGCTGCCATCATAAACTCCCTGTTTAATTTCTTTGCCTTGAAAAACGAAAGCATTCATCTGACGACCATCTTTCAACTGAATCATAGTGGCGGGGAATTCCATTCCACCTTGCATCGCCTTTGCCGTCATTTTCATACTTTGAATATTTTTCCATTTGTCTAAGCCTCCCGTATTCTCAAAATACTTGGTGATAATTTCATCCACCGTTTGGGCGCTCAGTCCAAAGGCGAGAAATGATCCAAAAATCAGTAAAAGGGTTCGTTTCATATTGTAGTTGTTAAAGTTTGGTTAATTGTGAATAGTAAGACGCGGTTTCAACGATTTTGTTGCGGCATCCAGCTTTAAAATTACGTTTTGTTTTTGAAATAATTATTTGAAATAACGAGGCTATTCGTTAGGTCGTGCAGTGGACAGAATTTGATCAAATGCTTTCTTACTTTTGCAACTTAAGTTCTAACATGAATCGGAAAAATTTCTTTTTAGTCGCAGCGCTTCTTATTGCTTCACAGCTTTCTGCACAGATATTAAAACCCGCTAAATGGACCACTTCTGTTTCCACAGAATCGGTAAAGGCTGGTGAAACGATCGAGCTTATCTTTAAAGCTACGATTGATAACAACTGGTATTTGTATTCTTCGGAATTCGCCTGTGAAGATCCGATCAAAACTTCTTTAACTTTTAATCCCGACAAAAGCTTTGAGCCGATCGGCAATTTGATTGCGATCAATCCCATCGACAAACACGATAAAATTTTTGAATGTGATGTAAAAATTTTCAAAGGCACAGCTGAATTCAGACAGAAAGTAAAAATCCTCTCGGCTCCGGTAAAAATTTCGGGTGGTTATGATTATCAGGTTTGCACCGAGCTTACAGGTCAATGCGTGCCAGGTGAAGGCGAGTTTTTATTCGACAATATCAAAGTGGAAGGCACAGTGAAGTCGGTGAAGAAAGAGCAATCGTCCATTGAACCCAAAAAGCTTATCGACACCACGTTAGACGTTCAACTCCCGGCTTCGACTTTTCAGGTAGCAAACACGCCAACACAGTTTGATGAAATACAAGGCCCTATTCTCGACCCTTCACTTGAACCGACTAAAGATTCAACATCCTTATTTGGATTTTTTCTCCTTGCTTTCTTTTCAGGTCTTGCGGCTTTGATTACTCCTTGTGTGTTTCCGATGATACCGATGACAGTAAGTTTTTTCACAGGTCGTGGCACAAGAACACAAGCATTAATTTATGGCTTTTCGATCGTCACCATTTATACTTTGATCGGTGTGGCCATTGCTCCACTCATGGGACCGGAGACTGCCAATCACCTTTCTACCGAATGGATTCCCAACTTGATTTTCTTTACTGTATTCATTGTGTTTGGGCTTTCATTTCTTGGGTTGTTTGAAATTACGTTACCTGGATCTTTTGTAAACAAGATGGATCAACAATCGGAAAAAGGTGGATTGCTTGGAATCTTCTTTATGGCTTTTACTTTGGTTCTGGTTTCATTTTCATGTACGGGGCCAATAGCGGGAAGTTTGCTGGTATCATCAGCTGGCGGAGAGTTTTTGAAACCAATCACGGGTATGTTTGCATTTGGTTTAGCCTTTGCAATTCCATTCACACTATTTGCTTTTTTTCCAAATTGGTTAAAGTCCCTGCCAAAGTCTGGTGGGTGGCTCAACACGGTGAAAGTTGTTTTAGGTTTTATAGAGATAGCGCTCGCATTCAAATTTTTGAGCATTGCTGATCAGGCGTTTCACTGGAGAATTCTGGATCGCGAAGTCAACATTGCGATTTGGATTGTGATCACAATTTTGATAGGAGTTTATCTGATGAAAGGTTTTCGCTTACCCGGAGATACAGGCAAAGATGCCGAGAACAAAATTGTAAGTGTATTTCGCTTGATCCTCGCGATGATTGCTTTCGTATTTGTTATTTACCTCACTCCGGGAATGTGGGGTGCGCCATTAAAAGCACTCGCTGGATATTTGCCACCCGTTTCCACCCATGATTTTGATTTGCTTTCGGCTTCAAGAAGAGGTGTGCCAAATGAAATCTGCGATGAACCCAAATATGAAGAATTTCTCCACTTGCCACATGGTATTCAGGGTTACTTCGATTACGAGCAAGCGCTGATGTGTGCGCGAAAACAAAACAAGCCATTGTTTATTGATTTTACCGGGCATGGTTGCACCAATTGCCGCGAGATGGAAGCGCGTGTATGGAGCGATCCCATGGTCTTGTCAAGATTGAAGAATGATTTTGTTGTTGTGGCTCTTTACGTTGATGATAAAACGGTTTTACCTGAGAGCGACTGGTACACTTCAACGTATGATAACAAGGTGAAGAAGACGATCGGCAAGCAAAATTCCGATCTTCAAATTAATGGTCTAAATAATAATCCGCACCCATTGAACAACAACGCGCAGCCATTTTATGTGTTGGTGGATAACAAAGAAAACGTAATGGTCGCGCCAAAACCCTATGACCTGAGCGTTGACAACTTTGTGAAATTTTTGGACGAAGGAAAAAGGAAATTTTCCGCATCGAAATAAGTTTTCAATATCCTGAAGTACCATTGCGTTTACTTCTTCGTTTGGAAGGATTTGAATCCGTCACATTAGAACTTTCGGCAATAATTTCCGAACTTTCACACCTTTGTGTATCCAGTGAAAAAGGCGCTCCGACATTTGTTGATTCTACTGCTTGGCAGCCCCTGCTTTGCGCAAACCGATGCGAATCTTGGCTTCCAGGATAGCGTGAGAGTGGTGCTTGAGAATACAAAGAGCATTGATGCTTCCGCCATAGGTGCGTCCTTTGGCAATGCCTGGATCAATCTTTCTCCCGATCAACAAATGATGGTGAAGAAACAGGCCAAGCTGATGAAGAAGCGGGGCTATAAAATCATTCCTCATTTTGTAAACTACTACGGAGTCCTTACCTCAGCTTTGGATGTACATAAAATTGATCCCGCGCTTTTAAGTGAATACCTTGAGTTGGCAGGGAAGACGATTGAGAAAAGCAATGTCAATCAAGCAAATATCTTCTTTCAACAGTGCCGGGATTTTTTTGCACATCATGCATTTACGTTCGAGAAATTTTTCAAGCTATATGCAGCTGATGATGAATACTCTTTCGAATACCTTGAGCCGGCTCCGCCCGATACAACACAAAATTTAGCCCCACCGCCAGTGGACACGGCCACGGCAATTGTCCCTTCGTGGCAGCAGCCAATTGTACAGCCTGAAGTTTTAGGCCCGGCTATCGTGTTCAAACGTATATCATTAAACTTTGTAACGCCTTACGATTCTGCTTTTCTAAAAAACACAAAAGGGATTTACTCACTGCGCGATCGGATCTTTGTGGGTGAGGGAGGAACTTTCGATTGGAGTCCCGCTGGCCTTGGTGCCGATTCAGTTTTTTATGAATTGAAGAAATACAATTTCAAAACAAATCAACCTGCCCTGAAAGCAGAGCAAGGAAATCTATCCTATACCGGCAAACTTCCTTCGCGTGTGCCGGGTGTTTTTGAGTTCAAAAGTGTCAATCACAAAAACAAAAAAGCTTCTATTTATCCGCGCTTCAAGTCGTATCTAAGCAATATTAATATAATCGGCCTTGCCTCCGATAGTTTGAAGTACACAGGAGGCTTTGGTCTGATGGGTGCCGCCATCACCAGCCAAAATGTAAATGGAGACCCGGCCACTATCGAAGTAAGTGGAAATTCAGAAAAGAAATTTAAAGCACGGTCTTTTTCATTTGCCTTTAGAGATTCGGTGATACTGGCCAACAGTGCCCACATTGTGATCTATCAGGGAAATGATTCCATCACACACCCTTCTATGCAGCTTGCATATAATTTCAAAAGACAAACTTTATTTCTTTCAAAAGACAATTCAAACCTGCGCAAATCTCCATTCACGTCCTCTTATTTTGGAGTGGATTTCACTGCGGATGACATTCGATGGAATCTCAAGTCAGACAGTTTGAGATTGTCGATACAAGGAAGTGGCGCCATCGCACCGATGGTCATTGAGTCGCACGATTTTTACGATCCCGATGATTATGAAACGTTGAGAGGGCAAGGTTTCAAATTTCATCCACTCGCCATTATGGTAAACTACGCTAATCGTGCCAACACACAAGATTTTATGGTGTATGATTTGGTGGCCGGAAATGTGACACTGGAATCAGCACGGATGGCAGCTGATTTTTTGGCGCAGAAGGGAGCTATTGATTATGATGCCCGCACAGGAAAAATTCACGTTCGCGATAAATCCGTGCACTTGATCGCTGCTGTAAGGGGCAAGGTTGATTATGACAATTTGAAGATACATTCACTTATTGATACAATTTCGAACGCATCCATCAACCTGAAAAAAAATACGATGACGGTGTGGGGCGTGGAAGAATTTAAGGTGAGTGATTCATTGAAAGTAAGGGTAAAGCCCGACAGTGGTGCCATTCAATTTATGAAAGACCGCGATATCAAATTCCGCGGAACGATTGAAGCGGGTAACTTCGAAATCACCGGAAAGGATTTCATGTTCAAGTACGATAGCTTCTATGTGAATTTAAAAAAAATTGACTCCATACGTTTTTATGTTACTGATAAAGATGGAGTTCGAAGAAGAGTGAACAATGCGATGAAAGGAGCTGACTCTACCCAGGCTATTGCAGGCGGCATGAATGTAAATGCCAATCAAACTTCCGGAACGTTGTACATTAATCGTCCTGATAATAAGTCTGGAAAAATTCGGTATCCGCATTATCCAAATCTGGATGCCAGTGCCGGAGGTGTGATCACCTTTGCCAAAAAAGATGTGCTGAATGGCGCATATGATCAGTCGATTTACTTTGTGGTGCCCCCGTTTAAGCTCGATAGTTTGAACGATGCTGACCCAGCGGCTATCAATTTTGAGGGCACATTCGTTTCAAATGGTATGTTCCCCACTTTCCAGGACAAGCTGCACACCATGCCCGATAACTCACTTGGTTTCACACATGATATTCCTAAATCAGGTTATGATCTTTTTGGAGGCCCCGGAAAATTGCATGGCAATATGCGTCTCGACAATCAGGGTATCCGGGCCAATGGAAAAATCGATTACCTCGCAGCAAGCGTGCAGTCAAATGACTTTGTGTTCTATCCGGATTCTGTGCTGGCAACAGGAACCGTGGGCGATATTAAAGAAATGCAAATTGGCAACGTCAAATTTCCACATGTAAGTATTGCGAATTATCAATTGAAATGGTTTCCCAAACAAGACAAATTCAAGTTGAAGAATACAAAAGATCCATTCTCACTTTATAAAAATACAGCCACACTTAATGGGGTGGCAACGGTTTCAAAGACCGGAGTGACTGGAAGCGGCTGGCTTAACACGCGTGGCTCGGAAGTATTTTCACGTGATCTGACTTTTAATATGGAAGATTTTCGTGCGCGTCATGCAAGGTTTGATGTAAAAACGGGCGATCCAAACAAACCAGCATTGCAGGGTAAAGATGTTCGAGTTGAATTTGATTTGACAAAAAATGTAGCAACCATCAGCCCGGAAATAGAAGGCGTAGCAGCTATCGACTTTCCTTATGCGCAGTTCAAAACCTCAATTACAAAAGCGGTGTGGGATTTGAACACGCAAAAAATCCAGATGACAAAAGCACCCGATGTTCCGATTGAAAATTCTTATTTCTACACCACACGGAAGGAACTTGATTCGCTGAGCTTTAATGCAGAAAAAGCAGAGTATGATGTAAAGAAACAGGAATTGAAAGTAAGCGGTATTCCCTACATCATTGTGGCCGATGCGAAAATTACACCGGATCACAATGAAGTTTTGATTCTTGAAAATGCGAAGATCGGCCAATTGAAAAACACCGTGATTGTGGTTGATACATTGAATGGATATCACCGACTTACCGAAGGTGTGGTGGACATTGTTTCACGAAAAGAATTTAGTGGATATGCAACGTATCAATATGTGAACGCTGCAAATGATACGTTTGCCATCAAGATGACCAACTTCCACCTTGAAGCGATTGAAGACGAAACCAAGACGAAGAAAAAGCGAAAGAGTAATGTAAAGGCCACCATGCAAACAGTGGCAAGCGGGGCCGTAGATCCTACTCATAAAATTCTCATCGCACCGCGGATTTATTATAAAGGAGATATGGTAATGTTTGCTACCCGGCCAGCGTTAGAATTGAAAGGTTTTGTAAAACTAGATATAAGAAAAATCAAAAATTACGACACATGGATTGCTTATGATCAAAGTGGAGATGAAAAGGAAATCTATCTCGACTTTGACAAATCCGTTACTGAATCCGGACGCAAAGTAGCAGCGGGCCTGCACTTTGCCTCTGATAATAGTTTGTACATCTCTTTTGTGTTCGACAAAAAAGACGAAGCCGATGATGACTTCTTCTTGCCAAGTGGTTCGCTCTTTTTTGATAAAGAAACCAGTGAATTTAAAATTGAAGACAGACAGAAAGCGGCTGGCGAAAAACTTTCAGGAAAAATTTTCAATTACAACGAAGATAAACAAGAAATAAAATTTGAAGGCGAAGTAAATTTCTTTAAAAACTTTAAAGATTTCAGTTTGCGCGCAAGTGCGATTGGTTCTGGAAATCTTGAGTCCAATGAAATAAAGCTTAACTCAATGCTGTTGCTGAATATGAACATACCTACATCGGCATATCAGACCATGGCTTTCAAAATTCAGGATGTAATTAAGAACGAAGGAGCTAACGAAGCGCTTGGAGATCAGGCTGAATTGCTATACAAGATCGCTAACATTACAGATGAACGCACCGCGAAAGATTATGAAACAAAATCGCAGCAGGGCTATGTTTCACTTGCCACCATTCCTCAACTTGGTGTTCCCATCCTTTTTCCGAATGTGAATTTAAAATGGTCGCAGGCGAAGAAAGCATTTTATAGCGAAGGGCAAATAGGAGTTAGCAACATTGGCCGCACGGATATCAACGGAGCATTTGAAGGCTTTATGGAAATCAGAAGGAATGAAGACGGCACTCCAGTATTTCATGTTTTCTTCAAAGCATCTCCTGAAGCATGGTATTACTATGGATATGAAGATAATCGCTTGATGATTCACTCATCTGATCCTGCCTTCAACGACATTATTGCCAAGAAAACCAACGCAGCAAAATCGAAAGTGGGTGAACTTACTTTTATTCCTGGCAGTGATGACGAGACACTTGCCTGGATCAACAAATTCAGGTTAAACTATTACAATCTCGAAGCTCCCTTCGATTTATCCAGCGGCACAGAAGCAGCCAAGAAAAAGGAAAAGAAGAAAGACGATAAAGAAGACGATGGATTCTAAGTGATTATATTTCTCTTTGAGAGATTTCGAATTCAAAAAATCGTTTGCATATCAGCTTCATTTACAAGTCGTGTAATTTGGAAACTTCTCATGAAGCCATTTAGTTATATTTGCAGCTCAATTTCAAAACCATGAATAAAAAAGTATTGTTGATGATCCTCGATGGTTGGGGAATCGCCACCAAACTCAGCGCATCGGCTATCGATGCAGCGAAAACACCATACATTAATTCACTCTACAAGAAATATCCGCACAGCAAATTGCAAGCCTCTGGATTGGCAGTAGGCTTGCCGGATGGCCAGATGGGAAACAGCGAAGTTGGCCACATGAATATTGGTGCAGGCCGAGTTGTCTATCAGGATTTAGTGCGAGTGAACAAGGCAATTGAAGAGAAAGAACTCGACAAAAACGAAGTTCTTTTAGGTGCATTTAATTATGCGAAAGAAAATAACAAGTCAGTTCATTTGATAGGCTTGGTTTCGGATGGCGGAGTTCATTCACATATCGAGCATTTGAAAGACATCATCACCATTGCTAAAAATAATTCTGTTAAAGGTCTTTTTATCCATGCTTTCACTGACGGTCGTGATACGGATCCGAAAAGTGGATTGCCCTTCATAAAAGATTTGCAAAACCACATGGCAAAAACTACGGGCAAGTTGGCAAGTATTGTTGGTCGTTACTTTGCAATGGATCGTGACAAGCGATGGGAGCGTGTGAAACTTGCTTATGATCTTTTGGTGAATGGCGTAGGAGAGAAGTCAACGGATGCGCTTGCGTCAATTCAAAAGTCGTACGATGCGAATGTGACGGATGAATTCATCAAGCCAATTGTGATGACCGATGCATCGGGAAATCCTGTTGCGAAAATTCAGGAAGACGATGTGGTGATCTGCTTTAATTTCAGAACAGACCGCGGACGAGAAATTACACAAGTACTCACACAGCAAGATTTCCCTGATCATCAAATGAAAAAGCGAAAACTGTATTATGTGACGCTCACCAATTATGATGATTCATTCAATGGCGTGAAAGTTATTTTCGATAAAGATAATTTGAATAATACATTGGGTGAGATTGTTTCGAAAGCGGGGAAGAAACAAATTCGGATTGCTGAGACAGAAAAATATCCGCACGTCACATTTTTCTTTTCAGGTGGACGCGAAGAAATTTTCCCCGGAGAATCCAGAATCCTTTGCCCTTCACCCAAAGTGGCAACGTACGATCTGCAACCTGAAATGAGCGCCCGCGATATTCGCGATAAAATCATTCCTGAACTTGAAAAGAAATCAGCTGACTTTATTTGTCTCAACTTTGCAAACCCTGATATGGTTGGGCATACCGGAGTTTTCAGCGCGGCCATTACCGCCTGCGAAACGGTAGATCAATGTAATGAGGCCGTAACTGAAGTGGCAAGAAAAAATGGCTATGCAATTATTATTATTGCTGATCACGGCAATGCGGATATGATGATCAATGAGGATGGGACACCCAACACTGCACATACCACTAATTTAGTTCCTTGCATTTTGGTGGATGATGATTACAAAGGCAAAATGAAAGATGGAAAATTGGGCGATCTTGCTCCCACCATTCTCACTTTGATGGGGATTGATATTCCAAAAGAGATGACCGGTACCGTGTTGATCGATAAATAAATGCGGGGATTAGTTTTTATTGTCGCTGCCCTCATTTTTTCTTCTTGCCAGAAATCAGACGTAAAGTACGATAAGCAGTATTTTGACTTCGATAGTTTGATTAGCAAACAGGTAAAGGCGTTGACCCATTCTAAATGGAGAAAGGTTTCCCGATTGAATCAAAAATCAGATACGGCTGTAATTCAGCCTGATTCAATGCGCGCTGAATTGGATATTTTCAGACAACTGGATGTGATCAACAAGCCAATTTTCAAAGAAAAATATTTGATTGAAGAAAAGAAGGATGTGCACAGCAATCTTATGGTGAGAAGCTATCGTTTTCGCGAAGAAGATAAAGGCAAACTAAAATCGTCCGTTCCTTTTGTAGATTTTTATTACTACAATCAGTTTTCTGATTTGCGCAAAATTGTTTCGGTCATCAACGAACGGAATCTTCTTTTTAATTCCAGCCGTCAATTATCATTGGAGTTTGAAGAAGGGAATCCAAAGAAGGTTGTTGCCTATGAAATCAAAGCTTTTCAAAAAATGCTTCTTGCCGATAGTGTTATTTTATCGATCCGGACGGTTCAGGCAAACTGATTTGTGACTTTTATAAAATACTTTTTCATTAATTTCGTTTGTTCAAAAAGATGAAAAAGCTAATTGCCTTTTTGCTTTTCCCGATCGTTGGTTTTGCTCAGCAAGGCAACGAACCGCGCACGCAGGAAGGACAGTTTACTTTTGACACAGATAAGCCTTTTAAACTTCTGGAGCTGGACGAAAAAATTGATGAACCGGTAGTTGTTCAAAAGAAGAAAAAAAGAAAGAAGAAAGTTTTCTACGGCATTAAAACCAAAAAAGGATTCACCCGAAAAGGCTTTGGTGACAGGATGATCATCGAGCTTTTTTATGTGTTGAAAAAGAAGGACGAAAAACCAACGGGATTTGCGCGCGATATTTATTGGTATGATTACACACGGAGAGAAGTAAGAAAAACCTCATCGTTCGATCCAAAAAGAGGAGTGCTTTTACACGGACCCTACAAGCGCATGCTGGGCGATGTAGTGGTGGAAGAGGGGATTTTCTTCAAAGGCACTAAGCACGGACGATGGATGCGTTACAATCGGCAAGACCTGGTTGAAGACAAGGAGAAGTATTACAAAGGCTGGCCAAAGGAATCACTGGTTACGTATTATGATCCTGATCTGCGCAAGCATCTAAAAGAAATAACTCCTGTTGAATACGGAGAGAAAGATGGTTATTACTACCGTCTGCATGAAAATGGAGCGGTGGCTGTGCAAGGCGAGTATCAGTGGAATGTGAAAGTTGGTGATTGGATCGAAAACTATCCCAACGGAAAACGCAAGCGAGTGATTGCTTATTCAAAGGAGCCGTTCGACAAAGACTTCAAGCCATACATTCGCAAAGAATGGGACGAAGGCGGCAAAGAGATATATTCCAAGTAATTTTGAAAAGGGAAAGTCAATTCAGCCCGGTTTTCAAATCTCCGGTTTTTATGGTTTCATCGTTGCCTCTTGAGTAGCGGATGTGAGATTTGAGGAGCCGCAGCCTGAGGATTTTATGAACGAAGAGAAGTTTTTGAAAATGAAAAGGCAAGATGAGATGTGCATCAAGTAAATTGCATTGAAAGATTGCTTGTGAATACTTCCGTCAAATCAAAATTTCCAGCGCTCATCAATGATCCCACATTGGTATATGTTGATAATGCGTCCACTACACAAAGACCGGAGTCTGTAATCAATGCAGTCAAAGACTTTGAAGAGAAGGGAGTCGCAAATATTCATCGCGGACTTTACTCGTTGGCGGAAAATGCTTCAAGACAGTATGAAATAGCAAGGGAAAAGGCAGCACAGTTCATTAACGCAGAGAATAAGACTTGTATTGCGTTCTCAAAAGGAACCACAGAGTCGATCAACACGGTTGCTTTTGGTTTTTTAAAACATCAATTGAAAGTTGGTGATGAAGTAATTGTCTCTGCGATGGAACATCATGCGAATCTCATTCCGTGGCAGCAGGTGTGTAAGGAGCGGAAAGCATTTTTGAAAATAATTCCTGTTGATAGAAATGGCGATCTGGTATTGAATGAATTTACTAAACTTCTCAATTCGAAAACGAAACTCATCGCAGTAACCCATATTTCAAACACGCTGGGCACAATTAATCCAATCGATAAAATTATTGAGAAAGCTCACAAAGAAAGCATCCCTGTTCTTGTGGACGCAGCGCAAAGCGTGACACACCAACAAATAGATGTGCAGAAGTGGAATGCCGACTTCATTGCTTTTTCAGCGCACAAAATGTTTGGGCCTTTTGGCGTTGGTGTGCTTTACGTGAATCCAAAGTTTCACGAGATGATGAATCCGTTCGTTTTTGGTGGTGGGGCAGTCAAGAATGTTACCTTTGAAGAAACCGAGTGGCTCGGCTTTCCAGCAAACATCGAAGCGGGAACATCCAATATTTCAGGTGTAATAGGTTTCTCCGCTGCGTTGGATTTTGCAACGTCACTGAATTGGAATAGTGCTGCGGAACATCAATATGAGCGTGGAGAGAAACTTCGGGAGGGAATCAAACAATTGCAAGGTTTTCATCTTGCAGGCAATGCAAGAAAAATGGGTGGTATCGTTTCATTTTTTCATGATCACATCCATCCCCATGACATTGCTTCCTTTCTTGATTCCAGGAATATTGCTGTGAGAGCGGGTCATCATTGTACCCAGCCGTTGCTTGATGCGCTAGGCATACCCGCTACAGTTCGTGTCTCTTTTTCGATTTACAATACCAACGAAGATGTAGAAAAGATTTTGGATGCGCTGAAGGATGTAAATAAATTTTGGTCATGAGTGCAGATATCAATCAACTATACGATCCCGTTATTAAATCGCACAATGCGAATCCGTTTCACTTCCAAAAAATTGTAAACGCTTCATTTTCGTTCAAAGCATATAATCCGCTGTGTGGTGATAAGTATGATTTTTACATGGAGAGAAATGAAGACAAAATTTCAACGATGCATTTCTATGGATTTGGTTGCGCAGTGTCAAAAGCTGCCGGTTCGTTGCTCATTCAGTCTGTGGAAGGAAAGAAAATTGAAGAAGCAATGAAGCTATGCGAAAATTATATAAAGCTGCTGAAAGAAAATCTGATTGATGAAAATCTGCCGAAAGAATTTTTATCGCTTGCAGTTGTGCGGGAATTTCCAGCCCGTTATGATTGCGCTGCAATGGCTTGTGAAGAGATGTTAAAATTTTTGAAGAAATTTGAAGTATGAGAGTTAAACTTGTTGCTTACGGAATTGCCAAAGATATTTTGAAAGGAAAAGAGAAAACGATTGAGTTGAAACATGAAGCGTCTATATCCGAACTCAAAATAGTTTTGCTTGATCAATATCCTCAATTTTCAAAATTGAAGTCACTTTCCTTTGCAGTGGGGGAAGAATATCGCGAGGACGATTTTGTTTTAACCGCTGAAGCGGAAGTTGTGGTGATTCCGCCCGTAAGCGGAGGCTGAAATAACCAAAATACTTTGATATCGGCCTGTGCGAACGCAAGCCGACAAGAGCCAAAATCAGAGATACAAATTCTTTGCTTTGATGATGGCACCCATGATGCTCAGCGCAATTTCTTTCGCGCCTTGTGCATGAATATCAATACCAATTGGAGCATTAATTTTATTCATTTCATTTTCAGTAAATCCATATTCTTTTAGACGGGCAATCCGCTTTTCATGATTTTTCTTGCTGCCTAGCGCACCGATATAAGCAACCTGAGAGCGCAGCAAAACCTTCAATGCATCATCGTCAATTTTCGGATCGTGACTGAGAATGACACAGTAAGTAAAAGGATTGAGTTTGATTTCTTGTAAAACTTCGGATGGATAATTTTCAAAAAGTTGATCAGGCGCAACGGGAAAAGAAGTATTCCGGGCGAATGTTTTTCTTGGGTCAATTACGATGGTTTCAAAATTAAAGTCATGGGCAAGTTGAATTAAGTCTGCAGTGATGTGAGCCGCGCCAATGATGATCACTTTTGAACGAGGTGGGAATACATGAATGAAGTATTCGTCATCGCCTTCTGCTACTGTGCGGTGCGTTCGTTGATCATACGCTTCCATGGCATTGCCCATAATCTTTTCAGGAATTAATGCTCCCGTGATTTTGCCGTCCGACACGAGTGAATTTTTTACATTGCCATTGCCCAACTTTGTGATCATCACACAGCCTAAATTGTTCTTGAGGTTTTGAAGAAGTGAGTCAGATAGGTTTTTGTCGAGGCTCCACGGTTGGATGTAAACCTGAATTTTTCCGCCACAGCTTAAGCCGACAGCCCATGCATCGTCATCTGTTACTCCATACGTTAAACGTTTTCCCTCACCGGTTTCAAAAGTACTCTTTGCCTCTTTCAACACAGCTCCTTCCACACAACCTCCGCTTACTGAGCCGGCCATTTCCAGGTCAGAAGAAATAAGCATGCATGAACCAACTGGCCGAGGTGAAGAACCCCATGTTTGGATAACACGGGCTAATGCAATTTTTTTTCCTTGCTTTAGCCAGCCTTCAATTTGATGGATGTATTCTTTCATCACAAATGATTCAAATTTTTTTTGAGCACTTTAAAATTGGTTTAAAAATCAGGCTCATGCAATGACATTTATTCTTTTTAATTTTGAATGCATTATGCCACAAGTAAAATTCACTTCTGCATTAAAAAGATTTTTTCCGACCTTAAAAGCTACAAGTGTGGAGGCAACAACTGTTCACGAAATTATTTCCGCAATTGAAAAAAAATACCCTGGCATTTCGTCTTATCTCGTTGATGATGCCGGGCAACTTCGCGAGCATGTGAATATTTTTTTAAAAGATGAATTGATCCGCGATCGCGAAAAGCTTTCTGACAAAGTAGAGGCGAAAGATGAAGTGTTGATCTTTCAAGCATTGTCAGGCGGATGAAGATGATAGCTCCGAATTTACTGGTTGGCACGTCAAAAGGATTAGCGGTTTACACTGTTGGAGGAGAAGAAATCTCCAACCCTCAAATTCATTTTAAAGGATTTCCGGTTTCATTCGTGTTTGTAGATGAACGCACTTCAACTTGGTGGGTGGGAATATCGCATCGACATTGGGGCGAGAAGTTGCATTTCAGTAATGATCAGGGCGCAACTTGGAATGATGCAAATGCGCCTTCTTTTAGTGGCTACGAATATCGAGTTGGAGCACCGGCTTCATTAAAGAAACTTTGGGTGATGCAATCCGCAGGAGAAGACAAGCCCAATTGTTTTTGGCTTGGAACAGAACCAGGTGGTTTATTTTTTTCCAGTGATGGAGGCAATACTTTTCAACTCAATGAAAGCCTGTGGAATCATCCCAGCCGCCTGGACGAAAATCAATGGTTTGGTACAGGAAAGGATTTTCCTTTCATTCATTCTATTCTTGTTGACCCAAGAAGCAGCGATCACATTTATGTGAGTGTGAGTTGCGCTGGAGTTTTTGAAACAAAGGATGGTGGGAAAACCTGGGGTCCAAAGAACTATGGATTGATAGCGGGTTATCTGCCTAAGGCAAAACCAGAAATTGGTCATGATCCGCACCAGGTTTTGATGTGTCGGCAATTTCCGGAAGTGATCTGGCAGCAGAATCATTGCGGTATTTTTCGTACAACCAATGGCGGAGAAGAATGGGTTAATGTAAGCGGTAAAATCGGTTGCCCCTTGTACGGGTTTGCTTTGGCAATTGATCATTCAAATCCCAAGGTAGCTTGGGTGATCCCTGCAGAGAGTGATGAAGCAAGGGCTCCAATCGATTTAAAATTGCAAGTATTTAAAACAGTGGATGGCGGCAAAAACTGGTTTTCAACTTCCAACGGTTTGCCAACGGAGAATTCATTTGACCTCGTGCTTCGTCATGGTTTTGCGAAGCTTGGAAGAGTATTGGCACTTGGCACAACAAATGGAAACTTGTACTGCTCTTTTGATGATGGGGAAAACTGGAAAATTATTTCCCAAAATCTTGCCCCGGTCAGTGTAGTTACTTTGGCAGTCTGAGGTTTGAGAAAGTGAGAAGTTTTTGCTTAAATTTTTTTTCAAATTATTTTGAACACATTACTGGTGGTTTAATCTTTACAACGTTGTCCGGACTGAAGAGATGGAATCAAAAGTTAAGCATCGGATTTTTCTTAGTGTATATTTTTTCATTTCAGGAGCCTGCTTTTCTACATGGGCTTCGCGCATTCCAACCATCAAATCAAATTTTTCTTATAACGATGCAGAGCTTGGTACGCTGTTGTTACTAATGCCATTTGGTTCTTTGATAGGCTTACCCATTTCCGGGTGGCTGGTGTCTCGTTATCATAGTCGAGTTCCGGCCTTAATTTCTTTTGGCTGCCTCGCGATTTCACTCACAGCAATTAGTTTCGCAAATTCAACCTGGCTCCTGGCCTTGCTGGTTTGCCTTTTTTCTTTCAACATGCGAATCATGAATATTTCTATCAACACGCAGGCACTCACTTTGCAGAGGGAATTTGGTAGAAATATCAATGGGTCATTTCACGGACTGTGGAGCACAGGCGGAATAGTCGGAGTTGGAGTATCAACTTTGTTCGTTGGCCTTGACATTTCTATGAAGATACACTTTGCTGTTGTTGCTGGGGTGGCCATTGCTCTCGCCTTTTATTCTTATCAACACCTTTTAAGAAACGACCGTGCAACATCTGGAAACAAATTCAAAATTTCTAAACCGGATCCATACATCGTTTATTTAGGATTTCTGATTTTTCTCTCCTCGCTTTGCGAAGGAGGTATGTTCGATTGGAGTGGGGTTTATTTTAAAGAAGTGGTGAGTGAAAAATTATTTACGCTCGGTTATCTCACCTTCATGATTTTTATGGCATTGTCGCGTTTTGCATCCGATGGATTGATCACAGCTATCGGAAGACCACGCACTTTCGTTTTAAGTTCCCTTTTGATTTTTGCAGGAATTTCCCTTGCGGTTTCTTTTCCAACTTTCTGGATTTCGATGACTGGCTTTTGTTTGGTTGGTGTAGGCACGGCAGCTATTGTGCCAATGGTCTTTTCGCTTGCAGCAGATTCAAAAAAATACTCTACCGGAGTTGCCATTTCAATCATTGCTACTTACAGCATTGTCGGCATGTTTTACAGGGCCCGTGCTGATAGGGTACATCGCGCAGGCATTTCACCTGCGATTCGCGTTTATCACTTTCGCATTTGCAGGGTTGCTACTTATACCAATTTCTAAACTCTTCTTTAAGACCACTTAAGTTCCATCTAACAGATCTTATTCTTTCAGACAACATTCAAATCAGAGTCGATATCCGATTTCCATTTTAAAAGTCCGCCACCCAGATTGACGACATTATATCCAAGCGATTTTAATTTAGTCGCGGCCTTTTTGCTTCTGCCTCCGCTTTTACAAACGGTTAGTAAAGATTTTTCTTTTGGAATTTCGTGAAGTTGATTTTCCAATTTGTTTAACGGAATGTGAATGCCTCCAATATTACCAGCATCAAATTCAAACTTCTCACGCACATCAATTATTTGAATGCCGTTATTTGCCAAAAGTTGCTTTGCTGTATTTACATCAATCTCTTTAATGGTTTCTTTTAGATGTTTTGGATTGCAGAATTCTTCATAGTCGATGAGTTTTGTAATTTTTTCTGCTTTGGGATTGGGTTGAATTTTCAAATAGCGGGTTGTGAAATCAAGGGCATCAAAGAGCAAAAGCCTTCCGCTCAGGGTGGAGCCTATTCCGGCAATTATTTTGATTGCTTCATTCGCCATCATCGATCCTATTATCCCCGGAAGAACACCGAGCACACCACCTTCGCTGCAGGAAGGTACCATTTCCGGTGGCGGTGGTTGAGGAAATAAATCGCGATAGTTTGGCCCGCTCGTTCCATCGCCAAGCAATTGATTGAACACACTTACTTGCCCTTCAAACTGAAAAATTGCTCCATAGATCAATGGCTTGTTTAGCAGGAAACAAGCATCATTCACAAGATAACGGGTTGGCAAATTATCGGAACCGTCAATCACCAAATCGAAATCGGAAATAATTTCAAGTGCATTGGCAGAAGAAATGAACGAATTAAAAATTTGAACTTTAATATAGGGGTTGAGAGCTTTGATTTTTTCCGAAGCAATTGCTGCTTTCGGTTTTCCAATGTCATATGTGGAGAACAAAACTTGTCGCTGCAGATTACTTTCATCCACCACATCAAAATCAACAATACCGATGTGACCAATTCCTGCAGCAGCAAGATAAAGCAACACAGGAGAACCAAGCCCTCCTGATCCGATCACCAGCACTTTTGCGTTCAACAACTTTGTCTGGCCATCTACTCCGAATTCCGGAAGAAGTATTTGCCGGCTGTAGCGATGAAATTGTTCGGGGTTTAACATTTTGAATCTAAGTTACCGTGCTTTTTTTGAATCCAGAAACATCACACATAAGCTCAACTTATACGGCTCCAGTTCACCACGGTTTTGCGAAGTGATAACACCTGAGTTTTGATCGCTCTATTTTCTGGCTTCTCAAGATTCGGATCGTGGGTTAATATTTCATTTGCGGCTTCGCGAGCCTGTTGAAGAATCGCACCGTCTTTTCCCAGATCGGCAATCATCAAATCCAGGGCACCGCTTTGCTGTGTTCCCATCAAGTCTCCCGGACCGCGAAGCTTTAAATCAGTTTCTGCTATTTCAAATCCATTATTAGTGCGCACCATAGTCTCAATGCGTGTCTTACTTTCAGCACTTAACTTAAAACTTGTTACCAGGAGACAATACGATTGTTCTGCTCCGCGCCCGACACGGCCACGCAATTGATGAAGCTGCGACAAGCCGAAGCGTTCAGCACTTTCAATTACCATCACCGAAGCATTCGGTACATCAACACCCACTTCAATTACCGTGGTGGCCACCATTATTTTTGTTTCTCCTTTTACGAAGCGCGCCATCTCAAAGTCTTTTGCCTCCGGTTTCATCTGGCCATGCACAATGCTGATCGCTACGGTCGGAAACGCGCGGGACATACTTTCATATCCGTCCATCAAGTGTTTAAGATCAAGTTTTTCCGATTCTTCAATGAGTGGATAGACAACATACACTTGTCTTCCTGCATCCATTTGCTGCTGAAGGAAATGATTTACTTTCAATCGGTTTGAATCAAACACATGACTCGTCTTGATGGGTTTGCGGCCTTTCGGCAATTGATCGATGGTGGAAATTTCAAGATCACCATACAATGTCATGGCCAAAGTACGAGGGATGGGCGTAGCCGTCATCACTAACACATGCGGATAGATATCGGAATTTTTTTGCCAAAGTTTGCTTCGTTGCGCTACACCAAAGCGATGTTGCTCATCAATGATTGCTATGCCAAGTTGCTGAAAGCTCACTTCTTCTTCCAGTAACGCGTGTGTGCCGACAAGAATTTTTAATTCTCCGGACTTGAGTTGGTCATGAATAGGCTTCCGTTGAGATTTTTTTACCGAACCAGTTAACAATGCAATTGAAATCCCCATCTCATTCGCATATTTTTTTAGATTATTATAATGTTGCTGTGCAAGAATTTCTGTCGGAGCCATAAGCGCCACCTGCGTATTTCCTCCTATTGCGATAAGCATGCAGATAAATGCAACAATGGTTTTGCCACTACCGACATCACCTTGCAGCAAGCGGTTCATTTGCTTTCCTGATTTCAAATCAGAATAAATTTCACGAATTACCTTTTTTTGAGCATCGGTTAATTCAAATGGCAGGTGATGATTATAAAATTTTGTAAGTAATGAGGCATCATTGAATATATGACCACGAAACTTATCTTGCCTCACCAATTTATTTTTTATTAATCGAAGTTGAATGTAAAACAACTCTTCAAACTTCAGCCTGTGTTGTGCTTTGGTAAGCAGTTCCTGCGACTTTGGAAAATGGATGTTATT
Organism: uncultured Ohtaekwangia sp.; assembly: GCA_964510765.1. Taxonomy (GTDB): domain Bacteria; phylum Bacteroidota; class Bacteroidia; order Cytophagales; family Cyclobacteriaceae; genus ELB16-189. Next base: position 16,635 of record CAZECP010000044.1, on the reverse strand, counting down.
AATCGCATCTTTTTTTCCAATCAGATTATTCTTTTGAATCAAACTTGCCGGCAACGTTTCGCGGATGTGTGATTGCGCTGCCTTGAGAACTTCCAATTCAATCTTAGAAATAAACTTGCTGTCAATGTAACGCGTGCGCAGAAGTTCACTAAGCGGATAAATCGGCTGGAAAGAATTGCCTTTCTGATTTCCTTCTGTTACCGGTTCTACTTCAGGATGAGCAATATTTATCTTACTACCAAAACGCGAAGGCTTGCCAAACACCACATACTCAATACCCGGTTTAATTTTTTTCAGAACCCAATCGATGCCTTTAAACCAAACCATTTCCAACTCACCATCGGCATCTGCAAAATAACCAATCAGTCTTTTCTTATTCTTAACTCCGATCACCTCTAAGTCGGTGAACTTGCCTTTTAGTTGCACGTAAGGCATAGTGTCATCAATTTCTTTTGTGGAGTAGAATTTGGTGCGGTCTTCGTAGCGAAATGGATAATGTTGGATGAGATCACCGAATGTGAAAATCTTCAACTCCTTTTGGAGCAAAACCGCGCGCTGTGGACCAACGCCTTTCAGAAATTCAATGGATGTATCGAAGAAATTCGCCAATGATCAACTAATAAATTTGCCAATAATAAATATAATTGGCTCTTGGTCAAATTGACAAATCAACGGATCATTTCTTCCAACCGAGCGTATTGATCAGATGAAGAGTCTCTTTCTTCATAAAATCGATGGCAGGAGCAAGTGAGTCATTTTGAACGCGCGTATTAAAATACAAAGCTCCACGAAGAAAATTTCTCGATGAATCAGTCATTGTGAATTGAAACTGACTGGGAACTTCGCCTGAAATTTCAGCAATCACAGCCGTTTTTCCACTTGGTGTTTTGGTGATGATTTCATCGATACCATTTGCTTTGATTTGCTGTTTGCTCGTGAGGTTATACGCATCGTTCAAAAGTTCCTTTAAAACTTCTTCTTTGCCATTCACTTTTTTATAGGTGATGTGGATGTTGGCTTTCAATGTAGGATAATAGATTTCCACCCAGTGCCTTTCTGATATCCAGGAAGTGTCTTTCAAAAGTTTTGCCGCCTTTGAATATTCAAATTGATATGGCAGCGAATCGGGTAGAGGTCGGTATTCTTGCTTCGGAAGAATAAGCCGGTTATATCCTTTTGGTTTGGGTTGATAGTCGCTGGAACAAGAAGCTATGAAGAGAGAAAAAAGCCCCATAAAAAAGCAGGAAGGAACAAAGGGCAACTTGTAAAATGAAATCATTTTTATTCTTCGGTCTTGACAGTTTCCTCCTGCACATTGATGCGAACACGCGTGATGCGCTTTTGATCGAGACCTAGCACAGTAAACACAAACCTGTCGAAAGTGATCTGATTTCCGATTTTCGGAAAGCCGTTGTGTAGTTCCAAGATCAATCCGCCCAATGATTCACTTTCACCCTTTACCTCATCGAATGAAGTAAAGTCAATCTCCAGGGTTTTGCACAAATCATGGATGGATGTTTTTCCTTCAAAAATGAATGTATGGTCATCTATTTTTTGATAGCCCGTGTTTACTTCATCAAATTCATCATTTATCTCACCGATGATTTCTTCTATTAGATCTTCAAGTGTAACCAGACCTGCGGTGCCACCATATTCATCAACTACAATAGCCATGTGTACTCTCTTGCTTTGAAAATCTTTGAGAAGAGAGTCCAATTTTTTTGTTTCTGGCACGAAGAAACTTGGACGAATTAACTTTTGCCATTTAAAAGTTTCTTGCTCGTCCAAATAAGGTAAAAGGTCTTTCGTATAAAGAATTCCTTCAATGGAATCAATTGTCTCACGATAAACAGGAATGCGGGAAAATCCTGATTTGTTCACCTGCTCCATAAGGTCTTTGAAATTCAACTCGCCATCTACTGCAGAGATATCCACGCGCGATTTCATAACCTGTTTCACCGTAAGAGTCCCGAAGTTTACAATGCCTTTCAAAATATCTTTTTCTTCTTCGGTGGTCTCGTTGTTTTTGGTCGTAAGCTCGAGAGCTTGATTCAATTCTTCTACCGTAGTGCTGTAACCTTTCTTTTCGATTCGCTTCTCCACGATGTTACTCACGCTCAGCAATAGCCATGAAATGGGCCTCCAGATTGTTTCCAACACTTTCCATATCGTTGACATGCGCGTGGCAAAACTTATGTTGTGTTGTGTGGCATATACCTTTGGCACGATCTCTCCGAAGAAGGTGATGGCAAATGTGGCCACAAAAGTTACAATGCCCACAATTGTTTCTGTTGGTTTTTTAGTACCCGTCATTTCCCACATTAAAAAGGTTGATAACGTTACAATACCCACGTTTACAAAATTGTTGCAAACTAAAATTGTCGCGAGCAGAAGCCTGGGCTTTTTTAATAAGTCAACCACATTGCGTTTTGAGGTCTCATCGGATTGACGGCAATTATCGAGATCGTCTGATTTCAATGAGAAGAAAGCAACTTCTGAAGCCGAAATGAGGGCAGACATTCCGAGCATAATCATGATGGCTACAAAACTGAAAACGTAAAACCAGTTTGAGCCACTGGAAATCAGATCAGAGAGTGTCTCTAACGAAGGTTTTTCAAAAAGTAAAATTGATTCCAAGCAAAATTTTGGTTCGTTGCAAATCAGAACGGCAAGTCGTCTGTAGCGCTGTCATTGTTTTCAGGCTGCGCTGATGTAACTGTTGTAGCCGGTCGTTCATAATTTCCATTTCCACCACCCTGTTGTTTATTACCGCCCAGCAGCGACATGTTGTCGGCAATTACTTCAGTGGTGTAGCGCGTCACGCCATCTTTTTCCCAACTACGCGTACGCATTTTGCCTTCTACATAGACTTGATCTCCTTTGTGCAAATATTTTGAAGCTGTTTCTGCCAATCCGCGCCACATTACAATGTTGTGCCAATCGGTGATTTCTTTTCGCTCACCTGTCACACGATCTTTATAAACTTCTGACGTTGCAATGGTGAAATTCACCACCATGTTTCCGTTTTCCAGTGTGCGCGCTTCGGGATCTTTTCCTAATCTTCCTAATAGAATTACCTTATTTACTCCTGACATATAGTTATTTGTTTTATTACGCTCTCAAATGGCCTGAAAAACTGAGGCCGGGGAGCAAAGTTACCAAAAATCTTAATCTTCGTTGGAATTCACAAGTGCAGTTCGTTCAGTTACCTTTAATGATCTTTCAGGTTCAAATATCGTTGGATGATGATCGGCTTAGGCAATTTGTTGACTTGTTTTCTATCGAACGGTTTCAAACCAAGTTTCTGTAAACGCGCAACAACATTTTTTGAAACTTCTGCCTCAATAAATTTGATGTGTAGCTTTTGATGTGAGAGAAGATGCGTTAATTTTTTGCTTTCGTATCTGATTGCAGCATTTTTTAAGATCAGATCTGCTTCAATTATTTTTTTAATCTTCGTGTTTTTTGATTTCTCGATCAGATAAAAATCGTAAAGTCCCTGCCAGATGTCTTTTTCATTTCGATGGCGCATGAAGATTTTGTCTTTCACTTTTAAAATGAAGTAATAGAAATATCGGTTTCTGACTTTTGTCTTTTTTAATTTGATTGGCAACAACTTTTGCATGCCCTTTTGATTGGCTACACATTGCTTTGAAAAAATACATTCGTCACATTTTGGATTTTGTGGTGCACAATGGAGCGCACCAAACTCCATCATCGCCTGGTTAAACAAGTCCGGTCGTTTATTATCAATCAGTTCGTTTGCTTTTCTGGTAAATAAAATTTTTCCCTGGTTGCTTGCTATATCTTCATCCATTCCAAACACGCGCGCGAGCACACGAAAAACATTTCCATCGACAACTGCCACTGGTTCTTTGAAAGCTATTGAAGCAATGGCCGCAGCGGTGTAAGGACCAATTCCGGGCAGGGGAATCAGCTCATGATAAGTCGATGGAAATTCACTGTTGAATTTTTCGTGAATAGTTTGTGCACAACGATGAAGATTACGCGCACGTGAGTAGTATCCCAATCCCTGCCAAAGACGGAGCACTTGTTGCAGGGGCGTTTTTGCAAGATCACCAACGGTTGGAAAGGCTTTTACAAACTCATTGTAATAAGGCAACCCTTGAGCAACTCTCGTTTGTTGAAGAATAATCTCCGAAAGCCAGATGTAATATGGATTTTTAGTTTCTCGCCAAGGCAATGAACGATGATTTTCCTTGTACCACTCAATTATTTTATATGAGAAATACTTTTTTGTCATAGTCAAGTTGTGCGAATCTCTTCAAATCCGTCCATTTCACCGAACGGAAAATCAAATGTGACCCATGTAGGTGATAATCAACAAATTCATTTTGCGTTTGTTCAAACTGCGTATAACTTTGCAGCCTTTCTGAAAAAATTATGACCAAAGCTGATATCATCAACCAAATTACTGAGAAGACCGGGATCGACAAGGCAGATGTAACTGCATCTGTGGAAGCGTTCTTCACTATTGTTAAGTCAAACATGGCATCTGGCCATAATATATATGTGAGAGGCTTTGGTAGCTTCATCAACAAAAAGAGAAAAAAGAAAATCGCCCGCAATATTTCCAGAAATACAGCTATTGTTATTGACGAACACTTTATTCCAAGCTTCAAACCGGCAAAAATTTTTGTGAACAAGATCAAGAATAGCGAGAAGGTAAAGCAACTTGCAGAGAAAGAATGATCAATTCTCAATTAGCCAGTTTGTCAATTGTGAATTTAATTTTTTGAAGCCTTTCATTGGCTCAGCGATTGACTAATCAACCCCAATGTTAAAAACCAGGATCATATTGGTAGCCGCAAGTGCAATTATTGTTGCGCTTATCTTTATGTTGCCAAAGTCTGTGGTGGAGAATGAAAGTGAGATGAAAGGAAATGACTCGACTGCTAAAACACCGGCAGCTCAAAATCATTCTACAGTTTCAGTTCAAGAGAAGAAGCTAATTAGCGAAGTGAGAGCTGCGATGGCTCAATCTTCGTCAAATGAAAAAAATGCTATCTTTGCCGACTCTTTGCAAAACCTCTACGCAAAAGCGGGCATGTTTGATAGTGCCGCCTGGTTTGGCAAAGAAGCAGCAACGTTCTTTAACACAACGAAAAGTTTTTTAAAAGCGGGTAGCAACTATTACGAGGCCTTCACCTTTGCGATGGATCAACAAAAAAGAGTTACCATGGCAGAGCAAGCGCGCGAATGGTTGAATAAAGCAATCAAAGCTGAACCAAAGAACTACGAAGCGCGCATCAAAGTTGCGATGACTTACCTGGTTTCAGGTGGGCCGATGCAAGGAATCAAGCAAATAAGGGAGGTGCTTAGCGAAGATCCAAAAAATGAATTGGCGCTCTTCAACATGGGAATGCTTTCGCTGCAATCTGGACAAAACGCGAAGGCAGAAGATTGGCTGAAGCAATTGTTGGAAGTGAATCCAAATCATGTGCAAGGTCAGCTATTGTACGGAGTGTCTTTGATGAACAATGGCAAGAAGAAAGAAGCCCGCGAGCAATTACAGAAACTAAAAAATACAGAGAAGGATCCGGCAGTTCAAGCCGAAATAGATTCTTATCTGGAGGAACTCAAATAAATTAATGTTTAACCGTCACGCCCAAGCGTGGCAAAACCAAAAGGAATTATGCCAAGTGGTAAAAAAAGAAAGAAACACAAAATGGCTACTCACAAGCGCAAGAAGCGTTTGAGAAAGAACAGACATAAGAAAAAATAAAATGACATTCGCCTGACGAAAGCCGTCAGTACATTTAAGAAATTAAAATTTTAAAGTTTTGAGTAATGAACTTATCATAAGTGCTACTCAGAACGGATGTCGCATAGCCCTTCTTAAGGACAAGCACCTTGCTGAATTTCACGAAGAAGAAGATGGAAGCAAGTTTGTAGTGGGTGATATTTACGTAGGCACTGTTAAGAAAGTAGTGCCGGGATTAAACGCAGCCTTCATCGATATCGGGTATGAGAAAGACGCCTTTCTTCATTATCTGGATTTAGGACCGCAGTTTTCTTCCTTACAGAAGTACACCAAGCTCGTCCGCGGAAAGAAGATCACCGGTGGCAAACTGGATAAGTTCCAGACTGAAAAAGACATTGACAAGCATGGGAAAATAGCCCAGCAGCTTTCAAAGAATCAGTTGGTGCCGGTGCAGGTAGTGAAGGAACCCATCTCTACCAAAGGCCCGCGACTTTCGTGTGAGTTATCACTGGCAGGGCGCTACCTGGTGCTCGTGCCATTCTCCTCCGCTGTTAGCGTGAGCAAACGTATCTCCAGCGGAGATGAGCGGAAGCGACTTCAGCGTCTCATTCAATCCATTAAGCCGGAAAACTTTGGTGTGATCATTCGCACCGTGGCTGAAGGAAAAGAAGTGGCTGAACTCGACAAGGACCTCAAGTCACTTGTGAAAATGTGGGACGATGGAATCGCCCGCATGGTAGAAGCCAATCCAAGAGACAAGATCATTGGCGAACTGAACAAAGCGTCATCTATCCTTCGCGATGTGTTGAATGAGTCATTCGACAACGTTCTCACGGATGACAAAAAGATCTTCGAGGAAGTAAAGAGCTACATCCATAACATCGCTCCTGAGAAAGAGAAGATTGTAAAACTCTATACAGGTAAACTCAAATTATTTGAGCACTATGGAGTGGAGCGCCAGTTGAAAGCGGCATTCGGACAAACGGTTAGTTTGCGCGGAGGAGGTTATCTTATCATCGAGCACACGGAAGCACTGCACGTGATTGATGTAAATAGTGGTAACAAAAGCAATCGCGAGGAAAACCAGGAAACAACGGCTCTTTCCGTGAACATGGAAGCAGCCCGCGAAGTTGCCCGTCAGTTACGTCTCCGCGATATGGGCGGAATTGTTGTGGTTGATTTCATCGACATGCGCAACCAGGACAATAAGAAGCTCATCTACCAGAAGATGAAGGAGGAGATGGAGAGCGATAAGGCAAAGCACACCATTCTTCCGCTTTCCAAATTTGGATTGATGCAGATCACGCGCGAGCGAGTACGCCCGCAAATGAACATTGCTACCAAGGAAGTTTGTCCGACATGCAATGGCACCGGAAAAATCACGGCTTCTATTTTGGTCACCGACCAGATTGAGCAGCATATACAGCACCTTTTTGAAAAGCAGAATGAAAAAGAACTTGTGCTGTCGCTACACCCATTCCTGTATGCCTATTATACCAAGGGAATAATTTCTAAGCGCGTAAAATTCTTCTTCAAATACAAGCGTTGGGTGACTTTGGTAAAAGACAGCTCACTTGCCATTACCGAGTTTCATTTTTTGAATAAGGATGGTGAAGAAATTGACTTGGGGCAGAAACAAGAGACGAAAGAGGTTTCGGAGGTCTAAAAGATTTTGGCTCAAATATCAAGGCGATGAATTTTCATCGCCTTTGTTTACCTGTCATCCTGTCATTTTTTCTTTGGCTGGAACAATTTTTGAAATCCTCCGATCGCTTAAAAATTTAATCTTATGCAAGAGAAAGGTACCATCTCGATACACACCGAGAATATTTTCCCCATCATCAAGAAATTCCTCTATTCCGATCACGAAATTTTTCTGCGTGAATTGGTGAGCAATGCCGTGGATGCAACTCAGAAGTTGAAAAAACTCTCCTCAATGGGAGATTTTTCTGGAGACCTTGGTGACCTGAAAATTGAAGTCAGCTTCGATAAAAAGGAAAAAACAATCACCGTCAGCGACAAAGGTCTTGGAATGACTGCTGACGAAATCAAAAAATATATCAATCAGATTGCCTTTTCAGGAGCAGCCGAGTTTGTAGAAAAATTTAAAGACAAAGCCGATGCAAAAGACATCATCGGAAAGTTCGGTCTTGGATTTTACTCCGCTTTCATGGTGGCGGATAAAGTGGAGGTAATTTCAAAATCTTTCAAAGAAGGAACCGAGGCTGCGCGATGGGAGTGTGATGGTTCAACGGAATTTGAATTGACTTCTGCAACAAAAGAAACCCGCGGCACAGATGTGATTCTTCACATCAACAGCGACTCAGAAGAATTTTTGGACGAGTGGAGAATCAAAGGCATCCTGGAAAAATATTGTAAGTTCCTTCCGGTAGAAATCAAATTCGGCACGAAAGACGAAAGTGTTGAAGATGGCGTTGACAAAGACAATAAGCCGAAGTACAAGACCATCACTAAAGATCGGATCATCAACAATCCGAATCCAATCTGGGCGAAGGCTCCAAACGAATTAAAAGATGAAGACTATTTGAAGTTTTACAAAGAGCTTTATCCATTCTCGGAAGATCCACTCTTTTGGATTCATTTGAATGTTGATTATCCATTCAATCTCACGGGAGTTCTTTACTTCCCGAAGATCAAAAATGATTTTGAGATTAATCGCAATAAAATTCAGCTTTACTCACGCCAGGTGTTCATCACCGATGAGGTGAAAGATGTGGTGCCTGATTTCCTCATGTTGCTGCACGGTGTATTGGATTCTCCGGACATTCCTCTCAACGTAAGCCGCAGTTATTTACAAAGCGATGCGAACGTCAAGAAGATCAGCTCACACATCACCAAAAAAGTTGCCGACAAACTCGTTGACATGTTCGTTCGCGATCGGAAAGAATTTGAGAAGAAGTGGGATGACATCAATGTGTTTGTGCGCTACGGAATGATCAGTGATGAGAAGTTTTATGAAAAAGCAAAGGAGTTTTCCTTGCTAAAGAATGTGGATTCACAATATTTCACTTTAAATGAATATGCGGATAAGGTAAAACCAAATCAGACGGACAAAGACAGTAACGTAGTTTACCTCTATTCGACAGATATTGCCAAGCAGCACGCATTTATCGAATCCGCGAAAGCAAAGGCATACGATGTTTTGTTGCTGGATGGAATTCTCGACAGTCATTTCATCAATCATCTTGAGCAGAAGTTAGAAAAAACACAACTCAAACGGGTTGACAGTGAGATTATCGATAAGTTGATTCAGAAAACGGATAACATTGCCAGCGTGCTGAGCAAAGAGGAGGAAGAAAAAGTCAAATCCATTTTTGAAAAAGCGATCAACAACAAGAACATGACATTGGCTGTCGAATCACTTTCTCCAGAAGATATGCCAGTTACAATTACTATGAGCGAGTGGATGCGCAGAATGAAAGAGATGGCACGAACTGGAGGTGGTGGAGGTATGGGCTTTATGGGTGGCATGCCCGACAATTATAATGTGGCCATTAACGGGAATCATTTGTTGGTTCAAAAAATTCTGAAAGCAGAATCGGAAGACGCGCAACAAAAACTGGCGAAGCAGGTTTACGATCTCGCACTTTTGTCGCAGAGCATGCTCACAGGTGCGGACTTGACCAACTTTATCAAACGCAGCGTGGAAATGGTTGGCTAAGAGGCAGCGAGTTTCATTACAGCATCAATAAAGCGATCGAGATCTTTTGTGGAAGTATAAACGTGGGGTGCTACGCGCACTGCGTTTATATTTTCCCATTTTATTGGAGTAGTGATAATCTGATATTCAGAAAAAAGCTTAGAATTCAATTCCCCAACATCCATCCCTTCAATACTGAAAGTGCCAAGTGCGCAAGAGTATTCGGGCTTCAGTGAGATGTGAAGTTTTATTCTAGGATTTTTTACCACAGCCTCACACCAATATTTTTTCAGATAATGTAATCGCTCTTGTTTTCTGCGCGAGCCAATGGCATTGTGAAAATCAATAGCTTGATGAATGGCTTGCTCGGGCGCAAATGATCGCGTGCCGAGGGCTTCAAATTTCCTGATGTCGCCACTCTGTGGTTTATCATTTGGGAAGAGTGGCCATGTTTTTTCGATGCGATCTTTCCGAACATACATCATGCCTGTGCCAAAAGGAGCGCATAACCATTTATGTAAGCTGGTTCCAAAATAATCGCAGTTGAAATCAGATATTTTATAATCCAAGTGAGCGAATGAATGGGCTGCATCTACAATGGAAATGATGCCGCGCTTTCTTGCTTCTGCACAAAGTTTGGCGGCCGGAATAATTTGCCCCGTCCACGTCATCAAATGGGTGATGTGCCAGATTTTTGTTTTCGGAGTTGTTGCATCGATATACGCTTTCAACACAACATCATCATTGTCGATGGGCAAATTCAAATTGATCCAGTTGACCTTCACACCTTCGCGCATCTCGCGTTGCTTCCACGCGTGAATCATGTTGGGATAATCTTGCCTGGTCATCACAATCTCATCACCTTTTTGCATATCAATTCCCCATGTGAATGTGCCAAGTGCTTCTGTTGTATTTCTATTCACGGCAATCTCTTCCGTAGAAACTCCTGCCAGGCTAGCCAATTTTTTTCTTAAAGGCTCGCGACCCTTATCAAGTATTATCCACATATAATAAGTGGGAGCCTCATTGCACATGTGATAGTAGCGATCAACCGCATCTTGCACCACCTTTGGTTGCGGGCTCACTCCACCATTATTCAAATTCAAAACACCTTCAGAAACCGTATAAGCTTGCGCTATCCGCGTCCACAATTCATCATCTTCGGCTGCTTCAAGCGGGGTGAGTTGATTCAATTCAAGTAACGCATCTGAAACATCATCACTTGCCTTTGCTGCAAATGGGACAATCGAAAACGCACCCAATGCGGTGGCGGATTTTTTCAGGAATGAGCGTCTGGATTTCATGATCAATTTTTCAATTAATCGTTGAATGTAGGAAATTCTTTTCTGCCAAGAAGGGTAAATTATCCAAAGATCAATTGAAGATGGATCATTGGCTATTCAATTTTATCCAGGCGTCTCAACTTCACCGCTTTCCATGCTGTGGTCGCCACAACACCAATTGTCATGCAGCCGCCAAAGACCACGGAGGGAACGACTCCAATTAATTTTGCTGCCACTCCTGATTCAAATGAACCGATTTCATTTGACGAGCCTACAAAAATGCTGTTCACTGCGGCTACTCGCCCCTTCATGTTTTCAGGCGTGAGCGTGTGGATTAGCATGCCGCGCACAATTACGCTCACGCAATCAAAGACTCCGCTGATGATCAGCAATGCCATCGATAACCAAAATATTGTGGAGAATCCGAAGCCAATCATGCAAAAACCAAACCCGGCCACGCACCAAAGCAAAATCTTTCCCATATTTTTTTGAATGGGATTGTGCGTCATGTAAACTGCCGTGAGCACAGCGCCTATGGAAGGAGCAGAGCGCAAAAAGCCAAGTCCGATTTTTCCTACATGTAAAATTTCATCCGCAAAAATCGGAAGCAACGCGACAGCACCGCCAAAGAGAACAGCAAACAAGTCAAGTGAAATGGCACTGAGAATAATTTGGTTTTTGAAAACAAATTTGATTCCGGCTTTGATTTTTTCCCACGTTCCTTGTTCAGTTGTAATTGGAGGCAAAGGACGATTCGGAATGAAGAAATAACAAAAGAAACCCAAGACCATGAGCGACAAGTCAACAAAGTAGGCGATGGTGATATTTGAAAAACCATACACCAAGCCGCCAAGCATTGGGCCCGCCACAGCTGCGGTTTCCCAGATGGTGCTGTTCCAGGTGATCGCGTTTTGATAGAGTTCTCGATTGATCAATTGCGGCATGAAAGAGAAATTTGCCGGAGACAAAAAGCCACGCGCAATTCCGCTCACAAAAATCACAACATAAATGGGTAATGCTCCATTTTGCAAAATGATAGAACCAATATCAAGCGTGAAATAGAAAAGTGCTGCTGAACAGAACATAAGCGTGATCACACAAAGCAGGATGATTTTTTTCCTTTCGACAATGTCTGCCAAATGACCTGCGTAAAGAGAAACAGCAATTGCTGGAATTGCTTCGGCCAATCCAATTAAGCCAAGAGAAAGCGGATCGTGTGTGATTTCATACACTTGCCAGCCAACTACCACGGCTTGAATCATGATAGCCAGCGTAACAAACAGGCGCGCCAAAATGAACAAGCGGAAATCCCGCACTTGCATGGCTGCGTATGGATTCGGTTTTTTGATCGCGCTGATAACTAAAGAATTTTGTTCACGGCTTCGATTGCTTTTTTCTGTCGTTCTTCACGGTTACCCGAGATTTCAACAACCGGTACATTCAATTTTGAAAGTTCTTCTTTATAAATATTCCACAATTTTTCACGCTTATCAGGATGCTCGCGTTGTGGATCGTCTTGCCAGGGAATATCGATGTAGGTGAGCAGGAACAAATCGTATCTGCGTTCGTTCATCTTTTCCAAAATCTCATCATTGCAATTTCCATATTTGAATTCGCTCCAGATTTTTATTACGAGCAGGTTGGTATCGCAGATTAAAACTTTGTTGGCATCGTAAATCCATTCGTCTTCCATGCGCAATTGCCCGTGTGCAATTTTGGTGAGATCGATTTGCTCGTAAGGCCGTTTCAGTTTGCCGATATACGCCCGCGCATATTCTTCTACCCACGATGTTTGAAAATGTTCTCCTAAAAATTTTGAAAGCTCCGTTTTGCCAGTGCATTCAGGGCCAATCACACAAACTTTCTTGACGAGATGAAGAGTATCTTTGGTTGCGCTCATTTCAATTTTTATCAAAAATAAAAAATTAGCATCGAGAAATGAATCGCTTTCTATTTGGACAGAAATTCCTGAATGAGAATCAGAATTCCAATTACGAGTGTGAACCAGCCGAAGAATTTTCGAAGATAAAGCGCAGCCACTCTTCGTGACAACAAATTCCCGATAAGGATACCGATGATGGCAAGGGAAGAAATCGTAAATAAAAATTTCCAATCCATTTGCTGAGTGAACACATCGCCTAAAAAGCCGATGAGCGAATTGATCGCGATGATAACGAGTGAAGTTCCGACTATCGTTTTGAATGGAAGCCCGGTGAGAAAAACCAAAGCTGGGATAATTAAAAATCCACCTCCCGCGCCAACCAAGCCAGTTAGGAATCCGATAAGAATTCCCTCAATGATCAACAGTGGAATTCTGAAATTTTCTTCATCAGAGTTTACTTCTTTTCTTCCGCGAATCAGCTGCAGCGAGGCAAGCACCATAAGAATGGCCAATAAACCCAACTGAAGTTCCCGCTTTGTTGCATGCCAATGGCCAATACTAAAAAGAATATCAGGTATTGCCGGAATGATAAGGTAACGCGTCAAGAAAATGCTGACGATGGAAGGAATTCCGAAAAGAAGCCCCGTTCTTAGGTTAACCAATTGCTCCCTGTATTTAGGAACAGCTCCCACCAAACTTGTGATGCCCACTATGAAAAGGGAATACGCTCCCGCAAGTGTGGGCGGAATATGAAAGAGATAAACAAGAATGGGAATGGAGAGGATTGATCCACCGCCACCGAGCAAGCCCAGCACGACACCGACAAAAACCGATAAAAAATATCCGAGTATTTCTAACACAAGAGCAAATAATGAGCGAGACTCAAATGTAACAAAAGCTGGTTGCCCAAAGGAGTTGGATTTACTGTTTGGAATAATCCAATACAAATGAATCAGGAAATTGTTTCTTCAAACTATTGACAAAATTCTCCGCTTTCTCCCGGTTTGAAAATGGGCCGAGGATGAGGCTATAGAATTTTGTTCCGTTCAATATTTTCACCTGCACTGTTACTTTTTTGCGATAAGTTTTTTTCAGGTTGTCAGTCACCCGCAAGAGATTTGAAAGCTCCTGGTAGGTGCCAAGCTGTGCGCCATAACCTCTCGGGTTTGATTTTGTAATATCGAAATTGTAAAATTCTCTTTCCTCCACGGTCACATGCTCAACCATCGCAGGCAAAGTTTTTCCCTTTCCGTTTCCCGCTTCTACCACCTCTATTTTTACTTCAGTGGTGCCTTGATTAAAGAAGCCCAGTTTTTCTGCGGCAGATTTTGAAACGTCAATCACCCTGCCTTCCACAAAAGGGCCGCGGTCGTTGATGGTCACCTCTACCGATTCATTGTTGGAGAGGTTGGTCACTTTCACTACTGTGCCGAAGGGCAAAGTTTTGTGAGCAGCCGTCATTTTGTTACCGCGGTATTTCTCTCCGCTGGCGGTAGGGTTTCCTTCAAATGCATCCGAGTAGAAGGAAGCTCTCCCTGTTTGCACCTGCGCGCGTGCTGTAATTACAAGGAAAATGGCAAAGAAAAATATTTTCAAGGTTCGGTTCATATGCATGATTGTAGCGGAAAGTTAAGGTTCTTTTATCTTTACTGAAAATGAAAAAATGGATATCCGACTAACCGATAGAAATGCAATTGTCTGTGGAAGCACACAAGGCATTGGTCTTGCCGCAGCGATTGAACTCGCAAGCCTCGGGGCTAATGTGATACTAATGGCGCGTGATGAAAAAAAATTGAAAGAAGTTTTGAGCCAGCTTCCGCGAAAAGAAAATCAAACGCATTCATTTTTGGTTGCTGATTTTAATTTCCCCGACTTGGTGCGAGAGAAAATTGAGTCATTGACAAAAGAAAAAGACATACACATCCTCATGAACAACACAGGTGGCCCAGCTGCAGGAAACGCGATCGATGCATCGAGTGAAGATTTTTTGAAGGCGATCAATGCGCATTTAATCTGCAGTCATCACCTGGTGAAAGCATGCGTGCCCGCGATGAAAAAAAATAAGTACGGACGTATCATCAATGTGATCTCCACTTCCGTGAAGATTCCGATCAAAGGCTTGGGCGTTTCCAACACCGTGCGTGGGGCAATGGCGAGTTGGTCAAAGACTTTATCCGTAGAGTTAGCTCCGTTTGGAATTACTGTGAACAACGTATTGCCCGGCAGCACGAAGACGGGCCGCATCGAATCGCTCGTTCAAACACGCGCAGCCAAAACCGGGAAGACGGAAGAACAAATCCGCCAGGAGATGATTGACGAAATTCCCGCAGGCCGCATGGCCGAGCCCAGCGAAGTTGCAGCCGCCATTGCCTTTCTCGCCACACCCGCTGCTGCCTATATCAATGGGGTGAATCTTCCGGTGGATGGTGGAAGGACGGGGAGTATGTGAGAATGCTAGAAAGGAAGCGGTTCTTTATCTTCCGAAATATCAACTGGCATCCAAGGATAGTTACTTGTGGTGGTAACAAAGTGACCGTAAGAATTGTTAAGCACCCCCCAAAATTCGACCGGGCTGTCCGCATTAAACTTAGTGAGGAACGCTGAATTGGTTACATCGTAAAATCTACTCTCGTCCGAATTCCAAAATGAACAAGGCACGACTTCAACTAATTTTCCTCGAGCTAAGTTATCTTCCTTTATCAAATTGACCTCATTCGAAATTAACAATAGGATTTTCTCAAGTTCTACTTTCACCTCTCCATAATTCTTACTTAAAGACATTCGACTGAAGGTAAAGCGTACCTGTTTTTCAAATTCAAACTCTTCTGGTGTGGAAGTATATTTAGATGGAATTACTTCTGTAACGGCAATCGCATGTTTTGCCATAGTAGGGAAATCTGTCAAAATGCGATCCACTTTTAGATTTGCAGTCTTAACATGTTGCGATCTTTTAGTTTTTTGTGAGCGTTCAAAAATTGGCGGATGAAATCTTAAGATAAGCTTAATCCAGTCCTCTCGTTTACTTTGCCTCATTGAGATTTTGCACTCGCCTGTTCCCAACGTAATTAATTCTTTGTACCAACTTTCATCTGTGTTAGTTGGAACCACATCAGGGCAGCTGATGAAATCTTCTAGTGTTTGTTCTATATCTGAGAGTGTATGAATTGAATTTTGTTTGACCAGTTCGATATCCCCTTTCTTTATTGGCCGAAAATGTGCCAAAGAGTTACGCACGTTCCCTATTTCATCAAGTTTGTTTTTAATGATTTCTTTAGCTCCGGGAAAATATCCTTTGAAAAACTTCCAATAGGAATCAGAAGTAATTATTCTTATTAATTCACCGCTCGTCAAGTGAAGCAAAGGGCTATTCAAAACGTAACCCAAATACGCGTAGTTCATGTCTTGAGCAAGACGCTTCTTGGCTATTGCTGCAATGGTTGATGTTTCAGCATCATCACTCGTAATTGATAACTCCCGCCACTTTTCTTTGAACTCATTTTTCAAAACGATATAGACGAACACGCGAAGACAGTTTTCAATTCTAAAAAGAATATTTAAAGCTTCGAAGTATTCAATTTTCAACCAATCGCCAGGAAGGCTGTAAGTATTGCCTTCTGGATTGTTAGCTACACGCCATTCCATAAAATGTTAGTTTTTGAGTTTAGGCCTAACAAATATTGCATATCAGAACGCATTATTCCACTAAAGTCAAAAAGTGTTTAAATTACTCTACTCGTTGCTGAGACAAATAAGCAGGTAAAACCGTATAAATGTCGGGACCGATGAGTCTTAAGATAAGAGTACCCCGGACGGAAGACGGGTAATTGATTGATTCACAAATATCTACCAGAATTGCCTTGAAAATTGTGTTACGGTAAAATTTCAAGCGACTTAAATCCGCTGAAATTGGCCGAAGGTTAGAAACCAGGACACAAAACTAGACACAAGGCGCATGATCAGACTTCGATTTTACCTCAGAAAAGACCTTAGAAGCACCGATGGGTTACACCATGTTTTCATGGATATTGCCTTCAATGGCAACAGAATTCGTAAACCTGTTCCTGGTGTTAAAGTAAAAACAAAT
>CAZECP010000043.1:0-40154 GCA_964510765.1 uncultured Ohtaekwangia sp. | reverse complement strand
GGAATCTGCCAGCCATCAATGAACACTTGCCTGATCTGCGTTTTGGTTTCGAGCGGATCGCCATCGCACACAAACAGAGTAGCGCTCTTGCCGACCTCCAGGGAGCCTAAATGATCGGCTACTCCAAAAATTTCTGCCGGCACTATCGTGATCGCTTTGATTGCTTCTTCGCGGCCCATTCCATACGCGGCAGCAAACCCTGCATGGTAGGGGAGGTTTCTGAAATTCTGATTTCCATTTTCACCCGAGCGGATCGCCACTTTCACTCCGGCCTTCTTCATCAAGCCTGCATTCACATAACCTTTGTCGTAGCGGTCATACTCGCGTGATGGTAGTTTCAGAATTCTGCCCGTGATCACTGGAATGCCGGCCTTGGCAATTTCATCGGCTACGCGCCAGCCTTCGCTTACTCCCGTCAGGGCAACCTTTTTTATTTTTCTTTCTTTGATCCACTTGAGTGCTTCCTTGATGTCTTTCGAGGCATCGACTTCCACGAGCAGCATTCTTTCTCCTCTAACGACCGGCAATAGTGCTTGCATCTCTGGATAGTAGCCCGCATGTCCCTTTGTCGCTGAGTCGATCTTGTGATATTGAACCGCGCGTTCCCATACTTCGCTCATCCGCTTCAGTGCGTTTTCAACTCCTTTTTTAATTTCTTCATCTGTTCTGCGATCGAAGAAACCTCTGCGACCACCGTTAGGGAAGACAAGAACCACGCCTTCAAAACCTGTAAACATTTGATCGGGGGTGTAACCGTGAAGGTTGATAAGTGCAGCCGTACCCGGGAACAATTCACCGGAAGGTGCGGCCAGCGTAGTAGTCACGCCACTTACACGTGTCACGGGAATTGCTGTTGCATTCGGGTTCACGGCTGTGAGTGCTTTCATTTGCGGAATCACATCACCTATTTCGTTATAATCCGTTGTGCGCGGATCCGATCCGACTTCTGAAAGGCCGAGGTTTGTACCGCCATCAATCATGCCGGGATAAATGAATTGTCCTTTGCAGTCAATTACTTCCGCGCCTTGCGGGATTTGAACGTTGGTGCCTAGCGACAAAATTTTTCCGTTGCTGATCACCAGCGTTCCATTGGTGATGGTTCCTTTTGTGATCGTCTCGATAGTTGCATTGGTCAACGCAAACGTTCCGTATTTTCCTTTTTGACTTTGCGCTTGAAGGCCGAGTGCATAAATGCACAAGAGCGATACCACAATGCCTGAATAGAGTTGTAATTTCTTCTTCATACCAAAATTATTTTTTATCGCCTTCAAAAGTTTCCCCGAACAAGAACTCTGTTCCGTCCATGCAGTTGTCAACCACTTTCCAATCGGGCTCGGAAGCTCCTTCATCGATGTTTTGTTTTGGATCAACTATCAATCGCATGTCGTCTGCGTCCTTCTCGCGATCAAAGCGAACGATGCCATCCACGATTGTCACTTGAGGAATTCCATAAATTGAAAGCGGATGGTTTTTGAATATCGCAATATCTCCATCCTTTCCAACTTCAAGTGAGCCTACGCGGGATTCAATTCCCAATTGTTTTGCAGGATTGATCGTTATTAATGACAAGGCTTCATCATCACTAAGGTTTCCATATTTCTGCGTCTTTCCTGCTTCATGATACAAGTGGCGCATCATTTCTGCATCATCGCTGTTGAGTGAGGTCACAACTCCATTCTTGCTAAGGATGGCAGCATTGTAGGCGGTTGAATAATACACTTCAAATTTGTAGGCCCACCAATCGGAGAACACAGAAGCCATCGCGCCATAAGCGGCAAGTTCAGGCGCTACTTTGAATCCTTCGTTTACGTGCTGGAATGTGATGCGCTTGATGCCGAAATCTTTGCACACATTCAACATCATATAAATTTCATCGGCCCGATAACTGTGGCAGTGAATAATGATATTGCCTTTCAAAATTTCAGCGAGCGTCTCCAAACGGAGATTGTAAACAGGCGGAGCACCACGGAACCCTTTCACTAGTTTATTCTTGTTGTACGCGTCCCAGTCTTCTGAATATTTTTTTGCATCTGTAAATGCTTTACGAATTACAAACTCAACGCCCATGCGTGTGCGGGGAACAATTCCATTTGCACCATGAACGCGCGTTGGATTTTCTCCGAGCGCAAACTTGATCGTGCGGGGAGCGCCTTCCATTTTCATTGCATCCACATCAACGGTGCCGTATCGAAGTTTTAAAGTTTCACATTGGCCACCAATCGCATTGGCCGATCCATGCATGGAGTGGATCGAAGTCACACCTCCGCTCAATGCGCGATAAACCATAATCTGCAGGGGATTCACTACGTCACCGATGGCTACCTCAGCGCTTACCGGAGTCGTAGCTTCATTAATGTTTCCTTCCGCAGCAATGTGACTGTGTGGGTCAATGATTCCGGGCATTACAAACAGACCTGTGGCATCAATTGTTTTGGCTCCGGCAGGAGCTGCAATACCTTTTCCTATTTGTGAAATCTTTCCGTCTTTAATGAGCACGTCCGTTTCAGTTAAAGTGCCTTTGGTTACGGTGAGTACTGTTCCATTTTTGATGAGCACGTTTCCTTTTTCCTGTGCATTCAAAATGAAGGCAGCGAATAAGAAAGTGATGACTATCCAAGCACGTCTTATTCCTTTGAAATTTATTTTATGATGTTCCATGTTTCTCTTATTTTTTCTTGGCATCATCTTTTTTTGTGTCCTTGTTTTCTATTTTGTAGAGTTTACCATCTACAAACACATAACGCACGTTTGCTTTCTCGTTGAAGTAAGGTTTGTCGCTCACAACGAGGTTGGCAATTTTTCCGGCATCAATACTTCCAAGACGATCGCTCAGCCCAAGTAGTTGTGCAGGTGACGTAGTGAGAGCGGCCAGAGCAGCATCTTCACTCAATCCGGCAGCAATCATTCTTCTCAGGTTCGCCTGAATGTCTTTCGATTTTGCGCTCAGCGTTGAAAAACCAAAAGTAACTCCCGCTTTGTTGAAGGCGGATGCTTGTGAAGTATAGCTTGCGATTGCCTCCGCCTTCCTTTTCTCGAGCGCTTCTTTTTCAATATCCCATGCGGTTTTTACTTTTACTTTTTCTTTTTCAGGAGTTTTTACACTGTCTTTCTTGCCGTCTTTTTTTCCATCCTTTTTGATTTCTTCAGGAAGATCAAGAGATAAAAAAACTTTAGTGTTCGATGCCTTTATTTTGTTGATGATCGGAAAGCCCTCCTTTACATCCGCAATTTGCACTGAGAAACCCAGGTCGTTTTTTAACGTGAACACACGCTGCACGTCCATCACTTTTTCGGATTTGAAAAGTACGGGCATGCGCTGATCGATTACAGGATAAAATGCCTCAAGAATCCGGTCATTCGTTGGACGGTTGATGCCAGACTTATTCGAAGCATACGAAGCTTGATACGATTTTGTGAGCGATGCATTTCGATACAAATCGCGCCACTTTGCCATCACACCAAAAAGCGTATTGGGATAAACGTTTTGTGCGCCTGTCAATTCAGAATACATAGATGAGTTGCTTACCAACACCATATCATCAGCCGACTTTCCGCCAAGCAACACAAGCGCTGACTGTCCTGGTAAAAAATTCCCGTAGGGAACAACTTGTGCTACAGTGAATCCGAGGTTTCGCATTTCTTCAACGGTCTTATCATCGGGATTTAAAAATGTTCTCACGTCCACTTGTGGATTTATGCCGGCACGATCAGCGGGAGGATTGCCTGGATCTTTTACGCGCTCACGGTCTTTCTCTTCCTTTGGTTTTGTAACCCCAGCTCGTGAGAGACCATCAATGAATCCGGCATATACATATAGCGAATCTGCTTTGATAATGATGGCTTCGGATGGAATCGCAATGTTTTTGCCAACATTGGCGATGAGACCGTCTTTAATCACCACAACTCCCTTGTCAATTTTTCGGCCGGGAGATTGCACTACATTGATGTTGGTGAGTGCATACGTTTTTCCGGCAGGTGGGAGAGGAGGTTTTTCTTCTTGGTGCTGCTGTTGTGCGAGGAGCAGAGCGGGCGCAAATGCAAGCGCCACTGCCCGTGCGATTATTCGTAATCGTTTAAGCATAGGGTAATTTTTTTCCTGACTGTAATGTAGGGGATTTCGAAACGTACTCAAAAACGCTTACAGGAAAGGCCAATTTTTAAGGTCAGTGGTTGATGGATTCAACCATTTTTTTCTTAGCACTTTTGTCGGGATGGGCGATTGATTTTACTGAGAAGGTGAAGACTGAACCTTTGTCTTGTTCGCTCCTGACGGAAATAGCACCACCATTTTTTTCCACAAATTCTTTCACCAGCAGTAATCCAATGCCAAGTCCTTTTTCCTTTTTGGTACCCGGTTTGGAGAAGTGTGATTCAGGACGAAATAATTTTTCCACTTCATCATGAGCTAAACCGATACCTGTGTCAGAAACAGAAATGAAGCAATTATCATCCTGATACGATGAGGAAATTTTTACAGTGCCCGCAGGCAAGGTGAACTTGATGGCATTACCCATCAGGTTTCGAAGGATGATGTCAAGGTTGTCTTTATCAGCCAATACGATCGTGCCTTCTTCGATGTCACTTTGAAGCGTGATGGCTTTTGATTTGGCTGACTCATTCAGTAGTTGGATTTTTTCTTCCACTGCTTTTTTTAAATCAATTTCAACCGGAGCCGGATCAAATCCTTTCAACTGTGTGCGTGCCCAGCTTAAAAGATTATCCATGTCTTCGCGCACGTATTCAAGATTCGATTTGATATTTTTGGAAATTTCAATGAACTCTTCTTTGGTGAGGGCTGCACTGCTGGCCAAATCCATCAAACCCTTCAAGCTTGCCAACGGCCCGCGTAAATCATGACCGATAATTGAGAATATTTTATCTTTGGTTGCATTGAGGGCCACGAGTTCTTGTTTTTGATGATCAATCAGAACATTACGTTCTTTCAAAAGCAGGTTGGCAATTTTCCTGTTGCGGTTAATGCGAACTAGACTCACTGCCGATGCACCTGCTATCAGTAGTGCCAATGCAAACACAATGATCACAGTGCGTTGAACAGCAATTTCTTTGTTGTTCAATTCTGCTTGTCTGTTCAGTAGTTCTATTTTTGCTTTCGATTGATCGTCTTCGTATTTGGTTTGAATCATGGCAGTCTGCCGTCTGGAGCGCTCCTCGGCAAGAGAATCATTCAGCAGCGTATATTCATTCAAAAATTTTAATGTTAGTGTTGCATCACGTTTTCTGCCGTAAACTTCTGTGAGCAGTTTGTAATTAGCAGCCAGCTCACTGCGGTAATTATGTTTCCTGGCGATGGCCAGATTTTGCAGCAAATACTTTTCAGCTTTATCAAGATCGTTCAGCTTCAAGTAAATATTTCCGATTCGGTGCAGGGTAGATGCCTGAATAAAACTGTCGCTACTTTCGTCCAACTCTTGCTGATAAGCACCTAGTGCATCTTTGTATTTTTTTTTCACGCCATAAAAATCGCCCAGTGTTCGGTAGGCGAAGGCCATCCTGAAGTGATCCTTACCCGCTTTGCTGAACCGTATAGCGAGGTCGCAATAATACTCCACTGAATCCAGCTTGTTCATGGCAAGCAGGCAAAAAGCAATGTTGTTATAACTTCTTCCCATGATTGCCGGATCACCCGCCTGTTTGGCCAAATCAAATGCTTCATTATAATTCTTAATC
This sequence comes from uncultured Ohtaekwangia sp., assembly GCA_964510765.1. Taxonomy (GTDB): domain Bacteria; phylum Bacteroidota; class Bacteroidia; order Cytophagales; family Cyclobacteriaceae; genus ELB16-189. The sequence goes on along the minus strand of CAZECP010000043.1, from coordinate 34,466 downwards.
GCTTCGTTGTATTGATTGCGTTGGTAATAAACCGCGGCAATATTGTTCAGACAATTGGCCATTCCCTTTTTGTTCCCGATTGTTTTATTGATATCATATGCTTCGAGGGAATGTTTCAACAGCTCTAGATAGTCATCTTTACGATAATAAAGCCAGCCTATATTTTCGAGTGCGAGCGCCAGCCCTTTCTTGTAATTGATTTTTTGTGCGAGTTCTTTAGTAAGGATGGCCAGCCTCATGCCACGGCCATTGTCGTCTTCGCGAATGGATGAAACGATTTGATTGAGCAAATCTATCTTGGTTGAATCATCAGGAGCAGCGAGCGCCTTTTTTTCGAGACTGTCTAAAGCGTCTTGTGCAGATGAAACAAAGCTTAATAAAAGTAATAAAATGCCAATTGGGCGCATACCACTATTTAACCCCAATTAATCTTTTAAAATTACTTTAGGTAGGCACTATTTTAGGTTTGAAAATAATTAAAAACCTACATGCCTACCTTCAAGAAAAAAAGGACACTAAGCCTGTTTTTACCAGAATTTGATATAAAGAGTTGCTAAAATAATTAAAATCACTGCTGCACCTAACGCGAAACCCTTCGAGGTTTTGAACATTTGGAAATCAACTTGTAAAGAATTTTTTGGTTCGGGTGATGATAAACTCAGGCCGATCATCACAATCACGCAGATGATGAATACAAAACCCATACGATCGAGGAAAGGAATTTCAACCACACCTGAGGCCGGATTTAAAGTTGCAAAACCGATGGGCTGAAGGAAAGACAAGTCCATCCAATTCGGAAGGAATTTGAAGACCACGGATAAAAAGAATCCGCCAATGATAGCGAAGAGCGCTGCGCTTGAAGTGGTGCGCTTCCAGAAAAATCCCAACAAGAACATGGCGAAGATACCTGGCGATACGAAACCTGTGTACTCTTGAATGAATTCGAAACCACCTTTCTTATCAATCCCCATGAAAGGAGCTATCAAAACGGCAATCACCATTGCGACAACTACAGTAACTCTTCCAATCCACACCAGGTTCTTTTCACTTGCGGTTTTGTTGATGGAGTTTTTATAAATGTCGAGTGTAAAAATGGTAGAGATGCTGTTTGCTTTTCCTGCCAGCGAAGCAACCACTGCTGCCGTGAGCGCTGCGAATGACAAGCCTTTTAATCCGTTTGGCAATAAATTCAATAGCACCGGATAGGCATTGTCTTGAACAAGCTCGCCATCTTTCAACATTTCTGTTTGAAACATTCCCTGGTGATATAAAACGTAAGCGGCAATCCCTGGGAGAACAACGATCACAGGCATCAATAATTTCAGAAATGCTGCGAACAGCAGGCCGGTTCTGGCGGTAGGTAAGTCTGCGCCAAGTGCGCGTTGTGTGATGTATTGATTACAACCCCAATAATTCAAATTAACTACCCACATTGCCCCAATCAAAACGGTGAGACCTGGTAAACTGATGTAGTTTGCATTGGTTTGATCAAAGATCATATCAAAGTGATCGCCTGCTTCGGAGAGCAAATGACTCAAGCCACTCGAAATTCCTGTTGACCCAAATTTTTCTGACACCATGTTGATTGCCAGATAAGTGGTTGCCAAGCCACCAAGGATTAAAAAGAAAACCTGAACTACGTCTGTGTAACCAATAACCTTCATTCCGCCCAATGTGATAATGATGGCAAAGCCTGCGAGGAAAATCATGCACAATGTGAAATTGATTCCCGACACCGTGCTCACAGCAAGGGCACCCAAATACAAAATGGAAGTGAGGTTCACTATAATATAGAGTGACAGCCAAAAGATGGCCATGATCTTTGCGACTGTGTCATTGTAGCGTGTGCGCAAAAACTGTGGCATTGTGTAGATGTGGTTCTTCAGATAAATGGGTAAGAAGAAAACGGCAACCACGATCAAAGTAGCTGCAGCCATCCACTCATAGGCAGAAATGGCCAAGCCCATTTTAAATCCGTTGCCAGCCATGCCGATCATCTGTTCGGCAGAAATATTGGAAGCGATCAGTGAAGAACCGATGGCCCACCACGTGAGCGAGCCTTCAGCAAGGAAGAAGTCTTTTGAATCAGCCGTCTGTTTTTTCTTGCGATTGTAAATCCAATATCCATAGATCGAAACAAGAACAAAGTAGAACAGAAATACAATGTAGTCGGTGGTTTGCATGAGGCGCGGGGTGATTAGATTAAGATTTCAAAAATGACTAATTATCGATTGAATGAACTCCATTCGCAATTTTAATTGAATAAAAATCAGGTTCTTTTTTGAAAACAGCAAAATATTTTCCCCGAACTTTTTCAATGAAGTCGGATTTTTTTTCGCGGTCGATCAGGTTGATGGTGCATCCGCCAAATCCTCCTCCCATCTGCCGTGCACCTGTTACCCCGTTTTCATCGGCAAGGGATACCAGCCAATCCGATTCCTCGCAACTCACCCCATAGTCCTTACTCAGCCCCCAATGGGTTTGGTACATCAACCGGCCAAAGCCCTTGAAATCATTGGCCCTCAGGCAGGCCGCGGCTTTTTGTGTGCGCTCAATTTCTTTCACTACGTAGAAGCAGCGAAGGAAGACCTCCTCACCTAAATGAGGCTTCCCGGCTTCCAGCATTTTCATCGACACTTCACGGAGGGAATGGACTCCTACGTTGTTTTGTTGAATCACCCGTACGCCTTCTTCACAAGCCGCCCTCCGATCATTATAGCCGGAGGTGACTAACGAGTGTTTGATTTTCGTATCAACCAACAAAATCTCAAAGTCTTTAAAATCGGCTGGCAAATATTCGTGTTGAATGCTTCTACAATCCAGCAACATCACACTCGCTTCCTTCGAAAATAAACTCGCATACATATCCATGATGCCGCACATCGTTCCTACAAAGTGATGCTCCGATTCTTGCGCGATAAGAGCGAGGTCGAGACGAGTAAGTCCACAATCGAAAATCTCATTCAAGGCAAAACCAAATCCGCTGCAGAGCGCTGCCGAAGAAGAAAGCCCGGCTCCCGCTGGAATGTTACTGCTGAACACAACGTCCACTCCGGAAATATTTTTTCCACGCCTCAAAAAACCATCGATCACGCCCATCAGATAATTTTCCCAATGATTTCCTTTCCTCAATGCTTGTTTTGAAAAGGAGACACGTTCATTCAAATCAATTGCGTGAATGTTGAATTGCTCCGTTCCATTTGTTGCCACCGCAAATTCAAAATGCTTGTCAATCGCAGCTGGCATCACGAAACCTTGATTGTAATCGGTGTGCTCGCCAATAAGGTTGATGCGGCCCGGAGCGATGAATTGACGGGGCTCCCGGTTAAACAATTCTGCAAAAAAAGTTTTTGTATCCTTCATTATAATAGGATGTGATCACTATCCAATATCGGACGGTTTCAAGCGCAAATGAACAGAATCATTTTCAAAATATCTCAAATTTGTTCAATTATGAAGTTGCCATAATAGGCATATCATTTGGATATTGAACCCAATAAACTAAATCTTCGGCCTGTGTTTTCACAGGTCGAAACTGTAATCAAACTCCGACACCTATGCTGAAGTACAACCTGGTTCTCTTCATCCGCAACCTCAAAAGACAAAGGCTTTTTTCTTTCATTAATATCCTTGGGCTCTCGGTGGGTATGGCCAGCGCGCTCATTATGTATTTGTATGTAAGCAATGAGTTTGGTCACGATCGGTTTCATAAAAATGCCGACCGGATTTATCGCGTGAATCAAACGTTCATCTGGGGCGAAGGCAACGATCATCAATTTGCCAGCACAGGACCAGGCGTTTCATTTGCGATGGAAGCGGAAGTACCGGAAGTAGATCAGGTGGTTCGCATTCACACGCCCGGAGATTTTCTCATCAGCTATACAAACAAAAACGGAAACGTCACATCCATCGACCAGAACTTCGTTTTCGCGGCCGACTCCAATTTCTTTTCTGTGTTCACCTTTCCGCTTATGAAAGGCAATCCCGAAACGGCACTGAAAAATCCGCAGACACTGGTGATGACAGAGTCAACTGCGAAGAAATATTTTGGCGAAGAAGATCCGCTTGGAAAAATGGTTCGTGTCGGAGAGGGTGATCAGCAGCAAAACTATGAAGTGACTGGGGTAGTAAAAGATATTCCTGACAATTCGTATATCAAGTTTGATGTAATGATGTCGATGACAAGTTTCCCGATCGTGAGAAAATTATACTGGAGTTGGATATGGACGCAAGTTGAAACGTTTGTCTTGTTCAAGCCCAATTCTTCCGTTGCCAAGGCGGAAGAACGATTGAAAGACATCCCGAGAAAATATGCCGCCACCACACTGGAACGTGCGATGAATATGTCTTTTGACGATTACATCAAGAGCGGAAAGAAATGGGATTTGTATTTACAGGCACTCACGGAGATTCACTTGCCACAAGAAATTGTTTACAACCGACTGAATGATGCAGGCAATATAAAAATCATCTATGCTTTGATCGCTGGTGGAATCGTGATGGTGCTGCTATCATGTGTAAACTTTATGAATCTTTCCACCTCACAATATGTGCGCAAAGCAAAAGACACTTCGTTGAGAAAATTGTTGGGCTCTGCAAGAAGTCAGTTGAGTGCAAGTTTCTTTGTGGAAGCGTTTTTGTTTTGCGCGATTAGCCTGGTGATCGGATTGTGTCTCACCCAAATTATTTTGCCGTGGTTCAACCATGCTACCAATAAATCGCTTGAGTTGTCATTGCTTACGGATTGGAAACTATTGATCGGGTTGGCCTCAATTCTTGCGGCCGTGAGTTTGTTGTGCGGAAGTTATCCAGCCCTTTTTCTAAGTGCGTTCAGTCCGATTGAGGCCATGCGTGGAAAATTCAAAACAGGAAAGGAAGGTAAATTTTTTAGAAGCGGTATGGTCGTATTCCAGTTTTGCATTTCGATCACGCTCATCATCTTCACAGGCATTGTGGCGCAGCAATTAAGATTCTCAAACGAGAAAAGCCTCGGCTTCGATAAAGAAAACCTTTTGGTACTAGAACGAGCAGAGTGGACGAAAGCACAAGAAGCTTTTGTGAATAAAATTGCAAATACTCCGGGAGTGATTTCTGCATCGTGGTGTTCGTCAGTGCCACCCAATATTTTTGGTGGCGATAAATTTGTAGGAGAAGGAAGCCAGCAAAACGTAGCGCTCAATTTCGCGAAAGCGGATGAAAATTATTTGTCAACTCTTGGAGTGAAATTGAAAGTGGGGCGCAATTTTTCGAAAGATGTTCCCGGTGATTCCGGTCGTGTCATATTAAATGAGAAAGCTGTAAAAGCTTTTGGTTGGCAAGCAGATGAATCGGTAATCGGGAAACGTGTGAAGATGCCTGGGTGGGAGGAAGCCAATTTTGAAGTGATTGGCGTGACGGATGATTATCATTATTGGTCGCTACTTACTCCAATAGAGCCGATGGCCATCTTTCACATCAAGCATCCGATTAAAGGAAGTAATTCAGAATTCATTTTAATCCGCGTGCAATCGCAAAACGGTGACGCCTGGAAGACCACGATGGCTTCGGTGCAATCCACCTGGAAAGAATTCGCAAAAGACAATCCGTTTCAATATTCTTTTGTCGATCAGGATTTTGCCAAGTCATTCAAAAGCACGGAGCAGTTTGGTCAATCACTTTCCATTCTGTCGGGACTTGCCGTGTTGATCGCTTCGCTTGGCTTATTAGGGATGATTATCTACACCCTGGAACAGCGCACGAAAGAAATCGGAATCAGAAAAGTTTCTGGTGCTTCCGTTTTCAACATCATCACATTAGTTTCAAAAGATTATACTAAGCTCATCGCGATAGCATTTGCTTTCAGTGCACCTCTTGCATATTGGCTGGTGAATCAGTGGCTGATTGATTTTGAATACCGCATCACACCATCCGCATTCATTTTTGTTTTGGCAGGCGTGGTCACGTTCCTTGTAGCCATGATCATTACGAGCTACCATTGCATCAAAGCCGCAAGACGGAATCCTGTGGAGGTGTTGAGGAATGAATGAAACGTAACGATCATTTGATTATATTTAAGTTAAAATTCTCTTTTACATGAGAACGCTAACAATTGACAGAACAAAGGAATGGACGATGGAGGATTTCCTCATGCTGGGAGAAATGAAAACGCCTTGTCAATTAATAAATGGAGAATTAATTATGAGCCCGGCACCCGCACCTAACCATCAAAGGGTATCACGCAAACTTTTTAAAGTTATCGATAAAGCAATCGGGGATATCGGTGAGCTTTTCTATTCACCTATCGATTTGTATATCGATAACCGAAATGTTTTTCAGCCAGATATTGTATATCTCTCAGAAGTCAGCAAGTCATTCCTGACAGGAAGGGGGATTGAAGGACCGCCTGACCTGGTCGTAGAAATTATTTCACCTTCCAATAGTTACACAGATCGCAATCAAAAGAAAAGTTCCTACCTTGATTTTGGTGTGAAAGAATATTGGATCATCGATCCGGGAAACGAGACGATTGAAATTTACACACCGGAAACAGGCAAAGATGTTCCAATATTCTACCTTGCTGGATCTGGAATAGTGAAGTCGGTAAAATTGCCAATTGAGTTTGAACTGCGTCAAATTTTCTAGGGCTGCAACACTAATTTATTCTTCGACTTGCTTTCAATTTCTTTTCTATCGAACAGCATCGGTCTGAATTTCCCGGTGGCAAACATTTCGGCTTGATCATCATAATAAGCGCTCATCACGTTTCCTGAATTGCCGGTTGGCGAAACTGTTTCGCCTGAGTTGACATTTGAAAGATCAGTGATCTTTCGCAGTGCTGGTCCTCCATCCACATTGAAATAACCGGATGTATTCAAATGAAAATGCAGGTTGTTGATCACTTCCATACCACCACTCACTTCAAACGGGCCAACACTAAAGAACTTGTCGAGCAACTTTACTTTGCCAAGCGGATGATTGTGTTTCAGTGTATGAATTTTTCCCCATTTCCAATCTTCGGGATTTGAACCACAGCTTTGCGAAAGGAGAGTTAACGTATTGTCAGCGGCTTTGGAAAAAATATCTGATCGGTTTTCTTTTTTATCCTTGGTAGAGATATCATCCCACCAGGGTGAGATTTCATCGGAGACAAACAAGAAGTAAGAATTTTTTGAAACGGAAGAAGCAAGGATGGCATTCAGGGCAGATTCGCCCAACTCATCATTCATTCCTAAAAAATAAATTTGTGAAAGCATGTTGTAGTAAATTGATGGTGCGGTAGAAGAAACTTCATGATTGCCATCCCACTTCTCCAGCGCGGCTGCCAATGGTTCGTACTTCGCATTCTTTGTTTCGTGTAAAACTCTTGCCATCTCTTGCGCTACCTCGGGGTGCATGATCGACAAGTGATCGAGATTTATTTTTTTGAAGTCTTCTGGTTCAAATGTTTTTTTCTCTTCAAGCAGTTGCTTCACGCGCCCCGCTCGCCCTTTCGGATAGTAATATCCTGGATACAAAACCCCATCGACAGAATCAGGTTGATTGTTGCAGGTGTAAACATAGCCCCACGGTGGATTGACAGCGTGGGGATTTTTTGAGAAGTCGTAAAAGCCAAGGTATTCATCTTTGCCACTGCCTCCATCGAGGAAAAACTTTGAAACAACGTGTGGTGCACGAATCGGTAATTTTGCAACAGCCCACCACGCGATGTTTTTATCCCGATCGCCATACATCAAATTCAATCCCGGAGCAGAGAACATAGAAGCAGCTTTGGAAACTTCTGCGAAAGTCTTGGAATGGTTCAAAAGATAAGCGGCCTGCAGGGCAAGATTTTCTTCGTGAAGCATTACCCAATAAAGTGAAATAGGATTTTTGTCATTCACGTTTTCCAATGCGCTGTTGATGAGCGGTCCATGTCGTGTTGATTTCACTTCGAGAATTTCATCCGGCTTTCCTTTTACTTTGATCACTTCTTTTCGAACCTCCATGTCTTCAAAGTGATCTTCAAATTTCACTTGGTTAGGATTCTCTGCATTTAAAGTTTCTTTAAAAAAATCAGTGTCATCATTCTCAAACATGGTAAGTCCCCAGGCACCAAAATCATTGTTACCAAGTAGTCCAAACGGAATTCCTGCCAGATGATGTCCATAAAATTTAAATCCCGGATACTCAACGTGTGCTTCGTACCAAACAGCCGGTTGTGAAAAGCCGATGTGCGTATCGTTGGCTAAAATCGGGAAACCTGATTTTGACTTCTCGGCAGACACCACCCAGCCATTACTTCCTTGCCAAAGGGGCACCGGAATTTTTTCGAGACTCTCATTCAAAAATGAAATCAATGAGTCATTCGCATGCAACTTAGGCTCCCCATTAAAATTTTTTAGCCGAACTGCATCAGGCGGAGTTTGAACGGCAAAGTCTTTCAAATATTCTTCGCCTAATTCGGTTTTGATTTTCTCCATCACCGGATCTACGTGCAGTCCTTCCGCAAACCCAAACGACATGAAACCCACTGCGAGATAAATATCTTCCGGTGTGAATTCTGTTTTTGGGATTCCGATGAGCGTAAATTCAATGGGAGTCTTTCCTGTTTTGATGTATCGATTCACTCCTTTTTGATAAGCTAGTGTAGCGCGTTGAAAAGAAGATGTATCGCTTGATAAAAATTTCTTCGCATGTTGTTTTGCAAATTCATTAATGCCGAGCGTTCTGAAAAGCTTATCCACTTTCAAAAGACCAGGTCCAAGAATTTCAGAGAGTCGGCCACCAGCAGCCCTTCGCAGCATCTCCATTTGAAAGAGGCGATCTTGTGCATGCACATAGCCGAGCGCGTAGTAAGCATCTTCTTCATTTTTGGCATAAATGTGTGGAATGCCAAAATCATCATACAAAACTTCAACTTCGGATTTCAATCCCTCCAGTTTGACTGTGCCGGAATAAGCGGGGGCTGTGCTTCTTAGGAAAATGTAAATGCCAATGACGGCCAGCACGATCAATGCAACAAGACCAATGAGAAATCGCTTGAGAAATTTCATAAAGTGATTTTTCGAAAATTTAAGAATATAAATTTGAATTAGGATGTGAGTTGTGACATCACATCGCGAATTTCATTTTCAGTATTAATAATTGTCTTAAGTTTTTCCAATCGGGCAAGGAGTTCTCTCAGGAAATGTTGATGCTTTTTTGAATTCGGATGAAAGGGCTTGTGCGTCAGTGCCGACTTGATTTCTTTCCATGTTTCAATGAAATGCAAAGTCGTTTCATCGAAATAAGTTTTACAGAATTTTTCCCAGATGTAATTCTCCGCTTCTTCTGTGGGATGAATTCGATCTTGTTTATAGAAGCGATAGTCGCGCAAGTCATCCAGCATGATTTCATAGGCTGGAAAATATTCAACATTCGAAAATCGCTGTGCGATGGAATCACAAGCTACTCGCAAAATAGATTTACTCAGAGTATTCAGCGGAAGCGTGTCTTTGATATGTCGGACGGGACTTACCGTAAGAATTATTTTTACTGATGGATTTTTCTCTGAAATGATTTTGTAAATCGATTCGAAAGAGTCTTCAATTTCTTTTTGCGTAAGTAATCTCTTTTCAAAAAGAGAAGCCGGTTGCTTGTGGCAATTCGCGACAATTTCCTTCCTATCCTTTAATTCGTAAACCCACGATGTTCCGTAAGTCAGGATCACAGAGGAGGCCTCTTTCAGAAATAAATTCGACTGCTGAACAGTTTCTTTTATCCGATTTGAAAGTTCGTCTTTACTTAACGAAGAAACCTGCGAATGAAAATGATAGTTAAAAAACAACTCGCCATCAGTCGCATAACTTTCACCTTTTGGTAATTCATTCCTCAGCGCGAAGCCAAGTTGTTGATGAATGGAAACAGGATTATAGGTGATGCCAAACGGGTTAACTGCCGATTTGAATTTGAATTCCTGAAGACGTGATCCGATTGCATTGGCAAAGCAAGAACCCATTGTGAAAAACGAATCCTGCAAACTGAGCCTTAGCCGCGAAGGTTTCAAGTGCAATTCCGTCCGGAAAGAATCCATCGTTAAAAATGTTGAAGGATGAATTTTAAATGTTGAATGATAATGCTTTGTGTAAAAGTATCTATTTTAGAACGAAATTTTATCAAGCATGCATCTGGTTTCGTGGAATGTGAACGGCATCCGTGCCATCCTTAAAAAAGAATTTGTCAACAATATCAGAGAGATGGCGCCTGACATTCTCTGTCTGCAGGAAACGAAGGCTGCTAAGGAAGAAACATTGGATGCACTCACCGCGCTTTCCGGTTATCACACATTTGCAAATTCATCCAAGGCGCGCAAAGGTTATTCGGGCACGGCCATCATCACGAAAGAAGAACCGATTCATGTTTCTTACGATCTTGGTTTAGAAGAGTACGATCAGGAAGGGCGCGTGATCACGGCAGAATACCCAAATTTTTTTTTAATCACAGTTTATACTCCCAACTCAGGCGAAGCATTGGCGCGACTCGATTACCGTGAGACGTGGGATATTGCTTTCCGCGAATACCTGCAATGGCTCATGCGCAGGAAACCGGTCATCACATGTGGTGATTTCAACGTAGCACATCAGGCTATCGACATTGCGCGACCAAAAGAAAATTATAACAAGAGTGCGGGCTACACACAACGAGAGATTGATGGATTTTCCCATTTGTTAAATATCGGAGTGGTGGATACATTCCGTCATTTTCATCCAACGGAGGTGAAATACTCCTATTGGAATTTTGTGACCAGTGGACGTGAAAAAAATGTGGGTTGGCGTATCGATCATTTTTTGGTGGACAATCGATTGATGTCAAGAGTGCGAGACGGTTTGGTGTATGATCAATATCACGGATCAGATCACTGTCCGGTGGGGTTGAAGATTGAGATTTAATTTGTATTTATTGATTTTTGATTTGAGGCGATTTTGAGATATGGAATACTACCTAATAGCTATTGGTTTTTTTATAATCGCGTTGGTGTATGCCTCCGTGGGTTTTGGAGGAGGTACGAGTTATCTGGCGTTGTTGAGTTTGTCTTTTTTTGCTTTACCTTTTCCGATGATCAAGGCCACTGCCCTGATGTGCAATATTGTCGTTGTATCGAGTGGTGCATTTATTTTTTATAAGGAAGGCAAACTTGACTTGAAAAAGGATTGCATTTACCTCGTGGCCAGCGTTCCGTTCGCATATCTGGGTGGACAGTGGCCGTTGAAAGAAAATGATTTCTTTTTGATTCTCGGTTTTGTCTTGATTGTAGCTTCACTCTTGCTGTGGGTGGAGCCCAACAAATCACACGATCGCTCAGCGAATGAAAAAGTGTGGTGGCAAGTTCCGATTGCTTCTGGATTAGGTTTCTTGTCAGGGCTTACCAGCATCGGTGGAGGAATTTTTCTTTCACCTATTCTTCATTTTTTAAGATGGAAGGAAGCAAAGAAAATTTCTGCACTTGCCAGTGTTTACATTTTAGTCAACTCGATCAGCGGATTGCTTGGACAATTGAGTCGCGGCTTGCCAAACATGAATTGGAATTTGGTGATAATACTTCTGTTTTCAGTCATCATTGGCGGACAAATCGGCTCACGACTTGGTGCCCGCAGATTCAATCCCCTCTATATTAAAAGGATCACGGCTGTGTTAGTGTTTCTTGCAGCTGTTAATATTTTGCGCGATCACTGGACTTTCTGATCGACACTTTCTGCCTCTCTGCCTACAAGAAGCTTTCAGGTCAAATAAGAAGGTAAACTTTGCGTATGAATTGAAATCAATGCGATTAACAATTCAATTCTATGAACAACCTTATTTTGAAAAGCCTGATTGTACTAGGTATAACAGGAATGATGGCGACAAGTTGTAATCAGGAGAATGTATCTTCTTCCAATGCAAACACGACCTCCACTTTGTTGGGTGTAGGGCAAACTTCTTCTCAGTTGGCAAGCGGCACTACGTTTTCGGTGGAAAGTTCTTCTTCAGGATCTTCGATCGACACCACGCAGGCACCTCCACCTCACCATGGTCATTGCAAGAACGATGGTATGGGAAGTTTTTTGAATGGAACAGAATTTTTTACACCTTCAAATGAATTGCTCGCGATCGTGGATGCGGAAAGTGCAGGTGACATGCGCGGCTTCAGAATGTTTGGTCGCAGTGGAGCATTGGTTACAAACTACGATGCAAACGGAAATGTGATTTCATTGCCAATGCTAGCTAAGGGAGGACCGGAAGGCGTGAGTTTCTCGGGCGGACAATTTCCTCAGATCGATACATTGCTGTCAAAAATTGTAAAGACGGTGGTTGATTTTGGAGCCGGAGTAACCGTGAGGCACGACAGCGCCTCCATCACTCGCAGCGGAAAAATTATTATTACCCGCTCAAAGAGTGGGAACACCCTGACAGAGACCATCGCCTTCGAAAACTATTTTGTAAATGGAAATGGCATCGAAGGCACCAAGACGCGCGTGAGCACCTTCAACTCAATAACCGGGCAAGGAAGTTCTACTACTTCGGTGGCGAACGGAAAAATTACTTTCAGTGATGGTACAGTGGCAACCTGGGTGTCTGACAAAACACGAACAACCAACATCACCTTGGATGCAACCACTCATCGTCCGGTAAGTGGAACGATCGTGACAACAGCCAGCACAAAAGTGACCGCTGCGGACGCGACAGTGATTTATTCACACGCCACGTCTAAGCCGATTACTGAAGATATTTCCTGTGGGCAACCACGCCACTGGCCTGTGAGCGGAACGGTAGAAACAATTTATAGAACAAATACATTGACGATCGATTTTGGAGATGGTTCATGCTCCAACCGAACAATCACCGTGACGATAAATGGTGTGACCAGCACCAAAACGATTGGGGGATAGTGTGGGGAAAGTGTAGTTTAGTTTGTTTATCCAGGGCTTCCGTTTTTCGGAAGCCTTGGTTTTTTGACCGAAATGCAGTTGGAAGATTTCACGAAAAGAGAAATTTAAGATGGAATTCAAAGGAACTGGTGGGATGATAGCGATGATGATACTTGATTACTTATGATTTTGAAAATGCCAATGGGCTTTAACTATATTGTTGAGTAAATAAACCGGCTTGAAAAAAGTATCGCTCTTCAAGGTTTCGTTTCATGTATTGGGTTGGGTGCTATTCTTCCTGGCTCCACTCATCTTTTCTCCAGGCCCTTTGTTTCGCGATGTGGCGGCCAATGAGTGGATGTCGCTCCTGTTACGTATCGTTACCTTGATGGTTTATTTTTATGTGAATCAACTTTATATCGCCCCTGTCATCCTGAAGAAAAGAGGTTTGATTCCGTTTCTTTTAATTTCTGCAGCAGTGATTTGTGCAATTAGTATTGTGAATAGTGCATTTCATCATTACTATGTTGAAGGACGAACCATGATGGAACCTCTTGTGATGCCGGATGATTTTGGCCCCCGCGAAACGCCACCACTTATGTTTGCCGGGCCAACATTTTCAAGTTTCCTTGTTACAATTCTTGTGGGCCTTATCAGTACGCTATTGGTATTGTGGGAGGAGTGGATCAAAGTGCAACAGGAAAAGCAGGAACAAGCGCTTCAGCGCGTGGCTGCAGAGTTGACAGCTTTGAAACTTCAGATCAGTCCGCACTTTCTATTCAATACACTCAATAATATACGTTGGTTGGTGCGTACAAAATCAGATCTAGCGGAAGATGCAGTCGTGAAGCTGTCTCAATTGCTGCGGTATATCTTGTACCAAACAGCAAGCGACAAGGTGGATTTGAAAAAAGAATTGGATCACCTTCTGGATTTCGTAGAGTTACAAAAAATGCGTTTGACCAATACAAATGCGGTTGAATGGAGAGTGGAGGGCGAAGTCGATGACAAACAAATTGTTCCGTTGCTGCTTTTGCCCATAGTGGAGAATTTTTTTAAACACGGAGATTTCACAGGTAGCTACCAAAATAAAATCCATATAAAAGTTGGGGGAGCGATACTCTATTTTAAAACAGAAAATAAAATAGATACAATGGAAGAAAAGGAACATGGAATTGGTCTAAGCAACGTTGTCAAGCGATTGAGACTTCATTATCCGGATCGATACCTTTTGAAATATTATGAAAAAGATAAGGTGTTTTTTCTTGAGCTGGAACTTATGTTGAAATAATTCAAAACAGAATTTAGTAATGAATAAGTTAAAATGTTTGGTGGTAGATGACGAGCCTTTCGCAGCGCGACTGATGCAGGATGAGATCAGCAAAATTCCTTTCCTTGAATTTGTCGCCTCTTGTTCATCAGCAAATGCGGCTATTCCGCATCTTGAGAAAGGAATTGATCTGATGTTCCTGGATGTGCAAATGCCGCACATGACAGGCGTTCAATTTTTGCGCACACTTCAAAATCCTCCGATGGTAATTTTTACTACAGCTTATGAGAAGTACGCCTTGGATGGATATGACTTGAATGTGGTGGATTACCTAATGAAGCCAATTGTTTTCGACCGGTTTGAGAAAGCCGTGAACAAATCACGTGAGTTGTACATTCTCAAGAACTCAAAGGCAACTGATCCGGGTTCGTTCTTTGTCGTTCGTTCCAACTACAAGCAGATTAAAATCTTTTCAGACGATGTGCTCTATATCGAAGGCTTGAAAGATTATGTCAAAATATTTCTCGAATCTCAATCACGTGCAATTCTCACTCGTCAAAACCTGAAAGGTATGGAGAGCATTTTACCTCCGGGAATTTTCTTCCGCCTTCACAATTCGTTTATCGTTAATGTGAGTAAGATCAGCACGTTTCAAAAGTCACAAGTATTTCTTGGGAAGACTGCCATTCCGATTGGTGAGAAATTTGCTTCTGCCTTTGCAGAATATTATCAGTCAAAGAAGTGATCAAAGCTTGCCATTGCTGAGCCGTCACAGGCGGTGAGAGTTTAGAAACTATTTTTGAAGAAAGGAAAGTTAACTGGTGTCATAAACAATCAGCCCAACGCTATTTTTCTTACTGATTAAAGCCCTTTCATGAATTCAATGTCCGCATAGTTGGGCGGCTACTTGCGTTTTCAACAGTTGCCGAATGGATTTTTCGGCTGCTACTTTATCAAATACAGGTTGCTGATTTTGTTTTGCTGCACAAGCCAAACAACAATGCAAAGCATAAGCCTCGCTTTATGGAAAATGTTTTTTAGATTGATGATAAAAATAGCGATTTCATTCCGACATTGGCTAATTGCCTAATTGATTAATACATTTGCCATCTTAAAATAACCTGACTTCATGCGCAAGATCGATTTTTCCAAAGACGTGCTCCCTCATTTGATTGCTGTTCTTGTTTTCCTTGTAATCACGGTGTTTTTCTTCCGACCGGTGTTCTTTGAAAGCAAAGTACTTGGCCAACATGACATCCAGCAATTTCAAGGATCGAGTAAAACCATTGTGGACTATCGCGCAGCTACCGGTGAAGAAGGCCTTTGGGCATCAAATATGTTTAGTGGCATGCCTGCCTACCTCGTGAGTTTGAAGTGGAGCGAAGGACCCTTGACATGGGTCAAAACAGTGATGGCAGTTTTCCTTCCGCATCCCATCGCCAGCATCTTTGTCTCTTTGATTTGCTATTACATAATGCTGTTGGTATTTCGCGTCCGCCCTTACCTTGCCATAGCCGGTGCCCTGGCATTTGGATTTTCTTCTTACATGATTATTGGTTTGGTGGCCGGTCATAATGCGCGTATCGGTGCGATTGCATTTGTGCCGCTGGTGATTGCCGGCATTCATCTCGCATTTTCAGGAAAGCGTTTTCTTGGTTTTGCTGTCACTGCTTTGGGCATGTCACTTCAATTGAGAGAAAACCATTTGCAGATCACGTATTACATGGCCATTATGGTGGCGGTGTATGGATTGATTCAATTTATTTACGCTTATCGCGAAAAGAAGACCTCTGATTTTCTAAAGTCATTTGTAATATTGATTCCTGCGGCACTATTGGCGTTGGGTACTTTTTTTGGCCCATTGTGGGGACTAAAGGAATATGAAACATTTTCAACCCGTGGCCCTTCTGAGCTAGTAAAGCCCGGTCAAACAAAAGTTCCTGTGGGTTCCGGAAAAAGTTGGGCCTTTGAATACAGCGATGGAATTATGGAGCCATTTTCACTGTTGATCCCGAATATTTATGGAGGTAAACTTGGCGATTACCTGATTCAAAATGAGAAGAGCGAAATTTACCAGGCATTGGTTTCTAATGCCCGCAGCAATCAGGAAGCAAATCAGTTGGCAGCTTACACGTCTGCTTACTTTGGAAGACAAGGCGCTCCTTACTATGCGGGTGCGATCATTTGTTTTTTGTTTGTGTTGGGAATTCTGTTCGCAGAAAAAAAATATGTTTGGTGGTTGGTGCCTCTCAGTATTTTTAGTGTGATGTTGAGCTGGGGTGACAGTTTCAGCAGCTTCAACTACTTTATGTTCGACTATTTTCCGATGTACAATAAATTTCGTTCCGTAACTTTTGCGTTGATTATTGTTCTGCTTGCAATGCCATTACTCGGTATGCTGGGATTGGAAAGATTTCTTGAGATAAAACACGACAAAGAAACTCGCAAGAAATTGATTATCGCAGTTGGTGTTACTGGAGGATTTTGTTTGTTGATTATTCTTTTCGCAGGGATGCTTGATGTGACAAGAGTTGGGGAGCAGTCGCTTCCCGACTGGTTCAAGCGTGCAATCTATTCCGACAGGGTGGGGATTGTTCGATCAGATGCAATTCGTTCACTTGCTTTCATTGCTTCTGTCTTCATTGTTTTGTTCTTTGATGTGAGAAGAAAAATATCACAGGTTGGATTTTATGCCTTCTTGATTTTTATGATCATGATTGACTCAGTGGTTGTGGATCGCAGATATATTTCAAAAGACAACTACCACGGCAAGCGCGACAACTCTTTCTTTACGATGACAGAAGCAGACCAGGCTATGATGACGGACAAGAGTGATTTCCGCGTTTTGAATTTGCAAGACCCCATGAACGAAGCGCGTACATCCTATTACTTTCAATCATTGGGTGGCTATCACGGTGCCAAGATAAAGCGCTACCAGGATTTATATGACTCGTGCATTTTTTACGACTTCAACCGACTGATCAACGATGCACAAGGCGGCACGCTTGACTTCAACAAATACCGCACGCTGAATATGCTTAATGCAAAATATGTGGTGTATGGCGACAAGGCTGCCAATGTGATGATCAACAACGCAGCCAATGGCAATGCATGGTTCGCAAAGGAATTGAAAACTGTGAAGTCAGCCAACGAAGAAATCGCTAGCGTAAAAAGAGATGATACGCATTCAATTGCCTTTGTGGATGCGTCTAAGTTTCCGGTGAAAGAGCAAACATTCAATGTTGATTCGTCTGCAACAGTTCGCCTTGTTGAGCGTACGCCTCCGGCTTTAAAATATGAATCGCAGTCTTCGCAGGACGGTCTTATTCTATTTTCGGAAATTTATTACCCGAAAGGCTGGCATGCATTTGTAGATGGAAAGGAAACCGAAATTCTCCGTGCCAACTATGTTCTTCGTGCGTTGCAAGTTCCTGCAGGCAAACACAGTATCGAATTCAAATTTGAACCCAAGCCTTATACAGTAGGAAATAAAATCACACTGGCTTCTAATTGGATTGTGGTATTGTTGGTGTTTGGTTGCCTGGGATGGAGCTTGAAAAAGGAGGATTGAGTTTATTCCAGTAGCGGACAATCTGCAATAACTACCGATCGGTAGAAAATTTTAAAAACGACATAGTGGCAAGTTCATGCTTGCCTGTCCTTTTATTGATTACAATAGTTAATGGGCACACCCGAACGGGAAATTCTTTTGGCCCTCCGCAGGGGTGATCAAGCCATCTTTCAGCAGGTATTTAATACTTGTTACGAAGGATTGTGTCGCTATGCATTTACCCTGCTGCGCGACAAAGATGAATCGGAAGATATTGTGCAATCTATGTTTGTGAAATTCTGGGAACGCAGAGAAGAACTCGACATTCAACAAGCCGTACGTCCATATCTCTATCGTGCGGTGTATAATCAGTGTATGAATGCAATTGAACATCGCGGGGTCAAAGCCCGGCATCAGGTTCACTCAGAATTTATGCACGCTAACGAAGTGCAGCAGCCGCAAGTTTTTGCGGAAGAACTGGACGACCGCATTAAACAAGCTGTGGATAAACTCCCGCCTCAGTGTCGCACGATATTTATGATGAGCCGTTATGAAGAATTGAAGTATCCGGTGATCGCAGAAAAACTAAACATCTCGGTGAACACAATCCAAAACCAGATTTGTAAAGCGCTGAAGATTTTGAGGGAAGAACTGAAGGAATCAGGGGACGAATAATTGAAGTGATATGAAGAGCGATAAAGAAATAAAAATGGATGATGAAATGATTGCCAGGTACCTTTCCGGAGAAAGCACTCCGGAAGAAGCACTGGCAATGGAAGATTGGCTCAAAGAGTCTGCCAATAAAATCCATTTTCAACGATTTGAATCTGCATGGAACGAGATGGTAAATGACAACTCACCAACATTTGATGTGCAAACAGCGTGGAGCAAAATCAATTCATCCATCAATCAGACAGAGAAAAATAATTTACGTTCGATAAGTTTTTCAGGTTGGGCAGTAGGCTTAGCCGCTTCGCTTTTGATAATAGTTGCAACCGCAGTGTTGTGGATGAATCGCGAAGAGGAAGTGAAATTCTCAACGCTTTCGACAAAAGATGAACCGAACGTTGTGAAGCTGGCCGATCATTCGGTGGTCACGGTGTTTCGCAATTCATTACTTGATTATCCTGCAAAGTTTAAAAAGAATCTTCGTCAACTTAAGCTCAGGCAGGGTGAAGCGTTTTTCGAAGTAGTGCCTGATAAATCAAAGCCTTTTATAATTACTACGCAAGCGGCTGAAATCAAAGTAGTAGGAACTAAATTCAATGTGATGGCAACTTCCGATCGTACGGAGATCAGTGTAAAAGAAGGGAAAGTGTTGGTTTTTGCTTTGCAAGATTCTGTGCTTCTCACGGGCGGCAATACAGGAATTTTTTACAAAAATCAAAAAGCAAACCTGGTTCAAAATGATTCCATAAATAACATCTGGAGTTATGCCACACACAAATTGATATTCAAAGATACCCCCATGAAGTCTGCTATTCGTGACATTGAAAAAGCTTACCCTTGTTCGATAACGGTTGCAAACAAGGAAATTGACAAGTGCAAATTAACCGCGACTTTTGATAATGATAGTCTAGACAAAGTAGTAAATTTGATCGCAGAAATTTTGAATCTAAGGGTTAGAAAAAATGGGAAGGATTTTATTCTCGAAGGTGACGGTTGTCCATAACATCCCCACATTTTTGCTGGTAATTCTGATAAGTGCTCAAAGCTTTGCACAAAATGCTCAGGCTTTGAAAGTAACTTATTCTTGCTCCTCTGTTCGGTTGGAAAAAGTAATCGAACATATTTCGCGTGCTACAGGTTTGTATTTTGTTTACAGCTCAGATAAGATTCCTCTCAACACACCCGTTACGCTAACAGTTAAAGACAGACCTGTGGATCAGGTGCTGGCACTGCTTGGCAAGCAACTGAACTTGTCTTTTAAAATAGATGAGCGCCATGTTGCGGTGAAGATGAATGACGTTCCGGCAATTGTGCTTGCGCCCGTTTCGAATCCGTCAGTACACGAAATTGTAACAAAGGTTAACGATCGCGAATCAAATCAAGAAACAGTCGATTTGTTTGCCAACAAGAACCCCGAATTTTTTTCGTTGCATTCAGACCACGAAAAATATTTAGTTCCACTTCAGCGCGATTTGAATACAGGAATGCTGCATCCCATTTCTGCCAAATATTTAACCTCACCTGCAAAGTATTTAAAGAGCAATTGGTTTATGTCTGTTGGTCCGGTGATCAATGATTATTCCATGGGTCTGGAATTTCAGGCTGGACTACGGAAATTTTATGCAATTTATTCGCCCACGTGGTTGCGCGGAGATCAATTTCACGGAGCGTTCGGTGTGGGCTCTTCGCTGAGGCTGTCTGATAATTTTTCATTTAACCCGGTTTATACATTCGCATCGGTGAGGCAGTCTCAAACAACAATAAACCACTTCGGCAGCGGGCCTTCTTACAAAGCGACAAGCGATATTCAACATCATCAGATAAAATTCATGCTGCAATATTCGTTGAACCGGAAACTGAATTTCAGGGCAGGGCTGTCATTCAATCAGCTCATGGCAGTGAATCGCTATAAGGACATTTGGGCAGATGAATCTCATTCAACGATGTATCATCATAATCCTGACTATGACAAACAGGCGGAGAGCAGCGGCCTTGCTACTTCACACAACTTTAAAATTCCAGCAGAGACAGCGACCTATTCATTCTGGGTGGGATGGGAAGCGTCTATCTCCTACAAAATAAATTTTTTCAGAAAGCAATAGTGGGAAATGCCTTTTGGCCTGTCTTCAAGGTGAAAGCCAACAGACAAGCCTTATGAAAACAAAAATCAAAGAAGCGATTTCTGTGTTTATTGCCATCGCGTTTATTTCGGTGGCCGCTGGTGGAGACTATTATTATTCAGAGATGCAGCGCACGCATGGATGTCACCCATTTCAACAACGTGCAAAGTTAACCTCAACCAGGGCAGAGAAAGCAACGAGTGTCTCGGTGGTTAATCACACAAGCAAAAAGTCACTTTAGTATTTTAGTGATTTACCTGGATATCGACTTTCTTAAAGTCAATGATGAATCTTTAATTTGGCTATCAATTCGGCTGAGGTGTTATCGAAATACATTCCATAGGCATTCACCAGCAAACCTTTGATGGGATGATGTAAAGAGGAAATGGCATACACTACATTCTCATCGCCCGGGTCGGTCATACCTTCAAAGCGATGCACTTCATCGATTTCAAATTCGCCTGGCGTAAGTTCCACATCTTCATCTTCACAGCGTATTTTGGTTTCGCCTAAATTGAAATTGTAAGTGTAACCTCTTTTTGAAAGATCGTTAATAGCCTCAGACAGTGTGTCGTATGTTTTCATTTTTATAAGAAATTCAAAATTTCCCTGATATGAGTCAATTGGCGAAAGTTGTTATGTTCAATTTCAAAATCAATTTTTTCATGTGCCCAGGTGGTGTGATAAGGAATATGAATGCCGTGCCCACCCAAATTCAAAACGGGCAGCACATCCGACTTTAACGAATTGCCAATCATTAAAAATTCTTTTGGTGAAATATCTAGGTGGCGAATTAGTTTTTGAAAATCCGCTTCCTTCTTTTCGCTCATGATCTCGATATGGTGAAAATAGCTTTCAAGGTTTGACTTCTTCAACTTTCGTTCCTGATCAAGCAAATCTCCTTTGGTAGCCATCACCAGTCGATATTTTCCTTTTAAGGTTTGCAAGGTTTCTTCGATACCATCAATCAGTATAACGGGCTTGCCCAATAATTCTTTTCCAAAACCGATGATTTGATCGATCACTTTTACACTGATGGTATTATCTGAAATACGGATGGCGGTCTCGATCATCGAAAGCATGAAAGCTTTTATTCCATAACCATATAGCTCAATATTTTTTACTTCTGTTTGAAGCAGTTCACGGGCAACCGTATGTTGTGGCAAAAAATCCTCCATCAACGCAAAGAACTTATTTTCCGTCTCCCTAAAATACGCTTCGTTGTCCCAAAGCGTGTCGTCAGCATCAAAAGCGATAACGCGAATGTTCATGGCTGTTTAACTTTTTCAAAGTGTACGATTCACACTAACAGGAATTAGGCAAAACTGATTGTTAATTTTTTGACAAGCGGATTCCAATTTGGTGAAAAACTCTTTACCTTTTCACACTTAAATATAACCACTCTTTTATCATGAATTTGAATATAGATGCGGAGAAAACAAACACCTATGATGCCATTGTGGTAGGCACGGGCATCACAGGAGGATGGGCGGCAAAAGAACTTGCTGAAAAAGGACTGAAGACGCTCGTGCTCGAGCGCGGTCGCGATGTGAAACACCCTGATTATCCAACGGCTACAAAAGATCCGTGGGATCTTCCATACGGAGGTCGTGCAACTGTAGAAGATTTAAAAAAACAGGAGGTGCAGTCACGAACCGGTTACACAATCCGCCAGGATACAAAGCATTGGTTTGTGAATGACCTTGAACATCCTTATATCGAGACGAAACGATTTGACTGGATGCGCGGCTATCACGTGGGGGGGCGTTCGATCATGTGGGGAAGGCAGAGCTACCGCTGGAGCGATCATGATTTTGAAGCAAACTTAAAAGATGGAATCGCGATTGATTGGCCAGTGCGTTACAAAGAGATTGAGCCCTGGTATTCATATGTTGAGAAATATATTGGCGTGAGCGGAGCAAAGGAAAATTATGACTGGCTTCCGGATAGTGAGTATTTGCCAGCCATGGAGTTGAACTGTGTGGAGGAGGAATTGAAAAAATCCATGAAAGACAAATTCGGACGCTTGCTTACTATTGGCCGTGTTGCTCATGCCACCGCACCGGTGCCCCATACTCCTTGGAGAGGTACTTGTCAATTCAGAAATCTTTGCTCAAGAGGTTGCCCCTATGCCGGATATTTCAGCAGCAACGGTTGCACACTGCCGGCTGCCGAGAAATCAGGGAACATGACACTGCGACCCAACTCCGTTGTTCATGAATTGATTTACGATGAAAAATCAGGAAAGGCAGCAGGGGTGAAAGTGATCGATGATGTAACAGGGGAGCAGGTAGAATTCTTTGCAAAAGTGATTTTCCTTTGCGCTTCTACTTTTGGTTCTACCTTCATCATGTTGAATTCAATCTCCAACCGTTTCCCGAATGGTTTCGGAAACGATAGTGGCGAACTTGGCTGTAATATTATGGATCACCATCTCGGTGTTGGCGCAGGCGCGCAAGTAGAAGGCTTTGAAGATAAATATTATTTTGGCCGCAGGGCGAATGGAGTTTATATTCCACGCTACCGCAATACCGGAAAAGACAAACGCGACTATCTGCGTGGCTTTGGTTATCAGGGTGGCGGAAGTCGTCAGGGATGGGGAGGTTACATTGCCGAGATGGCCATCGGAGAAGATCTCAAGAAAATGGTAAGTACTCCTGGAAAGTGGGGAATCAATTTAGGAGGTTTCGGAGAAATGCTTCCAGTTCATAGCAATAAAGTAACCATCGATAAGAGCAAGAAAGATAAAAACGGTTTGCCGGTTCTTAACTTTGATGTGGAGTACAAAGAGAATGAACTGAACATGCGCAAAGACATGAAAAATGATGCGATGGAAATGCTGGAAGCAGCCGGATTCAAAAATGTGAACGGCTATGACAGAACATCCGGCCCTGGTATTGGTATTCACGAAATGGGAACTGCACGCATGGGCAATGATCCTAAAACAAGTGTGCTCAACAAATGGAACCAGGTGCACGCCTGCAAGAATGTGTTCGTTACAGATGGCTCGTTCATGACGTCTGCATCATGTGTAAATCCATCGCTGACTTACATGGCCTTCACGGCTCGCGCAGTAGATCACGCAGTGAGTGAATTGAAAAAACAAAATCTCTAATCATTAAAAATAGTTGAATATGGAAATGATAGACAGAAGAGAAGCATTGAAGAAGACAGCCTGGTTGATGGGCGCTGCAGTGTCAGCATCAACGGTGGCTGCGTTCTTACAAAGTTGTAAGTCGGCACCCGAGTTGAATTATAAGCCGGTATTCTTCAGCGAAGACCAGGCGCAGATCATAAGTGAATTAGCTGATACAATAATTCCTAAAACGGATACCCCGGGAGCAAAAGAGGTGGGCGTCCCCAACTTCATCGACATGATGTTGAAGGATTGCTACAAAGAAGAAGATCAAAAAAGTTTTCTCGAAGGCCTCGCTAAATTTGATGCCGATGCGAAAGCAGCGTATGGTGATGGTTTTGCGAGCCTGAAAGCTGAACAGAAATTGGAGTTCGTGAAAAAAGTAAATGAAGCGGGTGTAAAGGAAGCAAAAGAGAATAAAGATCCGAAAGCTCCGCGACCATTCATTCTCCGGGCGAAGGAACTGACAATGCTCGGATTTTTTACATCAAAGCCAGGAGCTACTGAGGTGCTTCAATACGAAGCAGTGCCAGGCTCCTACAAGGGTTGCATCCCGCTCAGCGAAGCAGGCAATGGAAAAACCTGGGCAACATAATTTTTTTTTTGAGTTTGTTTTGTGTGAAAATCCCGCTGCTTAGGCGGGATTTTTGTTGCTGGAATATTTTTCTAAAATAAAACTTCCATCTTGCCGTCTTTGTTTGAGAACCTAACTATACCAATTTTTATCAATGGCAAAACATAAAGTAACCATCGGCCAGGTATTTAAGACCATCGTGTGGCCTCGTAGAAAACTTCTTTTCGTTGGACTCATTCTGATTCTCATTCGCAGTGCAGCAGGGCTGGTGCCTCCGTGGGCTACCAAGCCTTTTGTTGATGATATTTTAGCAAAACAGGATTTTAGCCAAATGCCAAAACTGTTGACTTTTGTGCTGATTGCTATTGTCATTCAATCTGTTACTTCTTTTGTACTAACGAAGCTACTCAGTGTGGAAGCGCAGCATCTGATTTCAGAACTCCGTTCAAAAGTGCAGAAACATTTGCTCCGCTTGCCCATCCGTTTTTTCGATAATCAAAAATCCGGTGCACTTGTTTCAAGAGTGATGAATGATGTAGAAGGAGTTCGCAATTTGGTTGGAACAGGTTTGGTTCAGTTGATAGGAGGAACACTCACAGCAGTTGTATCCATAGGATTTCTTATTAACATCAGTCCGCTGATGACTTTGTTTGTGCTTTTGCCGATGTCCATTTTTGGGGTGATTATGTTAAAAGCTTTTCAGGTTATTCGTCCCGTATTTCGTGATCGAGGGAAAATCACAGCAGAAGTTACCGGGCGTCTGACAGAAACTTTGAACGGCATGCGGGTGATCAAAGGCTTCAATGCAGAGCCGCAGGAAATAAAAGTATTTGAAGAAGGCGTAGAAAAACTTTTTCAGAATGTAAAGAAGAGCTTAACATCAACAAGTTTTATTACCAGCTCAGGAACGCTTCTGGTGGGAATCACCAGTGTGGGCATCATGGGATTGAGCGGCTACTTCAATTTGACCGCGGGGCAATTTTTTCAATTCACCATGTTCGTTGTGTTTATGATCGCACCCATTGTGCAGATGAGCAATATCGGAAGTCAATTGACGGAAGCGTTCGCAGGGTTGGATCGTACGGAAGAAATTATGAACACACCTGTGGAAGACGATGGTACTGTTCGCACTAATAAAATTGGGACGATCAAAGGCGATATTGTTTTTGGAAATGTTTCATTCGCTTATGAAGAAGGAAAGACCGTTCTCAACAATGTGAGCTTTGAAGCAAAGCCGGGAAGCGTGATTGCGTTAGTTGGAACTTCCGGTTCCGGAAAAACTACCATTGCTGGATTAGCAGCGTCATTCCTCAACCCGATCAGTGGAAAAATTATGGTGGACGGGGTTGACCTCGGAACTATTTCACTTGATAGTTATCGCAGCCAGTTGGGTGTAGTATTACAAGATGATTTTTTGTTTGAAGGAACCATTCGGGAAAACATTTTATTTCCCCGGCCCAAGGCTACCGAAGAAGAATTGATGAGCGCGGTGAAGGCGGCACATGTGGATGAATTCACAAATCGTTTTGAGTTGGGATTGGAAACAGTGATTGGCGAACGTGGAGTGAAACTCTCGGGAGGTCAACGTCAGCGCGTAGCCATTGCTAGAGCGATCCTCGCCAACCCACGGGTTTTGATTTTGGACGAAGCTACTTCCAATCTCGATACCGAGAGCGAGAGCTTCATCCAGGAAAGTTTGAAGAGCCTGATGCATGGAAGAACAACATTTGTAATTGCTCACCGGCTCAGCACTATCCGCCAGGCAGATCAGATTCTGGTGATTGAAAACGGGCAGATACAAGAAAGAGGAAGACATGAAGAACTGATTGAGAAGAAGGGGAGATATTTCCAACTTTATACTTACCAGGCGAGGATTTAAAATAAGAGGTGGTAATATCCGCTCACGTCTGCCAAATGAGTCTTGATTAGCTTGCGATTGAGCCTTTTCGCGAGTTTGCCCAGTCTGTTTGTGTCGCTGTCCAGTCTTTTATGCTGGCGATCAATACTTTTTGGGTGGCTGCTCACATTTTTATACTGGCGCTCGACACTTTTTGCGTAACACTCCAGCCTTTTAGGGTGGCGTTTAAGTGTTTTATGCTGACGCTCCACGCTTTTAGGGTGGCGCTCAAGTCTTTTATACTGACGGTTGAGTCTTTTAGGGTGAGTGTTGAATTTTATGACTAATTGACCGGTTATTTAAGTTAAAAAGATATTAATTAAGTCATAATGACATTAAAATCATGAAAATTCCCCATCGGCATATTTTTTCCTATAGGCTGTTCAGAGTTTGAAATCAATGTTAAACCAATAAAAATTAAAACTATGAGCATCATCCGTTATAACCCAGCCGACTTTGTGCCAACTACTTTCAGCACATTGGTAGATCGTTTCTTCAACGAAAGTTTAGCCCGCACCGGTGGCAGCACCTTCTCTCCGAAAGTGGATATCGTTGAAACAGAGAAAGCATTTGAAGTACATGTGGCAGTGCCCGGCATGAACAAAGAAGATTTTAAGGTGGAGGTGAACGACAATTTCTTAACCGTGAGTGGCGAACGTAAATTCACCAATGAAAAGAAAGATAAGAATTACCACTCCATCGAAACGCAGTACGGGTCTTTCAGTCGCTCATTCTCATTGCCTGACAATGCAGATGGATCGAAGATTAACGCCAAGTACAACAATGGTATTTTGGAATTGAACATTCCGAAAGATGAAAAGAAAGTATTGAAGCAAACGATCAAAGTTGACTAAGACAGTGTTTGGGGTTTAGTTGTAGGTGAGAGCGCCCTAGTGAAAGCCGGGGCGCTTGTTATTTCTAGATGTTCAGCCAATAAGTGAATTTGAACACCAGCGCTCTGTTCTTGCTGAAGAAAGTTTCAGGTAAATAATTTTCCGTGTACACGATGAAAAAATCCGAAGCTGGTTTGTAGCGCCACTGAAAGCGCGCATTCAGGTTCATGTTATCCAGTAGCGTGTTGTACTGCACATACGTTGTGAGAAATATTTTATCTGTGAATGTAACATCGAAGCGCGGGCCGATTAGAAATAGTTTTTCCTTTCCATAGTTGGCAGGTAGCCAAATGTCGTTGTAGTCAAATTGCAGGGCTACGTTTCCGTACGGTTGATAACGATAATTCAATTGACCTTTGAGATCAAAGTAGCCTCCGTTATAAAAGCCACCCATGATGGCTTGCGCATTTACATTGAAAACTTTGCGCGTATTGCTTTGAAACAAGGCCGTCACATTCTGCCACGAATATTGATCATCAATTTGAAAGCTGGTGAACTTCGAGCCATCCAATGGATTGAAAACATTTGTAAGCCTTGAGAAGATGTAATTATATGACACAAGCAGCGTGGCTGTGTTCACAAAGTTGATGTTATACCCGAGTGTGTATTGTTTGTCCGTGAGAATTCCTCCGGGAATATACGTGTGATTGAATGCCAGTTGAGGCCCCATATACACGATCTTGTTTGAAGGGTATATTCTGAAATTGGAACTTGCAAAATAATTGTATTGCCCCGGGTACACACCGTGACTCGGTACAAAGCCTGCTTCAGCGTTGAAGTTTTTTTCGATGAAGCTGTTTCCGATGGTGGCGGTAATGTGCCGCTTATTATATTGAAGAAATGCTCCGCCCGAATTAGTCTGGTTCTTACTAAAGTCATCAAACGATTTTGCGATGAATGCGCTTGTGTACCAGGTGTTGTCCCTGCTATAGGATTCAAGATCAGCATCGATCACACGATTGTAGGTATTGCGAATAAGATTTGAACTATTGTTGAGTACATCTTTCTGAAAAACCGTTGGATGAAAATACTTGAGTGAATCGCCAACACCAACACCCAGCGTTTCCTTGTCGGCATACGTAATAGAAATATTGGATTGGTGCCAGAAGTTGTGCTGAATAGTAGCTACAGAAAAATTCTGCGTTGGCAACCCGAGCGATAGATTTTCCTTCGCTTGCATGTTCATTACACTCAATCGCCATTTCTTGCTGAGCGATCCGCTGAGCCGCGCACCGTAATCAATAGGTGTTCGCTGATAAAGCCCGTCTTTTCCTTTCACCAATCCAATTCTTCTCGAAAAGAAAATGCGTGATTCCGGAAATCCTGCACGGTCAAACAAATCGTTGTTCTCCAAAAAGAATTGACGCTTCTCAGGAAACTTGAATTCAAACCGCGTGAGATTGATTACCTGCTGATCAACTTCCACTTGCGAGAAATCAGGATTCACCGTAAGGTCTAAATTAAGAGAAGGGGTGACGGCCACTTTCGCATCTAACCCAACGGTCACTCCTGATGAACTTGTTCGTGGAGTTGCCTCGTTATCGGTGGTTGAGTTTCCTGCAATGTAGGGTATCAACGAAATGTTGGTGTGAGCTGGAGGAATAGGATCTTGCCAAACCAATTGTCCTGAATAGGCAAAACTTCCAGTTACATATTGAATAGGCGTATGAATCCAGCACGACTTATGATTCCGTTTTTTATCTGAACGATCAAAGGCAATGTTCCATTCTTTCAAACCACTTTTGTAACGAAAACTTTTGAAGGGAATCGCCATCTCGCAAATCCATTTGTCTTTGTAGCGCACCACTTTGCTATACCATTTATTATCCCAACTGATACCAAATGAATCGTCTGCTGTGCCGCCACCGGAAATGGTTCCTTCCATTTGAACACCGGCAGGAGTAATTACAAAGAAGAATCCATTGATGCGATCGTTGTAGGGCCCGATGTTCATACCCACGTTGTCATTCTTTTCATAGTCAAAATCTCTTCGGAGAGAATTGATCATGTCTTTTGATTCATCATCATAACACACAAACGACACATAGAAAAAATGTTCATTGAAAGTAAGTCGCGCTTCTGTTTGTTTGGGAGCAAGCGCGGAGTCGATGGGGTAATTCAAAAACCAATCTTTGGCCACGTCAGCTTCTTGCCAATCGGGTTCATCCAAAATGCCATCAAGGGTGATCGCTCCTTTGGCTTTTTTTATATTAAGTTTTGTGCCCGGCTTATTTTGAGCGATCAGGATCGGGGGCAGTACTACCAAAAAGAAAAATAAACAAAATTTCCAGCGGACAAAAAGCATTTTCAAACAACAGCCTGGTAGAAATTAAAATTAAAAGCAAATTAGAAATATTTAATCAGGCGATAATGCCATTCAAATAAAATCCAATAGAATATTATTAACTTACTTTTCAATTAATCACCAAACCCAAAAAATATGCAACCAATACAGTTTTACTATGAAATGGTCGAGAGGGTAATTACCGAACTGGGTGTTGATCCAAAGCTTTGCCGGGGCCAAAACCTGGGGCAATGGAGTATGCGCTTAGGATCAGCAAATGTTTGGATCGATGTATTCCAATCCAAAGATGCCCAGGGCAATTACATTGATGGCGGCTACTTGCAAATCATGGCACCTATTATGGAAATCCCTGCCGACCGCAAAGTTGAGTTTTTTCAAGAGCTTTTGGAGATCAATCACAAGCTCTATGGAGTTGGTTTCACAAAATTTGAAAATGGAATTTACATCAAGAGCATACGCGAGCTAGAAAACCTTGAGCAATCGGAAGTGATGGCCACTTTCAGACGCGTAGGTTATTATTCTGATGACTACGATGATATGCTGAAATCCAAATACGCTGGGGCGGGAAGGGGACCTCAATAATTTTGAAAGCCTGTCATGACCGACAGGCTTTTTTTCTTTTTATACTTGTAAATACTACTTCAACTTCACGCTCTTCATCATAGCATGCACTGTGGACTGCCATTCTTCTTTTTTGTCTTTTGGACAGTTGAATGCAAAAACGAGTGTTCGCCCTGACTCGACATAATATTGAACATACGAATAGCGCAAAATGGGCTGGCGCTCGCCTTCTTTTAACTTGTTGCCATTGATGCGAGAATCAAATTCAAACACAATGAATTTCTTTTTGTTAATTGTTTGAACCTCTTCCGTAAGGAAATCAACACGATCATAAAGATTTCGGATTCCGGATTTAAAAAACTTGGCGGCCAATTCAACATCCTGCGCGCGCCATTGCGTGGCGGAGATGTTCACGCTGAAGTCTGCATCGCGATCTACATTGGTAAACGCACCCAATGGGTTGCGCACAGAGGGATAGCGTTGCACAATATCTTCAGGTGTCATCGGTTGCAATTGCTTGGGCAATGAAACCACTATGCCATCAGCCACTTTTGTTTTAATGAGCTTGGATGGTGCAAAAGCAAATAAAGCAAGCGCGCAAACTATCAGTAATCTTTTCATATATCTTTTAACGATTTGGGCCTTTCCGTTATTTTTGTGACCCTATTGGGAATTTTACGGCAAAATTAAACTTTATTTCATGTTACGAACGCATACCTGCGGTGAACTGCGGATCACCGATGTAAATAAACAAGTTACGCTGACAGGCTGGGCGCAGCGCACGCGCGACAAGGGAAGTCTTTTGTGGATTGATCTACGCGACCGCTATGGCATTACGCAACTTTTTTTGGAAGAAGGAAAAACTGATGTGGCTTTAATTCAGGCTGCACGCCAGGTAGGTCGCGAGTTTGTTTTGCAGGTGGAAGGAACTGTGGCAGAGCGTCAATCGAAAAATGATAAGATGCCCACAGGCGCCATTGAGATAAAAGTCACTGGCTTAAAAGTTCTTAATCCTGCCAAGACTCCGCCTTTCACCATCGAAGATGAAACAGATGGTGGTGATGACTTGCGCATGAAGTATCGCTATCTTGATTTGAGAAGAAACCCGGTGCGCGAAAGTTTGCAGTTGCGTCACAAGATGGCACAGCAGACGCGCATCTATCTCGACAGTTTGAATTTCATCGAAGTAGAAACACCGGTTCTCATCAAGAGTACACCCGAAGGGGCGCGCGACTTTGTTGTGCCTTCGCGCATGAACCCGGGAGAATTTTATGCATTGCCACAATCGCCACAAACATTCAAACAATTGTTAATGGTGTCAGGCTTCGATCGCTATTATCAAATTGTAAAATGCTTTCGCGATGAGGACTTGCGTGCAGATCGTCAGCCGGAGTTCACACAGATTGACTGTGAAATGTCATTCATTACACAAGATGATATTTTGAATACATTCGAAGGATTGATCCGACACTTGTTCAAAACAGTGAAGGGAATCGATATGCCTTCCGTTCCGCACATGAGCTATGCTGATGCAATGAAGTATTATGGTTCGGATAAGCCAGATACGCGCTTTGATATGAAGTTTGAAGAACTTAATGACGCAGCGAAAGGCAAAGGCTTCGGTGTGTTTGATGATGCTCAACTCGTGGTCGGAATTTGTGCCAAAGGCTGCGCAACTTATACGCGCAAGCAACTTGATGAACTCACCGAGTTTGTGAAGAAGCCTCAGATCGGAGCGAAAGGTTTAGTGTATGTGCGTTGCGAAACAAATGGAACTTTCAAATCTTCTGCAGATAAATTCTTTGATGAAATTGAATTGAGCCGCTTCGCGCAAAAGTTCAATGCAGACGCAGGCGATTTGTTATTGATCCTTGCAGGCGAAGAAGATAAAACACGCAAAGCATTGGGCGAGCTTCGCCTTCATGTTGCAAACCAACTTGGCCTGCGGGATAAGAATAAATTCTCTGCACTTTGGGTCAAAGATTTTCCTTTACTGGAGTGGAATGAAGAAACCAATCGCTGGCATGCCATGCACCATCCGTTTACATCACCAAAGCCGGAAGACATGCACTTGCTCGACAGCGATCCTGGAAAAGTTCGCGCGAATGCGTATGATATGGTTTTGAACGGAACAGAAATTGGCGGAGGCAGTATTCGTATCTACGATCGCCCCACTCAACAATTGATGTTCTCTAAATTAGGTTTCACGGAAGAAGAAGCGAAGAAACAGTTTGGCTTCCTGATGGATGCATTTGAATTTGGTGCGCCTCCACACGGTGGCATTGCGTTTGGATTCGACCGTTTGTGTTCACTCTTCGGTGGGGCTGATTCCATCCGCGACTTCATTGCGTTCCCGAAAAACAATGCCGGAAGAGATACAATGATCGACACGCCCTCAACTATTTCGCAAGAGCAGTTGAACGAATTGAATATTGTGGTGAAAGAAGTGAAAAAATAGTTTCGGGATCAATATCTGTTAACATCAAACGCGCCCAGGTTCACACTTGGGCGTTTTTGTTCGATGAGTTCGCTTACGAGTTTGCCGGTGCCAGGCCCAAGGCTCAGCCCCATCATGGAGTGGCCGGTGGCAATCACTAGGTTTTTGAATTGGTTGCTGTAGCCGATGTAAGGAAGTCCATCTGGTGAGCAGGGGCGGAGGCCATGCCACACTTGCTCTTGTTTCGGCATCGTCACTTTCATGTCGGGATAATATTTGGGAATCGAATCCACAATCCCTTTCACTCGCTTCATGTTGATGCTGTGATTTACACCTGTGATTTCCATCGTGCCACCAAAACGAAGTGAGTTGCCCATGGGAGTTACGGCCACTCGTGCTTCGAGGAAGATGGAAGGAATGCGGGTATTCTTTTCCACATTCTCAAGCGTGAAACTATACCCTTTGCCCGCTTGCATTGGCAATGAGAGTTTGAGTTTGGAAGCAACCGTTCCTGACCAAGAGCCGGTCGCGAGAACGATTTGATCAAATTCAAAATCGCCACGATTGGTTTTTATCAATCGCACTTTGTTTTGGTCGGTTGTGAAATCCTGAATTGTAGTTTGATCCTGAAACTTTACACCAACAGTTTTCAAATGTTGAATCAGATTGTTGATGAGAAGGTGCGGAGTGAGGTGAGCATCGCCCGGATAGTAAACACCACCGCGTGCATTCACACGCACATCAGGTTCTAACTTCTGAACTTCTTCTGCTGATAGTACAAGAGCTTTCACACCTGAATCATTCGCAACGTGAGCGGCTTCGATTTCTTCTTTCTCCGTTTCTGGTTTTTGATAGAGCATCAGTAATCCACGCTCTTCATAGTCGAAGTTGAATGGCACTTCTTTCGCCCACTCCTGATAACGCGCCTTGCTGAACAAACTCAAATCTCGCAGAGCAGGAATGGAATGCTTCACATGCTTCTCATTCGCATGCTTGTAAAATTCCCAGCCCCACTTAAGCAACGCGCCATTCAAACTCGGATGCACATAAAACGGACTCGATGAATTGAACATCCATCGAATTCCTTTCGCAATCATGCCAGGCGCAGCCAGCGGAATAATATGGCTCGGCACAATCATCCCTGCATTACGAAACGAGCAACCATCTTTCAAATCACTTTGCTCAATGATTGTTACATCGAAACCTGACTTGTTTAAATAATATGCGGAGCTAAGACCGATGATGCCACCACCAATGATACCAACTTTCACCAATTCAAAATTTAAAATTCAACATTCAACATTCAAAATTAAATGACTTGAAACCCATGCGCATACGGATCATCTTCTTCATCAATCGTGATCGTATTGAGTCCGTACACTTTCGCCCAACCTTCAACACTTGGAATGATGGCGGGCTTACCATTTAATTCTGTTACTTCTTCAATGCGGCCAATGAATTTTGAACCGATGATACTTTCGTGAATGAAGTCCTGGCCGGGTTTTAGTTTTCCTTTTGCGTACCACTGTGCAAGTCGTGCGGAAGTGCCCGTGCCGCAAGGTGAGCGATCGATGGCTTTGTCGCCATAGAAGACTGCGTTGCGTGCGGTGGAAGTAGGATCAATGACTTTTCCCGTCCAGAGAATATGACTGCAAGTGTTGATGGTAGGGTTTTCCGGATGAACGAACGTATGCTTCTTATTAATGTCTTTGCGCAACTCCCTGCTCCAACTGATCAATTGATCAGCCGTGTGATGCTCGATGCCTTTAAAATTCTTTTGTGCATCCACGATCGCATAAAAGTTTCCGCCATACGCAACATCCAACGTTAACTCGCCAAGATCAGGACATTCAGCTGTGATACTTTCGGCAGCGAGATAGGCTTTCACATTCCTGATCTTCACCGATTTCACTTTCTTGCCTTCTTGTTTGTATTCGATCCGAACTAATCCTGCAGGCACCTCAAGATTCAAAACACCAGGAGTCTTTGGAGTCACGAGACCATGTTCTATAGCAATGGTAACTGTGCCGATTGTTCCGTGTCCGCACATCGGAAGACAGCCACTCGTTTCGATGAATAAAACACCAACATCATTGGCTGGATCAGAAGGAGGATATAAAATACTTCCGCTCATCATATCGTGGCCGCGTGGTTCAAACATGAGTCCTTTGCGAATCCAATCGTACTCACGCAAAAAATGCTGGCGCTTCTC
>CAZECP010000042.1:20904-40295 GCA_964510765.1 uncultured Ohtaekwangia sp. | reverse complement strand
TGATGAACGCACTGCCTACGATCGCTCCTGCAGAATATTGAGAAGCAGTTTTAAATGTTACTGCATTTGAAATTCCGAAACCGATCAATAATGGATTCGAAAGTTTCATCGATGCGAGTCGTGCAAAATAATCAGTTTGCTCTTTCGAGAACTCTCCTTTGGCCCCCGTTGTTGCTGATGCTGACACGGCATACACAAATCCATTCGAAGCAGCATCAATCTCGCGAATACGCGCCTCAGATGTCGTTGGCGAAATCAAAAAAATATTGGAAAGATTATTCGCTTCAAAAACAGATTTCCATTGTTCCTGGTATTCTGCCAGCGGAAGATCCGGAAGAATCAACCCATCCACTCCGGCATCGGCTGCATCCTTGCAAAATTTTTCAACTCCATATTGCAACACAGGATTCAAATAACCCATCAACAAAATCGGAAGTTTTACGGTCTTGCGGATCTCGTGTACCTGCTCCAGAAGTTTCTTCACGGTCATTCCATTGTCGAGTGCAATCTTATTGCTCTCTTGAATGACAGGACCATCAGCAACCGGATCGGAAAAAGGGATTCCAATTTCAATTAAATCTGCACCTGCTTCTTCCAGATATTTCGCGATTGCTACCGTATCGTTCAAATTTGGAAAGCCTGCAGTATAAAAGATGGAGAGTAAACTATTTTTCTTCGTTTTAAAAAGTTCAGTGATTCGGTTCATATTTATTGGACGTCAGAAGTTAGAAGCTGGAATATTGTTTCATTCAAAATTTAGAATTCATCATTCAACATTTTAATATTTTCCCCATCGGATGTATGTCTCCAAATCCTTATCGCCACGACCTGAGAGGTTAATCACTACCACATCATCTGCATCGAAATTCATTTTAGGAATCACGGCAATAGCATGAGCGCTTTCAATAGCTGGAATAATTCCTTCGAGCCTGCTTAACTCAATGCCTGCATTCATCGCTTCATCATCTGTCGCATTTACAAACTGAACACGACCGGTTTCAAACAAATGCGCGTGCAACGGTCCGATGCCGGGGTAATCAAGTCCGGCAGAAATAGAATACGGTTCAATCACCTGACCATCCTCCGTTTGCATCAGCAATGATTTGCTTCCGTGAAGAATGCCGACTTTACCGAGCGCAGTAGTGGCCGCAGATTCATCTGTGTCAACACCTTTGCCCGCTGCCTCCACTCCTACCAGGTTCACGTGCACATCATTCAGGAAATGATAAAAGGCACCGGCTGCATTGCTTCCTCCACCCACGCACGCAATCACATGATCAGGGAAAGGATTTCCGATCTCAGTTGTCAATTGATTTTTTATTTCTTCACTGATCACAGATTGAAACTGCGCCACCATATCTGGATACGGATGTGGGCCAACCACTGATCCAATTATATAATGTGTATCAGTAGGATGATTGATCCAATGACGCATCGCCTCATTGGTAGCATCCTTCAAAGTTTTGTTGCCAGAAAGTGCGGGCACTACTTTCGTCCCAAGAATGCGCATGCGTTCAACATTTGGACGCTGGCGTTTCATATCAAGTTGGCCCATGTACACGATGCATTCCATACCCATCAGTGCGCACACAGTTGCGGTTGCTACTCCGTGTTGCCCCGCTCCTGTCTCAGCAATAATTTTTTGCTTGCCTAATCTTTTCGCAAGAAGGATTTGACCAATCGTGTTATTGATCTTATGTGCGCCTGTGTGACAAAGATCTTCACGTTTCAGATAAATCTTTGCTTTGTGTTTTTCTGACAGGCGGCTTGCAAAAAATAATGGTGTTGGTCTTCCGACATAGTTCTTTAACAGGTAATCAAACTCCTTTTTGAAATCAGGTGAGTTAATGATCTGAAGATAATTCTGTCGCAACTCTTCTACGTTCGGATAGAGCATTTCCGGAATGTACGCTCCGCCAAAATTTCCATAATAACCGCGATCGTCAACTTTGTATTTCATGATTTGCGATTTTTGATTTGAGATTTAAGATTTTTGATTTGTCTTTGAATGCATAACCCGATTCAACTCCGCTATTGACATCCACAGCAAAGAATTTTGAATGATCTAGCTGAAGGGCTGATTCGATAATATCAGGATTCAAGCCGCCACTCAAAAAGAATGGAACAGGCTCGTTGTAATTATTCAACAGTTTCCAATCAAATGTTTTTCCTGAACCACCATAACCGGCACTCTTCGTATCAAACAAGAAGTAATCAACAAATGGAACGTACGACTTCAATTGATTGAATTGAAAATTCTCGTCAATCAAAAAAACTTTGATCACTCCTACTTTGCTTTTCAATTTCTTGCAAATCACCGGCTGCTCGTCACCGTGCAGCTGAACATAGTCCAAATGATACTGTTCAATTTTCTTCAGAATTACATCCAGGTCTTCATTCACAAAAACACCAACCTTTTTTATTTGTTTTGGTAGAGAAGAGGGAATTCGAAAATCATCACCAACAAATCTTTTTGAATCCTTATAAAAAATAAAACCCATGAAGTCGGGAGCGAGCACAGCCACATCCAAAATATTTTGGTTGTCCCGCATTCCACAGACTTTCAACTGAATTTTAGTTTTCATCTTCGTTCAACAAGCTTGTTTAATGAATCGATGAATTCCTTCGCAGCCAACTCAGGTCGGCTGTTCTTCATGAAGTTCTCTCCCATCAAAAATCCTTCGTAGCCAAACTTTCGAAGTTCAATAATTGTATTAGGATCACTGATGCCGCTCTCGGAAACTTTCACAAATTCATTTGGAATAATCTCCGCTAGTTTCTTTGACAGATTTATGTCCACTTCAAAGGTTTTCAAATTTCGGTTATTTACACCAATCAAGTCAATCACTGAAAACAAGTGCGGATACATTTCCTCAAGTGAGTGGATTTCGAGCAGCACCTCCAAACCTAAGGAATGTGCGAACTTGCCAAGCTCGCGCACACGCTCTGGCGACAACACAGCGGCTATCAGCAAGATTGCATCCGCACCGATCGACTTCGCTTCCACAATCTGGTACTCATCAATTGTAAAATCCTTCCGAAGGATTGGACAGTAATTAAATTTCCTCGCCAACGTGAGATCATCACTTGTGCCTCCGAAAAATTCTTTATCCGTCAACACCGACAATGCACTCGCACCCGCTTGCATGTATCCAATCGAAGTTCTTTCAATCGAAACATGTGGATTGATAATTCCTTTTGATGGCGACTTGCGTTTAATCTCCGCGATAATCCCTGATTTGTCCTCTCGTTGTATATATTTTTTCAACGACACTGTCGGTGACGAAAAGTAAATACTCTGCTCCAGCAAACGGGTTGGGTAAAGTGATTTCCGCTCTTCTACTTCCTTCCGTTTCTGTTCTATTATTTTGTCGAGAATGTTCATTTTAAAAAGTTACAGGTTTCACATTTCACCTTTGACATCTCACTTTCTCTCAGTTGTTCAATAATTTCGTAAATGCTTCAAGAGCCTTTCCTGACTCAAGAGTTTCCTTCGCTTTCGCCAATGCTGATTCAATTCCATCTTCTTGATGGCCAGCAAACAAAGCCATACCCGCGTTGGCAATCACAGCCGCATTCTGTTCTTTCGTTCCTTCGCCTTGCAATACCTTCATAAATATTTTAGCTGATTCTTCTACAGTCGCTCCACCACTTAGATCGTCAGCTTTTAATCGCGGAAGTTTCAAATCTTCCGGCTCTATCACCGTCTCTCCACCATTGAAGAAAAATTTGAACGCACTTGTCAAAGAAATCTCATCGTATCCATCGGTGGAATGAAGGATGACAAAGTTCTTGTCTGTTTGCTGATAAAGATATCCGTACTGTCGCGCCAGTTGCAAACTAAAAACGCCAACCAGTTGCCTTGTCGGAAAAGCAGGATTCACCATCGGGCCGAGCATATTGAAAAAAGTTTTCACACCAAGTTCTTTTCGGATGGGCGCTACGTTCTTCATGGCTGGGTGAAAGAGTGGAGCATGCATGAAACAAATATTCGCGCGGTCCAATGCCCTTTTCAACTCATCAATATCATTGGTGAATTTGTATCCAAAATATTCCAACACATTTGAAGAACCCGACACAGACGACACTCCATAGTTGCCATGCTTCGCCACAGGTTGACCTGCAGCTGCTACAACAAAGGAAGAAAGTGTTGAAATGTTGAAAGTATTTTTAGCATCGCCACCGGTACCACACACATCCATCACCGGTAAATCAAATTTCACAGGAATACAAAGCTCCAACATCGCATCGCGGAAGCCGGCAAGCTCATCCACAGTAATACCACGCATCATGAACACTGTCATGAAAGCGGTAGTCTGGCTTGGATTGAATTTTCCCTGAGCTAAATCCACAAGCACCGCTTTCGCACTTTCTTTGGTGAGAGAGCGATGTTCGATCAGTTCGTTTAGTACTTCTTTCATATTTTTTTATTTTCACGCTAAGACGCAAAGGCGCAAAGCAATTCACTAAAGTTTTAACCAGTTCTCAATCATCTTCGGTCCTTCCGGTGTCATGACTGATTCGGGATGGAATTGTAAACCACGCACATCGAATTTTGTATGAGCCAATGCCATCACTAATCCTTCATCATTCTTCGCTGTCACTTTCAGTTCGGATGGAATGCTTTCCGGCAGCACTGCCCACGAGTGATAATGTGTTGCCTGAAATTTTTTGGACACACCTTGAAACAGTTTCTCTCCCGCATCCAACACTTCCGTTATTGAAGTCACACCGTGAAGCACTTTCGGAATGTTGTAAAGTTTCGCACCAAATACTTCACCAATGCCCTGATGACCGAGACAGATGCCGAGAATGCTTTTGGTCGATGCATATTCTTTCACAGCCTGCTTCATAATACTCGCTTCATCCGGAATCCCGGGACCGGGTGAAAGTAAAATCTTATCATACTTCTTTACTTCCTCTACTTTGATCTTATCATTTCTAAAAACATCAGGTGAATGGCCAAGCGCCCGCAAAATATGCACGAGGTTGTAAGTAAAGGAATCGTAATTATCTAAAACAAGAATCTTCATTGTATTAAAAATTGAAAAATTAAAGATTGGAAGATTGATCAGAGCCCTTCCTTGATTCAAACTCTTTCAAATATTTCTTAAAGCCAGAAATGCTCTTGCTTATTTTCATTAGATCGGGATACAAATCGTTATACATCTCATCTGAAATTATTCCTACTTCTTTTAGAAAGAATAACTCACTGCGAACTTCTCCGGCTGAGCCTTTCGCATACGTGAGAAATCGTTGAAATGTCTTGTTGTTATTGTATTCAAAACCTTCAGCTATATTATTGGATATAGACAAACAAGCGCGTTTTAACTGATCCTTTGCACTAAAGTCAGACTTTAAATTACCACTTTCCGAAAGTCTATAAATTTTCACTCCAACCCTCACAGCGTCTTGCCATACCTCTAAATCTTCAAACCTGTTTATCTTAGCCATTTTAAGTAATCTTTAATCTTCCAATCCTTAATCTTTCAATGCGTCATCCAATCCTCTCAGCAATTAGCAATGCCTTCCGCAATGCTTCAAGCTTGTTATTCACCTCTTGCAATTCGCTCTCTGCACTCGATTTTGAAACGACTCCTGCCCCTGCCTGATAGGTAAGCACATTGTTCTGACTAAGGAACGTCCGTATCATAATCGCTTTGTTCAACGCGCCATCAAAACCAATCATACCGATCGCACCACCG
Source organism: uncultured Ohtaekwangia sp. (assembly GCA_964510765.1). Classification (GTDB taxonomy): domain Bacteria; phylum Bacteroidota; class Bacteroidia; order Cytophagales; family Cyclobacteriaceae; genus ELB16-189. Next base: position 34,590 of record CAZECP010000042.1, on the reverse strand, counting down.
TAAAAGCTACGATTTGTATTTTCATATTGATCAATCAGATTCATCGCCATCACTTTAGGTGCGCCTGAAAGTGTTCCGGCTGGAAACGTGTCTGCAAAGACTTGAATGGGTGATGAATCTTTTGAAAGCTTGCCGGAAACTTTTGATACCAAATGAATCACGTGCGAATAATATTGGATTTCTTTGAACACTTCCACTTTCACATCATGTGCATTTCTACTCATATCATTACGAGCCAGGTCAACGAGCATCACGTGCTCGGCATTTTCTTTTTCATCGGCAGAAAGCTTCTCAGCTAACTTCAAGTCTTCGGAGTCATTGCCGCTTCTGCGAAATGTTCCTGCAATCGGATAAATCGAGGCTACATTGTTTTTGATCTGTAACTGCGCTTCGGGCGAAGAACCAAACAATTTGAAACTTCCATAATCAAAGTAAAAAAGATAAGGCGAAGGATTCACCGACCGCAATGCGCGATACACATTAAACTCATCGCCTTTGAATGTATTCTGAAATCTCCTCGAAAGCACGATCTGAAAAACATCCCCGCGAAAGCAATGGTGCTTGCCTTTTTCAACCATATCAATAAACTGCTGATCAGTGACATTCGAGGTCTCTTTTCCGGTAACCTGAAATTGAAATGTAGAGAAGCGATTGCTGAAAATAATTTGCTCGACTTTATTGAGTGAGCTTGATTCGAGATTTAATCCAAACTCATAAAGACTCAACTCATTGTAAAAATGATCGACTACAATCACGTAGCGATAAAGTTTGTAAACCATATCTGGAATAGTCCGCGCTACCTCTTTGAACTTTACGTCTTCAAAATATCGGATAGCATCATAAGCGGTGTAGCCAAACAAACCAAACGCGTTGAACTTTCCTTCCGGTTTCTCGACTTCAAATTCATTTTTAAAATTCTCCAGTAATGAAGGCAAATTCTTTTTCGATGAATCAATAGCAACCGTGTTTCGCGAACCGTCAGGAAATACCTGAAGTACATCATTATTCTGAGCGGTGAAAGAAGCAATGGGCTCACAGCAAATAAAACTCAAACTGTTTTCGTGACCATGATAGTCAGAACTCTCGAGCAGAATGCTGCCGGCAAACACATCGCGCAGTTTCAGATAAATATTCACTGGCGTTAGCGTATCAGCCAGCAGGCGCTTGTGAAAACTTTTAATCTTATATTTCATAGTCTCAATCGATTTATAAATTCTACAAAAACAAAAAACCCGCTCTGGGTTGACCGGGAGCGGGTTTTAGTTGTAGTTATTTCAATTCAACAAAACGCAGCATCACACCGATCAGCTTTTGACCTGTGCCACCACCATGCTTTGTTGATTACTTGATTCATTATCAAATTACTTTTTTGCAGCTTTTTTCGCTTTTGGCTTTCCTTCTGCGGCCGTGCCCACTTTTTTGCTGGCTGTGCGCTTCAGTTTAGCTTTTATTTTCTTTCTGTTGCGGGTGTTGCCATAAGAACCCTTTGTGCGTTTTCCTTTAGCTGATTTTTTGTCTCCTCTTCCCATTTGTATTTTTAATTTGCGCAGCAATAATAGGCAAGGATTTTCGAAATACAAACATTCATGCAAATAAATTCGAGCGAAAAATTATCGTTCAACTTCAAAAATAGTTGACTGCAATGGCGCCACTCAGTGTATTAACGAGCATTAGGCTATCAAGTCGATACGTCATTGGCAAAACAACGGAGGAGTGAAATCGTTACATATAAATCAGTTTCAAACATTTTGAATAAATTAATCCGGTTTTCATAATGTCGGTTTCTTACCTGATGAAAAAAATAATTCAGACCTATCGGAGTATCAACATTCTAAGCCTCGACATTGTGGCAGGTGCCGTGATATGCGCGCTCTTCTTCGCGAAAGTTTTTGAAGTGACCGTTTTACCCCACGGTTTGATTTCACTTGGGCTCACAGTTTGGATTATTTATACAGCCGATCATCTATTGGACGCAAAAAAAGTGCAGCAACCCGCATCGACTGAACGGCATCGCTTTCATCAAAAGCATTTTAAAGTACTTTTGGCAGTGGCGATCGTAGCTGCAGTTATTGACGTTGTTCAACTCTTTTTCATCCGCACGAAGGTCTTCGAAACAGGGCTGGCACTTTCAGCGGCTGTCATTATCTATTTTTTTCTCCAACGCTATCTTCATTTTCTGAAAGAAATAGCCGGTGCTTTGTTGTATGCGGGCGGTGTGCTTTTAATTCCCCTTTCGATGGTAAAATCCATCTCTGCACAACAGTCGGTTTTAGTGATTCAATTTATTTTAACGGCATTGATCAATTTAGTCATGTTCTCCTGGATCGATAAATCGCACGATGAAAAAGACAAACATGGCTCCTTCGCAACGGTGATGGGAGAGAAAACAACAAAGCTATTTCTGACTACCTTATTCATCGTTCAGGTTATTGTCATCACTGTTCAATTTCAGATTTCCAATTTCAGATTAGAATTTGTTATCGCTTTGATGAATGCAATTTTGTTTTTGATTTTTTATCGTAGAAAGTACTTTGAGATATCTGATCGCTATCGCCTGCTGGGCGATGGTATTTTTTTGTTGCCCTTGATTTATCTGCTGTGGAATTGAATGGCTTTGATAACGTGGCTACTTTCTATGACCGTTTGGCAAAAATGGTTTACGGCAAAAGCATTGTCGAGTCACAAAAATATTTTTTGGATAGAATCCAGGATCATTCAAAAATTTTAATTCTTGGTGGTGGAACAGGCTGGATTCTCGAAGAAATCTTCAAAGTAAAATCCAACGTTGAAGTTTGGTACATCGAAGCCTCCATGAAGATGATTTCACTTGCTAAAGAAAAAATGAATGACAGTAGAGTAAAGTTTATACACGGAACAGAAAACTCCATTCCTCAAGAGCCTCAATTCAATCTGATAATCACCAATTTTTATCTCGATTTGTTTTCAGATAATTCGGTCAAACCGGTCTTAAGGAAAATCAAAGCTTCATTGTCGGCAAACGCGCAATGGATTGTAACTGATTTCGTAAATGAAAAGGTGTGGCACGGTGTACTATTGAAAGTGATGTATTTGTTTTTTCGATTGGTTACAGGAATCAAATCAAAAAAACTGGCTGACTGGGAAAATGAAATGCTCGCAATTGGCGGAAAGGAATCAGCGACAAAAACATTTTACAAAGGGTTTATCAAGACAAAATTATTTCGCTTCTGAGTTTTTTAACGGTTTGTCCCCATGTCAAAATCAGTCATTCAGGATGACGTTGTAAACATCTGTTTTATTACGTTGGATGTTACGCACATGAAATCCACCAGGCTGAGCAATTTCCTCCACCAGATCAAATCGTGTGCATGATTTTGGGAGGGCTGAAAAAATCAATAAAAACGAAAATGAGGGATTGTCTCCAACCATAGTCCATTGTGGAGCAAAGGTGATGTTTTCAGCATGCACCAACTCCGACTTTGATGATGAGTCAAGATCACGCAAATAAGTGGTGCGCCAGATGCGTACCAGCATACCCGGCTCAACATGTGGCAGATGGCAATGCACATATACATAGGATTCGTTGAGAAAGTCGGTAGCATTCTCAACTTCAGTCAGCACTTCCGTCTCGGGCTGTGTGAGCCCATTCAAAATTTGTTTGTCTTTATTCACCTACTCGTCTTTTCAAATCCTGTACTTCCAGGCGAAGGTTTTTAATTTCTTCAATCATCACGTTCACATTCTGTGCAATTTCATCGCGCTGAAAGGATGCTTCCGGGTCAACGATCTTCTCCTCAAGATCTTTCTCCAACCGCTCCTGCACTTGTGAAGTCATCACAGCAATAAAAACATTAAAAGCAATAATTGCAGTAAAAATAACGAAGCTCACGAAATAACATTCGATCACAAACGGAGAAAATTCATGAACGTTGACTCTCAAATCTTTCATCACGTCTGACCAGTTATCAAGCGTCATTACCTGAAACAACGTGACAAATGAATTCTTGATTGTGCTGAAATCACCGGACGCAAATTTTTGCTTGTCGAACATGAACATTCCCATGATGGAATAGATGTACGTCAGGATAATCAACAACACAGCAAATGAAAAAACAGTTGGGACTATACTGACAATTCTTTTTTCAATCTCTTTCAAATGATCGCTGATCTCGAGCAAGCGCACAATACGGAAAATCCTGAACAACCTACCGATCTGGAAAAATCCTGGAAACACTAAGAAGTTGGCAAACATGCCGATGACTGACATAAAAATTAAAATGAAATCAAAATAATTCCACACACCATGCTCAGTGATTTCAAACTCAGTTTTTTTTCGGCCCTCCACCACAATCTTTCGTGTTTTGAATAAATTAAAGAAATCGATAGGGTGATCTTCTGCCAGGATTCTCAGCAGAATTTCAATGGCAAAAAAGAGAAGGAAAAAATAATCAAGAAAATTGAAGAGGCTCATCCATTCGTCATTTACCTGAAAGGTTTCTAATCCGAGAATAATGGCAAAGGCGATGATGGCATAATTCACAAAATGGCAGAACCTTTTCCCATGTACAAGACTTCTCAAACGGGCATGAGCAATTTTCATAACTGATCTGATTTTATAGTTGAATGGAAATCAAGTTAGGAAAATCAGTCAATTGGCTAAAAAACCTTTATACAGAAAACGTAAAATCAACTACTGGTGAATAATTCTCCCATCCTCCATTTCGATAATCCGCTGGGTGCCCTCCGCAAAGGCAGGATCATGGGTAACGATCAGCAAGGTTTGTTGAAATTGTTCTGACAATTGTTTGAATGTATCAAAAACAACCTGGCTATTTTTTTTATCCAGATTGCCGGTGGGTTCATCGCCCATGATGATAAGCGGATCGTTGATTAGTGAACGCGCGATTGCTACGCGCTGCTTCTCTCCGCCTGAAAGCTGACTGGCTCGTTTGTCAGCAAGATTTTTAATATCCAATACTTCTAGTTTTTTCATGGCACGATCCACGATCTCTTCTTCCGAATATTTGTTCAGCTTCAGAGCCGGAAGCATCACGTTCTTCAACACCGTAAACTCGTTGAGCAAATAATGAAACTGAAAAACAAAACCTATCTTTTCATTGCGAACACGTGCAAGCTCTTTCTCCGACTTATTTTCCATCGTATCATTATCGATGATCAGGCTGCCACTATAATCGGTGTCCATCGTGGAAAGGATATAAAGCAACGTGGACTTCCCGCAACCTGACTTTCCCATCACCGAAACGAACTCGCCTTTTTGAATGGTAAAGGAAATATGATGGAGCACCTCCACGTCCACCGGATCATGAAAACTTTTGCAGATGTCAACTGCCTGAAGAATCGGTTTCATTTGCCGCGGATGATGATCACCGGATCTACCTTGCTCGCCTTGCGCGCTGGGAACCATCCGGCAAAATAGGTAGTGATGAAAGAAAAAATAATAGCAATAAAATAATACAGCGGACTGTAGTCAACGGGAAAGGTAGAGATGGTGGGTAATGCCGGAGTGCGAAAAGGAATATTGTCGATAATGTGTGAAAAAATATTTCCGAAGATCAGACCAAACAGACAACCAAATATTCCGATACTAATCGAAATGAATAAGAAAATGAGCTTTACATCCCGGCCTGCAAAACCGGTGGCTTTTAAAATTGCAATCGTATCCATCTTTTCGTAGATCATCATGTTCAGGATGTTGTAAATTCCAAAACCCGCGACAATCAAAAGCGTAATACCCACCGCGTAAGAAATAATATTGCGCACGCGTGTTCCGGTTTCAAACTGTGCATTGGCAGTCTGAATGTCTTCGGCATTGGTTTGAAAGATGGTCGCAAATTCTTTCGCCACCTGGGGCGCTTTGTTAAGATCATACAACTTCACCTGTATATCAGTGACATAACTGTTTGACTCGCCCAGAATTTTTTGGACCGTGGAAACAGAAACAAAACTTTGCGTCTTATCAAAATCAGCAAGACCCGATTGATAGAATCCCACCACCTTCAATGGAAACTGATCACCTTGTACTGTTGTGATTTGAACCACATCACCGATGTTGGCAAGAAGCTTGGCGGCCAATGGCTTTCCGAGAATAATACTATTGGAAACATTTTGAATGTCACGTGGATTTCCTTGAACAACGTAATCGTTGTAATTATAAAGCCGTATCTCCTGCTCCACATCTATTCCATTCATCACGCCAGTAATGTTCACAGCTCCGTCATTAAAAAAGACCTGGGTTGAAACTTTGCGTGAGTAGCCGAGCACACGATCATCCTGCTCAATGGCTCTCATAATTCTATTTGCATTGTAAATTTCCTGGCGGCTGTTTCCTGCTTTCAGTGAACCGATAAAATTATAATTGCCTTTGTACTCCTGCGACAAATACACCGGCTGATTTTTGTTTGGTTCAATCTCATTGTATAAGCGAACGTGAGGTGTGCGATTAAGGATCAGTCCATCCAGCAACCCATTAAGCCCATTCATAAAACTGAGAAGAGACACAAACATAGTGATGCCGAAAGTTACACCTGCTGCGGCCACCAGTGTTTGCTTGAGGCGGGCACGAAGAAGCGTGATGGCAATATCAACCAATAGTTTTGTCTTCATAGAGGGCGAATGATCGCATCTTTTTCTGTGAGCCCTGAAACGATCTCAACTTTTTGATAATCCTTCAAACCTGTTTGAACCTTCTTCTTTTCGCCCGATTCAAGAACAACATAGTCTTCATCAACCAGGAAACTGCGGGGAATCAACAAGGCATTTTCTTTTACAGCAATCACCACGTTTGCTTCGGCTGTAAGAAAGGGATAAAGCTTTTCGGGAGCTTTCACAAAGTTTGCTTCCAGCGTAAATGTTTTTGAACGCTCATTCATGATCGGATAGATCTTCGATACAGCCGCTTCGAATACCTGACCTCTGTAGCTATCCATCGTGATCAAGACTTTTTGACCTTCCCTGATCTGGGCGATGTCGTATTCGTCCACCTGTAGTTCAAGGTAAAAATTATCCGCCTCACCGATTATGGCAATAGGCGTTTGCGCTGTTACCATTTCACCCTGATATTTCAACACATTGAAGACTTTGCCATTAAATTCACTTTTCACTTGCAAGTCACCTGCCTGGGCCGAAGATATTTCAAATTGCTTTTTGGATTGGCGATCCGCAAATTCCATTTGCTTCTTAAGTTGTTCATAACGGATCATTGCAGACTCGAATGCCGACTGCGAATTTTTTGAATTCAATTCTTTTTGCTCCAGCTCAACTTTACTTCCAACATTTTGTTTCCAGAGATTAAGTTGACGAACATAGAGCAAGGAATCAACCTCTTTTTTTTGGCGGGCTACTTCGATATTGTATTTCAATTCATCCAGTCGCTCTTTGTTGTTTTGAAAGGAATTAAAGCTAGCCGCGATTTGAGAATTATCTCTGCTCAACTGAGCCGCGCGATTGTTAATCAATACAATGGGCTGGCCTTGCTTCACAATGTCACCGATGGATACATATACTTTGGCAATCACGCCAGGCACATTGGCAAACACCTGGTATTGATTGCGGCTTTTTATAACACCAGAAGCATACACCGAATGTGTGATACTTTTTCGCTCCGGGAAGACAACTTCCTTTTTTGATTTGCAGGCGCTGACACTCAAGAGAAGAAAGAAGACAGGAAGTATGCGTCTCATAATTTGATCCCTACAAATATGGCGCACGAACTGCTACCAAAAAAGAAGGCATCCACTTTAGTACTGTGATTTTCGTCAGGTTTAAAACTATCCTCAACCCCGCACTGCCATCCCAACAAAGACAATATTAATAAGGAGATAAGTGATCGCCAGCAGCCAGCCTCCTGTTTTATTCATGCGAATAGACTTTTCGGTATCACCACGTTCGTGAATTTTCAGGGAGATCACAGAAATCAGTAACACCATAAAAATGGAAAAGAAGGTGAGCGAGTGAAGTGTATCAACCAACGTAAATGTCGATGACTCAGGAAGAATTGAGTCAATAATATATTTGTTACCGACCGCAGCAAACAATCCGCCCACCGGCAAACCAAAGCGCGGCTCCAGTTCCCATGGCTTGATGGTGAATGCCAACATCGCAATGAGAAACGAAATGTACATACCGATGAAAATCTTGGCGAACAATCCAAGTGCATTCCGCTCAATGTCCATTTCGACAAGGAAGGCTGAAAAAGTCTGGTTGTCTTTTCCGGGACGGTTGTCGCCAAAACCCGTCTCATAAAAATTCGAAGTGGTGTCAACTCTAAAATTCCGGATGCTCCACCCTGCCAGTGTTTCGTCTGAATCAAACTTACTACCTTTCACATCGGGTTTGAAGATTAAATGCCTCTTGTCGAAAAGCGTATTTTCAATTTGAATCTTCAAATGCTGTTTATCAAAAGGAAAATTCTGTACGTTCCAGTTTTCCTTCATCGCGGCTTTCATCTTCATCATCGACCATTTCTTTTCACCCAAGCTGTCTTCCAAAAGGTCCGGCTGATCGATAGATTTCGCATTGATAATGTCTAATTGTTTTACAAAATCAAACTGCGGGTTTTTGAATACAAACCAAAGCCAGAAGCGCGCTGTATATTCCTTATCGTGAAAGTTGATATCATGCACGCTCATGACATACGCCCCCACGCGAACGGTGTCAGGTTGGGCTATTGCTGATCCTGACACGAGGAACAGAATGACGATTGAAATTTTTCTCATTTACGGAAAAGAGCTTGATCGAACTATTTGTTAAAATTAACGCCAATTTTTTTAACTAAATTAAAAACCGAAATCGAATTAATGGGCCTTCGAATTTTTATTCTTTTTTCTCTAATAGTGTTCTCTCTTGAATCTCTGAGTCAGGGGCTATCAAGCATCGAAGGGACTGTGGTGGACGCAGACACAAATGAACCGATCGTTTATGCTTCTGTTTACCTGGCCCGCACTACCGTTGGAACTGCAACAAACCTGAACGGGGCGTTTAAGCTGGATAAAATTCCAGCGGGAAAATATGACCTGACAATTTCCATGTTGGGCTACACCACTTTTTCAAAACCGGTTGTTTTAGAAGCCACTTCCATCAGCAATTTCAAAGTCAGACTTAAAAGTGCTGCAAAAGAGCTGGAAACCATAACTGTAAAGGCCTCAAAAATAAAAACACGAAAGGCTGACTTTACTGAATTCAAAAAATTCTTCCTGGGTGAAACACAAAATTCATATCACTGCAAAATCCTTAACATCACTGATATTTTCGTTTACAAACAAGACGGAAAATTGATCGCACTTACTGCCAAACCGGTCGAAGTTGTCAATGAGGCGCTTGGCTACAAGATTTTTTACGACTTAAAAGAGTTTGAGGTAAACTATCTGAGAGGTCAGGTTTTAACATCTGGCATTCCACGGTTTGAAGAGCTCGTTCCTTCTAGCGCCCGTGAGAAACGAAAATGGGAACGCGAACGTGACCGTGCCTATTATGGGTCTTTTGAACATTTCTTAAGGTCATTGGTCAATAGAAACCTGTCGAATAATTTCTTCCATATCCTCAACGAAAAAGGGATACCAATTTCGGAGGATTCACTGTTGGTTAACTCGGCCTTAAAGTATAAAGGATTTTTAAAGGTAACTTTCACAAACGAACCTCCAGAAATCCAACCATATAAATTTTATATCAAATTCCAAAATTCAAGTATCGAACTCAATGGCAACCCGATCACAATTTTTGAAAATGGTAACTTTGAAGATTTTCATAATTTAATAGTTGACGGCTATTTTGGTTGGACATCCCATATCGCTGAACTCTTACCTTATGGTTATCAACCGTCAAAATCCGTGAACGGCAAGTGAAATCTTAATCTTGCTTTTGTGCAGGCACTAATCTTCTGTTACTTTTGAAAAAAAAAATATTTTATGATACTTGTTATACTTCACTCGTTGAACCGTTTTGTTCTGTTGGCGCTGTTGCTGGTGGTGCTTTATAAGTCGCTGATGGGCTGGCTGAACAAATCAGCTTATACCAATGCAGATGATAAACTAAGTTTGGGATTGTTTATTTCCACACACACTCAGTTGTTGCTGGGATTAATTCTTTATTTCATCAGCCCGGTGGTGATCTTCAGTGGAGCATCCATGAAAGATTCTGTTGCCAGATATTGGCTGGTAGAACACATCACCGGAATGCTGATTGCCATTGTTCTCATCACCATGGCGCGCATCACCGCCAAGAAACTTTCCGATAGCACTGCAAAGCACAAGCGCCTTTTCGTATTTAATGCGATTGCATTGGTAATAGTGCTGGCGATCATCGCAATGAATGGAAGAGGATTTTTTAGTGTAAGCTGGTAGTAGCTGAATATCCGGCACCACACTTTGACGGAATTTTGTAACTTTAATATACTTAACGCTAGGATATGCGAACGGAGATTAACGAAACACAACTGGAGATTTTAAAAGTCCTCGATTTCATGCGGGACGAGAAAGATCTGGCTGAGATAAAATCACTTCTCCTGGCTTATCTTTCCGATAAAGTAGTTCGTGAAGCGGATGCTGCATTTGATCAAAAAAAATATACTATCGAAGTTTTTGAGAAATGGAAGGAAGCTCACTTCCGTAAATCTCATTAAACATGACGGTAGTGATTGACTGCAATATCCTTGTTTCTTGCCTCAGTTCACGTTCACCATATCATAGTATTTACAAATCCTTAATTGAAGGAAAATTCAAGCTGGCAGTTACTTCAGAAATTATTCTGGAATACGAAGAAGTAATTACACAGAAGTACAATACTGCTACCTCTAAAGTGTTTTTGGCTCTCCTTTCTGAGCTCTCAAATGTTTTGCGGATAGAAACCTATTACCGCTGGCAATTGATTGATCAAGACCCAGACGATAACAAGTATTGCGATTGCGCTGTGGCGAGCCAGGCTGATTATATCGTAACGGAGGATAAACATTTCAACGTTTTAGAAAATGTACCATTCCCCAAGTTGCGGATTCTTTCTAATGGATGATTTCAAAGCTCTTATCTGATTAGCAGTAACTCGTCAAAGGAAACGCATGCCCCTATTTGCACAATGCCATTGCATTGGTGATTGTTCTGGCGATCATCGCAATGAATGGAGTGTGAGCTGGTGAGGGAGTTTAAATCCAAGCCCAGCTTAAGTTTTACAAAGATCAATACTCTTCCTTGATAAACTTATATTCGGATCAAACTAAGTTTACCAATTTCGGAGCGATCTGATTGCCTGTATACATTAAAGATTATGCTATCTTTCAGGCTTTCTCTTCCGATTTGCATCCAATCAGAATGTTTTGAATGATAGGTGAATTCAACATCCTTTTGGTTACCAATTAAATATTTTTGTAAATCCTCACTCTTTTTTACAATAACGATGTTAAATAAATTGTGTTGAACAACAATTGGTTTTGTGACAAACCAAGCTTGCTCCAGAAATACTTCGCTTATATTTGAAAGAACTGAATCTTTAACCACTTTGGTCGAAGCATTAATTTCATACCTCGTCACAAATACTTTCCTTTCCCTTGAATCGGCTATAGTCTCACTTGAACCACGATGTCCTTCAGTATTGCACGAGAAAAAGATCAATAAAAAATAATAGAAATAAAAATATCTTATTTTCATTTGGCTGTAAATAATCACTCCACCAAAAACCTATACACAGTCTTCTGCTTATAAACTTCACCTGGTTTCAAAACAGTAGAAGGAAAATTAGGATGATTAGGTGAATCGGGATGGTGCTGCGCTTCCAAACACAAAGCGGAACGGAACTTGTAAGGCTTCCCTCCTTTTCCTATGTCGGCATTGGCACCGGAAAGAAAGTTTCCTGAATAAAATTGCATAGCAGGTTCATCCGTCCAGACTTCCATCACGCGGCCGCTGGTGGGCTCTTTCACTTTGGCTGCAAGCGTAAACTCTTTTTCTTTTTTGTTGAGTACCCAGTTGTGATCATAGCCTTTGCCGTTTTTGATCTGCTCATCATTTGCTTCTATTCGCTCTCCAATTGTGTGTGGTTTTGTAAAGTCAAATGGAGTTCCCTTTACAGCAGCAGTTTTTTCAAACGGAATCAAGGTTGAATCTACCGGGCAATATTGATCAGCATTGATCGTAAGCTCGTGACCAAGAATACTCTCGTTGCCCTCACCAGCCAGGTTGAAGAACGAATGATGTGAGAGATTCACAATTGTCTCTTTATCGGTGGTGGCCTCGTAGTCGATTTGAAGTTCGTTGTTGTCCGTCAAGGTATAAGTCATCGTCACATTCAGATTTCCGGGGTAGCCTTCTTCGCCATCTTTGCTCAGGTAAGTAAACTTCACCAACTGTCCTTGCTGAACTCCTTTCCAATACACGTTGTGAAATCCTTTTGGTCCACCGTGCAGTGCGTTCGCTCCATTGTTGGCCGCCAACTGGTATTCTTTTCCAGAAAGAGAGAACTTACCTTTCGCAATGCGGTTTCCATAGCGACCGATGGTGGCTCCATAATAAGGATTGCCTGTGAGGTACGCTTTGGCGGAGTCATAGCCGAGCACCACGTCTGCCATTTTTCCATCGCGGTCAGGAGCGGTGAGCGTGATGATGCGGCAACCAAAATTGGTGACGGTCATCTTCATTCCCTTTGCGTTGGTGAGTGTGTACACTTCAAGGCTGTCTTTGAGTTCGGAGGCAGAGCTGTTCATTTCTTTATTTGTTTTGGAGCAAGAGAAAAGCGTCACTATAATGGCAACGGCATAGATTTTTTTCATAATGAGTCAATTGAGTTTTGAAAGTAGGAAAAAAGCGCGTAACAAAATATCCCGAATACATTTCAAAATATTGGCTCGTGATTTAGCTCCGGTAAAAAATTGCAAAGCGTGGCAGTTTAAGGTTTGGATTTACCAGCCATAAGCTGGCTTTAATGTGTCTTTCTTGCATCATTTGTGTAGAAACCGGGTAAATTCCATGAAACTGGCCTATAGGTGGCTAAAATGGGTACTTCGTGGCCAGCTACAAGCCAGCTTCTCGCCAGCTACAAGCCAGCTACTCGCCAGCTACAAGCAAGCTACAATACGGGCAGCTGATTGCCACAAGCATGCTTTGCCATTGTATATAGCGCGATGATGAGGTAAAACATTAATCTCCAATCAGTGAGTAAATCAACGGATCAATAACGGAACAATAATATGTCACGAACGGGCAGTGTTTTGAACGCGCGCTAACCAGGTATAGCTTTCTTCTCAAGGAAGCGATTTTGAACTCATCGCAAATTGTGACCATCGAATTCAATTGATTAACTTTACATAGTGAAGTCTGACGTCATCAATATTAATCCAGAAATCTTAGGTGGCACTCCCGTTTTTAAAGGAACGCGTGTTCCAATAGAAACGCTCTTCGACCATCTTGAAGAGGGAATTTCGCTGGACGAATTTTTAAAAGATTTTCCAACCGTAACCCGCAATCAAGCCATTGAGGTGCTGGAACTCGCAGGAACAGCTCTCACCAAAAAGGATTTCAAAAAATTCTATGAAACTGCTGCTTGACGAAAATTTACCCAAGCAGTTACTGAACGATTTTCCTGAACACGAAGTTTACACTATCCAACAAAAAGGCTGGAATGGAAAGACAAATGGCGAACTTCTGAAGTTGATGATTGAAGATGGAGTTGAAGTTTTTATTACGGCTGATAAAAATCTTCAACATC
>CAZECP010000042.1:0-20804 GCA_964510765.1 uncultured Ohtaekwangia sp. | reverse complement strand
ATGATTGAAGATGGAGTTGAAGTTTTTATTACGGCTGATAAAAATCTTCAACATCTGCCGAGCGGGCCGACTGAAGTTTCTTAATAGAAGTCTTCTTACATTTAAAAATGAATTCGCAGGACTATTACATCGGCTTCTACTCAATCTTTGCTGGAGTGGCAGGCACTGGCTTGGTGGTGAACTGGGTAAAGATTCTGAAAGACTACCCGGTGAAGAAAGTGAGTTGGTATCAGTTACTCTGGTCGTTACAATTCTTTATGTTGCTTGCATGGGAGTGGTACCGGCCGATAGGTCTTGACTCAATAAAATCACCGGGCGCCTTGATCCAGGTTTTAATCAGCCCGATTGTTTTATATGCCATCTGTTATTTGTTATTGCCGCAGAACGATGAAGAGTATAATCACCCACTCGAAAATCAAAAACTAAAAATTGCAGTACTGGGAATTGTTTGGTGCCTGAATAAATACATTGACTTCTACATCATCCGCGAAGGTGAATTACTAGCGGGGCCGCAAATACAGTTTTTGGTGAGCCTGACGATGTTCTTGATTTTGACATTCGACCAAAGCAAGTTTACCTGGGCAGCAGGCTCCATTGTCGATTTTATTTATTTGCTGATCGTTTTTTCTTTTCCGTTGACGGGTCGTGAAAACTCTTTTATATCTCGGTGAGTTTTATGGGTTGTGTCTTTGTAATTTATTTTTTTGAATCAACTCAAGAAAAGAGTTTAACGGAAGGCTTGATAAGTTCGCAATTAGCATAAGCAAGGACGCTTGCCATAGGAAGGTTAAAGAGCATCTATTTTGTCACATACATCGCCAACATGGTCTAGTCCATAAAGCAACGCTGATTCATTAATACTCATCCACTGGAAAAGCTGTTTGACAAGGGCATAATTTTGACGGACATAAGTTGTATCCTTCACATGTGATCCATGTGGCTGAAAACAAATCGGCTCGTGATGAGCAATCCTGTTACGAATGTCATTGATCAAACCGAGTTGGTTAAATACAAATGTATGGTTGTAATGCAGTGCCGGAGTACTTGTAGGACGTGCAGGAAAAATGTGAAGCAGTGTTGCACCAGAAGCAAAAAATTGAGGGCTCGCAAAAAGAAACCTCCAAAAACCAAAATCCATCTTCGCTAATAGCTTTGGATGACTGTAGTGAACACCCATTCCATTGTATGAACTTTCAATAACTTCCTTTGTTCTTCTGCAACGAGGAATCGCAAACATTCCTGTAATCGAGTCTCGTAACCAATCATTTCCAAACAAAGGCGTGTAATGTTGATTGATCCTATTTCTAAGTGAAATCTCGAGGCAGCTGATCACTGTAAAAAGTTCTTGCGACAACTCTAAATTCCTACGATACAAAGTCATTGCGTCCTTAGAATTGTTGCCGGTTGATCTCAGGTAACGTCCCATTCGAGGTTGGGACATGATCTTCTCGAACTCTGCGTATTTCATTTATAGATTCGGAACTTTGTTTTAATATTTGCGTTTGCTACCTTTGTAAGACATTATTCCCGGCAGCCTCTGAAGAAATTCAAGTTGTCGGGTTTCGTTTTTTATAGGCCTTCCTATCTCTAAAACTAGCCAATTCACACTTCTTCCAAAATCAATTTTTTGATTCACTGATTGCTTTCTCTTTTACGGAATACTCTCTTTCTGCCTCGGTGATTTTATGGGATGTCTATTTGTAATTTATTTTTTGAATCAACTCAAGAAAAGAGTTTATCGGAAGACTTGACGGTACTTCTCAATGATCAACGTCATGTCCACCTCCTAAGTCTTCGTGAAAGTTATTCCGATCTTCATGCCCAAAAATTCCGAAGCCACTTTCATGGAATCCTGAATCTTCTTTTGACTTCTTAAACTTGTGCGAACCAGGTGTTGGTGCTATCATGCTCTTAACAATCATTATCCAGAAGAAAGGTATGATCCAGATTAGAAGATTGTGTAGTAGAATCTGGTTGTTATTGAATACTGTGTTTGTCTTATTGAATTTTATTGCAAAATTCAAAGTGTATATCAAGTAGATTACAATTACTACGATCAAAAAATAAATCATTTGTATTTACGATTTAATTGTAAGATGCGATGGCCTCATGCTTAATTCAACTTGTAAATATCTTCGTAGTTTAAGTAGTCTTTCCGACTGATGGTGTAGAGTGGAGTTCCATTTTCATCTTTGATGAGGGCAACGGTTTCGTCAGTGCTCTTTGGAAAATAGATTTGATAACCTCGCCCGTCTTCAAGACTGATGCCGTAAGATTCCACAGAATTTTCGTACTTGTAGGAATTCTGTGAATAGGAATAGTCATTGGATTTCCCGGTGCTGTCTTTAACTGAAAAACTTTTAGGTTGAAAAGTAATTTCAAATTTGTTCTTCTTTGAATCTGTTGCTTTCCATTTGCCTTGGTATTTGTCTGAGCCACTGCAAGAGCAGAGGATAATGAGAAATAAAGCTGGTAACGTCTTGATGTTTTTCATTGCTATTATTTTAAATAAGTAGGATTAATAAATCTGTGAATCTGATTTTTATTAAACTTTGCTCTAAGCAAGCCATATGCATAACTGGCGATCTCGTAATTATCAAAATTAAATATCACTGCCTCCTCTTCAATATTAAAGTCGAAATCATAAAATTTCTTAACCCTTATATTTCCATCCTCGAAAGATGAATTTATAAGTTGAACTAAAGCCTCCTTGTCTTGGTCGTTCTTCAAATTGAAGTAATCTACAAAACTCAATTGAGTTTTTTTTTGGATATCATAATTAAAGGTGTAGTACTGGGACATTGGGTGAGCTGCACCAGTATGACTGTAGCTTATCTCGAATAAGAAGCTTATTATTTTATCGTTTTTATAGAGTTCAATTGGATAACAAGTAAAATTATTTCCCGATGCAGCTTGCTTCATTCTCGGATCCGGATCAATCGACTTTATGAATTTGAGTTTCTCTTTCTCAATAATAGAAACTAGTTCTTTTTGTGCGGCCTGAAGTCCTTCCATCTTAGTCCTCGGCAAAACTGTTTCAATAGTTAGAAATTTTGAAGTGTCAGAGGAAATCGAACGCTCAAAGAAAAAGCCAGTCGGAGGACTTACACCATTAATTTTTTTTAAGATGTCAATTTGAGCTGAGACAAAAGCTGGAACACTACATGTAATTAAAATAATGAAGGTGAAGTATCTCATGCAACTACTAGTAAATCATAGTTCTTTCTTAATTACTAACACATTAATCTTTAATCTTATTTCTATCAAGGTAATCCTGCAAACATTCAGGGCATACTTCTACCAAATCATACTTCTTGATCGACTTATCAAATAAGTCCGGACTGTATTCGATCTTTACCTTTTCGCTTAGCTCCCAAGTTTTCATACAATCCACACAAAGGGGCAAGTACTCGAAACGCTCTTGTGGTTTCTTGTCCCGAGTGATGTAAGCAGGAATATTATAAATTCTAACTCTAATGTTTTGACAGGCCTGATCAATGCCGTTATCAATGTTCTCAGAAATATGTCGACACGCATATTTCTCATTCCCGATCCCGTACATGTGATCCTTTCTACATCTATGTTCTCCCATATATTTATTTAGTCAATTACATGCCGAAATATACACAATTGAATTCTCGCGGCAGGGATAGGAGCAGAAAGCCCGAAGTGTGATGGCATGCGCGCGGCCGGACTTGACGCGTATAGCCCGATGGCGTTTCGCCAGCCGCCCAAGTTTTTTCCTTCGTACGAGGGGATCCTTCGCTTTGCTCAGGATTGAGTTTAAATCTTTTTGTCTGACCTTAGAAAGTGTTACTGGCAACTTGTAACCTAAGACCTGCAACCTGAAACCCTCCCCCTGCCAGTCTGTCACCTTTTGCATTCAAAAATCCATTGGCATAATGGTTGTGAAATCGGAGGAGAATTCTAAAAAATCCGAAAACAAAAACTATAAATATGGGAAAGATAATAGGTATCGACTTAGGGACAACCAACTCGTGCGTGGCCGTAATGGAAGGTAACGAACCTGTGGTGATTGCCAATAGCGAGGGGCGCAGAACTACGCCTTCGATCGTGGGCTTCCTGGACAATGGGAAAGGCGAGCGCAAAGTAGGTGACCCTGCCAAGCGCCAGGCCATTACCAATCCCAAGAATACAGTTTCATCCATCAAGCGCTTCATGGGCAAAAAATTCAATGAAGTGACGGGTGAAAAGAAAATGGTTTCATACGAAGTGGAAGCTGGCAACAACGACACCGTGCGCGTGCGCATTGGCGACAGGTTGTACACCGCCCAGGAAATTTCTGCGATGATCCTTCAGAAAATGAAGAGCACTGCGGAAGATTATCTCGGCACTACCGTAACGGAAGCTATCATCACAGTGCCTGCTTACTTCAACGATGCAGAGCGCCAGGCTACGAAAGAAGCCGGCCAGATTGCAGGCCTTGATGTGAAGCGTATCATCAACGAACCAACTGCCGCAGCGTTGGCGTATGGTCTGGATAAGAAAAACAAAGACATGAAAATCGCAGTGTACGACCTGGGTGGTGGTACATTCGATGTGTCGATATTGGAATTGGGCGATGGTGTGTTTGAAGTGAAGTCAACCAACGGTGATGTGCACCTGGGTGGTGATGACTTTGACATGCGCATTATGAACTGGCTTGCCGATGAATTCAAGGCTGACAAGAACATCGACTTGCGTAAAGACCCGATGGCATTACAGCGTTTGAAAGAAGCAGCCGAGAAAGCAAAGATTGAATTATCGAGCGGATCGGAAACAGAAATCAACTTGCCTTACATCACTTCCGTGGATGGAGTGCCTGAACACTTGGTGAAAAAATTAAGCCGCGCGAAGTTTGAACAACTCTGTGATGACTTGATCAAGAGAACTTTGGAACCTTGCCGCAAAGCAGTAGCAGATGCAGGTGTGAACGTTTCCCAAATAGATGAAGTGATTTTGGTGGGTGGATCTACACGTATCCCTCGCATCGTGGAAGAAGTAGAAAAATTCTTCGGCAAGAAACCTTCGAAGGGAGTAAACCCGGATGAAGTGGTGGCAGTAGGCGCTGCCATTCAGGGCGGTGTGTTGACCGGTGAAGTGAAAGATGTATTGTTGTTGGATGTTACTCCGCTTTCATTAGGTATTGAAACCATGGGTGGTGTGATGACGAAGTTGATCGAATCGAACACAACGATTCCTTCAAAGAAATCAGAAACATTCTCTACTGCATCGGATAGTCAACCTTCGGTAGAGATTCATGTGTTGCAAGGCGAGCGCCCGATGGCGAAAGACAACAGGACAATTGGAAGATTCCACTTAGATGGAATTCCGCCCGCACCTCGCGGTGTGCCTCAGATCGAAGTGACATTCGATATTGATGCGAACGGTATCCTCCACGTGTCTGCGAAAGACAAAGGTACCGGCAAGGAACAGAAGATTCGCATTGAGGCATCGAGCGGTTTGACAGACGCAGAAATCCAGAAGATGAAGCAGGAAGCGCAAGCCAATGCTGAAAATGATAAGCGCGAGAAAGAAAAAGTTGAGAAAGTAAATCAGGCTGACTCGCTGATCTTCCAGACTGAAAAACAGATGAAAGAATTTGGCGACAAACTTTCGGATGGAAATAAAACTGCAATCAACGGAGCACTGGAGCAACTGAAAGCTGCTCACACAAGCAAAGACCTCGCAGCGATTGACAATGCGATGAACACACTCAACGCGGCATGGCAAGCTGCTTCTCAGGAGATGTATGCAGCAAGCGGCCAGGCAGGTGCTCAACAACCTAACGCTGGAGGTGGAAACACTTCAGGCGGAGGTGGAAACAACTCCAACGGTGGTGATGCACAGGATGTAGAGTATGAGGAGGTTAAGAAGTAGACATAAGACGCTAGACATAAGTAGCAAGATAAATGCAAGGACTGCCGGGTGAAAGCCCGGCAGTTTTGTTTTTAGGTGAAGTCGGGTGATCTTTGCGGCCAAATGAATTTTCAGGTTTTAGCAAAAGATCCGGGATCACAGGCGCGTGCAGGCAAGCTCACAACAGCTCATGGCGCAATCCCCACTCCCATTTTTATGCCGGTGGGCACGGCAGGTTCGGTAAAGGCAGTGCATCAACGGGAACTGAAAGAAGACATCGATGCGAAAATAATTCTCGGTAATACCTATCATCTCTACCTTCGTCCGGGATTGGAAGTACTTCGCGCTGCAGGTGGGCTTCATAAATTCAACGGATGGGATCGCCCGATTCTAACTGACAGCGGTGGCTACCAGGTTTACTCACTTGGCGCAAACCGAAAGATCACCGAGGAAGGAGTCATCTTTAAATCACACATTGACGGAAGCAAACATACGTTCACACCTGAAAGCGTGATGGACATTGAGCGAACCATTGGTGCCGACATCATCATGGCGTTTGACGAGTGTACGCCCTATCCATGTGAATACAAGTATGCGAAGGATTCAATGGAAATGACGCATCGATGGCTGAAGCGCTGCGTCAAGCGGGTGAATGAAACAGAACCTCATTATGGTTATGAGCAGAATCTCTTTCCGATCGTGCAGGGAAGTGTATATAAAGATTTACGAGAGCAATCCGCAGAATTTATTGCGAACCAAAATCAACCCGGCAATGCGATTGGTGGACTTTCTGTTGGCGAGCCGCACGAGGAAATGTATTCAATGACCAGTTTGGTTTGTTCTATTCTTCCCGCAGATAAACCGCGCTATTTGATGGGGGTTGGAACGCCTGAAAATATTTTAGAATGCATTGCACTTGGAATTGATATGTTTGACTGTGTGATGCCGACAAGGAATGCACGCAACGGAATGCTATTCACCACACAAGGCATTATTAACATCCGCAACGAAAAGTGGAAGGACGACTTCAGTTCGCTTGATCCGGAAGTGGGAGGATATACGAGTACTTTTTATTCCAAGGCGTATTTACGTCATCTAATTATCTCCAAAGAAATTTTAGGCGCGCAAATTGCTTCTATCCACAACCTCACGTTCTATCTTTGGCTGGTGAAACAAGCCCGTCAAAAAATTGAGGAGGGTGTATTTGCAGGTTGGAAAAATGAAATGGTGAAAAAACTATCAGGCAGATTGTAGATGACATTACTCGATCGATACATCATCAAAAAAATCCTAAGCACGTTTTTCTTCGTGATGATGATCTTGCTTGCCATTATTGTAGTGATTGATATCACCGAGAAGGTGGATAAGTTCAACGATCATCACCTTAAACTTCCTGAAATACTTGGCTACTATATGGATTTCGTTCCATGGATCTGCGGTATGCTTACGCCAATCATTTGCTTCATCGCGATCGTATATGTTACCTCACGCATGGCGGCACATACAGAGATTATTGCAATCTTAAGTGGGGGAACCAGTTTTATTCGTTTGTTATTTCCTTATTTCGTGGCAGCCTTCATCATTGCAGGCATCAGTTTTATATTCAATGGATGGATCATCCCTCCTTCCAATAAAGACCGGCTCGCCTTTGAGATGCAATACTTTCAGCAAAAATTTTATTTTGAAAGGAGAAATGTTCACATGCAGGTAGCACCCAATGTATTTCTCTACATTCAAAACTATAACAACCAATCGAACACTGGGTATCAATTTAGCCTGGAGCGGTTTGATCAAAATAAACTGATTGAAAAGCTTACAGCCGACAACATCCTTTGGGACTCCACAAAGCAAAAGTGGACCATGAGCTATTGGAAGCGAAAGAAAATTGATAATATTTTCAAAGTAGTTAAAAACGACTCAATCGTCCTTGAGGCCAATTCATCGAATGAAAAACTTGCTGATTCCGGAATGAAACTTGATACCGCACTCAACATTTCACCAAAAGATTTTGAAAACGATGCACACAAGTATGATGGCATGACGATTCCGCAACTTACTGAGCATATCAAAAAACTAAGGTTTAGGGGATCGAGTGGTGTGGAAGCATTTGAAGTTGAACGCCACATCAGGTACGCAGCGCCATGCACTACTTTCGTACTTGTATTTATGGGTGTAATCGTTTCTGCACGGAAAAGCAGAGGTGGAACCGGATTTCAGATTGCCTTAGGGTTCATGCTGGCATTTGTGTTCATCATCTTCTTCACCCTTTCCAGAACTTTCGCTGAAACGGGGTCGCTCTCTCCGCTCATTGCTGCGTGGATGCCCAACACCATCTTCGGCATCATTTCGTTGGCCATGTATAAATATGTACCGCGTTGACAACCACCAAAGATTACATTCAACTTCACTTTCTTGTTTTCCTTTTTGGGTTCACTGCAGTGCTTGGAAAGTTGGTTTCCATTCCCAGTGTTGAAATGGTTTTTTACAGAACACTACTTGCTGCCATCGGCATGGGAGTTTTAATGATCCTGCTCAAAAAATCATTTTGGATACCCACCGGCAAAGATGTTCTCAAATTGTTTTTCACCGGATTCATTGTGGCTGCGCATTGGCTCACTTTTTTTGGTTCAGGCCGCGTGAGCAATCCGTCCGTGAGTTTGGTTGGGTTCGCCACCTGTTCCTTCTGGGCTGCGATCATCGAACCTATTGCCAAAAAGAAAAAGATTCGGCCCATGGAAGTGGGGCTTGGTGTTGCCGTTCTCATCGGGCTTTACCTGATCTTCTCCTTCAACTTTGAATATCCACTCGGGCTTTTCCTGGGAATACTCTCAGGATTGACAGCCGCATTATTCAGCACTATCAATTCAAAAATTGTGAATCGTGTGAATGAATATGCCATTACATTTTATGAGATGCTAGCTGCTTGCATCGGAGTGTCGCTATTCTTCATTATCTATCAGAAATACATTACCACTGAATCACTTCAACTGATTCCGCAACCGGCAGACTGGTTTTACATTGGTGTGATGGCTATCGCTTGCTCTGTATATGCGTATTCGGCCATGATTCAATTAAGCAAAAAGATTTCTGTTTTCTTCATTCAGTTGGCACTAAATATCGAGCCAATCTATGGAATCACGTTGGCCATCCTCATCTTTGGGAGGCAGGAAGTGTTAAGTTGGAATTTTTATGCAGGAACACTTGTCATTCTCGCAGCCGTTGTTGCTTATCCTCTTTTGAGGAGAAAGTACGAGTCTCATTTCAACTCGCCTTCCCAGTAGTTCATTCCTGCAAACTGATTTTGAAGAGACGGCCGCTTTTCAAAAATACCAAACACCGTGGAGCCTGAACCGCTCATCGCAGAGTAGGTTGCGCCAAGGAAGTAGAACTTTTCTTTTAACTCCAAAAGTGAAGGATGCGTTTTGAAGATGCCTTTCTCAAAATCATTTTCAAGTTTATCTCTCCATATCTTCATTGGCAATTTCAAAATATCCCTAATTGAAGTTTTTGAAGGATCCGGAACGACACCGGCATACGCCCCCGCAGTAGAAATGTGTATCTCCGGTTTTGCCATCCCGATCCAATAGCCTTTCAAACTCAGGTCAACATCTTCCAAAATCTCTCCCCTGCCCTTTCCAATCTTTGGTTTGTCTTGCGTGAAAAAGGCACAATCACTGCCCAACTTTGAGGCATACTTAAACAGTTCGTCAGAATTCAGATTCAAATTAAAACGATCGCTTAGCAATTTGAGCATGAAGGCAGCATCTGATGAACCTCCGCCAAGCCCTGCTCCCAAAGGAATTATTTTGTGAAGATGAATCCTTACATTCCCGATCGCGAAATCATTTTTCAATAATTGATAAGCCTTCAAACAAAGATTTTCCGATTCTTTTCCCGGGATTGGAATTCCGGTTTGATCGAATGAAAATGAGTCAGACTTAATAGCCTCCAACACATCGAATCGAGGAATTGGATAAAAGCAAGTATCAATCTCATGGTAGCCATCCGTTCTTTTTGAAAGAATGTGCAGCCCGAGATTGATCTTACAATTGGGAAATAATACCATGAATAAAAATAGACATTGAGGTATTAAGGCATTAGGCATTGTCGAACTCCTAATGCCTGAATGCCCGATCCCCTATTTAGTTAGTCGTTCGATCAACGGTTGAGTAATACCCGATGAAGAGAATCCGCCATCGTGCATCAGGTTTTGCATGGTAACCATCCTGGTGAAATCGGAGAACATCACCACGATGTAATTCGCGCAGTCTTCAGCCGATGCATTGCCCAGTGGCGACATTAAATCAGCATAGTCGAAGAACACATCGAAGCCAGAAATACCGGCTCCGGCCGTTGTCTTAGTTGGTGATTGGGAAATTGTGTTCACGCGAACTTTCTTTTTTGTTCCATATCGCTGGCCATAACTCCTCGCCACGGATTCCAGCATTGCCTTAGCCTGAGCCATGTCGGTATAATCCGGATAGGCGCGCTGAGCTGCGATGTAACTTAACGCGATCACAGAAGCATATTCATTGAGTGCGTCAAGCTTCTCACAAGTCTGCAAAACCTTATGGAATGAAAGTGCCGAGATGTCTAATGTTTTCAGAAACCAATCATAATTCATGTCGCCATACTCTTTGCCTTTGCGGATGTTGGGGCTCATGCCGATAGAGTGCAGAACAAAATCGAGCTTGCCTCCAAGAACTTCTACTGACTTAGCCACCAGGTTATTGAGGTCTTGTTCAGAAGTTGCATCGGCAGGGACTACTTCGGCTGAACAAGCTTTTGCCAGTTCATTAATCTTACCCATGCGCATAGCGATCGGTGCATTGGTGAGCGTAAACACTCCACCCTCTTCTTTTACTTTCAAGGCGGTTTTCCAGGCGATTGAGTTTTCGTCAAGGGCACCGAAGATGATACCTCTTTTTCCTTTCAATAAATTGTTTGACATAGCAGAAATGGTTTTAAAATAGGTTTGCAATAATACAAAAACTTGTTGGTGTCTGACCTCAATTAGCACCTCTCCCCTCGTCAGCAGTTGACTTTAGATAAACTTTCGCGGAGTAAATTCAATTTTTTGGGTATTGAAACCCTTCAAAATCGAAAGATTCTGCTAAATTTAAGGGTCAAAACCTAACCATTTTCTTATGGAAGTCGAATCAACCTTTGTCATTTCCTGGGATCATTACATGGATCTCGCAAGTTTGGCCTGTATCGGAATTGGAATTCTTGTTTTGCTTTATCATGAATACAGAGTATTTCAGATAAAGGACTACAAAGAGAAATATGACTATGTAAACCTTCACGAGATCCGCTATTTCTGGTATGCCGTCCTCGCGTTTGTATTTGCGGCAGCTTTCTACGCAAACTCTGTTCAAACCGAGCGCATCATTACCCACGGTATGCTTTGGTTTTATGTGAGAGTATTCATCACGGTCAGTTTCGTGGTTATTGGCTACTTTGCCCTTTATAGCATGGTTCGGATTTATTATCCCCGCTATGTAGAAAAAAGATTGGTGAAACTCCGTAACAAGCCACGTATTTCCCCGCAAGGAAATACAATGCGGAAGCTTTCTGAAGAAGAAGAAGATACTCATCTCGATGCTGCTCAAATTGCCGAGGAAGCAAATGTTCATTCTGTGGACTACGATGTGTGGATTGATGATAAAACTGGCTTTAAGAAAATCGAAAAATACGAAAGCTACCTGCATGCAGAACTTTGCCCTGAATGCGGCTTCTATACATTCAAGATTTCGAAAGAAGAAATTGAGTTAAAACCTACCGATAGCGAGGATGGTCTGTTAATCAAACACTATCGTTGCGACTATTGTGACCACAGGGAAGCCATTGAAATTAAACTGGCAAAACTGTCAACGAACGTTGCATAATTCAAATATTAGCCAACCCATGATAGCCTGATCCTTTCAGGCTATCTTTTTTTATCCCTCTAAATTCTACTCTAACATTGAGACATCAAGCGAGCGCACCCATCGGGGTTTTTGATAGTGGCATAGGCGGGCTTACTGTTGCCCACGCCATTAAGTTATCGATGCCTCATGAAAACATGATTTACTTTGGGGATACTGCTCATTTGCCCTACGGAGATAAATCAGAAGCAGCAATACAAGCGTACTCAGTAAAGATTGCCAATATCCTTTTACAGAAGGGGTGCAAAGTCATTGTCATTGCGTGTAACTCAGCCAGCTCCGCTGCTTATGAACTTTTGAAAGAATATGTAAAGCATGAAGCGCACGTGATCAATGTGATTGATCCGATGGTTGCATATGTTGCCCGGCATTTTGAAAACAAAACTGTAGGATTGATCGGAACAAAACGAACCGTACAGTCGGCTATCTACACAAAAAAACTAGCCGAATTGAATAAAAACATTCGGTTAAAAACATTGGCTACTCCGCTGCTGGCACCCATGATTGAAGAAGGGTTTTTCAATAATCAAATCAGCAAGGAGATCATCGCGCAATATTTAGAAGATGATGCGCTCTCCGGTTTGGATGCGCTGATCCTCGCCTGCACCCATTATCCTCTTATCAGAAAGGAGATAGAAGCCTTTTATAAAGACCAAGTGATGGTGCTTGATTCATCCGTTATCGTGGCCTCATCGCTCAAGCAAAAGCTCACTGAGTTAGGTTTGATCAACACGGAAGGCAACAGTGTGAGCCATTTTTATGTAAGCGATTACACCGAATCGTTCGAAAGTTCTGCGCGAATGTTTTTTGGCGAAAGCGTTCATCTCGAGTGTATTCAAATGTGGGGATAATATCATCGAAGTCAGAATGATGTAAGTTAATGATGGAATTAGCAAGTGTTCGCGCTTTCAGATGCTTCATTTTTGTTTTAATTTGGGCTCGCTAAATTGAACATTGTTAATGTTGAATCATTTTTTAGTAAATTTCAGTCACCCAAATGCCTGTAGCCTTGTCTAAAAAAATTGTTGGCCTACTTCTATTTGCACTTGCAATTCTACACCCGTCTTATGGGCAATCCCTCATTGACAGTTTAGAGAATAAGCTGAAGTCAAACATCACTGACTCGTTAAAAGTAAATACTCTCATTGAGCTATCGCGAGAATACCAATATTCTGATTTGAAAAAATCATTGACCCTGGCAGAACAAGCCGTTAAAATTTCTGAATCGAAAGAGCTTGGAATTACACGAGCCAAAGCTTATCACATTCTCGGAACCTATCTGGGAGTCAGCGGAGATTATGGAAGTTCAGCTAAGTACAATGATCTGGCTTTGAGCATTCGCATGCAGAAAAAGGACACTGCAGGAATAGCCAGAAGTTACAATGCCCTGGGCGAAGACTTCAGGGCTTTTGGCCGATTTGATGAGGCTTATTTCTATTACACATGGAGCCACCGCTTTGCTAGTAAGGCGAAGGACTCTTTAATGATGGCAATAGCACTCCACAACATTGGATCCGTTTTCAAAAGTTTAAAACAATATGACAAGGCCCTCAGCTATTTCAAAATCACACAGCAGTTGAGTGACGAAATAGGTGATCATGAAGGAAAGGCATACAATTATGATGAGATTGGTGACGTATATAGACTCCAAGGCAAGTATGACTCAGCTATTTGGGCGTTAAACTACTCTCTAAGCGTTTCGAGGGGACGTAAGTTTGTGATCAACGAATTAGTTCCTGCTACCTTGATAAAAATGGCTCAAACCTATCTTGCTAAAGGTGATCCTAAAACAGCATTAACCTATTATGACTCAGCTTACATCCTTTATCAAAATTCAGATAATGACTACGGAACCGCACTCATTAACCTTGGACGGGGAAAAGTATTAGCGACAGAAAAGAAGTTTGCGGATGCTGAAAAATTGATGGACAGTAGCTACAAAGTGGCGATGTCAGTGAGGTCATGGACGCTTCAGATTGATTGTGCCAGTGCCCTTTCAGGCTTATATGAAGCCAAAGGTGATTTCTCTCTATCACTCAAGTACTACAAGCAGTTCAAGCATTTGGGTGATAGCTTGAATAATCAGGGTATGGAGACAAAAATGCTCCAGGATCAGGTGAGATTTGAAACCGCTGCAAAGGAAGAACAGATTATAGCGCTGACAAAACTCGAAGAGCTACGAAAAAATGAATTGAAAAAGCAAGAATTGATAAGCAACATTCTTGTGGTTGTGGTCGCGCTGGTTGTCATTCTGCTATTCACCGTTTACAGAAGCGGGCAGCGTAGAATCCGAATTAATAAATTGCTTCTCGAACATCAGGAAGAAATCAAACGAAGAAGTGAGGAGCTGGAGCAATTGAACCAGGTGAAGGATAAATTCTTTTCCATCATTTCACATGATCTCAGGTCTCCGATGAATGCATTGTCAGCCATTTTGAATATGCTCGACAACAAGCAGATCAAGCCAGAGGAGTTTGAACAAGTGACCAAAGAGTTAAAGGTGCAATTCAATCACACCAAAACGTTGATCAACAATTTACTTGACTGGGCACTGTTGCAAATGGATAAGTTGAAAATCCAACAGGAGAAATTGGATCTCACCAATATTGTAGAGGAAAATTTCAAACTGCTTAAATCGCTCAACACAAAAGCAACAACATTAGTGAATAACATTCCGCAAGGCACAGCATGTGTTGGAGATTTGAATATGGTAAACCTTGTGTTGAGAAACCTGGTGCTTAATGCCATTAAGTTCACTGAGAGCGGAGGCACGGTAGAAGTGTCTGTTAATTCAGGAAACAACAATGATTGGATTGTGTCGGTGAGAGATAATGGAATTGGAATAAATCCTGACGTTCAAAAAATACTTTTCGAAAAAACCAGCGGCTACAGCACACGCGGCACTGCGAACGAAAAAGGAACAGGTCTGGGTCTCATTCTTTGTAAAGAATTTGTTGAGAAGAATGGCGGAAAGATCTGGCTAGAAAGTGAAATGGGAAAAGGAAGCACTTTCCATTTCACTATTAAGAAAGGATAGCTCGAATTTTTCAGCCGCCTATCGTGGACATAGATTCTTTCACCGATTGCTTACGAATATGTTCCGCTTCTAATCCATCTTTAGGTCTGTGATTGATTGCTTTCAACAAAGCAGATTCAATTTCATTATCTGACGAATTTGATCGAAGTAATTTACGAAGGTCAAGAACTCCATCATCATACAAACAAGTTTTGAGAGTACCTTGCGCAGTCACCCGAAGGCGATTGCAAGTTCCACAGAAAGTTCTTGAAAAGGCAGCAATAATTCCAACATCGCCTTTGTGGCCAGGGATTTTATAGTTATAGGAAGTGGAAGCCTCAGGGTCCTGAACTTTTTCGATTTGCGGAAAAGCTTTTCTGATATGGTCCAAAATCTTTTTATAAGTCCAGGATAAATTTTTATAGTGAGCACCTTCGCCATTGAACGGCATCTCTTCAATGAACCTCACCGAAACATTACTCTCTTTTGTTAGCCCTGCCAATGGAATGATGTCCTCAATATTCTTTCCTTCCATCACCACGGTGTTGATCTTCACAGGAATCTTACTTTCAATTAATCGCTGAAGAGTGTTCCATGTGTTTTTAAATTCATCCCTTCGTGTAATTAATTTGAATCGATTGGCATCAAGCGTATCAAGACTTAGATTTACAGATGCAATGCCAAGTTCTTTAAGTTTCGCAATGTGAGGTGCCGTTAAAATTCCGTTCGTGGTAATATGCACATCATTAATTCCCTTAATAGTTACAATTTTTTCAATCAACTGCATCAAATCAGTTCTCACAAAAGGTTCTCCACCTGTCAGCCGAACTTTTGTAATTCCCATTCGTGCCAGCATCGTAACCAATCGTTCAATTTCTTCAAACGACAACAATTCCTTTTTAGGCAAATAGTGAATGCCTTCTTCCGGCATACAATAAAAACAACGCAGATTGCAGCGATCTGTAACTGCCAACCGCAGGTAATTTATCGGCCTCCCATGATTATCAATCATCCCCATTCTGTAAAAATACAAAATAGAAATTTTCGTTCATCTTCATTTTAGCCAACTCAACGGCTGGCGGTCAAAGGTATTGTAAATGTTTCTTGCCATCATGAGGCAAAAACTATATATTGACTTGTCTTTCAGAATTCCCACCATAAAACAGAAGCGTTATGATAAAAATAACCGAAAAACCGATCGATGTTCAAAAGGTGATTGAATCAGCTACCAGCCTGGGTGCAGGCGCGATGGACGTTTTTATCGGAACCGTAAGGAACAACGCGCACAACAAGTCTGTGCGATGGCTGGAATACGAGGCATACGAAAGCATGGCAGTTGCTGAGATTAAAAAAATTATTGAAAGCGCAGCCACCCGCTGGGGACTTATGGGATGGGCTGTTAGCCACCGAGTTGGAACGCTGAAACCAGGCGAAGTGGCCGTGGTGGTGGCAGTTTCTACCTCTCACCGAAAAGAATCTTTCGAAGCGTGTCAATATATCATTGATACAATCAAAGAAAAAGCTCCCATCTGGAAGAAGGAAGTATTTGAAGACGGTGAGGAATGGGTTTCGGCCCAACCGAAAATGCAGGTTAGCGCAAACTGAGATAAGAACCTAACTCTCGTAACACCGTCAGTATCTTCTCGCCAGCATGGCTATTACAGCCATTATAGTTATTGATGCAACCAAACTGGACGCAGACATCGGCTACATGTCTCTCACAATAGGGATAATGTGCCACTCGTCATAGTGAATCTTTGAAAACGCTTTCATAAAAGCCATCTGTTACGACTTTAAATTCAGATATTCAGAACCTCATAACACAATATTCCTAGTATATAAATAAACGTCTCAGTTCCCCGGCTAAGTTCATTTATTTTTGAAATTCGAATGTATCTTTTTTCAAAACCGCCATTTAGGTTGTAGATATTTGACAAATGGAGAAAACGGAACACATTGTTTTGGAAGAAAATGCTTCAGAGTTGGAAATACTCGTCCAAGCCAAAACGAATCCGCAGGCCTTTGAACCCATTTACCAGAAATACTTCAAGAAAATCTTCCTCTTTATTCTTCACAGAGTTGGCGACAAAGCCACCACTGCTGATCTCACACAACAGGTTTTTTTAAAAGCCATCTGTGCCCTCAACAAATTTGAGTTCAGAGGCCTCCCCTTCTCAGCATGGCTTTACCGCGTTGCAATAAATGAATGCAATGACTTCTTCCGAAAAGCCAAGAAAAACAGGCTGGTCACGTTAGATGATGCCGATATGGAATTACTTTATGAAGAGCTTACGCAGGAAATCACACTCGATCAGTTGCATTCAAAACTTCCGTCCATTCTTGAAAAGCTATCTCCAGAAGAAGTCTACATGCTGGAGCTGCGCTTTTTTGAAAGCCGCCCTTTTAAAGAAGTAGCCGAAATTTTGGGACTCACAGAAGTAAATGCGAAAGTGAAAACCTACCGCATTCTTGATAAAATGAAGAAGCTCTTTCTTGCTTAGAACAATAAATAGAAAAAGATGAAATTGAACGTAATGAAAGCAAAACCAAAAATAACAGACGAAGAAATTCAAAGCTACATGGATTTTGATGGACTGATTGAAAGACATAAGTCCACAGCAAGTTTTTTTTTAAAAATAAAAATTATTTCATTCATCGCTACAGCTTCTGTTGTTGCAACAGTTGTTTATTTTTCGGTTAACAGTTCTGAATCAACGACCAGCCCGGTCAGTCAAAGGCAGAATCAAATCACAAGTCAGACCGTTGAGTCGCCTGAAATCAAAAGTTCAGATTCAAAACCGATCGTGAACGATTCTTTGAAGGTGAAAAAGGTGATTCAGAAAGTGACGCAACCAAAGGGAAAAGAAATCAAAGCCTCAGCTCCTGTGACAAAGCAAAAAATAGAAAGTGAATCTTCAACCACTTATCTCGGCAAGGACGCTTTTGTCGAGGCTGAACCTATTGATGGCTTTCCACAACTCTACAACTTCTTCAACCAAAATCTAAAATATCCCGAAGTAAATTTAAAAGACAAGATTGAGGGAGTCGAAATAATTTCATTCGTGATTGATGAAACTGGAAATGTCAGCAATTTAAAAATTGATCAATCGCTCGGTAAAAAATTTGACGAAGAAGGAATGCGGTTAATTAAGGCAATGCCAAAATGGAAAGCAGCTACACTCAATGGTCGTCCAGTGCCGAGTAAGTTGTCGCTACCGTTTACATTCAGCATCAACAAGTAATTTCAAAATTGTCGATTCAAATGTTCAATCTTGAATTTAAACAAATGAGAAAAATATTTTTAGTTCTCATTATCCTTTCGTCAACACTGACCTCCTTCGGTCAATTCTTAAAAAAGAACAGCGCTAAACTCTCTGGGGAAGAAATCACGTTCGTTACCTGGGCCAACATCGATGCAGACACTTTGATGGAAGCAATCTCGGTGGTAAAAAAGGGGAATTTCTCTTCATCGTATGCTACCAAGTTTGCAACAACTCCAGCCGATACAACATTACTTGCCGATTCGATTGCTACAACAAATCCTCCTGTGCTCCTGGATTGGAACAGAGATAATCAAATTGACATTGCATTCATAATTTCAGGAACGCAAGACATACTTTTGTTAATCAATCAGGGAAGTCTAAAATTCAGTAAGGTCAGACTTTCAATTGGTTCAACTCCGTTGTCAAAAATTCAGCTAACAAATTTTACGAACGATGGAACAAGGCAAGCCGTGGCTACAAAAATTTCAAGCGGCTGGTCAATCTTCAACGAAAATGAAGGTAGTTACGGTTTGGCTATCGATTCATCTTACGTTGTCACCGACTTTTACACATTTGATTTCGATGGGAATGGTTACACCGACATCGCTTTAAGCGGGACAGATGCACTTGGAAAACCGTACTTAAAAATTCTTCAATTTGAAGATTCCTTGCAGATTCTTCGATTTGTAAAAATCTCAAATCCTGTTAACGGCAAAATTGAATCCGCAGACCTAAACTACGATGGCCGTTTTGATTTGATTGTCAATGGGCAAAACAGTCAGGGGAAACTAGTAACCCAAGTTTTCATTAACAATGATTCCGTTTTCGTTACAGGAAATTCTTACCCGGCTTTGAAGGATCAAACATCCACACTGGCCGATTTCGATTCTGACGGAAAAATCGATTTCGCTTCCATCGGAAAAGATAATGGGGGGAATTTGTTTCATTGGCTAAAAACTTTTTCTGGAGATTCCATTTCATTTCCAACTTCACACATCACACATCGCGCATTCGGAGATTTTGATCGGGATGGTGACCTCGATCTGCTAATGAGTACAGACACATTGGGAATTGTTCTATACGAGAATCCCGCGACCAAAAACCTCTCACCATCAAAACCTGGCAATGAAATCAGTGCCATCATTTACAATCGGCTATTTCTTTATTGGGATATATCTTCAGATGATCATACAACGGCACCTTCGCTCACGTATGACATAATTTTGAATAATTCAGGAAATGAAATTATCAATGGTGAATTTGCCTCCAACGGATTACGACTAACAACCACAAACGGAAATCTGGGAACCAGCAACTTCTTGTTGATGAAAGCTTCAAACGGCATCTACAACTATCTGCTCGAAGCCGTGGATAATTCGTTTTACACAAAAAAAATTGCTGCAGGAATCTGCAACAACAGCTGCACAATTCAGCAACCTAAAACAATAACCACCTGCAACGGCAAACCAACACACATCACTGCACAACAACCGGTGCTTTGGTTCTCTTT
Organism: uncultured Ohtaekwangia sp.; assembly: GCA_964510765.1. Taxonomy (GTDB): domain Bacteria; phylum Bacteroidota; class Bacteroidia; order Cytophagales; family Cyclobacteriaceae; genus ELB16-189. The sequence goes on along the minus strand of CAZECP010000042.1, from coordinate 1,229 downwards.
TACAAGAGGTTATCTCGGAACATCCACGAGCATAAAAGTCCCCGCAAAAACAGACACTATTTTTTCCCTGCTGCCGCACTCTTCGCCTGCTTGTGATGCCATCACCATTTACCTCTTGAAAGATTTAAAGCAAGACACTTTAAAAATCGCTCAGAACTTCTTCGGTTGCGAAAACAGTTCGCTCACATTTACAATGTCTGCCGAATGGAAAAATGTACTTTGGAAAGACACAAAAGGAAATTCAAAAGGATCTGGCAACTCATTGGATTATAAAATCATAAAAGACGAAATAATCATCGGTACTGGATCCAATTCCAATGGATGCTTTATAAAGCAAACAGAAAACATAGAACTGAGCAAGCCCAATCTGGTTTTGGATGGAACTGACTATCGAATCCTTGCCGGCAGCAGTGCAACGTTGAGTGCATCAGGAGCTGATACTTATTTATGGCAACCTGCCGTAGGTTTAAACGATGCTTCTTCATCACACCCGATAGCTTCACCCGATAAAACTACGACCTATACAGTGACAGGTCTTGATTCATTGAATTGCTCGGTGCAAGGAAAGGTCATGGTGGAAGTTTTTTCTGCAGCATTCATTCCAAATTTATTTTCTCCCAATGGTGACGGAAAAAATGATGAGCTTAGAATCTATGGACTCACTGACGCGCGTGATTTTCATTTCTCCGTTTATAATCGTGAAGGCAGTATTATTTATGAGTCAACTGATTGGATGAGCGTAAACTGGGATGGAACAAAAAACGGAACACAGCAGCCGTCAGGGCTTTATTATTGGAAAATAGAGGGCTCCTTTACTAACGGTCAGCCGCTTAAGTTAAATGAAAAAACAAAAGGTTCTGTTCTGCTCGTTCGCTGAAATATGATTTCACGCTCTTTAATAACAATTTTCCTGGTTTCAGTTGGCACTATTGTTCACTCACAATACTTTCAATTCAGTCAGTTTAACTTTTCTAACCAGCGTGTGAATCCAGCGTGGATAGGAACAACGCGTTATGCTTCAGCCGAAGTTCTTTCGCGTACCCAAAAAACCGGTGGTGATTTTAACATCAACAGTAATTTCATCTCGGCATCGTATCCTCTCGTAAATCCAAGTACTGGACGCCCCTGGTCGGGGGTCGGACTCGCACTGCTCGATGATCGGTCGGGTGGAAGTTTTAGCACACAAGAAGCCGCCCAGCCTTACACGGAAAATGTGCGCCTGGCAAGAT
>CAZECP010000041.1:0-41172 GCA_964510765.1 uncultured Ohtaekwangia sp. | reverse complement strand
CACTTGTGTTTTTTGGAATTTAATGGCAAATCTTTTTAATGATTGTCGTTTTTTTTTAATTGAAATGAGTAATCATGAGATTGGCAAAATCTCCTCCCGAGGTATCGGCCACATAAAAGCCAATTGAGCCGGTGTGTAGGGGAGTGACTTTTTCGATCACCATGCTTGGCTCTTTGTCGCCATTGATGAAAGTGGTAACAATTGTGCCTTTGACAACCACGCGCATGTGCACCCACGAATCAGGATCGGGCGATGGATCAATGGAGTCTTCATATTTGCCCGGTGATTTTCCTCGCAGCTCTTGCCATGTATAGGTGGGCAGTGAAATATATTGAAGGGATCGACTTCTCAGTGCTTCATCTCTATCCTGAAACCGAAAGGGGCGGAGGTAAATCGCATCGAAGGTATCGTTGTCTTTGGCGTGAAATGCAATGCCCACAAAACTGTGTTGTTGAACATTTTCTCCTCTTACATCAAACTCGATGATTCCATTTGAAAAATCAATTCCTTTTAGCCAGGCAATACCTTCGCCCACATCTTTACTTAAGCGGATTCCTGTACGTGATCCGTCTTTAATTACTTCCATTTTGCGGTTGAAGACTTCGATGCCTTTCTTCTTTACTTGCTTTCGCAGATCAATTGAGATACCATCTTGAGAAAACAGAGTGCGGGAGAAGAGAAGAATCGGAAAGAGGAGAAGCTTTTTCATGAGTCAGGGAGTTTTGGTTAGCAGAGAACGTGCTTCATCGACTCAAGTTGCTGTGAGTGAACCATTCTTGCGAAATTCAACACAGGCGGGCTAGCCCTGTATTGGTTACTTTAGAATGAGATTAAAAAGAATGAGATCAAAAAAAATATCCACCGCGCAGGGTGGATATTCAAGTTATTGGTATCGAAAGAGGTTAAATCAAAATGGCCATGCTTGTCAACTGGCCAGAGACTTTCAAAGTTGCGGCCGAAACAGAAGCTTGGTTAATTTCAAATTTCAATTTACCATCCACTACCTTCAGGTTTATACAACTTCCTTTTTTTCCAAGGTTAAAACTGTCCGTGATGGTGAGCACCGATTTTCCGGCCACGGCATTCTTAATATTGTCAAATTCTTTGCCTTTGTTTTTTCCAAGATAAACAACAGCGCACCCTGCCGCTTCACTCGGATCGGCAAGCTTTTTAATCACATATTTCTTAGCGCCCTTTGGCTTGCCATCGTAATAGCTTTTTAAGGTATTGAAAACATCGTCTTCACCCATTACGCCTACTACAAAATCTCCACCCGCACCTTCATCCGGCCACTGGATATACTTCAGGAAGTTGAAGATCATGGCTGCATGAATCTCGTGAAGGGGCTTTTCCGTCTGAGCAAAGCTAGTCACTGAAAAGCCTGTCAGGAACATTAGAATTATTACCAACTTTTTCATAAAGTTTAAATTTAGTAATAAAATGAGAAAATAAAAGAAAGTTAAAAAAAGAGAGAAAACCCCAGGCGAGCCCGGGGCTTTCTACACACAAACAAACCCAATTCTTAAATGACGATGGCCATGCTGGTGAGAGCACCTGAAACCTTTAGGTTAGAGGCTTCAATGGCTTGTTGATTCAGTTCGAAACGGAGCTTTTCATCCACAGTCTTAAAGTTGATGCAGCTTCCTTTTGCACCCAGGCCGTTACGGTCGGTTACAACCAACGTACCTTTGCCTCTTACTTTGTTATTGATCGCATCAAATTCAGCGCTTTTTGATTTGTCGATGAATACCACCTGGCAATCTGCAAGGTCAGCTGAACTTTTGAATTTCTTAATTACATAGGTCTTTGAGCCCTTCGCTTTACCGCCATACCAGGCGTTAAGGGTGTTATAGATTTCGTCATTCCCCACCACACCGATTACGAACTCACCACCTTTGTCGTGGTCAGGCCACTGCACATACTTAACGAAATTGAAAACCATCATGGAATATACTTCATGAATAGGTCTGTCCTGGGCGTAGGTTAATGAGCTGCTCAACACTACTGCCAACGCAATTACGAATAGCTTCTTCATCTTTACCGTTTGTGTTTTTATTCTTGGTTTGTGAGCACAAAGGTAGGCCCTACCACAAGCGTGAAAGGGCCTACTCGAAGCTGTTCCTTTCTGATGTAAGTTTTTTTCAATATCTACCGAATGTATCGGTAGTCATGACCGGGTTTCAATTGAAGCAAAACTTCATAAATTAGATTGATAACGTTTTCGACATCATCTTTGTGTACAGTCTCTACGGTAGTGTGCATGTATTTTAGAGGCAAAGAAATTAATGCGGAGGCTACACCTTCTGCAGAATAAGCAAACGAGTCAGTGTCGGTGCCGGTTGACCGGGAAACGGCCTGGCGTTGGAAGGGTATTTTTTTCTTCTCAGCTACATTCAAGATCATTTTTAACACATTGTTTTGAACGGCAGGACCATAGCATAGCACCGGGCCGAGACCGCATTTCATATTGCCGCTCTCTTTCTTATTGTACATTGGTGATCCGGTGTCGTGGGTAACGTCCGTACAGATGGCCAGATCAGGTTTTATCCTCCTGGAAATCATTTCAGCGCCACGCAAGCCAATTTCTTCCTGAACGGCATTCACGATGTAAAGTCCGAAAGGCAATTTCTTCTTGTTTTCAGAAAGTCTGCGGGCTACTTCGGCAATCATATAGCCACCCATCCGGTTATCAAGAGCGCGACCCACCAGGTAGTTCTTATTCATCTCCATCAGCTCATCCACGAAAGTGATTACACAACCCACATGCACGCCCATCGCTTCCACTTCTTTTTTGGATTCAGCACCGATGTCAATAAAGATGTTTTTTAAAGTAGGAGTCTCTTCTTTGCCTGCATCTCTTACATGGATAGCAGGCCAGCCGAAAACACCTTTTACAATTCCCTTTTCTGTATAAATATTTACGCGCATCGAAGGAGCTATCTGATGATCTGACCCACCGTTTCGTCTCACATAAATGTAGCCTTCATCGGTAATGTAATTCACAAACCAACTGATCTCATCGGCATGGGCTTCAATTACTACCTTATATTTTGCTTTCGGATTAACAACACCTACGGCAGTGCCGTACACGTCAATGATTTTATCATCGATATATGGTTTAATGTAGTCCAGCCAAATCTGCTGACCCGATGATTCAAAACCAGTAGGTGAGGAATTGTTCAAATACTGAAATAGAAATTGTTTGCTCTTTTTGTCCATAGCTTATTTGAATTTGTACAATCAAAGATAGCGAATTTGCTTGTTGAATATCGATTAAAGAATACATCTCAAATTTCTTTAACAGATAAGTAGTAAGTTTGGATATTATTGGGTTTATGGATATCTCTCTTATCGCAGCCTTGTCGCGTAACCGTGTTATCGGAAAAAATAATGACCTGCCCTGGCGTTTACCTGACGACATGAAATATTTTATGGAAACCACCAAAGGCCATCACGTGATCATGGGCAGGAAGAACTATGAATCCATTCCTCAAAAATTCCGACCACTACCCGACCGAACCAATCTTGTCCTAACCAAGCAAAAGAATTTTAAAGCTCCGGGATGCATGATTATTCATTCCATGGAAGAAGGAATTGAAGTGGCTCATCATGCAAATGAAAAGGAACTGTTTATTATCGGAGGTTCGGAAATTTATAAATTGTCATTGCGGTATGCTTCAAAACTGTATTTGACTGAAATAGATGCCGAGATTCAAGGCGATACTTTTTTTCCACCGGTCAATCATTTGGAGTGGCAGGAAACATCACGAGTGCATCACGCTGCGGATGCCCGTCATCTCTATCCTTTTGATTTCGTTGCGTATTCAAAAATAAACTAATGTCTTACCTGAATCATAAAGTAGTTTGGATCACAGGTGCCTCCAGCGGAATAGGGGAAGCACTCACGTATGAACTTGCGGCAAGAAAGGGAATCAAGTTGATCTTATCGGCAAGAAGAAAGGAAGAACTTGACCGGGTGAAAGGGAATTGCCCCGGTTTTTCCCACCCTGATATTCGCGTATTGCCCATTGATCTTTCGCAACCCGACACACTTCATCTTTCAACGGCAGCTGCCATTCAGTTTTTTGGGCATGTGGATGTACTGATCAACAACGGTGGCATCAGCCAGCGAAGCCTTGCGAAAGAAACAACCCTTGCGGTTGACCGGATGCTGATGGAGGTGGACTATTTCGGAGCAATTGCGTTGACAAAACATTTGCTTCCCGTTTTCCTGAAAAGAAAGTCGGGACATTTTGTAACCGTGAGCAGTGTGATGGGGAAAATAGGGACGCCCTATCGCAGCGGCTATGCAGCCGCCAAGCATGCCCTGCACGGTTTCTATGATTCGCTTCGCGCGGAATTGTGGAAGGATAGCAAAAATATTTACGTGACCATGATTTGCCCCGGGTGGATACGAACCAATGTAACGATGAACGCTCTCACAGGCACCGGAGCGAAGCTCAATCAAATGGATAAGACTACCGCACACGGTCTTTCGCCCAAGATGTGCGCGCAAAAAATTGTGGAGGCGATCGAAAAGAAGAAAACGGAAGTTTACATCGGTGGGGCAAAAGAACTTTGGGCTGTGCGGATGAAAAGATTTTTCCCTGCTTTGTTTGTAAGAATAATCCGCGCAGCAAAAGTGAGATAAAAAAAACTCCGGGGTCTCCGGAGTTTTTTGCTTGAATAAAATCTTAGTTTAAGCTTTTGCTTTCACACCATCCTGTTTATTATCAAAGTCTAACACCACCGGTGAGGCGATAAAGATCGAAGAATAAGTTCCGATCACAATCCCGATAAAGAGAGCGAACGAGAACCCGCGAAGAACTTCGCCACCAAAAATCAGCAACACCACTACTACCACCAGGGTGGTTCCTGAAGTGATCAAGGTTCGGCTGAGGGTACTGTTGATAGCATCGTTAAACACTTTTTCTCTCTCGTGGTTTGCTCCAAAACTGAGGAACTCACGGATACGATCGAAGATGATCACGGTGTCGTTAATCGAGTATCCGATGATTGTTAACACAGCGGCCACAAACACCTGATCCACTTCAAACGAAATTCCAAGTGCCCTCGCAATGGCAAAGCTGGAAATCACAAACAGTGTATCATGAACCGTGGCAATGATGGCTCCGGTGCTATACGTCCACTTTTTGAATCGGATCAAAATGTAAATGAAGATCACAATCAATGACCAGATACTGGCTTCAAAAGCTGAGCCTTTAATGTCATCTGCGATAGTTGCTCCCACTTTTGAAGAAGATGAAATGGTGAAGTGCTGATCATCAAGTTGTGCTTCCTGGTCGGTGTAAGTCAGGCCGCTGAATTTTTGAACTCCCTGAACAAGTGCAGCTCTTACTTTGTCATCCGCAACATCTGATTCGTCATCAACCAGGTAAGAAGTAGTTACCTTCATCACATTGTCACTTCCATAATTTTTCACCTCAGTACCTGCATTTTCAAAACTCTGACTGAGAGCCACTTTCATGTCAGTAGCCACCACAGGTTTGCTGAATGAAACTGTATAAGAGCGACCGCCTTTGAAATCAACACCCAGGTTCAATCCCTGGAAGGCAATCAATACAAAACCAATCACCACAATACTTCCCGAGAAGAGATATGCTCTATAACGGAACTTGATAAAGTCAAAATGGCCGCGTTTCCCTACAAGATTCGAGATGGGAGACTCAAAGGAGATTTTTGCTTCATCACCTTTGCGCACCATCCACTCAATGATCACCCGCGAAATATAAACGGCTGAGAAGAACGAAGTTGCGATACCAATCATCAACACAATCGCGAAACCTTTTAGAGGTCCTTGTCCAAATACAAACAAGAATACACCTGTCAGGAATGTGGTCAGGTTTGAATCGAAGATGGAAGCGAAGGCATGCTGATAACCTTTTGTAATAGCATCTCGCAACTTTCTTCCAATTTTTATTTCTTCCTTGATACGTTCATAAATCAACACGTTCGCGTCCACCGCCATACCCATGGTGAGCACGATACCTGCAATGCCCGGCAATGTCAATGCGGCATTTAACTGCGCAAGAATTCCAAGAATGAAGAAGATGTTGAATAACAAGGCGAGGTTTGCCACCCAACCACCTTTTGAATAATAGGCCACCATAAAGATAACCACCAATGCAAGGCCGGCTGCCATTGAAATAAGGCCCTGGCTCTGCGCCACTTTTCCAAGTGATGGACCAACGATCGCGTATTCAACTATGCGCGTAGGAGCAGGAAGAGCTCCAGCTTTCAATACGTTTGCTAAATCTTTCGCTTCATCATTGGTGAAGTTACCCGTGATCTGGGAGTTTCCATTTGGAATTTCTCCTTGCACAGTTGGTGCAGTGTAAACAAAGTTGTCAAGCACAATGGCTATTTTTCCCTGCGGCCGTTTTGCAGCGGCTGCAGCCGTTACTTTGCCCCATGTTTTTGCTCCGCTTGCATTCATGGTCATGCTCACGGCCGGGCGTGCAAACTGATCGAAGTCGAGGCGTGCATCGTTAATCACTTCACCCGTCAACAGCGGTTTGCCGCTTCTTCCAAGGTTCACGAAATTCAACTGAAGGTCTTCGATGCCCGGAGTGATGTCTGGGTCAGATTTCACATTCCAGAAAATTCCAATCGTGCGCGGCATCAGGCTCCGAATGTCGTCTCTCTTGAAAATACGGTTAATAGTTGCGGTATCTTTTACCGGGTACATGAACGAGGTGCCTGGCGTAGTCAAAGAAAAGAGGGGCGAAGAAGTAGCTGAACGCAGCGAATCAAGAGAACTCAACGTACTGTCTTTTGATGCAAGCTGTTGCTCCAAAGCTGACTTGGTTGTATCTGTTTTAGATGCGAGCGTGTTCGCTAAAGTGCTCTTGCTTGAATCTTTCGGTGCAGTTGTTTTCTTTGCGTTTTGTTCTCTCAACAACAATTGGTTGATCGCAGTCAATGCTGAACTTAATTGTGGATCATACGGCTCTACTATTTCCCAGAATTCCAATCGAGCAACGCCCTGCAAAAGTTTGCGCACACGCTGCGGGTTGTCTGCCCCGGGAATTTCAATTTGAATGCGGCCTGTTCCGGGCAGTCGCTGAATGTTAGGTTGTGAAGTTCCGAATTGGTCGATACGGGTTTTCAAAATGGTGAATGAGCGATCGATAGCTCCCTCCATTTCCGTAGTTAAAAACTTCAACACGTCCGCATCGCTGTCAGTAATTTTTACGCGGTCTTTGTTGGCTGCAGAGGTGAAAAGCGAAGCGAGTGTTTTGCCTTGATTGGTTTCTTTAAAGGCCTGGTAGAACAGGGCTACAAAACTTTCTGTACTTGTTTTTTGAAGCTCGCCTGCTTTTTGCAGTGCGGCCACAAATCCGGGATCGGTGCTGTTGCCGCTTAGGCCGCGGATAATATCCACAGGCGAAATCTCGAGCACCACGTGCATACCTCCACGTAAGTCGAGGCCGAGGCTCAACTCCGTTTCCTTCACTTCCTTATAGGTGTATTCGGCTCCGAATAGATTATAAACAGGTTTGTTCCAGAGCGAATCCAGGTAAGCTTGTTTTTTGCTGAGATCAAGTGATCCATTTTTGTCTGTTGACCGGCTGATCGCTCCCTGCTCGATGTTTCGCGACACCACAGTGAACGACAGATAGTAGATACAGAGTAGTGTAATAATAATGGTTAATACAACTACAACTCCTTTGTTGCGCATGATTGATTATTTACGATTTAAGAATTAAGATTTACGATTAAGAAACTGTGATTGAGTATTGATTTTGAAATATTAAAATCTCAAATCAACAATCTAAAATGAACTCAGGGGGCGTTCGGAGAAATGATAACCCTGAACAGCGTTTTGAATAGTGATGTAAAGGTTTTCTTTACGAGTGTGAATTTTCCTTCCTGATTATCGTCTTGCTCAAGAGTTGTGATCAGGGTTGGTTCGCTTGCAGGTGCTGCCACTGAAGTGCTTTGTGAGGCCACATCAGAAGGTGCATGGATGGTCACCTCAGTTTTGTCTTTCGAACCCTTCTCTTTGGCGATTTCCGCACCTGCCGGCACTACTTTGGAAAGCAGGATTACCGCCACGGTGCAAACGCCAGCAATAAGAGTTAAAATCCGGTATATCGACTTCAGGTTCATAACTGAGGCCACAAAAGTAGGGATTACTTTCAGATTTGCAAGTCGGCTCAGGCTTTCAAATAGCCTATCAAAACCTGCAAAGCGCGGTTGAAATTGGCATTGTTTGGGATGATCAGATCGGCCTTGTGCTTGAGCGGCTCGATCAGGTTTTCATAAGTGGGCATTACATGATGCTGATAGCGGTACAACACATCATCAATATCATAGCCGCGCTCGGTTTGGTCGCGCCTGATCCTGCGGCCAAGCTTCACATGATCTTTTGCTTCAATGAAAATCTTCAGGTCGAGTTCTTTTTCGATCTCTTCAAAGTATTGCACAAATAAGCCTTCTACAACCAGGATTGGGGCAGACGCAAACTCAAGTTGTTTCGGAGTGACGGATGGATTATTAAAGGTGTATTCCGTCTTCAGAACATTTTCTCCCGACTTCAATTTAACCACATCGTGATGAAATGCTTCGCGATCAATAGAAGTGGGGAGATCGAAATTGCGCACACCGTTCTCATCGATCATCTGTGTATCGCGCGGGTGATAGTAATGGTCTTGCGACAGTACACAAATTTCGGAAGGTTGAAAACTAGCGGAAAGCTCTTGCAGGAAATACGTTTTGCCAGAGCCGCTGCCGCCCGTAATGCCGATGGTGAAGGGAGTTTTTTTCATCGCGGTAAAATTAATGGTCAATGGGACAATTTTCAATTTAGTCGAAACAATGATTCTAGCTTAAATGAAAAAAGTGTAGCTTCTTTTTATGGAAAGTTGGATAGTGTCGCATCATTTGGAAAAAGTTATGAAAAGGATTTTAGTCTTATTCGCGATAATGACTTTGGCGGATTGTATAAAGGCACAAGATCAGCTAATAAAAGCAAACAATTTGTTTGCAGTTAAGATATACAAGGGAACACTGCCAGATACAGGTAATTACTTCATTTCTCCATTCAGCCTTCATATTGCTATTGCGATAGCCAATGAAGGAGCTCGGTCGTCAACCCGGCAACAAATGGATGAACTTCTTACGAAGCAAGACATTGTCGGCAACATCGACTACAGGGGCTTCATTGAAAAGGCAACTAATCTCAATGATAAGGATTTTAAAACTTGTCTTGAATGGTCGTCAAACAAAGAAGGAAGGAATACTTTGTTTATGGCCAATTCTATTTGGATAAACGATAAGCTCCCGGTGGATCCTGACTTCGAGAAAAATATTCAGGATGTTTATCAAGCGCAACAGTTCTCTTTCTCAAAATCCAATATTGACCGAACAAATCAAAAGATTGATCATTGGGTCTCAGATAAAACACATCAGCGAATCAAAGAAGTGCCTCATCTGACCGATGATGTACTGGTTAGCATTCTTAATGTTATATACTTTTTAGGTGAATGGGAATCGCCTTTTGAAATAGACAAGACTACTGAAAACAAATTCTACACTCTTAGCAAAGAAAAAATTCGTGTATCATTTATGAAGAACCAAACGCAGTTTCTTTACTACGAAGATGTGGGTGTTCAAGGTATTCAACTTCCTTATAAATGCAACCAATTCTCCATGACGGTGGTTCTTCCACGACACCGCCAAGGACTCCCTGATTTTGAAAAGAAGCTCACTGCAGAATACCTGAAAAACATAAAGCAATCAATGATTGGGCGTGATGTGATTCTATCTTTGCCGAAGTTCAAAATTCAATCCGACATCTCTCCTGTAGAGGCATTGAAGAGGTTAGGATGTGATGAGATGTTTTCTGACAACGCTGACTTCAGCGGAATTTCGTCAACACGTTTGAAGATCAGCCGAATTACTCATCAAACTTTTATTGAAGTCAATGAAACAAAAACAGAAGCAGCAGCGGTCACAAAAGTAGATATGGTAATCACCGGTGCTTCTGGCGATGTGAACCGCGAGCCCGAGCCGCCCAAAATATTTAATGCCGATCATCCCTTTTTCTTTTTTATAACGGACGAACGAACTGGTGCGATTATTTTTACGGGGCGAGTTATGAGGCCTTGAGGTTTTGTTGGCCAATAGTCTAATTAATTAATTAATTAATCCTGTTCCCTCTAAAAAACTCTTCCACCGGCATCCGCTTTTTTCCCTCCGGTTGAAATTCGAGAATTGAAATCCAGCCGTCCTGAGTTTTCACTTTGAGAAATGTTTTGTTGTCGGTATCAATACCTCCGCAGTCCGCAGTCGACAATCCTCCATCAGTTTCCGCTTTCACTTTAAGTAATTTGAAAACTTTCCCATTCAAAGTGGTCCAGGCAGCAGGGTAGGGGCTAAGGCCGCGCACAAAGTTTCGGATCGTTTCGGAAGGTTGATTCCAATTGACTTCACAGGTCTCTTTGAAAATCTTTGGTGCGTGCCTGATCGGTTGAGTCTCGCTTTGCGGAAGCGATGGATAATTTCCGGCTTCAATTGCCTTCACTGTTTTTACCACGAGTTTAGCTCCCTTGTGCATCAACCTTTCGTAAACACTTCCTACATCATCGTCTTCCGAGATGGGTTCCTTCTCCTGAAAGATGACACTCCCCGTGTCGATATCATGCTTTAGAAAAAAAGTAGTGACTCCCGTTTCTTTTTCTCCATTGATGATCGCCCAGTTGATAGGTGCAGCCCCGCGATACTGGGGCAGGAGCGAAGCGTGAAGATTGAATGTTCCAAACTCCGGCATCGACCAAACCATTTCCGGAAGCATTCGGAACGCAACCACAACCTGCAGGTTTGCCTTATAGCTTTTTAATTCTTCAATGAATTCGGGTGCTTTTAAATTCGTTGGTTGAAGTACGGGAATGTTATGCTTCAGTGCGCACTCCTTTACAGGTGATCCTGTCAACTTCTGCCCGCGGCCTTGCGGCTTATCAGGGGCAGTGATCACCGCTACCACATTAAATTTATTTTCCACCAATGCTTCGAGACTTGGCACAGCAAACTCCGGTGTGCCCATAAAGATGATTCGCAGTTCATTCATGACGCAAAAATAACAAAAGCGGTTTGGCATCGGCCTACCGTGGCAACTTCCAACGCATCGCCCCAATAAAACTCATTCATTTCCAGTCGCTGAAATATTTTTTCTTTTCCGCCTATTACTTACAGGCGAATCATTCCTGAATTAGTTTGGCGTTGATTACGTGCTTTTTATTTTTTATTTCATCAATCGTTCCAAAAACCATTTCGCTGTTCAACAGGTTATTTTCTGACGAATGCCGGCCTGTCCAAATCTGGGCAGACACTTCATAGTTCTTATCGGGAAGTTTATTGTATATTTTTTTTGACATCTTGAGGTTTTCCACCTTCAGCGTCCAGGGCTCTGAAATTTCGCGTTTGGTTGAGCAAAGTATGAAAGGCCCATCAAAGGCACGTTCAATCACTGTGTCGGCCGGCTCACCGGTAACTTCTATCAAAACAATAATTGATTCCTTCGGATTGCCCATCCGCTCCTTGGCTTTCTGGCTCAAGACTACTTCAATTTCGAAAGGCGGGATGGATACAGAGTCCGCATCTGCGTTGTGTTGATTTAAACGCTCAGGTGTGTTTTGAACAGCTTTGACAGAATCGTCATTGCCCTGCGCTTGTTCACTTTTTTTCGTCTCGCATCCCACGAGAATCGCTCCCATCAGTAATAGTATTGTGTATCTCATATTTGGTAATCTGACCCAAGATACTTTACCCAACCTTGGTTTTCAAAACTGGCGGTTGTGGCGGGTACCACGGCAGGCAGTGGCCCAGGCGATGGCTTCTAATGAAAGACACCCCAGGTCTGGGCGTGGAGGCCCAAATGTTCAATTTTGAGGCAATTGAGAGGTTTTGCGGTTGCCACGGACGGTCGGTGGCTAGCCACCGAAGCTCCGTGGCTATCCACCGAAGGCCGGTGGGCTGCCACCAACCATTGGTGGCATGCCACGGAAGGCTGGTGGCTATCCACGGAAGGCTGGTGGCTATCCACGGAAGGCTGGTGGCTATCCACCGAAGGCTGGTGGCTATCCACCGAAGACTGGTGGCTAGCCACCGGGCAGCGGTGGCGCCTCTCCAATGGCCGGTGCGTAGTCACCAACCATCGGTGGCTAGCCACGGAAGACCGGTGGCACGCCCTCAGAGCGCTTTTTCAAATGAAATTTTGGATTTAGGCTTGGTTTTTTATTCGATAAAGGAAATTTTCAAGGGATAATAGTTTTTCCCCTTATATCCACCATTTAAAGTTGTCAGAAATCACTATTTCATTTTTCTCCAAGTGATGTGTAGTCTTCATTGGCGTTGTCCTGAAGTCCAAATTGTATTTATAAGCGAGATGCCTTATTTCTGAAGTGTCGTCATAGGTTAACATGTACTTTCCTTTCAACTTTGATGTAAGATAGAATAGTTTTTCATGGTCAATGTCAAAGTGAGTATAGAGTCGTTTACCTGCAACAGTATAAGGAGGGTCGATAAAGAAATACGCACTTTCATTATTAAGATTCTCCTCTATGATTTCAAATGCATCACCTTTTATGAATTCAATTTTGCTTTTTACATATTCGATGCCGATTATCCTATCATGCAATGTTTTGGGATACCAACGAGAGGATATTCCTTTTCCATTCTCTCCATTTTTTATCATCCCGGAGCCCTTGGCAAGAATGCCTCCATGAAAGATTCTATTTTTTAGAATTGTGCAAAAAGCAATATCATGAACCGTCTTGTTTGGCTTGTCTAGCTCAACCTTGATGCTTTCATGAGTGAGGTCAAATTTTAGAATTTTTTCTGCAAGCCATTTATTTTTCCCACTCAGAACTACTTCCCAAACAGCAGCAATTTCCTCATCAATTTCAACCATTGTAATATGGTCAGCTAACTTTTCAAAAGCCGTTGTCAAGCTAACGATTCCACCACCAGCAAAAGGTTCAATTAGTAGATTTGTCGGGATGGTGCTCTGCCTTAACCATTGCCTTACAATGGGGATTAGCCAAGTCTTTCCTCCTGGATATCTAAATGGACTTCGTTGTGGAACTGAAGCGACATTTACTAACGGATTTGCGATTAAGCTCCCTTCAATGTCAAACATGGTTAGTTGATTTTTCATTCAACAACAATATTTTCAGTGTTCACGTCAGATGCTCCGGCTCGTTTTGCATCAAGTTTTTTCTGAAGTAACTCAGTAAAATCTTTTATTGAGCCGGCTTCAAACTTGGCGATCTGTTCTATAACTTTTTCGAACTTGGTGTAAACTACCTTTTGTAATTTTAATTCTAAATTCTTACCCTTTGTAGGTACGAGGTCATAGAGCAAAAAAGCAAAATCAGATTCTGCTTTTTTAAATTCGGGTAAATCAGGAAGAGTTTTGTAAAAACTTGTTTGCAGTGCAACAACCTGCTTCTTCTTCCACTGTCTAAGAATAGAACCTTTTGCAATTATTTGAGGAATAAGCCTTTTTCTCGAAGAGGAGAGATAGTCGGGATTTGGAAACTTGAGTGCTTGAATCCATGTAAAATCTCTTGAAGGATTTTCTAAGTACGCTGTAAATGGCCCGGTTAAATTACCAGAAATGTAAACTGCTTGAACCTCTAGTGAACCAAAGTCTACTACCCGGCCTTTGTTATCATACGAAACGAGAACATAATCAATGTTTCCTGCTGATTTGCCGTGTTTGTCTTTTAATCGAACCTCTCCAACATGCGTCCATGCAGCTTTTTTCTCAAAAATGAACTCCGCTGCATCGCTAATTATACTCCAGTCCTCTCTAAATCTTATTGGACAAATTATGACAGGCTTTTCCTTATGATTTAAACTACAAACGCCCAAAGGAAACTCAATACTATTCTTAGTACAATTTGAGACTATGTTGTTGAATGGGCAAAGTTTATTTTCCCTGTAGCGCTTTGCTCTTGCTGATTCGTTATGAATAGGAAACCCAAAAACTTCTGCCAGAGGTTGAGCATGTACATTTTCATCAATCATTGTTCAAATTTAATCAAAGGTCGCTATGCTTTAACAAAATGAAGCGAGTTTTCAAGGTTCAATCCCTCAATCCCCTTCTCATATACTTTCTACAAATCGGGCAATCTGTCCACACATGGCCGCGCGCGGGGCAAAACTTTCTTCCAAAATAAATAATCTGAAGATGAACTTTGTTCCACTTGTCTTCGGGAATCAATCGCTTCAAATCTTTTTCGGTTTGCTCTACGCTCTTGCCGTTTGAAAGTCCCCAGCGGTATGCGAGGCGGTGAATGTGTGTGTCCACCGGGAAGGCAGGCACACCAAACCACTGCGTCATCACCACGGAGGCGGTCTTGTGCCCCACGGAGGGAAGCTCCTCCAGTGCTTCAAAAGTATCCGGCACCTGTCCGTTGTATTTCTCGACCAATATTTTTGAAAGCCCTGCAATCCCTTTCGACTTCATTGGTGATAGCCCGCACGGCTTGATGATCTCACGAATCTCTTCCACGCTCAGCTTCATCATGTCATAAGGATTATCAGCAAGTTTGAAAAGATGGGGCGTAGTTTTATTCACACGCTCGTCTGTGCATTGTGCGGAGAGCAATACCGAGATCAATAGTGTGTAAGCGTCTTTATGATGAAGAGGAACGTCCGGCTTAGGGAAGTATTGATCGAGAATGTGGAGGATGTCCTGGACTTTTTCTTGTTTGGTCATGGTTGAACTTCGAGCTTTGAGCTACGAGCCATGAGCTAAAAACTCAAAGCTAATAACTCGAAGCTTTTTTACGGATACAACAGATATTTCTTCCTCATCTCTTTGTACTTCTCCAATCCTGGCTTCCACGTTTCGTGAATTTCTTTTTCACTCATGCCTTTCTTGATTTGCTCTTTTAGTTCTTTGTTACCGGCCAGTGTGTTGAAATAGTTGTTAAAGAATTTTTCTTTATCGGGAAAGGCGTTGTACAATTCGATAATATATTTCAACGAGACATAATCGGTTGGCTTGGCTTTTCTCAAATCCAACCCGTAGCAAATCTTGTTTTCATGTGGAGGATTTTTCGCCATGCCATCAATGGATACCGGAGTGAATTCAAATTTGTAATTCTTCAGATCAGGATGACCGGCCACTTCAAAAGGAAACTGTGTTCCTCTTCCGACACTTAAAGTTGTTCCTTCAAACAGGCACGTTGTGGGGTACATGGCAATCGCATGGTCGTTCTGCATGTTGGGCGATGGCTTGATGGGCACATGATAGTTGGTTGTGTGCGTGTAGTTCTTCATCGTTACTACTTCGAGTTCGCATTTCTTATTTCCTTCCAGCCAGCCTTCACCATTGATCATCTGCGCCAGCTCGCCCTCCGTGAGTCCATGAACAATTGGAATTGGATGCATGCCCACAAATGATTTGAATTCTTTTTGAAGGATAGGACCATCTACATAATGGCCATTCGGATTAGGCCGATCGAGAATGATGACTTTTTTATTGTTCTCAGCGCATGCTTCCATCAGGTAATGCATGGAACTGATGTAGGTATAAAATCGAGTACCCACATCTTGTATGTCAAACAGCACCACATCTACACCCGCGAGTTGCTCGGCAGTTGGTTTTTTATTTTTTCCGTAAAGCGAAACTACAGGAATGCCGGTGGATGGATCTTTCTCATCGCTCACCAATTCACCTGCATCTGCTTTGCCGCGAAAGCCATGTTCGGGAGCATATATTTTTACAATGTTGACTTTGAGTTTGTAGAGTGTGTCAACGAGATGCGTTTTATTGATCGTGGAAGTGTGATTGACGAGCAGCCCCACTTTCTGGTTGGCCAGTTTAGATACAAGCAAGTCGATCTGCTCAGCGCCCAGGGTGAGTTTAGATTGAGCGGTGCAACTAACAAATGGGCAAACTGCAATTAGCAACAAGATCAAAATGTGGTTCGGTGTTTTCACTTCTATTTTTATTACTTTGCAATTTAACTTTTCAGTTTGAACCTGTCGTACTTCATATCAAAAAGAATCCGCAAGCCGGACACCGGAAGTTTCTCTTCCATCATTCACAAGGTGGCAATTGCGAGTATCGCGATCGGCCTTGCTGCGGCTATTGTTTCTTTCCTGATCATGCATGGGTTTCAATCGGCAGTAAAGAACAAAATTTATGCCTTCAGCAATCATTTGCTGATCACGAAGTTTACGATGAACAATGCGGTGGCGGAGCAGCCGTTTGATTTTCATATTCATGTTTACGAGCATCCTGAGAAATTTCCGTTCGTCAAACACGTGCAGGAATATTCGCACAAAGCAGGGCTCATCAAATCCAATGATGAAGTGTTGGGAATTGTTTTCAAAGGAGTGGGAAAAAGTTTCAATCAAAATGTTTTTAACGAAAGTTTGATTGAGGGGCGCTTCATTCATTTTGATGATTCAAGCTATTCGCATGAAGTGGTGATCAGCCAGGTGATTGCCAACAAGATCAATGCGAAACTCAATGACGATATCATCGTTCACTTTTTTCAAAACCCGCCACGCTTCCGCAGGCTGAAGATTGTCGGGATTTATGAAACCAATCTTTCTGAATATTTCGACAGCAAAATAATTATTGGTGATATTCAACTGGTGCAGCAGCTGAATGGCTGGAGCGCGAATCAAGCTGGTGGCCTTGAAATAGCAGTCGATTTGAATGCATTCAATTCGTGGGACTTACGTAAAAAGGATTGGGAAGAATTCTGGCAAGCGGTGCAAGAGCGAATCATCGACAATCCCGATCAACCCGATAAATTTCTCACCACGCTCTCCGCCATTTGGGAACATAAGTTTGACTATGACAACGCAGCGCTAACGGAAGCACAAACTCAGATTGGTGAAGAAATGGATTACGATCTGAATGTAGAAACGGTGCGCGACAAATTCCTGCAGGTTTTCGATTGGCTGGACCTGGTAAAACGGCAAGTGAAAATTCTGCTTGCGATCATCTTGATTGTAGTAAGTGTGAATATGATTTCCGTTGTGTTGATATTAGTGATGGAGCGCATTCCGATGGTTGGCTTGCTCAAAGCGCTTGGCGCGAAAGACAAAATGGTGCGATCTATTTTTCTTTACAATGGTGTGAATCTTATTTTCAAGGGAATGCTCTATGGAAACCTGGTGGGGATCGGGTTTTGTTTTCTTCAATATCAGTTTCGGTGGATCAAATTGAATGCACGCGATTATTACATGAGTTACGTTCCCATTGAGTGGCACCTTGACACCATTCTCTGGCTCAACCTGATCGTATTTGCAGTCGTTACTTTTGTTTTATTGTTACCAACCCGCTTCATCTTGCGCATTCAGCCCGTGCAGGCAATCCGCTTTGATTGATCCTAATTATTTGGCAGCGCTACGTTTTTACTTTCGAATTTCCGGAACCAGCTCCAGATTGTCATCTGCAGCACACCCAGAAATCCTTCTTTAAAAATTCCAACCGACATTTTTGACTGGCCAAGTGTCCGGTCAGTAAATATGATGGGCACTTCTGCAATTTTGAATTTATATTTCCAGGTAAGAAATTTCATCTCGATTTGAAAAGCATAGCCGATGAATTTGATTTCATCGAGCGGAATAGTTTCCAGCACTTTGCGTTTATAGCAAACAAATCCTGCAGTCGTATCATGAATGGGAATTCCGGTAACAAACCGAACATACTTGCTGGCAAAGTACGACATCAACACCCGGCCCATCGGCCAGTTCACTACATTCACACCGGTAGAATATCTTGATCCAATGGACATGTCGTTTCCTGCTTCAGCGCAAGCGAGATAGAGACGCTGCAGATCGCGCGGATCATGAGAGAAATCTGCATCCATTTCAAGAATATATTCGTAGCCTTTTGAAATGGCATATTTGAATCCTGCAATGTATGCCGTACCTAATCCTAATTTTCCGGCTCGCTCCATCAGGTGGAGCTTTACTTCATTTCCCTTATTGTATGTATTTTGCAAGCCTTTAACAATGGCACCCGTGCCATCGGGCGAGTTGTCATCAATGATAAGCAAATGAAAATCTTTGGGTTGCGACAACACGGCCTCTACAATCTGGATAATGTTCTCCATTTCGTTGTAGGTCGGGATTATCACCAAAGAGTTGCTCACCGGATTTCTTAATTTGGCGAAAATATTGATTTAATGTTAGTGATTGCTAAAAGAGTAAGTAATTTTTTGATTCGGGAAAATCTTAGCCTCTTTTGGCTGTTGATCGTTGCAACATTGGTTATCACGCTTCAACAATACCTCGGTGGTGAAAAGAAGTTTGCCGACCTGCCTTATTCATATACACATTTTAATAATTTTCTCATCTTTAAGTTTTCGTTCCTGCACTTTTTAAGTGGCAAAGATTTGTATGCACTTTACCCTTCTGAGTATTGGGATCTCTATAAATACAGCCCAACGTTTGCACTATTGTTTGGAATTTTTGCCTGGCTTCCTGATGCTGCGGGACTGTTTTTATGGAATGCCCTGAACGGTTTCGTTTTGTTTTTGGGGATAAGGATGTTACCATCGCTTGATCTCAAACAAAAAAATATTCTCTTCCTGATTTTGCTGGTGGAACTGGTAACCTCTCTTCAAAATTCACAAAGCAATGCATTCATCAGCGGACTTGTTTTGATTGCGTTCAGTTTGATGGAGCGGGAGAAATTTTTCTGGGCTTGCCTCTGCCTCGCGCTTACGGTCTATATCAAATTGTTCGGCCTCTTTGCTTTCGCGATTTGCTTGCTGTATCCGCAACGATGGAAGATGGTTGGTTATTCCTTTTTTTGGATGACCGTTCTATTCCTGTTGCCTTTACTGGTTGTTGATTTTTCTCAATTGAAAGCGATGTATGAGAGTTGGTATTCGCTTCTTCAACGGGATTATGTCCCTAATCCTTTGTCGTTGGTGGGGGCATTCAAAATCTGGTTTGGACTGATCATTAATTCGAATGTGATGCTTGTGATTGGTTTGATATTGTTTGGACTGCCATTGTTGAGATGGACACAATTCTCAAACTTGTCGTTCCGGTTTTTATTTCTGGCGATGATTTTGATATGGATGGTGATCTTCAATCACAAAGCGGAGTCGCCTACGTTCATCATCGCGATGACGGGTTTGGCGGTTGGTTTCTTTTCGCTACCTGCTAGTAAATTGAAATACTGGTTCCTATGGTTTGCTATTATACTCACGTCACTTTCAACTACTGATATCTTTCCAAATTTTATTCAGCTTCACTTCTTTATTCCTTATGCAGTCAAGCTATTGCCTTGCGTTATTTTTTATTTCTTTGTGCTGTACAATTTACTTTCTTACAATGAACAAGAGCGTGTTTCTGGACAGGGACGGAGTGATCAATAAAGACAATCCGGATTATACTTTTCTTGTCTCCGAGTTTAAGATTTTGCCATTCGTGATCGATTCGCTTCAGGCTTTAAAATCGGCAAACTATAAGCTGGTGGTTGTAACCAATCAATCGGGCATCGCGCAAGGAATTTACACACAAGAACAAATGCGGTCATGCCATGATTTTTTTCAGAAGGAGTGCGGTGGGGTGATCGATCATTTTTATTTCTCGCCTTACCATCCTTCCGTCACAGACTCGCTGCTCAGAAAGCCCGGTACTCTAATGTTTGAAAAAGGGATTGCCAGATTCAACATTGATGTTTCAAAATCATGGATGATTGGTGATCGCGGTCGTGATATTGTTCCTGCAAAAAAACTTGGACTTCAAACTATCCAAGTAGGGGATGAAATTCCGAAACCAGAAGAACAAGCAACGCATCGCGTTAGCAATTTGAAAGAAGCAGCTGAAATTATTTTGAGAAGATAGACGATTGCAAGTTTTAGAACTCTGCAATCACAGTACGTCCGCCTTTGGTAACATCACCAATTTTCACATTCACTTTTGCATCCAAAGGAAGAAAAATATCCACGCGTGATCCGAATTTGATAAATCCGAATTCTTCGCCTTGGTCAAGCGGTTGGCCTTCTTTCACATACCATTTAATTCTTCGCGCCAACGCTCCTGCAATCTGACGGAAAAGAATTTCGGTTCCGGTCTGCATTTTCACGGCAATAGAGGTACGCTCATTTTCAGTGCTTGACTTTGGATGCCATGCCACCAGATATTTTCCAGGGTGATACTTCGCAAAAGAAATAGTGCCGGCCACGGGCATGCGGTTCACATGCACGTTTATGGGCGACATAAAAATTGAAATTTGTCGGCATTTGCGCTTCAGGTATTCAGGTTCGTCCGTTTCTTCAATTACCACTACTTTGCCATCGGCCGGTGCCAGCACGTGCTTCGGATTTTTAGCGATGGCAAAAAGCGGAATGCGAAAGAATTGAAGAAACAACAGATATAAAATGGAAAATGCAGCTATGATTACATTTCGAAACAGGGCAGATGCTATATATTGGTCGGCAGCCCAAATGATTCCCACCAAAATAAGTAGTGAAACAAAAAGCAGCGTGCGACCTTCTTTGTGAATTGTCATGGATGAAAATTATTAATCAGGATAAAAATAAAAGGAGCTTGAATATTTGCGCAAAGTTAAGCGCATTATTCAAACTCCTGATAGTGAAGTTTTATCTTCTTTCAAAAATTAGTACCCACCTCTGAACTTGTAGGTTTTTGCAACTTTATCAATTGCCACCATATACGCGGCAATGCGCAATGATACTTTATATTCAGTAGCCGTTTTGTAAACGTTGTCGAATGCGTCTTTCATAATCCGGTCACTTCTGCGGTTCACGCGCTCGGCAGTCCATTTGTAACCAAGGCGGTTTTGAACCCACTCAAAATAAGAAACTGTTACCCCACCGGCATTTGCCAAAATATCGGGTACCACACTGATTCCTTTTTCGTAAATAACAGCATCTGCTTTTGATGAGGTTGGACCATTTGCGCCTTCCACAATCAACTTTGCTTGAATCTTCGAAGCGTTGCTTCCAGTGATCACATCTTCCGTGGCAGCAGGAACCAACACATCCACAGGCAATGTCAAAATTTCGGAACCACTGATTTTTTCGGCACCGGTAAAGCCTTCCAATGATCCTTTGTTGGCGTCCCTGTATTTAATAGCAGCGTCAATGTCAACTCCATTTTCATTGTAGTAAGCACCGGCTAAATCGCTGATGGCTTGTACTTTCAAACCTCTTTCGTGAAGGAGACGAGCTGCCCACGAGCCTACGTTTCCAAAACCTTGCACGGCACACGTTGCTTTGTAAGGATTGATTTTCAATTTTTCCATTGCAGCAAGTGCAGACACCATCACACCGCGGCCTGTTGCTTCTGTTCTTCCAAGAGAACCACCCATCACAATTGGTTTACCTGTAACCACCGCAGCTACCGTCATGCCTTTGTTACGTGAATATTGGTCCATTAACCACGCCATCTCTTTCGGACCTGTTCCCATGTCAGGCGCAGGAATATCCTGATCAGGTCCAAACACATCCATCATTGCTTGTGTGTAAGCGCGCATCAATCGCTCTATCTCACCGCTCGACATCTCACGGGGATTGCAAGTCACGCCACCTTTTGCACCACCGTAGGGAATATCAACTACAGCACACTTCCATGTCATCCACGCAGCAAGTGCCTTTACTTCGTCAAGATTTACATGCGGGTCAAAACGAATTCCACCTTTTGACGGGCCCAGAATTGTGGAGTGAATGACACGGTAACCTTCAAACACCCGGATGCTTCCGTCATCCATCGTCACCGGTAAGGATACGATCACTTGCTTGGCGGGAGTTTTTAATACGTTGTAAACTTCTTCTTCTAATCCTAAAATCTGAGATGCGGTGCGAAACCGCGACATCATTGCTTCAAATGGATTCTCTTTGTCGAGGAGCGGAGCAGGTTCGATGTAGGCCATGAGTTATTGAGATTAACGATTTTTTGATTAACGATTTTTTTGTTTTGGTGATCAGCAATTCTCTTGTAAATGCTTTTCGGAAACGGTTGCAAAGATATATAATTTGATTGTATGCCTTACAAGCGGTAGTCAAAAAGCATCATGGTTTTGAGAATATCTATTGGCTCATAAGAAAATTTGCCGTTTGAATGGCGAAGGAAAATTCTATTTTAATATGATGCTAATTCCTGCGCGTATCGCGAGTGCTCGTCCTGAAAAATAATAATCGCCAATTCCTTCGAGTCGCAAATTGGGTTTCAATGGATATGCATATCCCAACCCAAGCGAAGCATCGTTGGCACCGATCAATCCGCGAAAGCGCATGAAAACTTTTTCATTGAAGTACAATCGCATCCCCATCACAAAAGAATCTTTCTGTTTGTTGGTCCACACTTCGGCTCCACCACCCACAGAAAAATGACGCACCACAAAATAATTTACGTCCAAACCAAACTGCGCTTTTTGGAGAAGTCCGTTTTGATCAGTCTTGATGAAGTCGAAACCAGCACCAACTAGAAAGTCGTGCGTACTCTGCGAAAAGGCAAGTTGTGAAACAAAAGCAAACACAAGCACTGCAAAAAATCTTTTCATGATATTCTAAAGTTTAAAAAATGTGTATGCAATATACGAGTTACAGGTTTCATCTTGCAAGCAGCAAGTGATAAGTTTGCTGATGCATCTAATGTATCACCTACAACTATTCCTTCTCTTCAATCATTTTTAAAACAGCGAGATACTCATCGCGCAACCGTGCCGCTTCCATGAACTCCAGTTCTTTCGCGGCTTTCTCCATTTGCTTCTTTGTGCGATCGGCCATCTTCACCAATTCGTCTTTTGACAGGTAAGCAACAACCGGATCAGCAGCAAGTGATTTTTCTTCTTCTTCGATGTAGTATTTCTTGATCGATTTTTTCGAGTCGGCCACTTTCGTTTGACCGAGGATTGCTTCTTTCGATTTCAGAACTGTTTTCGGAACGATGCCGTGCGCTTTGTTGTAATCCATCTGCACTTTTCTTCTGCGGTTGGTTTCGTCAATCGCCACCTGCATTGATTCGGTAATCGTATCGGCATACATAATCACGCGACCGTTTTCATTTCGTGCGGCACGACCGATGGTTTGCACGAGCGAGCGTTGATTGCGGAGGAATCCTTCTTTATCCGCATCCATGATGGCAACCAGTGAAACTTCAGGAAGGTCAAGTCCTTCACGGAGTAAATTCACACCTACAAGTACATCAAAAACTCCAAGACGAAGTTCGCGAAGAATTTCCACGCGATCTAAAGTCTGCACCTCGCTGTGAATGTAGCGGCATTTCACCGCGGCTCTTTCCAGAAACTTTGTGAGTTCCTCTGCCATACGTTTGGTTAACGTTGTAACAAGAACACGCTCTTTCTTTTTTACTCGCTCATCAATTTCCTCGAGCAAGTCATCAATCTGATTTTTACTTGGACGTACATCAATTTCCGGATCAAGCAAGCCCGTTGGCCGGATCAATTGTTCTACAATAATGCCTTCCGATTTTCTTAATTCGTATTCGGAAGGAGTTGCGCTCACATAAACCACCTGGTTTAAAAGCGATTCAAATTCATTGAACGTAAGCGGCCGGTTGTCCAGCGCGGCAGGCAATCGAAACCCATAGTCCACCAGGTTTACTTTGCGTGAGCGATCGCCACCCCACATGGCACGTACTTGCGGAATAGTAACATGGCTTTCATCGATGATGAGTAAATAATCATCGGGAAAATAATCGATAAGACAGAATGGACGCGCGCCCACACTTCTGCGATCAAAGTAACGTGAATAATTTTCAATGCCACTGCAGTAGCCCAGCTCGCGCATCATTTCAAGGTCAAACTCGGTGCGTTCTTTCAGGCGTTTTGCTTCGAGGTGTTTTTTGTCCTGTTCAAACATTTGAACCTGGAGCACCAGGTCATCCTGTATCTCGCGGATCGCCATGTTGAGCAATTCCTTTCCGGTAACGAAAAGATTGGCAGGAAAAATGACGGCTACTTTTTCATCGGCAATTTTTTTTCCGGTAGTGGGTTCTATTAATTGAATGGCTTCAATCTCATCTCCGAAAAAATATACCCGAACAGCATAATCCGCATAAGCGAGAAAAATATCCACCGTATCGCCTTTCACACGAAACGTTCCTCTTTTGAATTCTGCTTCTGTGCGACTATATAGAATATCAACCAAAGCAAACAGCAGCCGGTTACGCGGGATCATTTCGCCCACGGTTAGTTGAATGCGATTTTTTCCGAACTCTTCGGGATTTCCGATACCATAAATACACGACACGGAAGCAACCACCAGCACATCGCGCCTGCCCGCGAGCAAAGACGATGTAGCACTCAGTCTGAGTTTTTCAATTTCTTCGTTAATCGACAAATCTTTTTCGATGTAAAGATTGGAAGTGGGAATGTATGCCTCGGGCTGATAATAATCGTAATAGGAAATGAAATACTCAACTGCATTCTCAGGAAAGAATTGTTTGAACTCTCCATACAGCTGTGCTGCCAATGTTTTGTTATGGCTTAGAATAAGCGTGGGGCGATTGACTTTTGCAATGACGTTTGCCATCGTGAACGTTTTTCCGGAGCCGGTTACGCCCAGCAATGTTTGATGCGCTTCGCCTGCGTTTAGTCCCTCGACTAATTTTTCAATTGCTTTTGGCTGATCGCCCGTGGGCTGATATTCGCTGGTAAGTTTAAAATCCAAAGTTGGTTTGTTTAAGATTCAAATTTAACGTTCCTCTGCTTCAACGGAATTGTTTGATGGAATGATTTTGAAAAAACGCTTCTGGAAACACAAAAAATTCAAAAATGTTATGTGGAATATCAATGAAAATCACGTTGCCGCAAAAGCAAATCAGGTTAACTTTGCGCGGATTTTAAACAGAAGTTCATGGCATTCGGATTATTTAAGAAAGCAGAAAAGAAACAGGAGCCAACGGGGCCTCATTATTACGAATTGAGTGTAAAGGATATTATAAAAGAAACCAAGGATGCCATTACCATTGTTTTTCAGCAACCTTCGACAGGCAAAATAAACTATAGATCGGGGCAATTCTTAACCTTGATTGTTCCCGTTCAGGGTAAAGAAGTGCGCAGGGCGTATTCGCTTTGCTCCTCTCCATTTGTGGATGAAGATTTGGCGGTGACCGTAAAGCGTGTTGAGAATGGATTGATGAGTAATTGGCTTCCTGATAATTTGGCAAAAGGTGCGAAGTTGAAAGTAATGGAGCCGATGGGGCAATTCACCACCGAGTATTCAAAGGACAAGAAACGTCACATTATCATGTTTGCCGGTGGAAGTGGAATTACTCCCATGATGTCGTTGCTGAAAAGTTTGCTCACACAGGAACCTGAAAGTATTTGTTCTCTCATTTACTGTAACCGTGATATCGACAGTATCATTTTCAAAGACGAACTAACAAAGTGGGAAACCAAATACGAAGGTCGCCTTCATGTAATTCATGTGCTCGACAATGCTCCGATGAACTGGCAAGGTTATTCCGGTTTGCTTAACCACGATATGTTGGTCAAACTCTTTGAACGCATTCCCAACTGGGGCGAAGGCAAAACGCAATACCTGATGTGCGGCCCTGAAGGAATGATGAAAAATGTGGAGAATATTCTGGACGAGCACAAAATTGCGAAAGACAAAATATTCAAAGAAAGCTTTGTTACCGGAGTGATCGACAAAGAGAAGAAAGAAGAAGCCGCGAAATCCTCCGGCAACGGTGCGCACGAAGTTACCGTGATCTACGATGGACAAGAGCATAAATTTGTTGTTGAACCCAACCGCACCATTCTTGAAACTGCTCTTGACAAAGGAATTGACTTGCCTTACTCATGTCAAAGCGGACTATGCACCGCGTGTCGCGGCAAAGCATTGTCAGGCAAAGTGAAATTGGATGAGGAGGAAGGTTTGTCGCAGTCTGAGCGTGCAGAGGGTTATGTGCTTACTTGTGTTGGCCATCCCCTCACGGATGATGTGGTGATTGAGATTGGCTGATCAATCTGTTTTTCCTGATTTCCTCTTTGAAATAATCCTTGCAGTAATTGCACCGCCAATCATGATTATCGCAATTACCACAGGGTAGGTACTTTCGTGAGTTGCTCATGCAGTGTTTATTAAATTTGCACTGAAGCTACATTCTACCGTCAATAGTAAGATAAGGCAAAGCCGATTACTTTTTTATTTTGAAATTTTGATTAAAGATGACGATTTGTGCTAGTATCCAGATGTTGCTGAGATGAACTAATCGTTAAGCGAAGATTAAGCAATAGGTCTTGCTGGATCATTATTTCCGATAACTTTGTTTAAAAAAGATTCAATCATTTTTGTGAAAACTTTGGTCTGTTTACAACCTGGGAAATTTAAGTACGAAGAGCGCCAGGTACCTGCCTTATCAAAAGGTCATTCGATTCTCCGCATCAGGCGCACTGGTGTTTGTGGAACGGACCTCCATGCCTTCGAAGGAACACAGCCCTACTTTCAATATCCTCGTGTGTTGGGTCACGAGCTGGCTGCCGAAATTATTGAAGTTGGAGATGCTGTTGATTTCAAAACTGGCGAGCTGGTGACAATCGTTCCATACATACATTGTGGAGAATGTATTGCGTGCCGTAATGGAAAAACAAATTGTTGTGCTGCTATCAGCGTGTGCGGTGTGCATCAGGATGGAGGTATGGCAGAGTATTTTTCAGTGCCTTCGGAATTGTTGATTCATGGCGATGGCCTTAGCACAGATCACTTGGCACTTATCGAGCCCTTAGCGATTGGTGTGCACGGTGTGGGACGAGCCAAGGTTGAGCGTGGAGAATTTGTTCTCGTTATTGGCGCAGGGCCAATCGGATTAGGCACGATGCAATATGCGGCACTAATAGGAGCGGAGGTAATTGCTATGGATATAAATGCCAAGAGATTAAATTTTTGCAAAGAATCCTTAGGCGTAAAGCATATCGTCAACAGTGCAGTGGGTTCTGCTGTTGATCAGATCAAAGAACTAACAAATGGCGACATGCCAACGGTTGTGATTGATGCTACCGGAAACCTGAGAGCAATCAATGATGGTTTCAATTATTTGGCGCACGGTGGCAGGTACGTATTGATCGGTCTTCAAAAAGGTGATATCGCATTTAGTCATCCTGAATTTCACAAACGTGAGGCAACCTTGATGAGCAGCCGAAACGCCACCAAGCAGGATTTTGTCTATGTGATAAATAGTATCAGGTCAGGGAGTGTCGATCCATTGAAACTCATCACTCATCGTGTTAAATTTGATGAAGTGGCAACGGAATTTGAAAAATGGTTGCAACCGGAAGAAGGTGTAATAAAGGCGATGGTAGAATTTGATTGATCCATGCAACTTTCAAAAAAGAACTTGGAGCACATTTCCAAACAAGGCGTTAGCACTCCAGCAGATTCACTTTTTGAATTACCAGAGAAAGTACTACAGTTTGGAACCGGTGTACTGCTGCGTGGGCTGCCCGATTATTTCATTGACAAAGCGAACCGGCAAGGACTATTCAACGGGCGCATTGTGGTTGTGAAATCCACTTCATCCGGATCGACAACTGAGTTTGAACAGCAGGATAATCTGTACTCGCTGTGGGTGAAAGGTGTTGAACGAGGTAAATCCATTGAGGAGAATATTATTTGTTCTGCGATCAGTCGTGTGTTATCAGCGGCTAGTCAGTGGAAGTCTATTCTGGAATGCGCACGCAATCCTGCGATTGAGATTGTCATTTCAAATACAACCGAAGTAGGATTGAATTTGCACTTGGAAAGCATCGATCAAAACCCACCAGTTTCTTTCACTGCTAAACTGCTTGCTGTACTTAAAGAGCGATTCGATTATTTTGGTGGAAGTGCAGAAAGCGGACTGGTCATTATTCCAACAGAGCTGATTCCGGACAATGGCAACAAATTAAGGTCAGTGCTGATCAAACTGGCTGATCACAATCAACTGGATCGTTCATTTATGAATTGGCTGTTGGAACACAACCGCTTTTGCAATTCTCTTGTTGATCGCATTGTTCCCGGAAAACCAAATGCAGAAGCAATCAATACTTTTCGAAATAAGTTTGGTTATGAAGATGATTTGCTCACGGTAGCCGAAGTATATCGCCTGTGGGCAATAGAAGGTGATGAGAAGGTGCGTTCAGTTTTGTCTTTTGCTGCGGCAGACAAAGGAGTGATCATCGCGGATGATATCGAAATTTATCGCGAGTTAAAATTACGTTTGCTCAACGGAACGCACACGCTTAGTTGTGGAGTGTCATTTCTAGCAGGAATTGAAACGGTGTATGACGCAATGAATAATTCAATCGCTTCGGGTTATATCAGCGAACTGATGACAAAGGAAATTGCGCCCTCCATTCCTTATGAGATTTCAGAGGAGGAGAAGAACGCCTTTGCCAGCAGCGTGTTGGATCGTTTCCGAAACCCGCACATCCGGCATTTGTGGATCAACATCACGGTGCAATATTCTGCGAAGATGAAAATGCGTATGTTGCCGGTATTGCTGCAGCATTATAAAAATTACCAGACTGTTCCTAAGTACATCTCTTTTGGCTTTGCCGCCTGGATTGTTTTCATGCACGTGAAAAGAAAAGAAGGGGCAGACTATTTTGGTGAATGGAATAATTCACTGTATCCTATTAGAGACGATCAGGCTGCTTATTTTTTTAATGAATGGCAGCATTCTGGTGAAAGTGGAATTGTGCGGGCCGTGCTCCGCAATGAAACGTTTTGGGGAACTAACCTTGTTACCCTTCCTGGTTTCGCTGATGCCGTTGAAAAGAATTTGAAATCAATTCTTCATACAGGCGTGATTCAGTCGTTAACTAAATTATCTTAGCGTTTTATTCTTTTACCAATGAAGCAACGAATCGTGCGCATTCACCCAAGTGACAATGTTATTGTTGCACTTACCGATCTGACAAAGGGCGAAGAGATAATTTTTGATAACGACAAAATTATTCTTGCAGATGCAGTTCCGGCTAAACACAAATTAGCTTTGCGTTCGTTCAAAGCAGGCGAAGAAATTTACATGTATGGGGTGCTCGTAGGCAAAGCGCAAAATGATATCCCGAAAGGAAGTATGATCACTACTTTCAATGTGAAACATGCAGCGAGTACTTTTTCCACTGGCGAACGCCACACGGAATGGAACAAGCCCGATGTGTCAAAATGGAAAGACAAAACGTTTAATGGCTACCATCGCAGCGATGGCAGTGTAGGCACGGCCAACTATTGGATTGTGGTGCCAATGGTATTTTGTGAAAACCGAAACCTCGAAGTGTTGCAAGATGCGTTGGTGAAAGATTTGGGTTATGGAAGAAATAAATCCTACCAGGCACAGACACGGCAATTAGTGGATTTGTACAAAGCGGGCCGCAGTGCCGAAGAAATTCTTAATGCAGAGATTAGTGTTTCTTACGATTCAGGCACTACCACCCGCATGTTCCCGAACGTAGATGGTGTAAAGTTTCTTACGCACGATGGAGGATGTGGTGGCACACGCCAGGATGCACAAGCGCTATGCGGACTATTGGCAGGATACATTACTCACCCGAATGTAGCTGGCGCCACGGTGCTAAGCCTCGGATGTCAAAATGCACAAGTGAGTATTCTCGAAGAAGAGATTAAGAGGCGTTGCCCGCACTTTGATAAACCTCTTTATATTCTTGATCAACAGAAGACAGGAACAGAGTCTGTATTGTTATCGGAAGCACTGAAGAAAACATTTGCCGGGTTGATGATTGCAAATCAAAATACTCGCAAGCCCGCACCTCTTAGTAAACTTTGCATTGGTCTCGAGTGCGGTGGCTCAGACGGATTCTCGGGAATTTCTGCGAACCCTGCCATCGGCTATACATCTGATTTGCTTGTCGCTCTTGGAGGTTCGGTTATTCTTTCTGAGTTTCCCGAGTTGTGTGGTGTAGAGCAAAATCTCAGCGACCGATGTGTGGATAAGGATTTGGCAGAACGCTTTGGTCATCTGATGACGGTGTATAATAATCGTGCGAAAGCAGTCGGCTCAGGTTTTGATATGAATCCGTCACCCGGCAATATCAAAGACGGATTGATCACTGATGCAATCAAGTCGGCCGGTGCTGCCAAGAAAGGCGGAACATCTCCCGTTACTTCCGTTTTGGATTACCCTGAGAAAATTGAAAAGCCAGGTCTTGCATTACTGTGCACACCAGGTAATGATGTAGAATCAACTACAGCCGAAGTAGCATCCGGTGCCACCGTTGTGCTATTCACTACCGGACTGGGCACTCCCACCGGCAACCCGATTGCGCCCGTAGTGAAGTTGTCGAGCAACACAAAATTATTTCAGAAGATGAGCGACATTATCGATTTGAACATGGGCACGATCATCGATGGCGATGAAACCATTGAACAAGCTGGCGCCCGTGTTCTCGATTATGTGATCGCGGTGGCAAGCGGAGAGATTGAGGTGGCTGCGGTAAAACATGGCCAGGATGATTTCATTCCCTGGAAGAGAGGCGTGTCGCTCTGATTTTTTTCAGTGATACTGATTTTTCTGTCGGTTTCATTTTTGAATTGCTATCTTCCTTCTGAAATGATTTCTAGAAAATGATTCGAATTCTCATTGGCATCCTGGTCGCTGTTTCCCTGATCATTTTTTCAGGCTCCCGGTGGAGATGGCATCCCTTCTTCTCCTTGTTGGCCGGTGCCGTTGCGTTTGGATTGTTCGCTGGAATTGCTCCGCAGAACATTCTTACCTCCATTCAATCAGGATTTGGGGCGTTGCTTCAGCAGATTGGAATGTTGGTGGCGATTGGTTCAGTGATGGGCTCAATCCTCGAGAAAACCGGAGCAATGGAATCGTTGGGAATTGCTACGGCAAAACTTTTTAACAATCGGGTTTCGCTCGCGTTGATTTTAGTTGGGTTGGTTGTTGGGGTTCCCGTGTTTTGCGATTCGGGGTTCATCGTGCTATCGCGATTGATACCCACGCTTTCAAATGTGTCGGGCACAGCACCGGGTTCGTTGGCGCTTTCTCTTTCAACAGGACTTTATACTTCACACACGCTCGTCCCTCCAACGCCCGGTCCGCTTGCGGCTGCATCTAACCTTGGCCTTGGTGAAAATTTAGGACTTGTGATTTTAGTGGGATTTCTTTTCAGTATCCCTGTCATAGTTGTTTCTTATTTCGCTTCGAACAGATTTGGAAAGAAGATTGAAACCGAGCGAAAGGAATTTTATTCTTATGAACGACTACCAAATGTATGGAAAGCGCTTTTGCCTTTGTTGGTTCCTGTGTTATTGATTACACTTGGATCTTTTGCTAAAATGCTGGCATGGCCGGAATCACTCTCAAACTTGCTGGCGATTTTAGGTGCACCAGCTATTTCACTCTCGATCGGGCTGATACTTTCATTTTTGTTAGTCGATTTCAAAACCAATCCATCATGGCCCGATTGGGTTTCTGAATCCTTGAAAGATGCTGGAATCATCCTGCTCATCACGGGAGCGGGTGGAGCTTTCGGAGCTGTGATCAAACAAAGTGAAGTGGAAAAATTGCTGGGTGGATTCGCTGATGGAAGCATGTTGAGCGAATCGGGAGTTTTGTTACTGGCATTTTTGATGGCCGCGATTTTGAAAACGGCTCAGGGCTCGACCACTTCTTCGATGATTATCACGAGTTCAATTGTGAGTCCGGTGGCGGCTGCATTTGGCTTTGTGTCGGTTGGTAAACTGATTTTGTTGTTGATGGCCATTGGCGGTGGTGCGATGAGCGTGTCGCATGCGAATGATTCGTACTTCTGGGTGATCTCGCGTTTCGGTGGAATTCGTCACACCGATCTTTTGAAAAGTTATACAGTGATCACCCTGCTGCAGGGTTTAACTGTTTTGATTACTGCTGTGATCGCGATTCAATTTTTATGAACGTTCTTATTGTTCCGGACAAATTCAAAGGATCATTGACAGCGCAACAAGTTTGTGATGCTGTTGAAGGAGTGTTCCTTGAAGTCAGGAGGGATGACATCATTACCAAAATCCCCATGGCCGATGGGGGAGAAGGTACTGCTGAAATCCTGACGTCCATTGCAAATGGAAAAAAGATAAAAGCCAAAGCGCGAGATCCCTTGTTTCGTGAAATCGAAAGTTGGTATGGAATTTCACAAGATGGAAAAACCGCCTTCATCGAGATGGCCGCGGCATCCGGTTTACAGTTGTTGAAAGCCGATGAAAGAAATCCATGTTTTACTTCCACCATCGGCACAGGCGATTTGATTTTGAATGCAATTCGGAACGGTGCTGAAAAAATAATTGTGGGCTGCGGGGGCAGTGCCACCAATGATGCAGGCATCGGAATGGCTACTGCGCTTGGTGTTTCTTTTCTTGACGAACATGGAAATGAGTTGAGACCCATTGGTGAAAACTTGTTAAAGATCAAATCGATTGATGCAAAGAACCTGGTCAAAGAAATTAAAAAATGTTACATCACGTTCATTGCGGATGTGGAGAATCCATTTTTTGGAAAGAACGGAGCATCCTTCACGTTTGCACCACAAAAAGGCGCGAGCGTGAATGAGGTTGAGTTGCTGGACACTGGTTTGAGAAACTATGCTTCTGTGTTGGAGAAGATTTTTCCAAACTCTACAACTTTTGCCGGTGCTGGCGCTGCGGGTGGATTACCTGTTTCAGCAAAAGCTTTTTTGAATGCAACGCATGAACGTGGGATTGACTTTGTCATGCGATGGTTAGACATTGAAGAGAAAATCAAACAAGCGGATTGGGTTATTACAGGCGAGGGGAAATTTGATTCACAAAGTTTGAATGGTAAAGTCGTTTCAGGAATTGCTGAGGTTTGTAGAAAATACAAAAAGAAATTATGGGTGATATGTGGAGTGTGTGAAGTAGATGAATCAGCCTGGAAACAAATTGGTATTGAAAAAGTGATCTCCCTTTCTTCAGGGGTTCGGGACTTGGATGAGTCGATTTCCAAGGCGAAGGAATTAATTGTCAGACAAACGAAGGCGGCCATTCAATAATGATGAAAATTCATTCACTTCTTCAGCTCTACGAAATTCTTCCGGATGATCAACGCCTTCTGGTGGATGTGCTGCGACAAATCGTAAAGGAAAATCTTCCAGATCGTTGCAAGGAAAAAATCTCTTTTAACGTACCTTATTTCTATGGCAAGAAAGGTATCTGCATTATTTGGCCGGCTGCTGTTCCGAGAGGTGGAATAAAAGAAGGAGTGCTCTTTGGATTTTGGTATGGCAATCGTTTAAAAGATTCGGATCGTTATCTAACACATGGCACCAACAAACAAATCTTCTACAAAATCTACCGCGATGTGGAGGAGATCAACGAGCGTGCACTCAAAAAACTTTTGAAAGAAGCAGTTGAATTCGATAACCAATGGAAGTGATTCATTTATTTTAAGCCATGAAAAGAATTACCTCCATTGATGCCACGCGCGGTTTCGTGATGCTCGTGATGGCCATCGATCACATTCGCGATCTCGTGCACTACAGTGCGCTTACACTCAATCCACTTGATTTGAGAGTCACTTCTCCTCAATTGTTCATGACACGATGGATCACACACCTGTGTGCACCCACGTTTGTCTTTCTCTCTGGTGTGTCGGCTTACCTGGTGTATTCAAATTCAAAAGACAAAAATCAAACCCGACAATTTTTCGTGAAGCGTGGCATTTGGTTGATTGTTTTAGAACTAACCATCGTCAACTTCTCAGTGTGGTTTGATATTTATTTCCGCACAATCATGCTCCAGGTAATTGCTGCGATTGGCTGTGGGTTTATTTTAATGTACTTCTTTGTGAAATTATCGTTCAAACAAAATCTCACCATCGCGATTACACTCATGGTTATTTGTAATCTCATCGAAGGTTTTAATTTTCCCGATTCCCCAGCTTTGAATTTTCTTTATCACTGGCTTGCGAGTCCGTTTGTATTTCAAGTTACGCCCAACTTCATGTTGTTTGTGGCTTACCCTGTATTGCCGTGGTTTGGAATTATGCTCGCGGGTTATGCGTGTGGCGAAATGTTTTCAAGAACAAAAGAAGAAAGATCAAAATTATTCTTGAAGATCAGCGCAAGTCTGTTGGTCTTGTTTGTAGTATTTCGCCTGATCAATGTTTGGGGTGATCCAAATCAATTTGCTTTTCAAAAAGATTGGCTATTCACCATTTTGTCATTCATCAACGTCACTAAATATCCGCCATCTCTCTTGTTTACTTTAATCACTTTGAGTTTTGCTTTCTGCTTTCTATTTCTTTCAGAAAAGTTTGAAGGCAAGTGGAAGGAGATAATGTGTGTTTATGGAAGTGTTCCTATGATTTACTACCTGATCCACTTTCCGCTCATACACTTAATTGCTGAAGGAGTATTTCTCATCCAGGGGTATTCGTTAAGTGAGTTGAATTTCGGATCCTTTGGTTTTGGTCGCCCGCCAGGCAATGCAGGACTTGGATTGATAGGAATCTATATTGTTTGGCTGGTGGTGATCGTCTTGCTTTATCCGGTGTGTAAAAAATATGCAGCCTACAAGAAGCTGCATATTGATAAGAGGTGGCTGAAGTTTATTTAGTTGTTCACTTCTTTTCTTTTGTAAACTCCATTCCATCCAGGTTCACTTTAGCAAGTTCACCTTTTGTATTGATGGTGAAAGTGGCAGTGGCCGGCCCATCCCAATCGTGTTGGTACATACCACGGAATGTATCGTAATGCCAATGACGCACCGTTGCTTTTTCAAAATGATTGATGTCAATCACTAGCTGAGTTCCATTCAATGTAATTTCAAGTTCACCGTACAGCGGATCCGTATATTTTCCGGCATAAGCCTCCAGCGGGAATGAGGGGCTCGTTGTAGTGACTCTTGCATTTTCAAAATCTTTTTTTTCTTTTTCTGCTTTGGTGGTCAACCCGCTGTACAATGTTTGAAATTCTTTACTCCAATCACGGGTGGCGCCACCCAGGGCAAACAAGTCAAAAGTTTTATAAACGAGTGCGTGACGGAGTTCTGCGTGATCGAGGTTCTCGAAAACATAAATACCGAGTTTTTCATCGGGCAGTTGAGCATGAATGGCTACCAGGCCGGAGAGACTTCCTGTGTGGTAGTTGATCTTCTTTCCTTTGTAATCATGTTGAAACCATGCGAGACCGTATGTTGTCCAATTTGGTTTGATGAGTTGCATGGTCGGATAAAACTGCGAGGCAGGAACCATAGTTTGCGGCCTGAACATCTCTGTCCATGTTTGCGCTTTCACTAACCGTCCACCTTCATACTTGCTGCTGTCAAGCATGCATGCCATCCACTTTGCCATATCTTCTATGCTGGCCCACACTGACCCTGCCGGGCCAACGGCATCATCTTTCGTGTAGCCAATTGGCTTGATCACTTTCTCCACCTCATAGTGAGGCTTCACCTGGTTGTCGTCTTTGATATATTTTCGCATCGGCACAGCCCTTGTCATTTTTAAAGGAGTAAAAATCCGTTCCTGAATAAAAACTTCCCACGGCTTGCCACTGATCTTTTCAATGACGGCACCGGCTGCGATGTAGAAAATATTTTGATAGATGAAGCTGGAGCGCATGGAATAAGCAGGCTTCACGTAGCGCATCTTCTTTAAGATTTCGGAAGGCGAAATGTCCATAGCTCCCCACACAAAGTCGGCATTACCCAATCCTGCATTGTGTGTAAAGAGGTCACGAACACGCAGCTCGCGTGTAACCCAGGGATCATAGAGTTGAAATTCCGGAAGGTAATCCATCACTTTGTCATCCCACTTCACTTTACCTTCGTCCACCAGCATGCCCATACACACGGCTGTCATTGCTTTGGTAGTAGAGGCGCAGGCAAACAAAGTCTGGTTGTCCACCTTTTCCTGTTTTCCCAACTCGCGAACGCCATACCCTTTACTCAATAGCACTTTGCCATTTTTCACCACCACCACGGCCATGCCGGGAATCTGCCAATCGATACGGCCCTTTTCGATGTAGGCATCAAGCTCTTTGATTTTTGGATCGATGACTTGTCCGAAAAGATGAACGCAGATGAGAAACGAAAGGGGAAATAGTAAAATATTCTTCATAGGGGAATGATTTGTCGTGATTTTATAATGCTTGTTCAGTCAAATAACAAAGATTTATGAAAGCTAACAAGATTTTTTGTCACACTTTCCATTTTTTAGCTTTTGACGTTATCGCTTTTCAATTTACCTTAGGTTTTTGTGCTGGCATTAGTCTGTAGTACATTGGCTTTTATCTGATCAGTAAATGGAAATTGATAAATCGGGGGTTCCCATCGCTCAGAGTATTGAGCGCCTGATGAACAGGGTTTTACTGCTTGTCTTCATTGCGGCATTCATCTACCTGGCTGTTCTTAAATATTATGCGCCTCAGGATATCAACCTGTGGCTTGTGAGTCCTTTCCTGTTTCTGCCGATCACAATCTATTCTCTAAACCGGTTTAAGCAATTTAATTATTCAAAATTCCTTGGCTTACTTGGATATAACATTGCCCTTTTTCTCGCTGCTTCGTCTGAAAGTAGTTCAACCGGGCTTGCTATGCACTTTGTCTCTTGCTGCTCAATTGCTGTAGCAATTTTTAGTTATCGCGAACGTGGCAAAAGTATCTTTCTGGTTTGCTTGTCAGTGCTACTTTTTATTTCAGTAAGAATTTTCTCGTTTCATTTCTTGCCTTATCGGAATTATAACCCCGAGCTTGAAAAGATTTTTTTTGTAATTCATATTTTATGCGTGGCGATTGTTTCCGCTTATAGTTTTTACACGGTGGTGGGCGTTAACTACAAGGCACAACAAAACATGCGATCGAAGCAGGCAATCATCGAGACACAGAACCAGGAATTGCGCAAGGCAAATCAGGAGCTCGACAAATTTGTTTATAGTGCATCTCATGATTTGCGGGCACCACTCACCAGCATCAAGGGCTTGGTAAATTTGATGGAGATGGATGACCTGGTCGCGCGTGATGAATATGTACCCAAGATCAAAGGACAGATTTCCAAAATGGAAACCTTCATGCGCGATGTGGTGGATTATTCCCGAAATAGCCGGCAAGATGTGAAGTTGGAAGAGATTGATCTCTTCGTTATGGTGAACGATATTGTTAAATCACTTTCGTTCTTTGACGGAGCCCACGCTATTGTGTTTGAAGTGAACATCAAAAACGATCAATTGATTACATCCGATGAATATCGCCTTGGGGTGATTTTGAATAACCTCATTTCAAATTCTATCAAGTATGCAAATTTTAAAAGCGATCCTTTCGTAAAGATTTCCTATTCAGAAAACGGAAACAGGAATTGTATTACGATCGAAGACAACGGAATTGGAATAGCCGAGGCCC
Organism: uncultured Ohtaekwangia sp.; assembly: GCA_964510765.1. Classification (GTDB taxonomy): domain Bacteria; phylum Bacteroidota; class Bacteroidia; order Cytophagales; family Cyclobacteriaceae; genus ELB16-189. The sequence continues at coordinate 3,832 of CAZECP010000041.1, read as the reverse complement.
ATCTTCCGAAAATCTTTGATATGTTTTACAGAGCTTCAACAGTTTCAAAAGGATCTGGCCTGGGGCTTTACATAGCCGTTGAATCCGCGCAGAAATTGAATTACAAGATCAATGTAAGTTCAAAGCTGAACGAAGGCACAACTTTCATCATTGAAATCCCATCAGCCAAATAGAATCTACTCAATCCAATTTAGCTGTTGAAGAATTTCTAAAACTTTCTTTCTGAATTCTTCTCTTGAAAACGGACGGTTGCAAAGTACCACATATAAAATGCCTTTGTCAGGAATAGAAACGTAGTCGCCATAAAAGCCACCCTGTGTGCCGGTATGTGAAACTATTTTTTGCCCGTCATCGGTTTTGGTGATTACCCAACTGTATCCGTATTCAGCGGGGTCTGCGCTTTTCCAGTTGGGAAATGTTTTTACGGTGCGCGTGTCTTCAATTACTTTTTTTGGGAGAAAAGTTCCTTTGCGAATAGCTTGCTCGTACTTCGTGAGTTCTTCTACCGAACTCCACACACCACCATTGCCCGCTGCGCAAAACGTGGGTTCTTCCATATAATCTTTTTCGATGAATTTGTTTTTGATTTTCAGGTAGCCGTGCGAAACTCCTGATTCAGGAAATGCTCCGTCTGTAATTTTGCTATTGGTCATGCCTGAAGGAGCGAAGATTTTTTCTCCAACAAATTCCTGCCATTTCTTTCCTGAAACTTTTTCAACGATTAGTGCAAGGCCGTTGAAGGCTGGGTTGGAATATTCATAGCGCTCCCCCGGCTGAAACTCCAATGAATCATTCAAAAGAATGGGTGCCCAATTCTCGACATCTTTCGCGGTGAGCAGAGCTACGCTATCCAAATGATCTCTGCGATTGTCATGAAGGCCGGAAGTATGCGTGAGAATGTTTTTGAGTTTTACTTTTTCAGCGATCGACTTGTTTTGGAAATCAGGAAAATACTTTGCGAGGCTATCTTCCAGCGAGAGCTTTCCTTCTTCGCGCAAGATGAGTGTGGCATTGGAGACAAACGATTTTGAAATCGAACCGATGTTGAAAATGGTTTGTGGTGTGATCCTCTCTTTTGTTTTCAGATCAGCGATTCCATACCCTTTTTCAAAAATGATTTTATCGCCTTTCAAAATAAGAACGGCTCCGCCAGGCTCGTCTGCTTTGAATTCATTGGCAAACAATTGATCGATTTCATTCGCTGCTTTTTCTTCTTTGGAAGGAGAGCAAGAGATGGCGAGTAAGGCGAGGATGAAATAAGATTTTCTCATGGATTAAAAGACTGCTCGAATATATTTAAAAGCCATGAGAATATTATTGAGTTTATGATAGTTGAAACAGATATGTTAACTTAAACGCTACTAACACAAGAAGCGAAGGGTGTTTGAACTTATGAAAATTCTTAGACTTTGTTTGGGATTATTCTTAATAGATATAGTTGCATTTATTTTTCAAGCATGTGGCTATTCGGAACTTAAAATAATTAATCATCCTTCTTACTCAATTGGTCTCGTTGGTAACTACGTTCCGCCCAGTAGTGCATTTATTTTGTTTAGTTATTCAGCGAGCGGTAAAGTTTACCAAAATGGATATAATAATGGTCTGCATAGCTGGAACGTTCCATCAGGTGGTGTTCACATTGGCGACAAGTTCATGGTGCAATATGATTCTCTCGATCCTCAAACTGCGAGAATGTTGTTCAGTTATCCTGTAAAAGATAGTACTGACTACAAAAATGATATCGCCTTATTTAAGAAAAACCCACCTGGATATCCATCTCCTTGATTACTTCTTCTTCCTAAAAATCCCCACAATCGCCACACTCGCAATCACCACCCACACAATGTTGATGAACATGGAAGGGTAAGCCGTATAGTAAAGAGTATTGATGATGAGAAAAATTCCGCCTGTTAAGTTAAGTAGTTGGAAGAGGAGGGAGTCAGACTTTATTTTTTGGTAGCTGTTCAGTGCGTAGGCGGCAATCACTTCTACTGATCCGATCCAGCCGATAATGTCGATCCATTTCATAAACGTGAGAAGTGAAATGTGAGATATGATATTAATTTAGAGTTGTCGGAAGAAATTCCAGATTTCTTTTTCCGCTGAAAAGTCGCGGCACACATTGCCAACAAGTCGCTTGCCAAGATATTGTTTTCCGCCCGGCCAGGTATGTCCGCCTCCTGTGATTTTGATGAGTTGCACTTGAAGTCCTTGCTTGCATGCGTAAAGAAATTTCTCTGCTGTGCATCCATCGTTTTTATCATTGTCAGGAAATGATTTCACTGTTGGACTTTGATCGCAGGAGTTGAGACTCAACAATCGTGCAAGCGTGGCATCCGTGGGTGTACATTGACCCCGCTTTATAAATTTGACGCTTACCGTTCCACCGTTGTAAGGCACAATCTGGTCATCGGTGCCGTTGATCAGCAAACAAGAAAAAGAATACTCAGGTCGGTAGTCATTGAAAATATCTACACCAATGGTAGCGCACACAGGCGCGATCGCTTTGATCTGATCCGACAGTTTTAATCCAAGAGTGAAAGAGAAAAATCCACCGTTCGAAATTCCCGTTGCAAAAATTTTATTTGCATCAATGGGATAATCACTCTTGAGTTGCTCAATAAGTTTCCGGATGAATCCTACATCATCGTGCGTATGCTTTTTTATCTGACGGCCATCGTTCCATCCTTTCTTGATGCCATTTGGATAAACCACGAGAAATCCGGCAGTGTCGGCCACTTCATTGAATCCAAAAAAGGCGAGCGATCGTTTTGCCGAGCCACCACCACCGTGAAAAGCCAAGATGAGCGGATGCGTTTTTGTGCGATCAAAATTCTTCGGCACATAGACAATGTATTCGCGCTTCACACCATTCACCATAATTTCTTTTGGAAGTGTTTGCGAATAAGAATTCAAAACCGAGAACACTAAACCGATTGCGAGAAGTTTCATTTCTTTAGCCGAATTATTTCTTCCGAAGAGTCACAACAATTCCACATATTTACGAATTAAGTTTCTGCTTTGAAAAACCAACGGATCAAGTTTGTAGTCATCGGACTTTTGTTTGCAATGTTGTGGGCATCTGCATCAACAGCTGGCAAATTCGGACTTCGTTCAGTAGAGCCTTTGACTTTTTTTTCTATTCGCTTTGCACTTGCGGGATTGATTTTGGCTGTCTTTGCACATTTGGTGATGCGCTATCGCTTGCCGGCAGGCAAAGAGTGGTGGCAGATTGCTGTTTTCGGAACGTTCAATACCACACTCTATCTCGGTATTTTTATCATTGCCTTACAATATGTGGCTGCCGGAATCACTACCATGGCCATCGCCTTGAATCCACTTTTGATCAGCGTGATGTCATCGGTGGTGATGAAGCGCAGGGTGCTGGGCAAAGAGTGGCTGGGGATTTTGTTGGGAATGATTGGCGTAGCGCTCGCTACTTATCCTTTAGTATCTTCAGGACATTCAACGATAGGAGGCGTGTTGTTGATTATACTTTGTATGGTAACGTATTCGGCTGGCTCGGTTTATTACTCCACCGTGCAGTGGCAATTGCAACGCACGACTATCAACGCCTGGCAGATTGTGGTGGGTGCTATTCAACTTGCTCCTTTTGCCTTCTACTTTCATCATCAGGAAAATTCGTATGACTTGCGTTTCTGGGTTTCCCTTGCATGGCTGGTGTTACCTGTTTCGATTGGTGCTGTACAACTATGGCTGCGATTGCTCAAAGAAGACACCGTGCGGGCTTCGATGTGGTTGTTCTTGTGTCCCGTGTTCGGATTGATTTTTGCAACGCTCTTTCTGAGTGAGCCTTTCACAGTTCACACAG
>CAZECP010000040.1:0-42108 GCA_964510765.1 uncultured Ohtaekwangia sp. | reverse complement strand
CCACCCAGTTTGTGTTGATACGTCAGTTCATGACCGAAGCATTTGTGATGACAACCTGCGCGGCTTTGTTTTCAATTTTCTTTGCACTGTTCCTGTTGCCCATGTTGAGCCAGGTAGCAAACGTAAACCTGCTCCTCGATTTTTCTGATCCTGTTCTTATCACTGGAATTGTTTGTGTCGTGCTCGTCACTTCGTTTCTCGCGGGCAGTTATCCTGCCTTGGTGTTGTCTTCGTTCCGTCCTGCGGTGGTGTTGAAAGGAAATCTTTACTCCACACTCAGCGGGCAGGGATTCAGAAAAGGATTGGTTGTTTTTCAGTTCACACTTTCGGTGGTGATGATCTTCAGCGCGGTGGTCATCGGTAAGCAAACGGATTTTCTTTTGCAGAAAGAGGTGGGCTACGACAAGCACCGCGTGATCAACGTGTGGCTGGAAGAACGCACGGTAAAGTCCGTTGACAACCTGCACGCCCAGGTGATGGCACACGCCAGCATTGAGTCGGCCGCATTTGGTGGGTCAAGCCCGATGGAAATAAACGGATGGGCTGATTGCAATCGCGTGGCATCTCCGTTCGTTGCTCCACTTTCGTTTTATGGCGCCAGCATAGATCAGCACTCGCTTGCTACTTTAAAATTTGAACTCGTGGCCGGAAGAAATTTCTCCCGCGACTTCGCGTCCGACTCTTCCAATTTTATTGTTAACGAATCGGCTGCGAAACTTCTTGGCTTTGATAACCCCATCGGCCAGCGCATCTCTTACAAAATGTTTGGCGATCAAAAAGGCGAAATCATTGGCGTAGTCAAAGACTTTCAAAATGATGACATCCACATCGCGGTGAAGCCCGTGGTGTTTGTGTTTGGCCGCGCAGAATTTATCCGCAACCTTTTCGTGCGCTACCAGCAAGGCAAGCAGGAAGAGGCGCTCACTCACCTGAAAACTATTTTTGAGAAAGTTCATCCCGGCCTCCCCATGAATTTCTCTTACCTCGACTCCGATTATGAAGTACAACTTTACCAGGAAAAAATCCTGAAGAAAATCACGTTTGCATTTACCATCGTGGCCATCGCCATCGCGTGCCTCGGGCTGTTTGGCTTGGTGCTCTTCAACACGCAGCGCAGAACCAAAGAGATCGGCATACGCAAAGTGCTGGGCGCCTCCGTGCGGCAAGTGGTGCTCATGCTCTTCCGCGATTTCATTCCACCCGTGGCGTGGTCGCTGGTGGTGGCGCTGCCCATCGGTTATTACCTCATGCGCAATTTTCTCGAGGAGTATCCCTCGCGCATTCCGCTCACAGCCGGCATCCTCAGCATCGTGGCGGGCATCGTCTCGCTCATGGCGTTTGTCACCGTCAGCTATCAATCTTTTAAGGCTGCCAATCAAAATGCAGTTGACTCACTCGAGGTGGAGTGATGATGGATTAAAATAATTGTGATGTGTTGGCGGCCTGCCCGAGACGGTCACCGCGCTATTCGCTTTACTCCTCACGCCACACACAAACCCAACGCAGCTGCGGGGTGCCGCTACTATCGCTGGCCGAAATTCAAAAGTAATTTAATGGTCATCAGAATGTAGCTGAACATGATCGTTGTTGGAGGATGCCAACAACGGCAGAGATGCACCCTGCAAATCTTACAAAAGAATTACTTTTCTTACAAACATTGATGCCCCTTGGGTGTCAAAAAACTCAATAACGTAGCACCCGGCAGGAAGAGATGTTGCGTCAATTTTGTTCTGCAATTCTGAAACATTTCCTTTTACTAAGATTTGCGATGTGACTGGGGAGAAAATAACATATGAGTAAGATTCAAATTGGTCTTTGATATCAACATAGTAAATACCTCTTGATGGATTTGGATACAAGGATAATCTTCGGTCAAGATTTATTTCTGTAATGGTTATATTATATTCCTCAGATTTTACACTACACATATCAATATCTCCGCTTACAGTATAGTTTCCGGTAACGGTTGGCACGTATTCTTGCTCAGTTGCACCAGGGATTGCGACATCATTTAAAAACCATTGGTAATTTGATGCATCGGAAGCTTTGAGTGTTTTGTTAGATTGTACGATTTGCATTACAGGATTTTTTATTTCGATCGCAACAGGTAAAGACGAGATGATACAATTATTTGAGCAATTGCCAGGATTAAGCACAAGCTCCACTCTCACAACATCACCCTGAATCAAAACAACTTGAAGTGATGCGTTGCTTTCGCCACTAAGGAGTTGATCATTCACGTACCATCGCAGGGTGTAGCTGTCTGCATAAAAAACTTTGCTCTGAAAGGTGGCGGGCATGTCGTGACAAACAGAATTGGTTTGAGCTTTAAGTTCAATCTTTGCAGTTATGTCGGTTTGATGAATTTTTTCCAGGGAGCATTCACTATCTACATACCCACCAAGGATGATGTCGCCATTGTCAAGAAGGAGTGAAGCATGAACAATTGGGTTACCATTGTCTTTTGCGGCTAATAGTTTTCCATCGGAAGAGAATTTAGAAAAGTGTTCGGAAGTCGTACAATACACATTGTTGAACAGATCAAAAGTAATGGAACCAGCAGGGTTGTCCCATGAATATGGGACGTCAATATTGTAAATTAATCCTCCGGAATTATTGAGTTTCGTAAGGTGGGCAATTCCTTGATAAGCCCACAAATGATATAAGTTATCTTCAGAGTCAATAGCAAACGATAAGGCGTAGTCTGAAGAGGCTGAGCCTCCATACTGCCATTTGATTACGCCACTACCTTCCACTTTTGTTATGAAAGTTGAATTACCCGAACTGCCAAACACATATGCATTTTCCTCGGAGTCCAATCGCACCGTGAGTCCACTCTTTTTGTCCGTACTTTTTTGAAGCGGGAGTTCCCAAAGCAAACCTCCCTGATTGTCGAATTTAACTAAAATAAAATCGCTGGCTGTGCTGTTTGGATTAGGATATCCAAACATGATCGCAAAGATATTTCCAAGGTGATCGATCGTCATATCGATAGGATTATATGAGGCATAGTGAAAATCGGAACCAACCGGCCAATGACTACTCCATATCTGGTTTCCGAGTGTGTCGAATTTTTGAACATGTGACAAGTCTTTTAACGCCATTAAGTACAACTGGTGAGTGGCAGGATCTTCTTTCAATTTTGGGCGCGTGTATTGCGGTGCGCCACTTGCAAAATTTTTGACAAAAACTTGTTTTCCTCCGGGGTCAAGCTTGACAAAATAGACATCGTTGAAATCCGAATAGATTACACCGAAAGTATTATTATGCTGGTCAACAAATAAATCCGTTGTCTCTTCATTTTGAAGCGCCTTATAATCCCAACGCCAATCAGCTTTCATGGTGATCGGATCAAACTTCGAAATGAAGGCTCCGGTGGTGGAATAAGTAGCTCCACCAGCGATGAACTTTTTGTCAGCTTTGATCAGCGATGACACAAGAAAGTCAGACTGAACCGGAGGGCAAGAGCTGACAAATGGGTTAGCAATAGTCAGATTGTATTTTGAATATACTTGGCATTGAGCGTTGCTGGCGTAAAATTCGATCAGGTAATTTCCTGGGGTGCGGTAGCTATAGGTTGGGGAAACGGCTGTAGATTCATTTCCATCTCCCAATTTCCACTTATACTGAGTGGCATTTGTTGTTGTGTTGGTAATCGTGATGGTGCTTTCAAGCTGGTCGACCTTGTAATTCAACACCGGTATGTTTTCATTTACAATAACTGCTACGGTGTCAGACCTGGAAATGCATCCTCGGTTGTCTGTAAAATCATACCAGTAGTTTCCCGGGTCCTTTATTGTCATTTGATTTTTTGTCGATCCGGTTGACCATACAATATTTCCAGTCATCGCGCTGAGCAAAACAGAATCAGTGCGACAAATTGATGGAGCTTTGTTGGTTGAAATGGTAGGAACATTTGTTACACTTGTCAAAAGACTTAACTGATTGTCGAGTAAATTTTGATCACCGGAATCAAGTGTGGCATTGATGCCTATTTCATAAGAACCGTTTAAGAAATAGGGAGTTCCAATGGTGACTTTTGTGGTTGCTCCGGCTGAAAGAGCTCCGGTCCAGATGTAAGGAGTTTGGCTTACTTGATTAACTGACCAATTCAAGGTAACTTTTGAAACGGTAGAGCTTCCCCAATTTTTTATAACGAGGTTGACCGGATGATAACCATAGCAAATTGACTTTGCGAAATCTGGATCAGAAGTCAGACCGATATCAAACTGAGCTCCACTAGCAGTAAATTCATTTACGCCTATATCGGGAGTGGAGGAACGTGTCACCGAATCAATGTCATAAACAACAATTGTATTTGGCTTACCCAGATTGTCGATTGTGATATTTCTAACGATTCGTAAGTCCCTAGAAGAAATATACCCCGGAAGTACCTGAAGTGAATGATCATTTTGGAGTGAGGAAGATTGCACCGAACTAAGATCGGGTGCTGTATAAAGCCCAATGATTGCCAAAGTCGATCCATTCGTATAAAACGAGTTGTAGTCCATTTTATAAGTGGTGCGATCGTTGGCCCAGTTAAGGGCTCGGCTTTTCGCGAAATTGCTAACTACATTATTGTAAAACTCAATATTGGAGCTGGATGATGATGAAACGGTTGAACCATAGCTGGGACCGGCAGATCCTGATTCCACTCCTAAATTAAAGGCGTTATTATAAAAGCTTAGGTTACTTGAACTATTGATTTGAGTACCATAGGGATGACTGTTGTCCGCTGTGTTGAATTCATTATTGAATAGGTAGCACGTGCCTCCACTCGCTGTTGCACTAATGATAGCAGCATTAAAATTATAACCAGGAGTTGTGCTGCTAAGTATGTGTGATTGATTCGCGATCACCTTTGTGTTTGATAAATCGCCAGTGAAGGTCATGCCGTTGCCTTGAATAAGAGTCGGATCAGTATTCTCAAAGTAGTTGTAAGCCACCAATGAACTTGGAATGTCGCTTACAAATAAACCCGATGCAGAATTGAAAATACGATTGCCATAGACTTCCGCCCCTTTAATTCCTCGTATAAAAATACTTGAGCTTGCTTGTGTGAATTCGTTGTTATTCACAATGCCCTTATTGAGATAATTGACATAATCGAACGAGCGTCCTATGTCAAGCATCTTGCTGCTCAATGCCAAGTTGCCTTCAAAGCGATTGTTGGAGATAACAAAATTTTCACAATTCACCATAGCAATAACGTAACCTCCATCGCCTCCGGCATGGCGAAAGGTGATATGATCAATTTGAATGTTAGGAATATTCTGGAATTGAATGCCAAACCCGAAGTCAGACGCAGGCACATTGATGATTACTTTTGATTTATCTTTCGTCTGGGAAGTAAAGCGTATGAAATATTGTGAAGACATTCCTGAAACAGACAAGAGCGAAAATGTTTCGGAGTACGTGCCATTTAAAATTGAAAAAGTAAGGCTGCCGCAGATGCCCCTCGTTTTCAAAGCGTCTGTAGCATTTTTTAAGGTTAAAAAACTACCCCCGCTGCCAACTGTATACGTTCCTGACATGCACTGCCCATAGAAAACTTTGGGAAGTAAAAATAGAGTAAGTGATAAAGCTCCTGTTCGGAGAATATGGCGAATCATGTGGCGAAAATATTTTTAATTTGAAGTCCTTCCGCCTAAAGATATTAATTTTTAGTTTATAGGATTAAAGGCAATACGTTGCCCTAGTTGATGGGCTTTGTCAACAAGTTAACTCTCTTGCGTGAGGGATGCGGAAGGCGAACGCAGTGAGGTGCGCAATGCAATGAAGCACGGAAGCGAAGCGTACCCTGTAGCAGCCCGACCCGCGCCTCGCGGGGCACGCCCAACTCCATTCAACATCCAAAACCCAAGACCAAATCATTCTGAAAACGCAGGCGGACGTCCGCGTGGATTTTACTAGACGCTGGGCACGGGGCGGCTGCGTATTGTTGCATCAAAAAGCAACAACTATGGATTCAAATCAAAACATCATCCGGCTGGGAGGCGTCACCAAATCGTACGCGGTGGCCGAGGGTACTTTTCATGCGCTGAAAAATGTGTCGCTCGACATGGAGCGCGGGCAGTTCATCGCCATCACGGGAAAATCGGGGAGCGGAAAATCTACGCTGCTCAATGTGATCACCGGCATCGACAAGCCCACGCAGGGCGAGGTGACGATAAACGGTGTGCGCGTGGATAAACTTTCGGAGAGCGAGCTGGCGAGCTGGCGCGGAAAAAATGTGGGCGTGGTGTTCCAGTTTTTTCAGTTGCTGCCTACGCTCACCATTTTGGAGAACGTGATGCTGCCGATGGATTTTTGCAACACGTATGCGAAGGCGGAAAGAAAACAACGCGCGCTGGCGCTGCTGGAGAAAGTGAACATCAGTGAGCAGGCGGATAAATTTCCTGCGGCACTCTCGGGCGGGCAGCAGCAGCGCGCGGCCATCGCGCGGGCGCTCGCGAACGATCCTTCGATTCTGGTGGCCGATGAGCCCACGGGAAACCTGGATTCACAAAATGCCATTGCGATCATGGAGTTGTTTATGAGCCTGGCGAAGCAAGGCAAGACCGTGGTGGTGGTGACGCACGAAAAAGAATTCAGCGCACTGTTTGAACGCAACATTCACATTGCGGATGGTGTGATCAAGGAAGAGGAGAGTGTGATGGCGTGAAAAAATAATTTGTCAAGTTGAGCCTTCGAAACCGCTCTTCGACAGGCTCAGAGTGACAGTGAACAAATTAAAAGAATTCAAAAATGAAACTACGATATACAAAGGTGTGGCGCGACCTCACCCGTGACTATTCAAAAAACCTGATGCTTGTGCTGGCGATTGGCATCGGTGTGTTTGGCATTGGCGCGATACTCGGTGGCTACAGCGTGATCAACCGCGAGATGCGCACGAACTACATGAGCACGAATCCTGCTTCGGCTACCATCGAGCTTGAACAAGACATTTCACCACAACTGCTTGACAGTGTGCGAAAATTTCCGGGCATCGCAGATGCGGAGCGAAGAGCAACACCCACCGCGCGCATGAAAGTTGGCGACAAGTGGTACCCGCTTTTACTTTTTGTGGTGGATGATTTTGCGAACATGCGCATGAATAAATTTCATTTTCTGCGCGGAGCTGATCGTCCTGCAGTTGGGGAACTGCTAGCCGAGCGCACTGCACTCGTGATAATGGATGCCGACATCGGACAAAGCATTACCGTGAAGACAGCGAATGGAACTCCGAAACAGTTGAAGATTTCGGGTGTGGTTCATGATCCGGGTCTCGCGCCTGCGTGGCAAGAGCAATCAGGCTACGCATATGTGACGATGGAGACGTTGCAGTGGCTGGGCGAAGTGGAAGGTTTTGATCAATTGCGAATTTCGGTGAGCGATGCGCAGACAACAGATGCAATTACAGCAAAGGCAAGTGAAGTGGCTTCATGGCTGAAGGCAAACAACCATCAAGTGCATGAAATACAAGTGCCGCCTCCGGGCAAGCATCCGCACCAGTCGCAGATGAACGCGGTGCTCTCGATCTTCACCACGTTTGCGTTTTTGATTTTGATGCTCGGCTCCATCCTCGTGAGCGCGTCAATGGCCACGCTGATGGTGAAGCAAGTGCGGCAGATTGGCGTGATGAAAACCATTGGCGGCAACTCAAGGCAAATGGCCGCGATGTATTTTGTGATGATGATAGTGATTTGTGCAGTGGCGTTGTTGATCAGCATTCCGTTGAGTCGGTTGGCGGCCGCAGCTTTTTATAACCAGATCGCAACGTTGTTGAATCTTGAGATTACGAATACTTCCATTCCAACGTGGGTGCTGCTCACGCAAGTGGTGTCAGGAATTTTCGTTCCGTTGATTGCAGCGGCAGTTCCCGTAATTCGAGGCAGCAGAATTTCTGTGCGCAAAGCGCTTGACAATTTTGGTTTGTCGGGGAGCAAGCCAAGCAAGATGTGGCAGGCGAGCTGGTGGGGCGAGACGTTTACACTTTCATTCAGAAATGTTTTCCGGCAGCGTTCGCGCCTGGCGATGACACTTGGATTGCTCGCAGCAGGTGGCGCGATGTTCATGACGGCTCTCAATGTTTCAAAAGCATGGGATGAAAACCTGAATCGGATTTATCAGCAGCGATTGTACGACCAGGAGATAAAGTTGAACGAGTCGGTAAGTGTTGATTCACTCATTCAAAATATAAAATCAATGCATGGTGTGAAGCAGGCGGAGGCATGGAGCTATTCTTCCACAGGTGTGGCGAAAGAAAATAGTTTTGATGTGTCGCGCACGTACCCGGATAAAGGTCATGGAAGTTTCACAATGCTTGCCTTGCCTATGAATTCAAAACTTTTGAATCCGACCGTGAAAGCTGGCACATGGCTGCAACAGGAAAACGAAAATGGTGTGGTGCTGAATCAAATGGTGCGTGGTTCAAACAGAGATTTGAAAGTTGGAGACGAGATCAGACTTTCGGTTGAAGGCAAACCACACACATGGAAGATAGTTGGGCTTGTAGAAGATGTTGGCTCGGGCGCTGCAGCTTATGTTTCAAAAAAATATTTTGAAAAGATCACTAACACAGAAAGGCGAAGCAATATGCTGCGGATTGGTTATGAAGACCGCTCGAAGCAAAATGCAGTTGTGAAGAACAAGGAGATTGAGAAGTTGCTGGAGCAGAAAAATATTTCTGTTAACGCATCAATCCCGGTTTGGCTTTTGCAGAATGCTATTGCTGCGCATATGAAGGTATTGGTAAATTCGCTATTGGCGATGGCGGTGTTGATGGCGATTGTTGGAACACTCGCGCTCCTTTCAACGATGAGTATGAACGTGATGGAGCGCACGCGTGAGATTGGTGTGATGCGCGCCATCGGTGCAACACCAAAGAGAATTCGTTCACTAATTACGTGGGAAGGAATCATCATTGGGGTGATGAGCATCTTCATAGCGCTGGTACTCGCGTTGGTGTTCTCTTCTTTCATGGGGCGCTTCATCGGAAATATGTCTTTCCGAACTCCGCTGTCGCTGGTTTTTTCTGAGTATGCGTTTATAATCTGGGTCGCGATCATTTTGATTGGATCGTATCTAGCAACCTTGTATCCATCGCGCAGAGCAATTAAACTAACCACGCGTGAAGCGTTGAGCTATGAATAGGATTTTGTTTGCGTTACTTGCGCTAGGCAGTTTTATGAGCACTGCACAAGAACTTACTTTGTGTGGAGAGTATTTCTTGAGCACTCAAGGCAAAGTAGTGTTCATGATATATCGCGAACAGGATGATATGCCGAAAGCTCCGTTTAAAACAATCACCGCAGAGATAAGAAATGGAAAAGCGGAGGCAATACTTTCAATTCCGTTCGGAGACTACGCCATCATTCTACTTCACGATAAAAATCAAAATGGAAAGGTGGATCATTCATTTGGTTTTCCTGCAGAGCCGCTGGGTTATTCAAATGAATGGAAGTTTAGTTTGTTTTCGGGCATGCCTTCGTTTGGGAAGTTGAGGTTTACGTTTTCGAAAGATCGTGTGAAAGAGATGGTTCCAATTACTTACAAGAAATGATGTTTGAGGGCTGACTATATATAATTCTCCTTTGCGATTTGCTTTGCGATCTCTGCGGTTTCTTTTTAACCGCTAAGGTCGCAGAGGAAGTGCACGCAGAGTTGCGCAGAGATTTAGACAAGAAAGCATTTTTGGTACTCTTATTTCATCTTAACGTAGGCTGTCCCTCCAAAACTATTTTACTAATTTGTGGTTACAACAATTAGCAAACAAAAAATGCTGACAGACATTAATCCGAAACTACCCATGAGGAACAAAGCTGCGACCAGAGACTTTTACTTGAAGCTTGGCTTCGAAGACTTTGGTCGAGAAGAATATGACGGTTACTTGATGATGAAAAAGGATCATATTCAAATCCACTTTTTTGAATTCAAAGAGCTAGATCCTAAGGAGAATTATGGACAGGTTTATATACGAACTGATGATATCGATAGTTTGTACCTGTCAGTGCTCGATAAAAATTTAAGTATCCATCCGGCAGGTCATCTGCAAACAAAGCCGTGGGGGCAAAGAGAATTTTCAATGCTTGATCCGGACAACAATTTGCTTACGTTTGGACAGACAGTTTGAGAAGGGAATTCTCCTTGCTAAGTGAGGTTTTTCGGATTAACTTTCAGAATCATCCAAAATTCTATGAAGAAACTACTCCCCTGCTTCGCCCTGTTTGTTTTTTTTGCCTGCTCCAAAGAAAGCGATCAGCGCATTCCTTCACTCGATCAGTTTTTACAGAGCCAGGCACAGTTCAATAAATTTAATGGCAACGTGCTGGTGGCCGAGAAAGGAAAAGTCATCTTTCAAAAATCGTTTGGCTACGCCAACTTCGACACAAAGGAGTTGCTGAATGACACAAGTGTTTTTGAACTGGCTTCCGTGAGCAAGCAGTTTACTGCGATGGGAATTCTGATGTTAAAAAAGGAAGGCAAACTTTCGCTCAACGATTCACTGCGGAAATTCTTTCCCGAATTACCTTATCATAACATTACCATTCACCAGATGTTGACGCACATCTCGGGCTTACCGGATTATATGGAAGCCATGGATCCGAAATGGGATCACAAAAAGATTTCCTTCAACGGTGATATGATTTCATTTCTTGCGAAAGAAAAACCTGCACTTTATTTCAAACCAAGCACCAAATGGGAATACAGCAACACCGCCTACGCAATACTGGCAAGCATCATAGAGAAAGTATCGGGTCAGTCCTACAACGACTTTTTGACAAAAAATATTTTTGGACCATTGAAGATGACACACACGCGCGTTTACAATACAAGACGGAGCGGAGAAAGACTTACCAACTATGCGTACGGATACACTTGGTCGGACAGTCTCTCGCGGTATGTTCTGCCTGACTCATTGAAGAACATGGATGTGGTCTATTACCTGGATGGTATTGAGGGCGATGGAACGATTAACTCAACAACGGGAGATTTGCTGAAGTGGGACATTGCTCTTACGAATAAAACAATTCTGGATGAAGGTTCCATTAAAGAGATGCGCAAAGAGCAATCGTTGGTAGATACCGTGGGGAAGGCGTATTATGGTTATGGTGTTATGCTTGCTAAAAATGATTTTGGAAGAGTCATCCAACATTCGGGCGGCTGGCCGGGATATCACACCATGCTTGCCCATTATCCGGAAACTGACAGAACGATCATTGTATTATCCAATAATGAATCCAATTCAGGTGCCATTGTCAATTCGATTGTTAACATTCTTTTCGGCAAACCGGTTGAAGCAGCTTACGAGCACAAGGCAATTGCTTTTGACTCAATAGCACTGCAGCCTTTTGGAGGTTCTTACACATTTAAGAACCGCGACTTTGAGCTGGTGCTGAAGAAAGATCATGTAGCGCAGATTTTTAAAGGAGGCCAGCCACGGAAGGTTTTTACCTGAATCAGGGATGAAAATTTTCACACCATCCCTTGACTTTCAATTTGAATTGGCCAAAGAGAGTGACAGTGTGAAGCTATACCGGATCTTTTATGGAGTGAGGGAAGAGGTGAAAAAGAAATACTAACTGTACGAATTTACGGGACAGTCTGTACACTGGTGAACAAAGCATTCGGATTGAGACTTCAACTGTGAACAAAAAGTAACTCGTTGCCTTTGGTATGATTTTTCCTCATGGTAGTGCATGAGTGAAAATAAAACCTACAACGTTCTACTGATCACATTCATCGCAGTCTTCTTTTCGTGGGAACTGCACGAGTTCTCTCATTGGCTTGCAGGAACGATCCTTGGCAATTCCATGTCGATGACGTTGAACACAACATTTGTGACAAATGGAAAATATCTTCAAAACTGGCACGCACATGTTGTTGATGCTGCAGGTCCGTTGATCACGCTTCTTGAAGCAATTGTTTGTTTCTTTGTCTTGAGAAAAGGCAAATCGCTTGTGGCTTTTCCTTTTTTGTTGGCCTGCCTTTACATGCGAACATTGGCTGGTTTCATGAATATAATAAACCCCAATGATGAGGGGAGACTGAGCCTTGCTCTTGGTACTGATGTCTTTTTTGTTTCGCTGGTGGTGGTCAGCCTTCTTTCTTTCTTGGTTTACAGAATAGTGAAAGCGAAAAAGATCCGAATAAGGCAAATTGCAATCAATCTGGGATGGATCATGTTCTTCAGCTCTATACTGATACTCGTAGATCAGTTTTTAAAAGTAAGAATCTTGTGATTGTCAATGGATACGAACGTTACCCATATCTTCTAGTGAAACTCCTTTTGTTTCAGGCATCATTTTCCAGACAAAAAGTAACTGCAATGCCATCACGAAAGTGAAGAACCCAAAGATGGTTGCTCCGCCAAGACTGTTCGCGAAGAAAGGAAAAGTCTGCGAGATGACCGCTGCAAAAAACCAATGTGTCAGGCTTCCGAATGAAGTGCCGGCTGCGCGGACTGAGTTGGGGAAAATTTCGGAAACGAAAACCCAGATCACCGAACCTTGCCCTACCGCGTGCGCGGCAATAAATAAAAACACAAACCAAGTGATGCCACTTTCAATAACTCCCGCAAATGCCAATGTCATTAATGATAGCGAAACCAGGTAGCCAAATGACCCTATATATAATAGTGTCCTCCGCCCGAGCCTGTCGATGAGATACCATCCTAATACGGTGAATGCAAAATTGACGAGACCGATTCCTGCACTGGAAAGAAATGCCGCTTCCTTGCCGAGGCCCGCCATTTCAAAAACACGCGGTGCAAAATAAATAATAGCATTGATGCCTGACAGTTGGTTGAAAAATGCGACCAAGAACGCGAGTAAGAGCGGTCGGGAAAACTTACCGGAGAAGAGGGATTCCTTTACCGGCTCTTTTGAATTCTTAATTTCACTGATCACTTCGTTGGCATCTGATCCACTCAAAGTAAAAATTCTTCGTGCCTCGGCTTCATCATTTTTATACAAGATCAACCAGCGAGGACTCTCAGGTGTAATCAACATCATCAATGAAAACAATAATGATGGAATCGCAATCAACCCCAACATATAGCGCCAGTCATTGTCACCACCCACGCCTTGAAGCAAATAATTGAAAAGATAAGCAAGTAGAATTCCGGTCACTACATTGAGTTGAAACGCGGTTCCCATTTTGCCACGATGCTTGGGTGGAGCAATTTCAGAAATGTAAACGGGGGCCACTACCGATGAAGCTCCGATGCTCAACCCGCCAAGAAAACGAAAGAGCATGAACACATACACATCCTGCGCCAGCGCACTGCCGATGGCAGAAACCAAAAAGATCAAGCCGATCGCGATTAATGTTTTCTTGCGACCAAATTTATTTGCAGGGATACTTCCCGCAGCTGCGCCTATGATCGTTCCGTACAAGGCAGTCGCTATCGCAGTGCCGTGAAGCCAGTCGCTAAGTTGCCACAGTTGTTGAATGCGCTGTTCGGCACCAGAGATGTTGGCTACATCCATGCCGAAGAGAAGTCCACCAAGGGCCACGGTAACAGACCATAGTACAAGATTTTTGTTCATAGGCTTAGGTTTCAAAAAAATGAAACGTATTCAAATATAGTGATTGCTTTGAAAGAATGAGGAGTTGCCCATTCAAGTAAATTCAAAAATAGTCCCGATGCCAGAGACCTAACAAGTTCATGGACAGCGCAACAATAGCGTGAGCAAGGGATCCCATCCACACAGAGTTTGTTTTGTAACTCATCAATCCCAAGAAAATTCCTGCAAAGATGGAGCCGATACATTCGGGTAATGGTTTGCCAAAATGAATCATGCAATAGGGAATGGTCATAATGAAAACAGAAAGCACACCGAGTTCTTGTTTCAAGCCATGCACCATAAAGCCACGAAAGAAAAATTCCAAGGCAAAGAATTGGAGCACATAGAAGAATTCCCAAACGAAATATTTTGGAAACAATTCATCTTTCGGTGGAACATAGAATGGATATGTCTCACGAAACGAATCACCGAAGGAAGCAAAAAATACGAATGGAAGAATGATGAATAACGCGAAAAAATATATTCTATAATAGCCAAAGAAGTTTTGACGCTTCCATCCATAATCACTCAACTTATCTTTGAAGTAGAAGAGAATAACGATCACAGGCAGCACAACATAAAATAGGGTTGTTGAAATGGCCCAATACAGATAATGATAAAAAATATAGTTGTCACCTTCTATCAGGTCATTCACCATTGGCAGGTGTGATGCATTGCTTAGAAAATTAGTCGCCATTAAACAGCAGATACTCGCAAGCAGCACCACCATCGTCTTTTTGTGAAGTGGTTTAAAATCTGCAATGGCGAAGGGGAGCTTTGGCACCTGTGTTTTTTTAAGAAAGATATGTTTAATTTTAAAAACCTAAACACCCTCATGAAATCAATTCTCTTGCTGCTTATTGTGGTGACTGGTGTCAATTCATTTGCACAACGCCAGACATTTGACATTGCCTCCTTCGAACCTCTTGCCAAATGGAAAAATGAAACGGCTGACTTTGCGACTTCCTTTGTAAAGACGAATTCAGCTACGCGCGGCTGGTGCCGGCTATCACTTTATAAAAGCATCAAGAGTAGTGGCGACCCACTGGCGGATTTTAACAGCGAGTGGAAAAGCCTTGTCACCAAAAATTATCCGGAGGCACAGGTGCCCGCACCCAAAACAACCGTTGAGGATGGTTGGACGATGGAAGCTGGCGCTTCCAATTTTAATTTCAACAACGAAGAGGCGATCGTAATACTGACTACCATTTCCGGTTTTGGTGTGGAGGTGAGCATCGTGGTGTTGTATAATAATAATGAGTTCCTGAATGATGTGGAGTCTTTTCTAAGCTCCGTTGACATTCAAAAACCAGATGTGGGAAATGAGAAAAAGGCAGAGCCCGCTACCAACCAAAATCAATCACAAGGCCCATTCGGAATCACCTCTGCACCGGGTAAAAATGGAATTTCCATTTCAACTACCAATTTTGATGATGGATGGGTGGCGCAGCCATTTGCCGACTACGTGAAGGTCACGAAAGGCAACATTGTCGTTTTGCTGCACTATCCCATTCAAATCACCGATGCTATGCGTGTCTCCAATGATGTGAATGGTTCACTTTGGAATATGGTGATGGCATCGCGTTATCAACTGAGCAATGTTCGCAAATATGATAATGGCGGGCCGTGTTATTTCTGCATTGATTTCTTCGAAGCGAATGCCGTAGATAATTCAACTGGAAAAAAATGCTATGTCGGTTTTCGGATCACGAAGAACAACGGCATCGCGCGGTGCATTGAAATCATAGCACCTTCTGCGGAAGCGTTGCAGCAAGCGGTGCCAACACAAGAGAAAATAGAAGGCTTGCTCAACTACAACAAATTTGCAGTGACCGATGCGGACTTGATTGGCACTTGGGAAGAGAGTGGCAGTTCGTATGTAAATATGTATAATTCCTACACAGGTGCCTATGCGGGTATGAATGCATCCGCGTCAGCCAACAAATTTATTTTTAAACCGGGTGGTATATATGAAAGTACACACAAAGGTGCTTATGGCATGGTGGGGAGCATGCAAGCCTACGATCAGAAATACAACGGCAATAGCAAAGTCACGAACTGGGATATTACACTCACCAAACAATTTGAAGGTAAGACAAAAATTTACTGGGCTCAGTTTGAAGCGGTGCGCGGAGGCCGCGTGCTACATATCACCAACAAACAATACAGCGGGGAATCCTACCACTTGGTGAAGACAAAATAAAAAATGGGAATGGAATCTTGCTTAGCCGGCAATTGAGTCCATAAACCTCGTGGCGTTGTCGGTTAGTTTAAGCAAATAGTCGTCTGTAATTTTTGGGGCGGAGCCGATCAAACCACTGCCAATGCCAAAAGCAACAGCTCCGGCATTTTTGTATTCTGAAATTGTTGACAATGTAATTCCACCAGTGGGCATTAAAGGAATGTGAGGAAAGGGCCCGCGCAAGTCTTTGAAATAGCCAACACCTACAGAAGCAGGAAACACTTTGATGATGTCACCACCATATTTATAAGCTGCCAGGATTTCTGTCGGGGTGAATGCCCCCGGAATGCTAACTGCGCCTGCCTTTTTTGTAGTTTCAATGGTGTCCGCATCCAGCGAAGGAGAAATGATAAATTGAGCGCCTGCATCTATCGCTGCCTGCGCGGACGCGGCATCTAACACCGTGCCTGCCCCAACAAGCAATTTTCCTTCCCAGGCAGATGCCATTTTTTTTATAGATGATAACGCATCAGGTGAATTGAGAGTGACTTCGAGCAACGTAACGCCACCACTCAACAAAGCTTCCGCAATTTTTAAGACATCATGCGGAGAGATGCCGCGGACAATGGCGATAATTTTATTTTTTTTAATTTGAAACAAAGGAGACATAGTGCTAAATCAAGGAGCCTCAATTTAAGAGCGATTTATTCGAGTTCAAAATGATTGATTGCCATCACCGGTTGGGATTCGTGATTTATTAGAAATGATTTAAAATGGCGATCAGGGTTGAAAATGGATTATCTTCACGAAGGTTAGAACCAACAATGAGAGGATGAACCGATTCTGGAAAAGATTAGTTGAGAGAACAACTCTGAAAAAGGCGCGCGATGCATCTGCCTATCGATTGGCCAAGGGATATCGTGAGTTGCGCATTACTATTCGAAGCAACATTAAGAATTTTCTTTTGATCACCGCAGGTATTTTTTCGGCTTCTTTTGGTTTCAAGGGCTTTCTTTTGACAAACCATTTTATTGATGGTGGCGCCACGGGTATTTCACTCATCATATCAGCACTTACAGCAATCCCACTTTACGTATTGCTTATTGTTGTCAATATCCCGTTCATGTTGCTGGCATATAAAAACATAGGAAGATCTTTTGCAATAAAGACGGCACTTGCTATTTCCGGGCTTGCCCTTTGTGTGGCTACGGTTGATTTCCCGGATGTGACGAAGGATAATTTGTTGGTGGCTGTCTTCGGTGGATTTTTTCTAGGAGCTGGTATCGGATTGTCGGTGCGCGGTGGAGCTGTGATTGATGGCACGGAAGTGCTTGCTATTTACCTTAGCAAGAAGTTGGGTACCACGATGGGAGATGTTATTCTCATGATTAACATTATTATATTTTCTTCTGCCGCATACTTGTTGTCTGTTGAGATAGCCTTATACTCCATCGTAACGTACCTCTCTGCATCCAAAACACTTGACTTTATTGTAGAGGGCATTGAAGAATACATCGGTGTCACAATCGTTTCATCACACAGTGAAGAGATACGCCAAATGATTTCTACTAAACTAGGACGTGGATTAACTGTTTACAGCGGTAAGAAAGGCTTTGGAAGAAGAGGAGAGCTAACCAACAACGACATTATCTACACCGTCATTACTCGCCTTGAATTGAACAAGCTTAATACTGAAATTGAAAAAATTGATCCGAATGCTTTTGTAGTTATGCACAGTGTTCGCGATACGAAAGGCGGTATGATAAAGAAGCGACCGCTCAAACATTAGAATTTTGAAATGCAAAGTTACACGTCAGCGCAGGGCAATGTGAAGTAAAATGTAGAGCCAACTCCTTCGTGGCTCTCCACACTGATAATACCTCCGTTTTTTTCGATAAAGTCTTTGCAAAGGACTAAACCCAGCCCGCTTCCTTTTTCTTTAGCTGTTCCCAAGGTAGAATGCTTGATGCCTATTTTAAAAAGCTTTTGAATGGAACTCGGATGCAACCCTACACCCGTATCGGCCACGGAAACACGGATCTGTCCATCGATACGTTCGGCATGTAACTGAATCTTGCCTCCTTCATGCGTGAATTTTATTGCGTTTGAAATCAGGTTTCGAATCACCGTGTTGACGGAATTAGGATGAGCCCTTACAAGCAAGGGAGCAGAGGATTCATTTTCTATGATAATCCTTTTGATCAAAGCCTGATCGCGCAAAAGCCCTTCGCTATCTTTCAGCGATTTAGAAATGTCGAATGTCTCTGCTTTGAAATCAATGTTACCGATTTGCGACAAGCTCCAATCAAGAAGATTTTCAAGGAGGGTAAATAAATTTTTCAACGACTTATCCAGATCGTTTAAAAGTTTTTTCATTTCGTCTTTGCTGAGGGTGTCGGCTTCCTGAGACAAAAGTTGTGACAACCCGGACAGTGATAATAATGGACCTCGCAAGTCATGGCCAATGATTGAAAATAGCTTGTCTTTGGAAGCATTTATTTCGCGTAACAAATTGTTATGATCTGCAATCGCAGCTTCCTTCTTTATTAGTTCCTCGTTCAGGGCGAGTAACTTTTTGTTCGAGCGGTGTTTTTGCCAAAAGGAAAAGGCAAAGCCTGAAGCAATGCTGAGGAGTATCAACACAGAAGCAATCCATAAATTTTTTTGGTTGCGTTTTTCTGCTTCCAGAAACTGATTGTTTTTTTGATGCAAAAGTATTTGCTTCTCTTGCTCACGCTGGTCAAACAAAAACTCACTGTACTTTGCCTGGCTGCTTCGC
Organism: uncultured Ohtaekwangia sp.; assembly: GCA_964510765.1. GTDB lineage: Bacteria > Bacteroidota > Bacteroidia > Cytophagales > Cyclobacteriaceae > ELB16-189. The sequence continues at coordinate 23,597 of CAZECP010000040.1, read as the reverse complement.
ACGGAATCGCGCAAGGCATTGCTTAAAAGAAGATAGTCAAGAGCTTGGCGCGTTCTTCCATGCTCCGATTCGATGGACGATAGTAATTTATAGACTCTTTCAAGGTCAATTTTTGAACCAATTAATTCATAATATTTTTTCGCTTCAATGGCATAATCATTTGCCTTTTGGATTTCGCCTTGTGCCAACTTCAGGCGGGCAAAGTAATATCGGTTATCTGCCTTGTCAATTTTATCAGGCAGTGGCTCTATTACCTTCCAGCCAAAATGCAGAATGGAATCTGATGCTGGATATTTATTTTGTTCAAGGCGCAAGGCGGCAAGAAGGTTGAGTAAATACCCGTAGTTTGGATTTTTTTCAACTCCCCGTAAAAGTACCTTATTCAAATATTGCTCCGCCTCTTCCAGTTTTTTACTGGCAAGGTAAGCTTGGCCAATATTCATTTCGATAGTGATCACGTAGTCATCTTCATTTTCCAATTTTTCTAAATAAGTAAGAGATCGTTTAAAGTAGTCAATCGCCCGGTAATAGTCAGCAAGATCAAACATGCACCAACCAATGTTGGCTAATCCACGGCTTACTATTTTATAATTATGAAGCGAATCTGCCAGGTGAATGCTCTTGTCAAAATAGGAAACGGCCGAAGGTACATTACCCCGGATTGAATTTGTTGAGCCCATCAGCAGGTATGACCAGGCCTGGCCGGTTATGTATTTCAATTTTTGAGATTGATGCAACGCAATGGTTGAGTACTTGTAGGCCGAGTCCGCATTGATGAAGCGATAGGTGTAGGCCAGGTCGCAAAGAAGCAGTACCTGGTTGGTATCAGATGGTGATTTTCTGAGTTTTAATTTCAGGTCATCAAGGTTGCCTGTGTTTTCCTGGGCGAAGCAAGTAGAGATGAAAAAGAAAACAATGATTAACGTCCAACCCTTCATTTGATATAGTGCTCGTCTGGACTACCAAAGTAAATAAAAATCAATTCAAACGAATGGGCATGTATGTTAATAGGAGAAAGTTGTACTATTTCGTAAGGTTCATTTTTTACCAATCAGTGTAAGTGCAAGGTACTGAGTGGATTTTAACCGAAGCCCTTACGGCAATCCTGTGAGGATGGTTGGTTGTAAGATGCAATTGGACGTGAAAAAAAAATTGATTGAAGGGAATATTAAATACTGTTACTTTGTCAAAGTCAAAAATTTAATTCAATACTATGGCAGTTCCCAATCAATCTATGCGCGTGTATCATCGCTATCTAGGATTTTTTCTCGCTGGTATAATGGCTATCTATGCTGTTAGCGGTGTGTTAATGATTTTCCGGACCACTGACTTTTTGAAAGTGGAGAAAATAAGGACGGAAAATCTCCCCACGGATATAAAACCCGAAGACTTAGGCCGGGCTTTACGAATCAGGGAGTTTAAGGTAGATAAAGAAGAGAATGGCGTCCTCTATTTCAGGCAAGGAAATTTTAATACAACAACGGGGATTGCAACCGTCACGTCTAAAGAACTTCCTACTGTTCTGGAAAAATTAACCAACCTTCATAAAGCGAATACAAAAAGTCCACTATTTTTTCTGAACATATTTTTTGGAGCTTCCTTGTTGTTCTTTGTGTTGTCAGCTTTTTGGATGTTTCTTCCCTCGTCTGATATTTTTAAGAAAGGCCTTTATTTTACGCTGGCCGGTGCGGCATTGGTGGTGTTGATGCTTTTGTTTTAGAAAGCGCTGTATGAAAACAAATCCAAATAACGCCAATGGCAGCCTTGTCATTCGCTTGCAGAGAGTAGTTGCTTTTGCGTTTTTATTATTTGTTTTCGCTTTTTCGCAAAACGAAAGTGCAGCTCAGACTTCACAGCGCTATTTGTTGGCTTTGTCAAAAGGTGATCATGTTTTAGCGATCATCGATCCTTCTACTTTTAAAATTCTTGCCCGTGTGCCGGTAGGTGACGATCCGCATGAGGTGATTGCTTCCGCTGATGGAAAGACCGCTTATGTGACCATCACCGGTGGAGGTCGCTCAACTGAAATCAACGTGATTGATATCGTTGGACAAAAGACGTTGCCTTCTATTGACACCAAACCTTTAATCGGCCCACATGGAATTGACTTCGCTGCCGGTAAGGTTTGGTTCTCTGCGGAAGGAACAAAATCGGTAGGCCGGTATGATCCGATGACCAAGGCACTGGATTGGAGCATGGGCACAGGAGAAGATCGCACACACATGATTTATGTAACTCCCGATGCAAAGAGAGTTTATACGACCAATGTAAATGCCGGCACGGTAAGTATTCTCGTGGATACGCTGGTTGCTTCAGGGATGGGACCAATGGGACCACCGCCTTCTGGAGCAAAGCCGATGAGTCAGTGGGTTCATACGGTTGTAAAAGTTTCTAAAGGAGCGGAGGGGTTTGATGTTTCACCCGATGGCAAACAATTGTGGACAGCTGCGGCACAAGACGGAACAATTTCTGTTGTTGATGTCTTTTCCAAAAAATTGATCGCCAAGATTGATGCACATGTGGAAGGAGCAAACCGGTTGAAGTTCACACCTGATGGTAAACACGTGCTTGTGTCAAGCTTGCGCACAGGCGATCTATTTGTGTTTGATGCTTTGTCTCATAGGGAAGTGAAGCGCATCAGCTTTGGTCACGGTGGTGCGGGCATTCTGGTGGACACAGATGGGTCAAGAGCTTTCGTTGGCTGCACACCCGACAATTATGTAGCTGTGATCGATCTCAAGAAGTTGGAAATGACAAATACGATTCCGCTTGCGGCTCCGGATGGATTGGCGTGGGCTGTTTTGAAATAAAAGGATTTGAATAAAAAGAAATTGATCTGCCGCTGATTTTTGAAGCCGTTCTATTTTAATCCTTTGACGCGCTCGCTAACTGCAGGTAAGGAAGGCAAAGTGGAGGAGGGCGTGTCGAGGTAGAACAGACTCAGTGAACTGTAATCATCCAGGCGATAGAAGTTAACCCAGCCTTCCGGAAAGTTGGGATCGTTCAGGTCAGTCATTTTGGAATTTTCGAGCAGCCGCTGAAAACCTTGAGATGTCTCTACCGAAATGGGTTGTAGTCTTGCACCTTTTTGTAACACTTCACGTACATCGGTGGTCATTCCACCACCCATCTGTTGTATGGTGACACGAATATTTTTCGTAAAGTAAATGGCATCGGGAACATGCCAGCGATAGAAATTGTACTCCCCGGTGGAATCATTGGCTACCGTACAACCTTGGAACTGATTGACAAATTTTCCAAGCCCCCACGCACTGCCGATGTAGTCTTCTGTGCCCGTTCCATTGTAAGTGGGATAATCGGTATCATCATCTATATACATTTTCACTTCACCTTCGCACCAACCGTTCTTCCTTCCATACGCGGGATCAGTGATCAAACCAAAACTCGCCCCCAGAAACCGGCCTTTGCCTATTACTTTCGGAAGTAATTCAAAGTCGTCACCGAGTTTTTCGCCTTTACTTCTCGACCAATATGCATGAAGATATAAGCCATCAGCTGGTATTTTCGTCATCAGTACATCTACATCAAAAAATAACTTGCATACGTCTTCACCTTCGTTGGTGACGGTGATGCGCGCACCTTTCCGGAAAGGCATGGGGATGTAACAATTGAAAGAACGGCCCTCGCCACTTGAAAACAACGCAGATTCAAATGCAATATCCTTGCCCAGGTTGTATCCAAAAAAATCTCCGACCGGAACATCCACGGCAGCTTTTGATTGGTGATCCCAGTACATCTTTAACCGCAGGCTGCGCAGCATGCGCGGTGAGCGATTGAAGGTCATCCAGATTCGTTGCACAGTGCCTTCACCCGAGATATCGAGAAGGGTCTTTGTCTCACCTTTTTTTACAAACTCAAATGCATTGCCTTTAGCGGTCTTATTTGTCCTGCCACCGCTCCCCTTTTCACCATTGAGATTTTCGAATGAGCTCACGCGCGTTTGAGTGCCAGAAGGAAACTGAAACAATTGCTGTGAAAATGAATGGAAGGAAATCAGCAGCGGTCCGACAAAACAAATTTTCATCTGATAAAATTTTTTCATGAATGGAAGAGCAAGCAGGAGCACGTGCTATGACATGGCAATTATGCAGCATCCTGCTTCTTGTGCCAGAACATATAGGATAAAATTCCCATAATAAACCAAACCAAAAGAGTGAGCATCATCGGATCAAAACCATTGGCTGCAATACCGGAATACACAGCCGCTACCAAATCAAAAAATAAACCTGCATAAGCCCACTCTTTGATGCGGTTGAAACCCGGAATGAGAATGGCAACGCTGCCGATCAATTTGGCAATGCTGATGAATTGAATAAAATAAACCGGATAGCCGAGCTGATCATGAATGAGTTCTATGGCTTGCTGGGACGGTTGCAGTCCGCCCACGGCTGAGAAGATCATTAACAAGGAAAACAGGCCGGTGAATATCCAGTAAAGTGTGTTGATTCGTTTTGTTGTCATGAGGTGTTTTTTATAAAATTAATTGAGAATCTATTTTTTTCAAAGGTTAAAGCAGCCGGAAGTTGTTTATCAAACTTTGGTTTGACAGTTAATCATCCAATTGATTCCATATTTATCGGTAAACGAGCCGAAGTAGGCGCCCCAAAACATATCTTGCAAAGGCATGCTTACATTTCCTCCACTTGACAACTCATCAAAAATTCGTTTTGCTTCTGTCCTGGTTTCCGGTTCGATACTGATATGCATGTTATTTCCGACAACCAAATTGAATCCCATTTCTTTGGGTGCATCTGTTCCCATCAGAATATGATTGGCAGTGATGGGCAGCTCTACATGTAAAATCATTTTCTTCACCGAATCGGCAACGGGTGGATGATTCGCGTCAGCCGGCAGATCGCCAAAGCGCTGAACTTTGCCCCCGACAAATTCAGTTTTGAAAACAGACTTATAAAACAGGAATGCTTCTTCTGTATTCCCCGGAAAATTCAAATACGTACAGACGCGCGATGCATTGCTCTTCTTATATTCTGCGCGCAGCTTGAATTGTGCTTCCAGGTATTGATCAAGATTTCCGAGTGCCATGGTGAAGCCTTCTTTAAAGCCCATCTCAATGATCTTCTCCAGGTCTGAAAGCTTTTCATGTTGGATCGTTACACTTACTGTTGTTGTCTCTCCTGTTTTTTTGAATTCATTGTTCCAAACGGATCGAGGAAAATCATTATTGACGTTTCCGTTCTCATCGCAAAAGGCATCAAGACCGGAAAAACTTTTCTGATGCTCTATGCTTTTATAGTCCGCGCGGCACCAATGTGCTACATTCTCCGGAGAATACATGGCGTATAGCCAAAAGCCGCCCACCTTGAAGTCCATCGACTTGGTCTTGGTATAATACGGTTTGGGCGCCCACCATTGATCAAGTATTTCGGGTTGCGTCCACGCATCCCATACCAAATCAAGATCAGCGGCAAATTCGCGCTTTATGTTGATGGTGTTCTTCGTTTTGTCAACTGTGAAGTCAAATAATAAGTTTGGATTCATTGTATATTAGTTTTTATGTGATTCAAATAGTTAGCGACAATCATCAGCCAGCCAATGTAAGTGGCTACGAGCAACCGGTTCGCATATCCGGCCAACGCAATTACTCCATCCGGTACGCGGTCGGGAGGAGTTGCACCAGGGCCCATGGGTATTCCGGCATTTTTAAATCCGGACATCATCACCATCATGGCAACGGCCATCAATATTACACTGACCCAGGTAGCATGTGAGGAGAGCAGGATAATGGAGTTGCTTCCATCTTTGCTGATCAGATGATAGCCAATCAGCAATGCCGCGAAGGGTAAAGAAGGAACACCCAGCATAAACGACAATCCGTGAAGTTTGTGATTGATGTCAAACAGTCCTCCCATGATTTCACCCACTCCTGAGATCACCAGGAATATGATTCCGATAGTAGCCCATGCTCCTGAGACATTCGGCCAAAGCAAAATGCTTAGCGCGAAAGAGCTCAGGCCCCAGAAAATAAAAAAGGAGGTGATCAGCCAGTGGTGTTTTCCAAGTGCGTATTCACTGATCATTCTCCAGCTTGGTTGAAATTCAGGGCTTGCAAAATGCAACGCCCCCAGGCTAATCAATGAAGCCGCTGCAAAAAGTATTGTGAACGCTGATGCGATAGTCTGAAAATTCATTTAAGTTTTGCGTTTAGTGAAAGATAGGTTTCGAGTTTAGCTACGTTCTGTTTGAGACCTTCATCTGCTTTGTGAGCTTTCACAACAGCATCATATAGTTCCTGGGTATCAAATAGCATGTGCCAATTCAGTTCTGTGTTTGCCCCCAGGTCTTTGAAAGTGACCGTTGTAATAAATGCGGGATTGAAATGTTGGAAAACGATTTTCGTCATCGGATGTATCTCTTTGAAGATACTTCTGTTCGGATAGTTTTTTCCATCGGGACCGTGCAAGGTTAACAGCCATTCACCACCTTCCACGATGTCCATTTTATGTATCGTGGTCTTAAATCCATCAGGCCCCCACCAACGGATGATGTGCGCAGGATCGGTCCATACCTCCCATACCAATTCAATCCGTGCCTGCAATAGACGAGTAATGCGCAGTTCACGATTAGCGGTGTCAGTGTTTTTCTTTTCCATGTTTTCTTTCTTTTTGAATTTTCGCGAGGTATTTGTCAAGGTTATCAAAGCGGTCTTCCCAGATCTTCCTGAATTGATTTAGCCATTTGTCAATTTCCTTCATCTTATCCATCTGAAGTTGATAATATATCTCCCGGCCTTGCTGCGTTTGTTTGAGGAGTTCGCACTCTGTGAGCACGCGCAGGTGTTTTGAAATCGCCTGTCGTGTAGAATGAAAATTTTCCGCAATGGCATTGGGTGTCATCGCTTGCGCAGCGATCAATACCAGGATGGCCCGCCTGGTGGGGTCGGCTATCGCCTGAAAAACGTCTCGTCTCATATTTATTATGTGAAACCAACTGGTTGCAAATATATATGCAACTCTTCGGTTGCGCAATGGTTTATTAAAAAATAATCTTTTGAATGGTTGTGAAGGGGGCTAAACAATTATTTCAATTTATCGTGTAACTTGATTGCTGCCAATCGTATGCGATCTAAACTCTTCGTCACTCTCCTGGTACAGATTTTTGTAGCAAGCTTGTTTGCCCAGAATAAACTGAATTCCAGATTATTCTATTCGAAACCGAAACTGTACAACAGCAAATCCAAAGTGGATCGCATTGCTCTTTCATTGTATGAAGTGACGGTGAACACACCAGTTGATAGCAGAAATCAATTTTATGGTGAAACAATTTACAAGAATGACAAAGTGCGCCCGCTCGAAGAATTTTTTGAATCACCCGCCATGAATGAGATTCAAAATAAGATCACTAGCGATTTGAAAAAATTTAAACCGACCAAACGGAGAGCCAAAGACCAACTTGCCATCAGTCCATCAGTAGAAATTTTTTATACTGAAGTACATGGTTTCATTCGCGGAAAGTCGATCGCGAAAGTGAGGCTGAATATGATGACCTCCCTGAACAGTATCACTCTCTTTCAAAAAAAATACGAATCCATTTATATAACGGATGGCATGGACAAGGAATTCGAAGGTGACATCACGATGACGATGGAAGAAGGCGAAAACATCACGCTGGGAATTGCCTTGCGTAAAGCTCTTGATCAATTTTATCTTGATCTTCACCAGGTTCTTACCCTCGATAAAAATAAAGTAATCCTTTTTGGCACCGTAGTGAATTCAAAAACCGGAGAAGCCGTTGGATCAAAGCTCTTGTTTCAGTCTGACTCAACGTACTCATCCACATCAGCATCAGATGGGAAATTTGAACGGATCCTCCCAAAAGGAAAATATCAAGTGAACATTGTGGCAACCAATTATCTTCATTTTAACGAGCCCATTGTTCTGAATGCACCGGAGACTCGGGTCATTCAGCAAGAATTCAAACTTCAGCCAATTGAAAAGGGAGCCCTGGTCAATCTGAAGAATGTGTTGTTCTATATGGGCACAACCCATCTGCTTGAAAGTTCCTACGCAGAGTTAGACACCGTGGTGCTTTTCTTAAAAACAAATCCAAATATAAAAATTGAATTACACGGTCACACCGACAACCAGGGGGATGCACAGAAGGATGTTGCGCTGTCAAAGGAGCGTGTAGAAAAGATTAAAGAATATCTCACTTCGAATGGAATTCATTCCAACCGGATAAGCGGCAAAGGTTTTGGTGGTACGAAACCTATCGCTTCCAATGCTACCGAAGAAGGAAGAAAATTAAACCGAAGGGTGGAGTTTGTGATTGTCAGGGACTGATCAAATCAGTTGTTTACCCCATGTTGGTTTTTCAACTTTGATATTTTCTCATCACTTATGTCAGTCGCAAACTTAACCACCTTGGTCACTTCCCCATTTGCATTAAATATTGGATTGTAAACAGCATTCAACCAAACATGGTCACCGGTTGAAGAAATCCTTTGGAAAACTCCCTTAAGTGATTCACCTGAAGCTAATCTTTCCCAAAACTTTTTATAGTCATCGGATTCGATCATTTCTTTCGGAACAAATTTCTTGTGATGCTGTCCGCGGATATCACTCAAGGAATATTTCATGGTGTTCAAGAAATTATCATTGGCGGTGATGATCGTTCCGTCTGGTTTAAATTCAATCGTGGCCATGGTGGCGTTTATTCCTCCCAGTACGCCTTTGCTCTCCGCCAGCATTTCTTGTTCCGCGGTGATGTCAGTAGCAAATTTCACCACCTTGGTTACTTCACCATTTGCGTTCAGGATAGGATTATAAATTGCGTTCAGCCAAACATTGCTGCCGGTGGAAGAAATTCTTTTAAATATTCCTTTCATGGATTCACCGGATGCTAATCTTTTCCAGAACTTTTTATATTCATCTGATTCTATGATTTCTTTGGGAACAAATATCCTGTGCTGCTGACCTGCTATTTCCTGCAGTGAATATTTCATCGTTCGCAAAAAATTATCGTTGGCGGTAATGATGGTGCCATCCGGTTTAAACTCGATCGTGGCCATGGTTGCATTGATGCCGTGCAAAATACTTTTCATTTCCGCCATCGCCTGCTCCAGGTCGCGGCTCTTGCGTGACATTTCTTCCTGCGTAGCTTGCAACTCCTCCATGTTTTGGCGCATCTCTTCTTCCTGTGCGCGCAGTTCTTCCGCCTGCTGCTGGCTGGAGTTCAGCAGCAAAACCGTTTTCTCGCTATCCCTGATATTTTTGATGGTGGCCGCCAGGTTTTCAGATATCTTAGTGACGAACTCCCTGTGGTTCTTTGTAATTTGATTGAACGATGCCAACTCCAACACACCATACACCTGGTCATTGACGATCAGTGGCGAAAGCAAAATCATTCGCGGTGTAGCTTCTCCAAGGCCAGACGTAATCGTGACGTAATTGGCAGGAACTTGCGTCATGTAAATCATTTCCTTTTCCAACACGCACTGCCCGACCAACCCTTGCCCCATATCAATTCTCTTCTCGATAAATTTCTTTTTGTTATAAGCATAGCAGGCGAGCAACCGCAGGTGCGGATCGTTGTCAATGTTTTCCAAAAGGTAGATTCCACCCTGGTTGCAGTTCACATACTTCACCAATTGCGCAAGCGCGTGATCGGTTAGCTTTTTCAGGTCGAGCGACTCTTTGTTTCTCAGCAGGTCGGCAAACTGCGCTACGCCAAGGTTGAACCAACTCCGGTCCTGTTCATCTGCCAATAATTTTTTAAGATGGTTCTTGAGGGAATCGAGTGGTTGCCCTATGCTGCTTTTGGCAAGTTCCTCCGGCAGGTCAATGGCCAGGTTTCCTTTTTCTATTTCTGCCAGGAAATCAGAGGCTTCTTTCGCCTGCCTCTGAAGTTGTTGATTTTGCTGAGATAATAACAATGCCTCAGCCTTATTCTTTTTAAAGAAGAACATGCTACGTGATTTTAAGCCAACTGTACTACCAACTTACAATCCACTTACGAAAGGGATTTGCAAAATGGATTTTCGAAAAAGTAAATTATTTACACTATTGCCACAAGGGGCATGATGAAGTATTCCCGGATTGTCTAACCTTTTTATTCCTCTTTGAATTAAAAGTTAAACAGTTGAGGAAAATCTAATGAGTTCTAATGATTAATAATAGAGAACGAAGCGATATCAGTATGGTTGATTGTTGGCAGCGCATGGTTGCAGTGGTAACTGACTTTATCTGAAAAGTCAGAAAGCAATTCTATTTATGGTTCTTTCGGATTAAGCCCAAATCGCAAAGCGGCTTCCAGTACGTCAAGTTTTATATCTTTCAGTGTTTTGAATTTGATGCAATAGCCGGTCACGCTTGCCTTGCCTATTTTTTTTCCATACGTGTTGATCAAATATTTCTTATCCTCAATGCCCAGGATATAAACGGAGATGCCTGTGGTGTTTGGGCTGATGCCGATCTGAAACCATTCTTTTGTTTTTCCATCCGCATATTTCAGGATCTGAAATCCATAACCGATGTTGGGGTTAGTGACTAATTTCCCGTTGTCATCCTTGCCATCAAAGAACCACAACTTACATTTTGGCGATACGCCAAGTGTGAGCTGGTGTAACTCATGCAGGTCGCTTCGCTTTGGCTCCGGCTGGCTGGCAATGAATTTTTTGATTTGTTCTGTGACGCTCATGGCTCAAGGTTTTTTTGGGTGTCTGCTTTGCTTCGTATCAAAATAGTAACAAACTAAAAGGCCAGCTGCATATGCTGCAATATCCAAGTAGTCAAACGTGCCGGTGATGATGCCTGACGGCCAATAAAATGTTTTTGCTTCCGAAATAATTCCGACCAGGAGTATTGATAGAAGGGTGCGGGTTGGCGTTCGGCCAAACCATTCATTGAAAAATAACAACCGAGGTAATTTCCCATCTGATGTAGTGAGGCCCCGGAGGTAAATGTAAAACCAGGCGGGAAATGTTAAGTCCGACAAATAATTTGTGAGGAAGCCTCCTCGCACGCGTGCCATGAACAGCGCTGCACCGGTCACCCAACAAATCAACAGTGACCAATACGCAATGCTCCAGAATTTTGTTCGCTCAATCAAGTGTTGGAATGAAGCGCCATGTTATTTCCTTCCGTGTCGGTGAAGAAGGCCATAAATCCATTTTCCCCGATGGAAGTTTTCGGCATCGTGATTTTGCCTCCCGCTTTTTCAATTCGATTTAACACGTTTTGTAAATCCGGATTTGCGTTCAGGTAAATAATGGAACCGGTCATCGATGGCGTGTGCATCGGGCTTTGTGCCAGGCCGCCTGCTACTTTTCCTTGCATCGGATCAAAAGGGAACATGGCATATTTCATTCCTGGCATTTCCATTTCCTCCATTTTGATTTCGAAGATTTGCTCGTAAAACATCTTTGCACGCACAATGTTCGTAGCTGGAATTTCAAACCAATTGATTGCGTTGGTAGCGCCACTCATTTTTTCGTTCATAAGATTTTTTTTTAAGTCAGACATTCAGTTAGATTTCTAAGGTACACTAATTTTCTCCGATTGTGGTTGATGTGGAGATCACTTTTCTGTTAAAGCTATTCGTGGAAGGAACGAACAGGCGTAACATCGCACTAACTTGGGGATACAACGAACTCAACGATACGATTTCAAATCGATAAAGAATTGTTCAATTACCTCGCGTATCGCTGCTGAAGCAATGATCCGGGTTGCCGTTTTACGGGTAACAAGGGCTTTAGGGCCAATCGGGGAATGCGGATCAGCATCGGTGATATCTATGCAATAGGTTTTTTCAATAGTATGATATTTGATTTTCACCTGGCATAGACCGTGCGCCCGGATACTTATCGCCCCAATGAGCCGGGCATCAATACCTTCCAGCCTCACCTGCAACGTATCGCTGGAGGTTTCATCCAGCACGGCTCCTGTTTTAGTGAACAGTGAATCCAAATATTGCCCTACTTTATAAATACATGCCGGATTGTCAAATTCAGAAGTGTTGGTGAATTCAATGTCTGAGCAATTTACTTTTTTCAGTTTCACAATTTCCCGATCGTCATACACTTCGGCTCTTATTCTTAGTCCCTTAAAGTCATACGATCCTATAGTCGGATAAAATTTAAATTTCTTTCCCGGAAGAAAGCCATGTTCCTGGCTGGCGGCAGCACCGGCCGCAAATAATAATAGTGGATACACTTGTGCTGTTATGGTCTCCGTAAAAAGCAATGACAGAATAATGATCAGTAATTTTTTCATGAGCGATGGACATTTTAATAAGAAATATAATTACTTCTTTGAAGAGATGCTCAGCAGGTTGGCGTTTTGTTGTCATGGAGTCCCTGGCATGGGAGACATCATTCGCACCTTGTCACCTCACCACTTCGCTCACTAAGATGGAGGGAGTGATATTCGTGTACTTAGGAAAATCTGCTCGAATAGCATCGATGTTTGGTTTGATAGCTGCCTGATAATCACTCAGGCTTTTTACATAGAAAATGCCGATGGCCATATATTGCAGTGGCGCATTGGGAGTGCCGTTGGCGATGCCTTTTTCAATGGTGTATTTCACCAGGTTTGATCCCAGGAACCCTGCTACCATGGGCATGTGTTTGGTTTCATAATACACCATGTCAAAGGTGTTGCCTTCGGCAAACGGGTACATGACCGACACTTTGATTAATCCTTTTTCGGTCATCGCCTTTTTTGATTTATGCGATTGTTGCTCCTGGCTGTATGCTGCAAAGCAGATGGTCAGAAGTAAAAATGATAAAATGAGTTTAAATTTCATGGCTGTGGTTTTAATGTTTGAATTTGTAAGTTAAAAAACTGAAATATGAATTGTCAATTAATTTCCAGAGGATTTCCCCTTACTTTAAAAGAAAATTCTTCATCCGAATTCACGCATTGCCCTTGATCAAGACAAACCCGATAATCAATCGTGCCGGTAATTGTAAAATCCATTTTGCTCAGTTCTTTGATTTTTTGTTTGAACACGGCCTCCTTTTCAAAATAGAGAACTTCCATCTCCAGGTATTGATCGTATTTTCTGATTGCTTCACCTTCCTCTGTATCTCCTGTAAGTTTATAGCCAGGTAAAGCATCATAGGTAAATTTTGTGGCTACTTTATCTGAAAGATGCTGAGAATATAAATGCCATCCGGAATCAAGCTTCGCAGTGCTAACAAGTATAACTTCGTCATTGGAGTTCTGCTCAACTGCAAATGACCAGTGGCAGGGTTGCAGTATCTGAGTTCCGGTAGTTGAAGTAATTCCAAAAGGATTGTCCTCGGTAGCATCTGGTTTTTTCTTGCTACAAGAAGAAAACATGAAGTAACTTACGAACAAAACTGTCAGCAATAAGTGTCTTTTATTTTTCATCGTATTTGTATTCTGCATTTTAACACCTCACAAGATTAATGACTCCATCGCTTTGGGTTAGTTAAGGATTTCATAAAAATCCTGAAGGTCACCATGTCTGTTTCTTTTAACCAATATTACGCAACGCCCGCACCAGAGGACGAATGAACGTTTAAAAAATACAGACAATCAAATGCGCTTGAAACCGGTTTTGAAGATTTCATAATCATGCTCCCAATGCCATTGAATTTTCTTCAATGACACCTGCCAATCATTCATTGTCCGCCAGGTGGTTAATGATGGATTAGCTGGCGGGTGGCACCCTTGTTCCATTCGTTCAGGATTGGACTCCTTGCACTGTTCCTGCACTCTCACTGTGTAGAACAGGCCAGGATAAAGGGTGGCGGAAGTAAGGATGTTGGGAGGCAGTCGGTATCTGTTTCCCGAGCGGAAAATAATTTCCTTCAGCTGAAAAATTTATGAATCAATCGACCAGCTCACTTGTTGAGTTGCTCTGCCAGGCCGATCAGAATTCCTTCGGGGCCGCGGACGTAGCAGAGCCGATACATATTTTCATACTGCACGATTTCGCCTACGATCCGGGCACCAAGCTTGCCGAGCCGGGTAACCATCTCGTCAATGTCTGTAACAGCAAACATCACGCGCAGGTAGCCGAGCGAGTTCACAGGTGCTGTTCGGTTATCTGCGACAACGGACGGAGTGAGAAATCGCGAGAGCTCGAGACGGCTGTGCCCATCGGGGGTCACCATCATGGCAATCTCTACGCACTGGTTGCCCAGCCCGGTTACGCGGCCTGCCCATTCGCCTTCGATCATTGCCCGCCCTTCAAGTTTCAGTCCGAGTTCAGTGAAAAAAGTGATGGACTCATCGAGGGATTCTACCACGATGCCGACATTGTCCATTCGCAGTAGCTTATTTTTTGTCATGGTTCTTATCTGCGTTGAATAAAATTTGCCATCCCAAGATAATGCTTTCCTCCGTGTGAATTTATAGAGCGTGAATACGTTTACAACGAGTTAATTTGAATTTGTGATCTGAAAAGGCACCATTACAATTTGATGAGCGAATGCTCCACACAAAACTTCAACAGGGCGGCTGTATTTTTTACCTGTAGTTTGGTCATCACACTCTTGCGATGGCTATCCACTGTTGATTGACTGACAAATAATTTTTCCGCGATCTCCGGGTTTGTAAAGCCTTCGGCTACCATTTGCAGTACTTCTTTCTCGCGCTTGGTTAAAACCGGCAAACTTTCGGTCCGTTTCTTTTCTTCGCGCATGGCAAAGTTCGCTTCGAAGTTCAAATACTGTTGGCCGCTTGCCACCTTTGTCACAGCCAATAGCAATTCTTCCTTCGAAACATTTTTGAAGACATATCCGGAAGCGCCTTTCTCAATCATCTGCTTCACATAGCTGCCTTGATTAAAACTGCTGATTGCCAGGATAGCGACATCCGGTTTTCGTTGTTTAAGTTCATGGCAAAGTTCGATACCATTTTTATCAGGAAGGTTGATGTCCATCAATACCACGTCTGCCGAGTGGTGAAGAAAATAGCCGAGGCAGGAAGCGGCATTCATCGCATGACCCACCAAATCAACGTCATTTTCATTTTGAAGCATCGACATCATTCCTTCAATCACCATCGGGTGATCATCCACAATGAAGACTTTTATTTTCTTTGTCATATCGGTATGGTCACATTGATGGCCGTTCCATTGCCGACACTGGTTTCAATATCAATCGAACCTTTCAAATAAGCAATGCGTGATTTAATATTTGGCCAACCTGCACCGGTTGTTTTTTCTAAAACAGATTTGTCGAAGCCAACTCCATTATCTTCCACCGTCATGGTAAGTTGATGATCGTCATAATTAAGTTGAATGATGATTTCTTTCGCGGAAGCATGTTTAAGTGCATTGTTGACAAGTTCATTGGCTACCCGATACAACACCACTTCAATGGCCAGATCCAAACGCCTTTCATTTCCCACAGATTGAAAAATCACTTCCACTACTTTTGAACTGTTCACGAAATCACAAAAGTCTTTTAAGGCAGAAGCCAGTCCAAACTTGACCAGCGCTTCGGGCATCAGGTTGTGCGCTACCCTTCGCAGTTCCAAAATGGAATTGTCAAGCATATCGAGCGAGCGCTCAAAAGCCTGAACATTGTCACCTGACAAAATCATATTTCCTTTCATAGTTGATAGTGATGATTTAACGCCCCACAGAATTCCGCCAAGGCCATCATGCAAGTCTTTGGCGAGGCGGCTGCGTTCCTCCTCTTGTCCTTTTACAATGGCTTCGGTGATGACGAGTTGCTTGTCTTTCTCCAGCTCAGCAATTTTCTGTTTTTGAATTTCCTTTTGCTGTTCCGCCACCCGTTCGCGGGCTTGCGCATTACGAAAGTAGAGAAAGCCAATGATGAGCAGCAACACTAGAGCAATAGCAGCTGCCTGAATTAATAGGTTTCGAAAATTTATTTCTTCGGCTTGCTTTGCTTGTTGTCTTTCGAGCAGGTTGATCTCGCGTTCTTTCTTTTCGCTTTGGTAGCGCGCATCCAACTGACCCGATAATTCGGCATTGTGCAGGCTCTCCGTACTATCGCGATACACTATATATTTTTCGAAATACCCAATCGCTGAAGAATAATTATGCAACCCTTCTTCGGCCTCGGCAAGAGAATAATAGATTTCGCGCCAATGTGTAACCAAGCCTTTTTTAGGTGCAAGAGATAATGCCATCAAACCAAACTTCTTCGCTGACGCAAAGTCTTTTTTCATCAGATAGATGCGCGACTTTAAACTGTAGATGTCGATCAATCCTGATTGTGCATTATCCACGCGCTTCAATTCTTCACATCGATTCGCTTCCAGCAAAGCACTGTCATATTTTTTGGGAACATGGTAGTAATAGATGGCCATATTATGATAGATAGCTTGCAATCGGTATTTATCGTTTCGCTTGAGTGCGACCGGAAGAATTTTCTTCATCAGGTGAAAACCTTCCTTTTGCAGCGTGTCGTTCTTCTCCGAAAACATATTGATGTGCGCATCCAACCATGACGCGGTATCGCGCGACTCTTCATTCAATTGAATCGCTTTATAGCCATACTCTAACATTTCTTTGTATCGGCCAATTTTATTAAAGATATCGATCATGTTAGCGTACATGACTCCTCGTTTTGATAAAGAAAGATTTGGTTCTGCAAGCTGATAGAATTCGATCGCTTCCGGATATTGATTGAGGTTCAAATGCACATTGCCAATATCCACATACGCGATTCCTATTTTTTCTTTAAGGCCAAGGTTCTTCGCGATAACCAAGGCTTGATTGTAAGCGAAGATGGCGCTGTCCCATTTGCCCAAATGAAAATTGGCAATACCTTGATTGATAAGTGAAGAGTATTCCTTTCGGGGAGATTTGATTTTGCGACTAAGATCCGCAGCTTGTTTATATACTTTCAACGCTTCTTTCGGCTGTTCTTCTTCCAAAGCAATCCCCAGCGTAAACATCAGGTTCACTTTTCCGGTGTCTTGTTTTGACCGAGCTATTAAACTTCGCAGGCTATCAAGATTACTCTTTCGTTGCGAATACGAAAATGTAACAATAAGCAAAAGTAAAAGGGCGTTGAGGTATTTTATCATGAAATGATCAATCGCATTATCATGTAATTAAATAAAAGAATCTCATAAGTCATTCAGCCTTAAAATTCATTTTTCGTTCTTTCATCTCTCTCCCCTGAAAGGGGGAATTTCTTTGAAGGTGAAATTAAAAAGACAAATCCCCTTTTCAGGGGAGAAGGCTTTATGTGTTGTGCTTCACCTTTGAAGAAAAAAACACAAATGAAAAAACCAATCATTCAGCGAGCGCTATTATTATGTGCCATCGCTTTTCTTTTTACAATCAATTCTTGTAAAAAGGATAATCCGGATCCTGTTCCGTCACTTACATTCCATACGCCTGCAGCACTTTCCTGTAAAATCGGAAGCACGGGCGGCTGTACGAACGTTGCAGTTTCATCTATTCCTTCCGGTGGCGCCATCACCTATGCCAGCAACAACACGGCTGTAGCCACCGTGAATGCGACTTCGGGAGAAATCACTTCTGTTTCAGCCGGCACCAGTACAATTACTGCTACGCAAGCGGCCATGTCAGGAAAAAACGCAACGGCTACCGCTTCTTATACACTCACCATTTTATCGCCTGATCCTACACCTACACTCACGTTCGCGACTGGTCCGTACACATGCGATGTGCTCTCTGCGGGATGCACGTGGGCAGCTACTTCCTCTATTCCTACCGGGGGTACTATATCTTATTCCAGCTCGAACACATCCGTAGCCACTGTTAATACTTCCACTGGTGCGGTCACTCCGCTAGCCGCTGGAACAGCAACGATCACCGCTACCCAGGCAGCGTTGGATGGAAAAAATTCACAGGCCACCGCTTCTTACACGTTGCCGGTAACCGGCTTGACCATCACCGATTTCTCACCCACGTATGGCGGAGTTGGATATACCGTTACAATTACAGGAACTGAATTTGACGGAGTGACAGCATCGAATAACATTGTAACTATTAATGGCGTGCAGACGGCTACGCCCACAAATATTTCACCCACGTCACTCACGGTGTTAGTTCCTGCGGGAGCAACTGGCACTGGTAACATTGTAGTGAAGGTTGGCAATCAGACTGCGAGCAAGGGAACGTTCACCGAGTATGCAACTGTAACCACCTTGGCCGGAGATGGCACCCAGGGATATAATGATGCCACCGGGTTGAAAGCAAAATTCTTTACACCGGGTGGATTGGCTCTTGATAATTCAGGAAACATTCTTGTAGCCGATTACGGCAACGCGAGAGTGAGATCAGTAACTGTCGATGGAGTGGTTACCACCGTGGCCGGAAACTCAAGTGAGTTTTCTGAACCGTGGGGAATTACCGTGAATAAAAACTCAGGGAAAGCGTATGTAAGTGACCGCAGCAAAAATCTTATCAAGAGCATTAATCTTTCGAATGGTACAGTCACCACGTATGCCGGAAGCACTTACTCTGGCGATGGTCATAACGATGGAACCGATTTGACCGATGTGCAATTTGATCAGCCGCACGGTTTGGTGTTTGATGGTTTTGATAATCTGTTTGTGACCGATCGTTGGTTTTCACTGCTGCGCGAAGTTACCTCTGGTGGATACGTGATCACCCTTGCCGGAAACAACACTTCAAATTATATAAATGGTGCAGGCACCAACTCAGCGTTTTATTTCCCGGATGGAATTGTGATTGAACCCGGAGGAAACTTTTTGTTGATCTCCGATTATACAAATAATGCGATTCGAAAAGTTACTATTCAAGGGTCGGTAAACGTAAGCACCTTTGCCGGGTCAAGTTCGGGAAGTGGTGGATCAACGGATGGAGCAACCACCAATGCAAAATTCTATGGACCATCAGGGCTCGCCATGGATGCAGCAGGAAATTCGTATGTGGCGGACTACAAAAATAATTTGATCAGGAAGGTTACGCCCGATGGCACAGTTACTACCCTTGCCGGGCAAGTTGATTTAGGTGCGTCAAACTACCAAGACGGGTTGGGCCCTTACACGAAGATCTATGCTCCCTCGGGAATCGCAGTAGCTGCTGACGGAAGCGCGATCTACGTATCGGACGGAACCAATCGCATCCGGAAAATTGTACCTTGACAGGTGAAGAGCCTGCTACGCACAAAAGCCCGGATTCGTCCGGGCTTTTTTTATGACAGAAGTTAAATCAAGGCTGACGCGCATTTATAAAGCGTGCCTTCCGAACTTTAGGACGAGCACGCGTGTGCGCGCTAACTTGGAGTCGTTTATTCTATTGTGTAATTCCCATCGGTTCGACTTGAAGTCAATTTATAAGATTTGCCAATATCAAATTTATCGAGTAAGTCTTGAATTGCTTTTTCAAGAAGTTCGATCTCCTGTCGAAAGTCCTTAAGATAGATCATAGATCTGTTGTCTTCGAATGTTTTAAAGTCAGTCAGGAAATTACTCTCGTTCAATGTCTCTCTTAGTTTCTTTCCCTTATTTGAATTCTTGTCTATGTCAATGTTTAAAGTAAACCCTTGTTGTCTGTCCAATCCAATGCCATAAATAATCATTTGTCGAGAGTCAGTGATTTTCAAATTCAGTTTGGGAATGTTACAATCAATAGTGATACTCATAGAGGAGTCGTCAATCAAACTCTTTTCAAGTATCTTTTTCAATTCTGTCATGGAGTCTCTGTCGGAATAAGATCTACAACATTTCGCTATACGCAATATCGCATATATTTTTTTATGACCCCAAGGCTGGTGCCCGTCATGCCTTCGGCAGATAAATTTGCAACGAGTGCCTTTCAAAAATTTGGAATGGGCACTCGATAAAACCTTCCCGATTAATTTTTAATCAAATCCACCTGCTTTCCTTACAAGAAAGAGCTCTTAATGTTGTGTTTGAGTCGACCGTCTTGTTAACGCGTTCTTCCTACTAATTGCAGTCAGTCGGTCAATCACTTGAACTCATTCCCATCCGCTATTCGACCTTCATACTTGCCACCGGATTTGTATGGGCTGCTTTTACTGCATGAAATCCCACCGTGATGGACGCAATCAGCAATGTGACAATCCCTGCTATTATAAAATAGATCACAGACATTTCAGTATGAAATGCAAAGTTTTCGAGCCAACCATTCATTACATACCAGGCTACCGGCCATGCAATGATATTGGAAATCAAGACCCACGCTGCAAATTCCTTTGAGAGCAGCGACACGATCTGGCTGGATGAAGCGCCCAGCACTTTCCGGATGCCGATTTCTTTTGTCCGTTGTTCTGCTACGAAGGCAGCCAATCCGAACAATCCGATACATGCGATAAAGATTGCGACTGAAGAAAAAATAATTGACACCACATTTGTCTTTTGCTCCGCAACATAAAGACGATCTAGTGTGGCGTCAACAAAATTGTAATTCATCGCCTCACCGGGTGCGATCTCTTTCCACTTATCGGTGATATAGTCAATCGTATTGCTCATGTTATCTGACGCAAGGCGCACCGTGAAATTAATACCGGCAGGATAATCCTTTCTTTCCAGGTGAATTGCCAGTGGCCTCACTTTTCTGTGGAGGGATTCATAGTTGAAATCCTTGACGACCCCGATGATCTTGTAGCGGTGGCCATTGTTCGTATTGGTAAGCGAAACCATCTCTTTTCCAATCACCTCTTCGGTTGGAAAGGAAGCAACCATTGCCTCATTCACAATGACAGCATCCACATCGGTAGCAAACTCTTTGGAAAAGAACCGGCCCTGCTTCAACTCAATCTGAAATGTTTTAAGAAAATCGTAGTCCGCAACAATAAATTGGCAGAGAACAGGATCAGTGCCTGTCTTCTGATTGAACAAAAAGCCATCACCCGGAATACCCGTAGAAAACATAACAGCGGAGTTGGTAGCTGAAATGATGTTGGCATTTTTTAGCAACTCCTCTTTAAAGGTTTCCACATGATCACCCAACAAACTAATATTATTGATAGAGAGAAGATGCTCCTTATTGAATCCAAGATTTTTATTCTGAATAAAATTAAGCTGCTTGTTGACAACGAATGTCCCAATTAGCAAGCAAATAGAAATACCAAACTGGAAGATGACGAGACCATTTCTCAACATACTTTTGCGCGATTGCTGACTGTCGCCTTTCAGTACTTTGGCCGGAATAAATGAGGAGAGATAAAACGAGGGGTAGCTCCCTGCGAGAACACCAACCAGGATCGTAAAGCCAATCAGTATCGGAGCCGTCCAGTATTTGTTAATGATCAGCAGGCTCAGGTCTTTCTCCAAAAGGTTATTAAAAGCAGGTAATAGCAATGTGAGCAATGCCAGCGCGAGTATCATGGCGATGGAGCTGGTAAGTATAGCCTCACCGATGAATTGGAATACCAGGAGCGATCGCGCGGAACCAAATGTTTTTCGCACACCAACTTCCCTGGCCCTTCGTGCAGATTTTGCCGTTGACAGGTTCATAAAATTGATAACCGCCAGGATCAATATGAATATTGCAATAGCGGAAAACATGTAGGTGTAGCTAATGTCGCTGGTGTGCGTGTTTCCCCATTCGGTATTGAGATCTATGCCATAGTCGTGCTGAGAATACAGATAGATGGAGGAGAATGGCTGCAAGTGAAATGAATAGGCGCCTCCGCTCGCGAGGAATTGATCGACCGTAACACCTAACAACTTTTGAATTTCCGGACCCACGTGATCCACAACCACTTTTTGTAATTTCTTTTCAAAGGCATTGACATCTGTGCCGGGTTGAAGAACCAAGTACGTGGTGAACCAATGGTCCATCCAGTGTTCATTTACTTTATAGGTGGATAGAGACTCGAGATAATCACAACGGAAATGAGACTTCCGCGAAAAATCTTTAACCAATGCGGTGACTTTGAAATTTTGTCCTGATTCAGTTGGTAACAATTTGCCAACCGGATTTTCGTCTCCGAATATTCTTTTTGCAGTTGTTTCGGTGAGCACAATAGAGTTGGGTTCGACAAGTGCAGTCGCGGGATCACCTTCTACAAATTGCAATGCGAAAATTTTGAAGAATGTCGAATCGACTGCGTAGATGTTGCCGGTGCGGAATAGCTTGTCATGGTGTTTGAAAGCGCGTGATCCGAAGTATCCGATCCTCATAAAACTCCTGACCTCCGGATAGTTCTGTTGCAGTATAGGCCCAAGGGCCTGGGCAGTTTTCGCATTTGTGTCTTCCGATCCATTCATCAGCATATTGGAATAGACGCGATAGATCTGATCAGTATTAGTGGCCGACTCAAACTTGTCGAAAGTCAATTCGTCCTGAACAAAAAGAAAGAGTGCGAGAAAGCAAGTGATACCCACCGCAAGACCAACGATGTTGATAGCGGAGAACACTTTATCACGGATGATATTTCGGATGGCGATGAGGAAATAATTTCTGATCATAGTTAGGCGAAGAAGATTTAGGAGACCACAACCTTAGCTTTGCAAAGATTGAGCCGTCAAAAGAAATGTCGAAACTGATTTGTTTTCAGAATAGCTTGTGCAGATGTGAAAAAATACCGTCCGTAAGCGACCACCGTAGGAAAGATGTCAACTCAACGGCTGTTAAAGTTGCAACGAGTGCCTTTCCGAACCTTAGGGCGAGCACGCGTAATATGCGCGCTGACTTGGGTGTCGCGATTGCACTACTTTGGAGATATGAAGTAGGGAAGAGTTAACCGGACGCAGTGGCAAGAATTCTTTTCGCAGGAGGCTATTTCCTCTCCGCAGTTGCAAGTTTCACATCCGCAGTGGCCGGAATTCTTTTCGCAGGAGGCTATTTTCTCTCCGCAGGAGCTAATTTTCTAATTGCAGGTGCCTGTTTCCCTTTTGCAGTTGCTTCATTCTGCTTTTCAGGAGGGTTATTTCTTTTTGCAGTTGGTGATTTCGTAAATGCTGGGGCGTGTTTCTTTGAAGATGGTGGTGTTCTTCAAAGTAAGATTGTGTTTTACTCAAGGTTGGCGCTTGTTTGCAACGAGTGCCTTTCCGAACTTGAGGACGAGCACGCGTAACATGCGCGCGCTAACTTGGGCAACCATAAAAATTTAGTTAAAGGTTTTTTGAAAATTCAGATCACTTATTCTCAGTTCCTTTTTACGATCTGCAAATTCCGTCAAACTGAACGGTCCTTCTACAACCTGATTGGCAGGTAAGTCTGATTTATCAATGTCTTTGTTTATTATCCAGTACTGCATGATTTTTTGTTGATTTTTGGTTTTCGCCACAATGAAATGATCGTTATCTCCGATTTGTAAGACACAATCCAAGCGCTTGGAGCCATTGGTGCGGGTTATTCTTGATAATGTGTTGCAAGAATCTAAACTCTTTATTGTGGCTACAATCACAGAATATTGCCCGGATTTATCTATCCAAATAGACTCTTTGCTTCTTTTTAGTATGTTACTAATACCAAACTTCTTTACTACCCGAAAAACAATAATTACACATACCAATATTAAAACACAGTAAATTATTGCTGCTTTTATTTTCATTAAACACCATTTAAGACGGTTTAAGATTCCGAAATAATTGCTACAAACATTTCGCTACATGCAATATCGCATATATTTCTTTATGACTCCCAAGGCTTGCGTGAGTCATGCCTTCGGCAGATAAATTTGCAACGAGTGCCTTTCC
>CAZECP010000039.1:19965-42727 GCA_964510765.1 uncultured Ohtaekwangia sp. | reverse complement strand
ATCGCAAACTTTTCAATCGCTTCTTCTACAGCAGGAATATCTTTTGAAACCAGATGAGATGCCAGCACGTGACCTCCAGCTCCGGGAATGGCAATAGCTTCTTTCAATGACTCAGAGGTACCGAGCTGTTTGTTCATTTCTAAAATCGCACTCACTTTCACGGTCGGGTCTTGTTCTTGTTCGTTTTTGTAATAATAAAGTGTCAAACTTGGACAATGTACTTTTTGAAATGTTTCATTCGTCATCGCGTCTTCAAGGAGTTCTTCAAGTTGTGAAACAGCTTCGAGCCGATATTCATTGTTCCAATATTTTCCTACATCAGGATCTTTACCCGCCACACGACTTTTTCCTCCAATAATCAAACGCGCCATTTGTAAACCCCAGGGATTGTTGGCAATCCATGCATTAGGATCGTTGATAGCTACATTTGGCGACATATTGATCAATGCAAAAACATCATCCGGATATTTCGCTGCCAGCATCAATGCAGCCGTGCTTCCTGTTGAGGTGCTCATAATGATCACCTTCTCTCCAAGAGATTTACCAATTGCCAATGCTTGCTTGCTACTCTCCCACCAGCGATCGGGAGTGAAGTAAAGAAGTTGATCAGTGGTGTCAATTCCATGATCAGCCAATCGCGCGAGGTATAAGTTGCAACCAAATTTCTTGGCAAAGTTTTCGTGCACAGGATCTCCTTCTTCCTGGCTTGCCGAAAAACCATGCAGATAAACTACACTGAATTTTGTTTTCACTTTTGAACTATCGGCCCAAACAATTCGAGCTTCATTATCAGGCTTGAGTTTGTGACGACTCTCATTTTCAGAAACATATTTCTCAAGTTCAGAAGGTTCTTGCGGAACGACAGGCATCGCAGAAGAAAACACAGGCTTTGATGGAGCTGGCCCGATAAAGTAAAGCCCAAACAACAACAGGATTGGAAATGAAATAAAAATAAACTTGCGACTCATAGCTATAAAGATAAGTCAAATTTTTTCTTGCTTTGATTTGACATGTCAACAAATTCTGAATCCAAAACCTTGATTGAAGTACTATCAGTCTGAAGGATTTGTTCCTCTTCTTCCTCCTTATTTTTATTTGTTTGTCGGCAAAAATTATAAATGGCAATGTGTGCGTTGAATTGATTTAAAAGCAAACGGCATTTTGGCCGAAAGGCAATTTCACTGAATGACGAACCAGACCTATATCGTTTTTTAATTTCCGGCCACGGTAAGATTTGAAATCAACATGAAATCATCGGTGCCCATAAAGAATGAACCAAACTTGATGGCGTTGTATTTGTAGTTCGCAGGCAATGCAGTAGGCGAGGAAAAAATTTTGTCACCATTGATATATAAGCTCAATTTATTTTTTTGTCGTGCAATTCCAACATGGATTTTATTTGCCAATTCTGATTTCAACAAATCAGTAACCAAATGCGTATCGATGATGCCAGCTTTACCTCCTTCGAAACTCTCAGCATCCACCTCTCCCATAGCCGTGTTGAACGCGAAATAAATTCCCGCATTTCCTGGATAATTTGTTTCCTTAAAGTCAGGCACTTTGTCTTTAATGGAATACAAGTATAGAATGTAATGTGTTTCCTTGCTTGGTGTGAGATGAAAGATTGCATCAAACTCAATCGTAGAATTATCCGGCAAATCGCTTAGCTGCGAAGGTGCAAAAATCCCATTGGCTGAAAGTTGTAACCACTTTCCTTGTTGGCCATCGATCGATCGAACTTCGCCAGAACTGTTGGTCATCCAATTATCGGGGAATCCGCCAACCGCAGTAGAAGAAAAACTGTCTGACAAAAGTGTCTCCGTTCCAGGAACAAAATCAGATAAGCCGGATTTTGTAACGATAGAAGGATTGTTGGTCGGTTGCGGGTCGCTATTCGCGGCAGGTTGATTTCCAGACTGCGAATTTGATTTTACTTTTTGAGCGACCTTTCCGGGCGCAGAGAAAACAGCATTGACTCCCTTATTTATTCCATTGTTAATTGAGTTGTTGGTCTTATTGACAACCGCATTGTTAATGGCCTTTTTTATATTAATGAGTTGAGCTTGAGCAACGCAAAACCCCAGCAGGGGAAGCAGGATGATTGTTTTCATAAATTCAGCGGTTAAGTACCCGAAGATACGAAATCCTTCGCTGAAATTTAAAGTCGGATGATTTTACGAACTGATTCCTGTGAGTTCCTTATGGTTTAACAACATACGAAACCAAGCTGTGTATTTTTCCGGATTCAATGCTGCATCCATCTTGATTTTTTCCATCTCTGCAAATTTCCACTCCTCCACTTCTTCATGGTTGATATTCGGTTCGCCATCAAACCGCCCAACAAAAACATGATCTATTTCATGCTCCGTCAGATTGTTATCGAGGGGTGCATGGTATGTAAATTTGTAAGCAAAAGAAGGGTTCAAATCAATTCCCATTTCCTGTTTCAATTTTCGATTGACTGCCTTCTCAATTTGCTCCCCGGGTTGTGGATGACTACAACATGCATTCGTCCAGAGCCCCCCGCTATGGTATTTTGATTTGGCGCGCTTCTGTAAAAGCATATCACCTTTGGAATTATAAATCAAAACTGAGAACGCACGATGAAGTACACCTCTCCTGTGCGCCTCCATTTTTTCCATCAAGCCTGTCTCAACATCGTTTTGATCAACCAGAATTACTTGCTCCATTGAAAATTCAAATTAATACCAAGCAGCCATACGCATTTCAGTTCAAAGAAAACAAAAGTTGGGTGATAATGTTTTAACAGGTAGGCTTTTCCGATTATAATTCACAAAAAAATCCCACAGGCAAGTGATGGATTTTCCTGGATTTCATAATTGGGAATCACCAGGCTGCTGTTTGCTGTTTATTACCCGCCAGCCATTGATAATGATATTCGCGTTGTTGACGTCCCAAATAGGATTGAGCAGTAAAAGTTTAAGCATCAATAGAATATAATACAGCGAATTACAAATGTCAAGCCCTTACAAGCTCTAGCACTGTAAGCTCAGGTGGCATACCCACGCGGCCGGGATATCCAAGGAATCCGTATCCCCGATTAACATAAAGAAACTGGTTCTCTTCCTGGTAAAGGCCAGCCCATTGCTTATAAACATACTGGCATGGGCTCCATTTTATTCCACCAATCTCTACACCAAATTGAAATCCGTGCGTATGCCCGGAGAGCGTGAGATCAATGTCTTTATAATTCGGTCTTACGATAGCATCCCAACTGGTGGGGTCGTGGGAAAGTAAAATCTTTGCAGCAGCTTCTTCAGTTCCTTTATAAGCATCATCGAGCTTTCCATATTTTGAAAATCTTCCGGCACCCCAGTTTTCAATTCCGATGATCGCCAATTTCTCTCCGCCTTGTGTGATGATTCGATTTTCATTCATCAGCAAATCATAATTCATCAAACCGTGCGCAGTCATCAGGTCTTTGAAATTTTGCTTCTTCTCTTCCTGGGTGGTCCATGGACGATAATCTCCATAATCGTGATTGCCGGTAACAGAAAAAACACCAAGTGGCGCTTTTAATTTTTCAAAAATCGGAACATAATCTTTTACTTCTTTAGATTCGTTATTCACCAAATCACCGGTAAAAAAAATCAAATCAGGTTTCTCGTTCATCATCATCTCCACTCCTCCTTTCACTGCAGTCTTGTTCCAGAAGCTTCCGGAATGAATATCTGAAACCTGACCGATGCGGATTCCGTCAAATGACTTTGGCAGATTTGGCAATTTCACCGTCACCTTGCGAATGCGATAATCATGCGCACCGGAGATAACACCAAACACGGATAAACCCAGGGGAACAGCCGATGCAATCAGTGCGGCTTGAGATAAAAACTCGGCACGGTTAATAGTTTCACCGGGAAGATTTTCTTTCGGCTTGGAAAAATAAGTGGCCCCCCAACGCACTCCTCTCTGCAAATCATCCATGAATAAAAACAAAACCGCGAACAGCTTGGAAAAATACAAGATGGCCGTTCCGGCTAAAACATAAATCCTGAAATTATTTTGTCCTTTATAAGGATCGCTGAATGCCCACCAAACTAATCCGAGAACACAAATTACAGTTGGGATCCAGAAGCCGAGTCGGAACAACGTTTTTAAAATACCCGTCCAATTTCTGCTCACAATCATTACGGCCTGAAAGACATAGATGTCTATGATCAGAAATGCGATGATGAAAAAAAACAGTGTCATAATGCGGTACTTCACGTGTTTACTAACTTTTGTTTGAGATTACGTTTAGCGAACGGATTTCTCGTAAAACAAAAAAAGCCGTCCTGAGTTCCAAGACGGCTTCAAAGTTACTTTTATTTTAAATAGAAGGCGTTATTTCCACTTTAGCCGGTGCTCTTCGCAAAACTACTCTTGAAAACCAGGCTTTGAATCTAACACGCAATAAATACATCACAGGCACAAACACAAGAGTGAGGAACGTACCGAAGATGATACCAAAGATCATTGTCCAGGAAAGCGGCCCCCAGAATTTCACGTTGTCGCCACCAAAGAAAATATTTGGATTCAGTTCGGTGAATAATGTAACGAAATCGATGTTCAGACCAACTGCGAGCGGAATCAAGCCGAGTGTTGCAGCCATCGCTGTCAACAACACGGGTGTCATGCGGGTTTTACTTGCTTCTACAATCGCAGCTTTCAACTCAACTCCCTGAGACAGCAACAAGTCAGTAAATTCCACCAAAAGAATTCCATTTCGCACAACGATACCAGCAAGGGCAAGCACACCAACACCTGTCATTACAATGGATATCTGCATTTTGAACAATGAGAATCCAATCAAAACGCCTATTATGCTCAGCACAATTTCGGAAAGAATGATCAATGGCTTGCCAACCGAGTTGAACTGAATTACAAGAATCATGAAGATTAAACCGAGCGCAACCATTGCCGCAACGCCAAGGAAGTTCATTGTTTCCGCTTGCTTCTCTTGCTCACCAGTCATGTTCACAGTTACATCATCAGGTAACGGGAACGAGTTCATCGCTTCCTGAATTTGAGCCACCACTTCATTCGGTGTAAATCCACTTAACACATTTGACTCAAGCGTGATAGTTCTTTTCTGATCAATCCTGCGAATACCCGCATAGCTGTTCGAGTATTCAACTTTTGCAAATGCGGATAAAGGCACCTGGCGTACTTGCCCACCCATCGTCATATCACGGAATGTGATCGGCAAGTTCATCAACGTGTTGATATCATTGCGCTGACTTGATTCGATGCGAAGCTGAATCGGATAGTCATCATTCTCATCGCGGAATTTTGAAATCTCAGTTCCATAAATTGCTGTGCGCAATGCACCACCAATCTGCGCGGTAGAAATTCCTTCACGATTTGCCTTCTCTCGATCAATCGTCAGCGCAATTTCCGGTTTATCACTTTGAAAATCTGATTTCAATTCTTCCACACCCGGAATCTGAAGGGAGTCAAGATATTTCTTTGCACGGTTGGCAGTTTCAACCAACACTTCAAAATTGTCAGCTGAAATCTCGATGCTAATCGGTTTTCCTGCTGGAGGTCCTCCTGCTTCCTGGTCAACAGAAATTTCAGCGCCTTTAATTCCCTTCACAGCCTCCCGGATTTTGTCCATGTATTCTATTGTCGATTTTCCATGGCGATGTTCAAAGCTCACAAAGGCAACACCTACCTTTCCAAGGTGTGGACTTGCCTGCGATGCATTATCAAATTGATTTTCGCTTGCACCGATCGCTACGTTTGAAATGATCGACTCCACAATATCATTTTTCTTGCCGCCTTCATTCACCACCGCGGTAACTCGTTGCTCCACGACATGCGTGATCGAATCTGTTACTCGTTGATCAGTGCCAATCGGCATGCGGATATAAGAGTAGATAAAATTTGGATCTCCTTTCGGGAAGAATACCACCGGAGGTTTGCGGATGCCCGTAAATACGAGTGAGAAGAAGAACAGGAAGATCACTGTTCCTACTACAAGATAAGGTCTTCCGCCTTCCAAACACCAAGAGATAATCTTCATATATGACTGCTGCACTTTCGGCCAGGCATTCGTCTGGAAACCTGAAATTACTTCTTCCAACACAAAACGGTGTAAGGAATAAATTCCGAACATGGTAAGCGTAAAGTTTCCGAGCCCAAACGATCCGCTGATGTAGAACACTACAGCAAGTGCAATAAAAATAATTAAACTCACCTTGTAGCCTTTTGTAAATTTCTTGCGGCTGTGATCGTGATCATGCACGTCCATGAAGTCGGCAGCAAAAACCGGGTTCATGATATAAGCTACCACCAACGAAGCAAGCAACGCAATGATCAAAGTTGCCGGTAAGAATTTCATAAACTCTCCGATCGTACCAGGCCAGAAAAGCAAGGGGAAGAAAGGAGCCAACACCACTAGCGTTCCCGACAATACAGGAAGGAATACTTCACCGGCCGCAATCTTAGCGGCTCTACGGATTGGCACTTTACCATTATCAAAAACACGGTGTGTATTTTCAATCACAACAATTGCATCATCCACCACAATTCCCAGTGCCAGTAAGAATGAGAACAAAGTCATCATATTCAAACTAAAACCGATAGAAGGGAAGACAAGGAATGCGATGAAGCTTGAAATCGGCACAGACAATCCCACAAAGATCGCGTTGACTGCTCCCATAAAAAACATTAGGATGATAGTCACTAAAATAAAACCAATAATAATTGTGTTAATCAAGTCATGAAGTGTGGTGCGGGTATTCTTTGATTGATCAGCTGTAACCGTGATCTTCACGCCTTTCGGTAAAATGTTATCCTCAAAGTCTTTCACAATTTCGGTGATCTTATCAGAAGCGTGGATAAGATTCTCTCCACCGCGTTTCACCACATTCAAGCTAACCACATTCTGTCCATCCAAACGGGAGAAGCTTTCTTGCTCCTTGTGCGTGTCCAGAACTTCGGCCACATCTTTCAAATAAATTTTTCCACCCTTGATTGATCCAATGACCGTATTTGCAATTTGCTCTGCGGTAATGTATTCACCATTCACGCTCAATGAACGCTTCATTCCATCTACCGACAATTCACCGGCTGAAATAATTTTATTCTCATAATTAATTGCGCCTGTTATGTCATCCAACGCTACACCCGCAAGCGCGAGCTTGAACATGTCAACGTTGATTTGAATCTCTCGGTCCAATGCACCTACGATATCCACTCTTCTGATTTCAGTGAGAGCCTCAATACGGTCCTGCATTTGCTCTGCATATTTCTTCAAAGTCTGTAAATCGTAGTCACCTGATAAATTCACAAACATGATCGGCATAGCAGAAATATCAATGTCTATCACCTGAGGATCTTGCAATAAGCTTGTGGGAACAGGAGGCAAGTCATTCTTTGCCTTGTCAACGGCTTCCTGCACTTCGCGCTTCGCTTCTTTTACCTCCACATCTGTTTCGAATTCTATAATTACATTCGAGAATCCTTGAACCGAATTGCTGGTCACTTTACGAATACCGGCAATGGATTTTACTTGTTTCTCGATTTGCTTCGTCACCAGATTCTCAACGTCTTCAGGTGATGCACCCGGGAAAACCGATGCCACATAAATCTGTGGGAATACCACTTCCGGAAAGTTTTCCTTCGGAAGGGTATTGTACGTGAACACACCTGCCAAACAAATAATGACAGTGGCCACATAAATGGCGATCTTATTATCAACAGCCCAACTGGTGGGCTTAAATTCTTTTTCTAAATCTTTCATTTGGGTAGACTTTAGTTGTTGGAATTAAGACATAAGACTTTCAAATCTCATGTCAAACTTCTTTTGTCTTATATCTTAACTAATTCACCATCATTCAATCCCTGATAGCCAACCGTGATTACTTTGTCACCGGCTTTCAAGCCTGATTTGATTTGTGCAAGATTGTCATACACACCATCTACCTCCACCACTTTTCTGCGCGCCACCGACTTCGCGCCATCACTTTCCACAACATAAACAACCTTTTCACCATTGATGTCTTGCACAACATTTACAGGCACGCACAAGGCAGCTTTCTCAGTATGAAAAACAATTTTCAAAACCGAAGTCATGTTCGGGCGCAAGTCACTGGATGCAGGAAGTTTTACTTCAAGCGGGAAGGCACGAGTGAGCGCATCAATATTCCTTCCAACAAACGACACATTTGAATTAATGCTCTTATTCAGATCAGGAAACGTTACCACTGCCTTGTCGCCTTTATGAATGGTGCTGATGTATGCTTCCGAAATTTTTGCTGATGCTTTCAAATCATTTGTGTTCACCACGCGGAACACTGGCATACCAGGAGCAGCATTTTCACCAACTTTGATATTAACCGCATCAATCGTTCCGTTGATAGGAGCTTTGATCTTTGTCATCTCGCTTTGCTCTTGCAATGAAGCAAGTCTGCGCTCAAGACTTTCCTTGTTGCTCTTTGCTTGCAGATATTGAACTTCTGTGCCAATCTTCTGATCCCACAAATTCTTCTGGCGCTCAAATACTGTTTTAGCCAATTCAAGCTGAGCTTTCAATTCATCGATACCACGGAGGATTAATGTATTGTCGATCTGTGCAAGAATTTGTCCATTGCTTACCACATCACCTTCACGAACATAAACTTGAGTGACAATACCGGCAGACTTTGCACTCATTTGAATGTTGTCGATAGAAACAATGGAAGCCTGAGTTTGAACATAGTGGTCAAAACTGCGTGGCGCAAGTTCAGACACGGCCACTTCTTTCATTTTCACTTTTACCGCTTCAGGATTTTCCTTGGCTACTTCCTTTTCAAGAGCAGAAATTTTCTGCGCCAACTCTGTCTGTTGTTTTTTCAACACTTCGAGTTGTGCCGTTTTCGATTCAGGTTTGCCGCTGCAAGCTGCAATGGCTGCACCTAAAGCCACTATCGCGATTTTTGTATATATAGTTTTCATAAGGTTTATTTTCGGTGTTTAGTTATTGGTTTGTGTTTGTGGCAAAAGCTTTCCGAATGCTTTGTCCAAATCAGTTTTTGCGACCAAAGCATCATACAACGCATTGTAATAATTCACTTGCGCTTCTTTAAGGCTTGACTCAGCATCGATCACCTCAATGTTCGAACCAACGCCTTGCTCATACTTTATTTTAGTGACACGCGCTACCCTTTCTGCAAGACCTTTGTTCTTATTTTGTGAATCGAGAGATTGTATTGCGTTTTGGTAGTTTGTAACTGCCTGCTTAATCTGCAAGTCAATACTCGACTTCAACGTACGATAAGTATTGTCAACTTTCTTAAGTCTCAGTTTCTCCTGTTGCAATTGATAACTCCTCTGGAGGCCACTAAAAATCGGAACACTTAAGGTTAAGCCCCATGAGCTAAAAAAATACATTTTGTCTGGTCCTGTTCCAGCGGATGTTTCCGGGAAGGACATTCCATTTTGAAATAAATTACTAAAAGACGCAGCTTGCTTCATGTAACCAAGGTTAGCATTTGCACTCAGAACAGGCAATGCAGCAGCATACTTGTTTTTGACATTCAATGCTTGCAGATTCCGGTTTGCTTCTAAAACCTGGTAGTCAGGTCTGTTTTTATAATTCCAATCTTTCAAGTAATCATCCAACACTACATCGGTCGAAACATCTTTTAGTTCCCCATTTAACTCCAAAGCCTGATCCATCGGATAGTTCATCTGGAATTTCAAAAGCTCAATACTCAAGGCCTGTAGTCTTTCAAACTTTGATCTTTCAGTAAGAAGATTATTGAGTGAAACCTGAATGCGATCAACATCAATACTTTCAGCAAATCCATTTGTATTCAATGCCTTGGTGTTTTTGAGCAGAGAATCAACACGAGCAATGTTATTTTCGAAAAGATGAATTCGCTCATGATTGATCAACGCGGCATAATAGGCCTTAGTCACTTGCTCAATCACTTGTTCTTTGGTTTGCGTAGTTGACTTAATCGCAAGGTTCTTGTATGCCGATGACGCCTTCAAGCCAACAAGATAGGATCCATTGAAAATCAACTGGTTCACCGAAACGGCCGCGTTCAAACTATTGGGCAATTGGAAAAAATTCTGACCAGCTACCACATCATTTGGACCTAAACCAGGAATATTTAATCCCTGATTAAAATTTTGCGCTACCGCATACTTCGAAAAGAATCTTGGTAACGTGGGGTTAGAAGTTGCACTCACATTCCCATTAACTTGCGGCAAACCTATCCCAACGGTCTCTCTAACTTTTGAAGTGGCAATCTCCTCGTCCAAAACCATATTCTGCATGTTCACAGAATTTGTTAGTGCATAGTCAATACATTGCTGTAACGTAAAAGACTGCTGTGCCTTCGTCACGCTGCCAACAAACACTAAAGCAACTACGGGTAATATTTTATAAAATCGTCTCATTTTTGTGGTGGTTTACTTGCTTGTGATTCTCTTTGTATTTCTGATATAATTTTTTGCCTTTTTCCGTGCAGAGGCCGAATACGAAATGCTCAAAAACCTGGCTCTGTACTTCTACCATGTTAAATTTCTCCTGCGGAAATAACTGGTCGTCACAACAAACCTGGATCGTGGCCAAGCGCAATAGTGCCAGTATTTCCGCATTCACTTCCGGTCGAATCAATCCGTCTTTAATTCCCTGCTTGATGTTGCGCATCACGGAAGTGCGCAAATAGTCATTCTTGTATTCCATCCAAACATTCCATGCCTTCGGGTGGAACTTTTGAATGTCGAAAAGCAAAGTCGGGTTCTGTTCTTCCATGTGCCTGCGAACATGCCGGCCTACTTCATGCAGCTCGTGAATCGAGTTTTCCGATTGCTTCGTAATGTCTTCATACATTTTTTTATTCACCGCCAGGTGCGCCTTCATAACCATCGTCACCAGTTCGTCCTTATCAGCAAAATGCTGGTATAACGTTTTCTTTGAAACCGACAAATGCCGCGCAATGTCATCCATCGAAATGCTGCGGATTCCGTATTTGGTGAAGAGGGTTGCAGACTCTTTCAAAATCTTTTCTTTGATCTCTTTGTCTTCCATAAGGGTCGCAAAACTATGGAAACTTTTATTAACTCCAAAGTTTCCGTAGTTTCCTTGAACGCCTTTTTGTTCAAAGGGTTCGTTTTTCTCTAAAAATTTTCAGTTAATTTTTCTGAACCGGCAACTCAAACGGTTGTGGTGCCTGAATTTCCTTCTGAGGTGCTTTCCGGGCGGTAGCACCACTTGTCCTTCATCTTCTGTTTGAATTTTTCACGGTCTTCCGGGCTCATCGAATTCCACTTTTGTTTCCAATACGGCTTCCAGTGACCGCCACCGTTTCGTCCTTTAAAGAAAACTCCAAAGAATATTTTAGCAAGAACAAACAATCCCAACGTTTGCCAGAATGTAAGCACCGGCCCATGAAATAATTCTGGTATCAACGCATTCCACAAAAGTGTTGTCAAATAGATCATCAAGGCAAGCCCTGAAATTCCCAACACAGCAATCAACAATATCTTCACACCCTTTTTCATATCTTTTGTCTTTAACTTCTTGGATTATTTACCAACTACATCATCATAAAATTTTTGCAATCTTTTTCTGAGCGCCATGATTGCGTAGCGCTTTCGCGAAAGCAAGGTGTTAATCGAAACACCCGTTTCTTCTGCTATTTCACGAAATCCTTTTTCTTCAATCTCATTTTGAATAAAGATTTCGCGCTGATCGGCAGGCAATTCAGCGAGTGCATCGGTAATCTCGTCCCAAATCGCCTCACGCAAAAGTGTTGACTCCGGACTGTTATCCAGGTCAGGAAGTATCTCTTGCAACGTAAGCGGAGCATCGTCTTCCCTTCCCGAAACCAATTCAAAATCGGTTTGCTTTGGACGACTTGCATCTCTGCGATAGCGATCAATGATTTTATTGCGCGCCACGCTATAAAGCCAGGAAGTCGTCCTGTCGAGTGATTCGATCGCATCAAAGCCCGACACAAACTGAAAGAACACATCTTGTAGAATATCCTCCGCTTCTTCAAGAGAAGACACACGGTTGCGGATGAACCCCAATAGCTTGTCTTTCTCTTTCAGGAAAGTGTTTTCTTGAATTTGTTGCATAGCTAAATCCATCGCTCGCCTCATTTGAAGGTAGAGACGGGCGATGGATTGATTTATTTTAACGAAATGTAATTATTCTGAAGAATTAACTTCAGGATGGTTGATTCAATTTCTTGCGATAAGCGAACCTGGTTATCACTACATATAACACCGGCACTACAAAAATGGCCAGTGTAGTGGCGGCTAGCATTCCTCCAAACACAGTCCAGCCGATAGTTTTCCTCGCTTCCGCACCTGCTCCACTCGCGAATGCCAAAGGCAACACACCTAATATAAATGCGAGCGAAGTCATCACGATCGGACGAAGGCGAAGTTGAACGGCTTCCAATGTCGCTTTGATGATTTCCATTCCTGCATCTACACGCTCTTTTGCAAACTCCACAATCAGGATCGCATTCTTAGCAGCCAAACCAATCAAAGTGATCAATCCGATTTGTGCATACACGTTGTTGCTTAAGCTCGGCAAAAAGGTGAGCGTAAGAATAGAACCAAACGCACCGATTGGCACCGCGAACAAAACGGAGAATGGCACTGACCAACTTTCATAAAGTGCTGCAAGGAATAAGAACACAAATATGACGGAGATCGCGAAGATCAATATAATTGTGTTTCCGGCTTTGACTTCCTCACGACTCAACCCTGCAAACTCATAACCATAACCGGCTGGCAAAGTTTTGGCAACTTCTTGCAATGCCTGAATCGCCTGGCCACTGCTGAATCCGGGTTTCGGAGTTCCGTTTATTTCTATCGATCTGTAAATGTTGAAGTGTGAAATCAAAGATGGAGCTTCAATCAATTTAGTTGTCGTGATTGCCGACATCGGCACCATCCCACCTTGACTGTTCTTCACAAAGTATTTAGAAAAATCGTCAGTTGAAGTTCGGAAGGAAGTATCAGCTTGCGCCATTACACGGAAGTTACGCCCGTAAATATTGAAGTCGTTTACGTAACTGCTTCCAAGGAGTGTTCCGAGAGTTGAATACGCATCGGTTAATGACACGCCTAACTTTTTTGCTTTTTCGCGATCAACCGTTGCCTGGTAGCTTGGTGTTCGCGCTGTGAAGAACGTGAACGCCATTCCAATCTCAGGGCGCTTATTCAACTCGGCAATGAAATTTCTTGCCACCCGTTCAAACTGTTGCGGATTGTCTGTGCTTGTAGTCTGCTGCAATTCAAAAGTAAAACCTGCAGTCTGCCCGAGACCGGGAATAGCTGGCGGAGAGATGGCAAGCACACGCGCTTCCTTAATGTCCGAAGTTCTTTTTTGCACTTCGGCAATCACGCTCTTCACATGATTCATCGCACCTTTACGATCCGCCCACGGTTTCAGGTTGATGAACATTGTTCCTACGTTTGACTTGTTTGAAAAACTGATGATGTTCAATCCCGCTATACCTCCCACCACTTTTAGCTGAGGCATTCCTTGCAGTTTTCCCATAATTGTTTTCATCAACTGCACACTGCGGGTAGTAGATGTTGCTTCCGGCATTTCGTAGGTTATATAAAAACGCCCTTCATCTTCAGTAGGTATAAATCCTGTTGGCTTTGATGCGAACAAGAAATACAATCCGACAAACAAACACATCAGCATCACAATTACTAAACGTGAAGCTTTGATCCACTTGGCAACTCCATTTGTATAAGAGTTGGTCAATTTACCAAACCATTTGTTGAACGAAACAAAGAAACGATCGAGGAAAGTTTTGCTTTGCTCGTCAGATGATTTTAGCATCAACGTACACAGTGCAGGAGTAAGTGACAATGCTACGAAAGCAGAAATCACAACAGACACAGCGATAGTGATCGCAAACTGTTGATACAATCTTCCTACAATTCCGGGAACAAATCCAACGGGAACAAAAACGGCAGCAAGGATCAACGCAATCGCGATAACCGGCCCCGAAATTTCTCTCATCGCTTTTGCTGTTGCTTCGCGAGGAGAAAGTTTTTCATGATCAATATTGTGTTGCACAGCTTCCACCACCACAATGGCATCATCCACCACAATACCAATCGCCAATACAAAAGCAAAGAGCGTAAGTGTGTTAATCGTGAATCCAAATAGAATAAAAAAGATGAATGTACCAATCAACGAAACAGGAATTGCCAAAACAGGAATTAAAGTGGCGCGCCAATTCTGCAAGAACAAGAATACAACGATGATCACAAGAATCAACGCTTCAATCAATGTAGTACTTACTTCACTGATGGAAGCTTTCACCACAGTGGCTGTCTCCAATGGAATCGCATAGTCCAAATCTTTTGGAAAAGATTTTTTCAATTCTGTCATAGCAGCAATCACACCATCATACGTGTCAAGCGCATTTGCGCCTGGCGCCTGGTAGATCAACAAGAAGGCTGCAGGTTTTCCATTTACAAATGCAGTAGTTGCACCGTAATCAAAAACTCCCAACTCAACGCGCGCCACATCTTTCAGGTAAACCAAACTTCCATTCGCAGGTTGAGTGCGTACAATAATGTTTTCAAATTGTTCTTTTGTGTTGATGCGGCTGTTGGTAAGCACGCTGTATTCAAAACTCTGAATATTTGGTTGTGGAGTTCCACCAATTGTTCCGGCTGCCAATTGTATATTTTGTTCTGACAAAGCGGCCAACACATCTTGCGATGATAAACCAAGGCTTGCAAGCTTTTGCGGATTTAACCAAATACGCATTCCAAAATCAGCACCTCGCGTTACAATATCACCCACACCTTTCACACGCTGCAAAGCATCTTTCAAATAGATGTTGGTGTAGTTACCAATAAACTGCGCATCGTGAGTCTGGTTTGGCGAGTAAATGGCGAGTGCTACCATGATAGCTGGATTTCGTTTGCGAGTGATGAGACCAATTCTCTTCACCGCATCTGGCAACGCAGGCTCTGCAATGCTCACACGGTTTTGTACATCAAGTGTAGCAATGTTCACATCCGTGCCAACATCAAACGTAACAGTGATACCGCTTTGCCCGCTACTGGTACTATTGCTCGACATGTATGACATGCCGGGCGATCCATTGATTTGTGTTTCAATAGCGGTGGATGTTGTTTGCTCTACTGTTTGCGCATCGGCACCCGTGAAGACACCGGTCACGCTTACAGTTGGAGGAGTAATATCTGGATATTGCGCGATGGGCAGTGTGGACATGGCTATCAAGCCAACCAACACTATCACCACCGAGGTAACGATTGCCGTTACCGGTCTTTTTATAAATACATCTGCAATCATGTAAAGAGAATTATTTTTTTACTTCTTTTTTTGTTTCAGCGCTTGCTACGGGATTGCTGCCATCATTGATCATGGAGCCTTCTCTCAGGTTCTGCACTCCTTCTACAACTATGGTTGTGCCCTCTTGCAAACCATTTTTTACAATCACATTTTTATTCAGTTGCTTGCCAAGCTCTACTCTTTGCTGAGTTACTTTGTTGCTGTCGGTTTTTACCACATACACAAAGAACTCCCCGAGTTGCTCCACCACCGATTTGAAAGGAATCACAACAGCGGGAGTTTCACTTTGATTGAGCACGCGCAAAGTTGCTGTCATGCCGGGGCGAAGAGAGAAATCAGGATTTGGAAAAGTAATGCGCACTGTCAATGTTCCGGTTTGCGAATTCACCGCACGATCCATAAAACTAATAGTGCCACGCTGTGGATAAACTTTTCCATTTACTGCCAACGTAAATGTTGAGTCATTTTTCAATGAGCCTCTTGCTACAAGTTTTTGGTAGCGATTGATTTCTTTTTGATCAATTACAAAATCGGCAGCAATTGGATTATCCGAAGAAATGGTATTAAGAATTGTTTGACCAGCTGAAACAGCTGCACCCAAACGAACTTGTGAAATACCAATTGTTCCATCAAAAGGTGCTACAATTTTTGTATAACGCACATTCGTCTGAACGCTGCGCACAGCTGCTTTTGCTGCATCTACTTGTTTCTTTGCTGCTTCATAGTTTGCTTCTGCATTGTCAACTTGTTGTTTCGCGATGGCATCATGCTTATTCAATTCGCGATAACGATCAACATCCTTTTGTGCTTTCACAAGGTTTGCTTCTTGCACCGCTAAATTGGCGAGCGCTTGTTGATAAGAAGCTTCATACTGCTGTTGATCAATTGAATACAAAGTCTGGCCTTTTCTCACGTGATCACCTTCTTTGAATTGAATATCTGTTATGTATCCATTTACTTGAGGGCGCAGTTCTACCTGATTGAGTGCATTAATGGTTGCCGGATATTCATCATAGTAAGCTGTGGCGGCAGCCATTACTTTTTGTGTAGTTACGGATGCCACCGGAGGTCCTTGCATGCCCGGTTTTTGATTAGTGCATGCAGCAAGAGTAATTAAGGAAAGCAATCCTATGATTAGTGCGTTTACGATTCTGTTCATTTTATAAATAGTTTGGAGTTGATTAATAGTTGATTTGACCGAGTGCTTTTTTCAGATCGACCTTGCTGGCAAGCACGGCATAAAGTGAATTGAAATAATTTATTCTTGCAGTTCTCAAATCAGTTTCGGCAGTGATTAGTTCGAGATAGTTTTTAACACCATTCCTGTATTGCAGTTGAATGACATCATACACTTCTTTAGCTAGTTCCATGTTTTGCTTCAGCGTTTGATAAACTACAAGGTTTGACTTATATGCTGCCAATGCTTGTGCTTGCTGTGAATTGAAGGTGTTTTTGAAATTTTCGATATCCCAATCCAATCTTTTGAGTACCCACTTCTGCTGCTTTATGTTAGCCGTACGCTTCCCACCTTGAAAGAGTGGAAGATTGAAAGATACTCCGAAATAAGAGTTGGGATAATTCTGTTTGTACAAATCGTTTATATCATTCGCATAAAAATAATTTATGTAATAACCGAACGCAGAAATCGTAGGGAGATAAGCCCATTGATTGTACTTTACATTTGCTTCCTGCAGCTTGTGTTGCGTTTGAAAAAGTTTGTATTCAATTCGATCGGTATATTCCGCTTGTTGCGTTGTATCGATT
The DNA here is from genome assembly GCA_964510765.1 of uncultured Ohtaekwangia sp. GTDB lineage: Bacteria > Bacteroidota > Bacteroidia > Cytophagales > Cyclobacteriaceae > ELB16-189. The sequence continues at coordinate 25,656 of CAZECP010000039.1, read as the reverse complement.
TGAATTTCGTTTTCCATTTGAAGTGTATCATATACCAAATTCAAGTCATTGTTTACGGGATAGTTCATCAGCGATTTCAAGTATTCCAATTTATACCTGAGCATTTGCTGATTGCTTTTCAAGGTAGCCTGTGTATTCAACAGCGCAATGTTGGCTCGCTTGTAATCAGTCTTATCGACAATACCCGCATTATATTGATCTTGCGCAACACGCGCGCTCTGGGTGAGCCTTGTCAAATCACCCTGACCCACTTTTATCTGCTGCATGGTTGATAGCACATCGTAGTAAGCTTTCGTAACATTCACGGTCAGATCAATCTTCCTGCTGGTAGTGGTTTCTTTTGCGTTTGCCCTCACATTTTGTGCTGTGCGACTGGCGAGCAATACATCACGATTAAATATATTTTGCGTAGCATAGATTTGAGGTGAAGAAGCATTGTTCGTTCCACTTCTGAAGGTTCCAAGACCTGTTACCAAAGTTTGCAACTGCACATTTCGCTGGTAGTTGTAACCAACATTGATCTGAGGATACCAGTCAGCCAATTTGCTTTTTACCTGAAGGCTGGTGGTATATTCGTCAATTTCTGATTGATGTATTAATGGATTATTCTTGATTGCATAATCCACAACATTCTCAAGCGTTGCTGCTTTTAAAAGACTGTCCGTCTTCGCTTGAGCAAACGAAAACATGGGTGAAAGGAGTAGTAGGGTTTTAATAATTGAAAACCTGGGCATAGTTGTTTACTGGTTATTAGATGATTGGTTTTTTTGACTTTTTACTCTGGCTTGAAAAGAGTATTCAGAATTACTTCTTTTCTCTCGTGAAGGAATTTTTTGTAGGCAGCATCGCTCATGCCATACACCGACTGCAAAATGGGGCATGCAAGAAATGGATAGTTGCACAAGGCACTGAGGTTAATCATAAAATGCTCAAGCGAAATTGACGCCACATGTCCTTTCCTGATCTCCTCATCCAGTTGCTTTTGAAGAATCTCTTTTGTTTTAGGACTCTTCAATCCATAATATTTCAGTTTTTCCGGCTGGCGGGCCATTTCACTGATTATGAAATTTTCGAGATAGGGAAATTGAATTGCTCGCTCCATAAACTCATCCAAAAAATGTTGGATCTTTTTTCGCAGTGAACTGTCGCTCGTCATGATCCGGTTATATCGCTCCTTGCGTTCGTCCAGCGCTTCACGAATGAGTGTGTCCACCAATTGCTCCCGTGAACGAAAGTAATAATGAATGAGTGCACGGTTGATTCCAGCTTCATCAGCTATCTCCTGCGTGGTGGCGTTTAGATATCCCTTTTGAAACAACAGGTTCTTTGCTGTTTGCTTGATCAGGGCTTCGGTATCCGGTTGGTCTGACATTAACTTATCTGTTTAACATTTTTGTTAAACTAAATAGTCAATCAGAAAGTTTCTGAGGTCAGAAAAAAATTGAAGTATTTTTTAGATAAATTTCCGCAACGGTTTGAATTTAGCCTTAAAGACCAAAGTTGTATCCAATCGTAAATCCTACTGGCGACAAAGACCCGATACTTACACCGCTGTTTCTTAGCGTGTTCAAATACGCATCCACATCGCCTGAGCGGATTGGCAAAATTAGCTCGAACTGCCAGTAATTCTGCGGGTTGTTTCTCCTTTTGCTAAGAATGCCAAAACCAAGTGAGGGGCCATAAAAGAATTTATTAAACTGCGAAGCATTCGAAACAGCTACCGCTGCGTTGTAACCATACATGAAACTGATAGTTGGAACTACCCGGGCTTCCGGTCTGATTTTTACAATGCCACCAACATTATAGCCAAATCCGGCAAATGCATATCCTCCTCCCAAAGTCAATCCAAAATGAGGATCAACCAGTTGAGTGAACTTAAATCCAATCCCACCATAATCCAAACCAAGCCCAATCCCGAGTGTTGATCTGGCATCGTCATTGTAACTTGATTGGCTAAAAATCGGACTGATGGAAAACATTAAAAGCGAGAGCAAAATTGATTTCTTCATGAAAATTAGTTTTTCCTAAATGGGGTTTAATGCTCTTAAATATAGACTTTCTCCTTAATTTTGTGCTTACGCGATTAAGAAATGGTTATTTTCTTCCGGGCTGATGGCCCAACCCTCTATGCTGTGGGCGTTGCAGGTTCACTGGCGATTCTGGATTATGAAAAACTGATTTGGCTCTTTGGCGGGGCAAAACCTATTCCTGAAAAGGAGATGAAAGGCACGTTTGTCGGCCCGCGAAAGGAAATGATCACCCCGTGGAGCACTAATGCTGTGGAGATCACCCAAACGATGGGCATCACCGGGATTCAACGCATCGAAGAATTTTTTGAGGTGAAGGATTCATCCGCCCCTCATGACAAAATGCTCCAGCACATTTATTCACCACTGGATCAGGAAATTTTCACAATCCACCACACGCCAGAACCGATTTTAGAAATTGATGATATTGCAAAGTACAACAAAGAGGAAGGGCTTGCGCTGAGCGATGAAGAGGTTGATTATCTAAACGATGTAAGCAAACAACTTGGTCGTAAACTGACCGATAGTGAAGTGTTTGGTTTCTCGCAGGTAAACAGCGAGCATTGTCGTCACAAAATTTTCAACGGCACATTTATCATTGATGGCAAGGAAAAACCATCCACGCTTTTTCAACTCATCAAAAAAACTTCGCAGGCAAATCCGAATTTTTTAGTCTCGGCTTACAAAGACAATGTAGCTTTCATTGAAGGTCCCGTTGTTGAGCAATTCGCACCCGGCCGACAAGACATTCCAGACTACTTTAAAGTAGAAGATTTTGAAAGCGTAATCTCATTGAAAGCAGAGACGCACAATTTTCCAACAACTGTTGAGCCATTCAACGGAGCAGCGACTGGATCGGGTGGAGAAATCCGCGATCGCCTTGCCGGGGGAAAGGGCTCATTGCCCTTGGCGGGAACGGCTGTTTATATTACTTCTTATCCGCGATTTGAAAATGGTCGGGCGTGGGAGAAAAAATTTCCAGAAAGGAAATGGTTGTATCAAACTCCGTTGGAGATTTTGATCAAAGCTTCTGATGGCGCGAGTGATTTTGGAAACAAGTTTGGCCAACCTCTGATCTGCGGAAGCTTGCTGACATTTGAACATTTTGAGAAGAATAACAAATTCGGATTCGACAAAGTAATCATGCTTGCCGGTGGCATTGGCTTTGGCAAGAAGAAAGACAGCAAAAAAGAAAAACTTCAACCCGGTGATAAGATCGTGATGATGGGCGGAGACAACTATCGCATTGGAATGGGTGGAGGAGCAGTGTCTTCCGTAGCGACCGGAGAATTTGGAAACGCCATTGAGTTAAATGCCATCCAACGTTCTAACCCGGAGATGCAGAAGCGCGTGATGAATGCGATCCGCGCGTTGGTGGAGGCAAAAGAAAATCCGATTGTCTCTATTCACGATCACGGTGCGGGTGGACATTTGAATTGTTTGTCGGAGCTGGTTGAAGATACAGGCGGAGCTTTTGATATCAATAAATTTCCTGTCGGAGATCCTACACTTTCTGACAAAGAAATTATCAGCAATGAATCGCAAGAGCGCATGGGGCTCGCCATTCATGCAGCTGAAGTGGAACATTTGAAAAAAGTTTCCGATCGAGAGCGTGCACCCATGTATGTTGTTGGCACAGCAACTGGCGACAAACAATTGACATTCACAGATTCAAAAGATGGGTTGAAGCCAGTGGATTTGAAGTTGGAGCATTTCTTCGGCTCATCACCAAAAACAATTTTGAAAGATGCGACAACCAACTTTTCTTTTGATGAAGTAAAATATGATGGCGGTCGATTGCTGGAATATATCGAACAAGTTTTACAACTTGAATCGGTTGCATGCAAAGATTGGTTGACAAATAAAGTCGATCGATCTGTTTCCGGAAAAGTTGCCACACAACAAGCCTGCGGAGAAATTCCTTTGCCATTAAACAATGTAAGTGTGATGGCGATTGATTTTTTAAGCAATAAAGGAATTGCGACAGCCATAGGTCATGCGCCTGGCGCAGCATTGGTAAGTCCTTTGGCCGGAAGCCAGCTTGCCATTGCAGAATCATTGACCAATTTGGTTTGGGCTCCGCTCACACATGGACTGAAAGGAGTTTCGCTAAGTGCTAACTGGATGTGGCCTGCAAAAAATGAGGGCGAGAATGCACGCTTGTACGAAGCAGTGGAAGCCGTTAGCAATCTCGCATTGGAACTTGGCATCAACATTCCAACAGGAAAAGATTCTTTATCGATGGCGCAGAAATATCCAAACGGAGAAGTTGTACTGTCGCCAGGGACTGTAATTATTTCGGCTGTCGCTGAAGTGGATGACATAAGAAAAACAGTTTCTCCTGATCTGAAAAATATTCCCGGATCAAAAATTATCTATATCGATTTCTCAAAAGATGAATTGAAACTTGGCGGAAGCAGTTTTGCCCAGGTTGTAAATCATCTTGGAACACAAGCTCCGCAAATAAAAGATTCAAATTATTTCACTAAAGCATTTGAAACAGTTCAGCGACTGGTCAAACAAGATCTAATTCTTGCAGGTCATGATGTTTCTTCGGGCGGATTAGTCACTGCTTTACTTGAGATGTGCTTCCCCACTTCGAATGTGGGATTGAATTTGAATATCCAAAATCTTGGCGATGATTTGATCAAAATTCTTTTCGCAGAAAATCCGGGAGTCTTGATTCAGGTGAAAGATGACTCTACAAATAAATTGCTAAAGGCAAACGGAATCTCATTTGTTGAGATTGCCAGTGTGATCAATCAGAGAGAACTAATCATTGAGAACTTAAAATTCAAAATTGATAACTTAAGAGCCCAATGGTTCCACACCTCCTATCTCTTCGACAAAGTGCAGCGACCAAAAGGCCATGCAGAAAAACGAAGAAAAAATATTTTCCAACAGCCACTCCTTTATTCTTTTCAAAAGAAATTTGACGGAAAGTTTTCTACTTATGGTATCAATCCAAAGAGAAGAGAACGCTCAGGAATAAAAGCAGCAATCATTCGCGAGAAAGGTGTGAACGGAGATCGGGAGATGGCGTATGCATTATATCTGGCGGGCTTTGATGTGAAAGATGTTCACATGACTGATTTGGTAAGTGGCCGCGAAGATTTGAGCGAAGTAAACATGATCGTCTTTGTAGGAGGCTTCAGTAATTCGGATGTGCTGGGTTCAGCAAAGGGTTGGGCGGGTGCATTTTTATATAATCCAAAAGCAAAGGCAGCACTCGATAATTTCTATAACCGAAAAGACACCTTGAGTTTGGGTGTGTGCAATGGCTGCCAATTGATGATGGAACTTGGGCTAGTCTATCGCGAGATGCCCATGGCAGAACACCCGAAGATGCATCACAATGGTTCAGGAAAATTTGAGTCAACCTTTATCTCCATCAGCATTCCTAAAAATAACTCCGTGATGTTGAGTTCCTATGAAGGCGCACGGCTTGGTGTGTGGCTGGCGCATGGTGAGGGGAAATTTGTATTGCCTCAACCAGAGAAATTCAATTTTGCTGCGACTTATTCTTACACAGAGTATCCAGGCAATCCAAATGATTCAGATCATGCAGCAGCAGCTCTTTGTTCAAAAGATGGAAGACATCTCGCCATCATGCCGCACATTGAACGAACCTTATTCCCCTGGAACTGGCCACACTACACAAGAA
>CAZECP010000039.1:0-19865 GCA_964510765.1 uncultured Ohtaekwangia sp. | reverse complement strand
GGTTGGCAGATTGTTTGCGGTATCAGGGCTTTCGGAAATTGATCTTATCAGGAAACTATTGAAGGGGAATCATTCCCATAACCAGAACGACTTTTTATTCGTATTAACTATTTTTCACTAATTTTAACATCATAATAAACTAAACTCAATTTTATCATTATGAAAACTACTAACAAATTGTCTCTAATTCTGGCAGCGACTTGCCTAATTATGGTTGCTACTGCTTCAAGCTCATTTGCTCAAGGCAGATTTTCCATTGGAGCAAACTTGGGTTTGCCAATGGGATCCTTTGGCGATGGCGTTAACACTGGGTTTGGCGGTACAGTAGCATATGAAGCACCGATCAATGACAAATTGAATTGGACTGGAACTGCAGGCTATTTAACTTTTTCTGTAAAGGGATCTACATCAGGTGCATCAGCATCAACCAATCTGATTCCTATTTTGGGTGGCGTAAAGTATTATATGACTGAGAGTTTTAATGGATTTTATGTTAGTGGTCAGCTTGGTTTAACAATTGCCTCAATTTCATACGATCTCACAAGTGTTGGTTTAGGGACTGGGACTAACTCAGAAACTGATTTCACAATTGCTCCAGGAGTTGGCTACCATTTGGCCAGTATCGACATCGGAGCATCTTACCAAATTATTTCCAATGCTAACTATGTTGGTCTGAGAGTTGCCTACGTTTTTGGCGGCAAATAATTTTAATCAATAATCTAAGAAAGGCTTGCAATGCAGGCCTTTTTTTTTGAACTATGTTTCCACACCCCCTTAGGCATTCATAGTTCTTCGCATTCCTTATTAGAATGATTTTTAGTAACTTCATGCTCGTTCTTTCATACAAGGAAAAAAAATTAGACATGAAAACACTCTTTACGAAAATCAGTTGGCTCTGTTTCGTTTTTACTATTATGCATGGCTCAGCCTTGCCACAAAATAATTCGCAGCACCAAACAGGTGGGAAACGGGTTGCACTGGTAATCGGAGCTCAGAATTATACGGTGCTACCTCCTTTGCGTAATTCTGTAAATGATGCCAAAGCAATGTCGGCAGCTTTACAGGCAAAAGGCTTTCAAGTGGATGCATTGTATAATCCTAAGACTAAAAAAGAAATCAAGGATGCAATCACGAGGTACTATAACATAATGAAAGACCAAGTGGATGCAGTGGGAATCATATATTACGCTGGTCATGGGATGCAACTGGACGGGAACAACTACCTGATACCAACTAATGCCAGTTTGCAGATACCCGATGATTTGGATGATCAGTGCGTGAAGATGAATGCAGTGATGTCTGCCCTTAAGGCAGCCAGTAATTCGCTTAATATCTTATTGCTCGATGCTTGCAGATCCTTGCCAAGTTTTTCACGCGATTCGGAACAAGGTTGGACAAAAGTGGAAGCTCCAAGGGGATCTATTGTTGTTTTTGCCACCGAAGCCGGCAAGGTAGCTTCGGATGGCACTGGAAAAAATGGCCTTTTCACATCTAAGCTATTGAACGTGATCAATGAACCTGGTCTAAATATTTCGGAAGTATTTAAACGAGTGAAGCGAGATGTTTACAATGAATCAAGTCAAAAGCAATTACCCTCTGTTGAGGACAATACAGTCGGTGGTGATTTCTATTTTACCCCTCCCGTAGTTACGACCAAATCAGTAGCTTCTCAGCCAGAAGAAAAGAAAGATTCAAATACAGCGAGTTCAAAGGGTGAATCTAGCACCCCAGGAACCATTAATTTTGGAACAGATATCAAAACTATAGCAATTGGCGGTCACGAATGGATTAACAAAAACCTGAATGTTTCAAAGTTTGCCAACGGTGATCCCATTTCAGAAGTGAGAACCATCGAAGAATGGAAAAAGGCAGGCGAGGAAAAAAAACCAGCCTGGTGTTATTATGAAAACAGTATTGGCAATGGAAATACCTTTGGCAAACTATATAATTGGTATGCTGTAGTGGACACGCGAGGACTTTGCCCTTCCGGGTGGCATGTTCCTTCCGAGGTCGAGTGGTCTTCGCTGATTGGAGCGCTAAATAAAAAGAGCCAGGCAGATCAATTGAAATCCACAACTCACTGGGGTGAAACAGGAAAGGGGACCGATGATCATCAGTTCACAGCATTGCCGGGTGGAATGCGCTATGGTACCGGAAAGTTTGAATCGCTTAACAAAGAAGCGTATTGGTGGACAAGCACTGAGTCCAGTAGCAGCTATGCGACAGGTCGTTTGATTGGAAGCCAACTCAATCTCATCTATAAAAATAACTACAAGAAAGACGATGGTTTTTCTGTTAGATGTGTAAAAGACTAATCAATACTGTTGATTCAATTTTCATTCAAACTAGTTGAGTTTATTTCCTAATTCATACAGTTTCATGAGTATAATTTAATGAAGTTAATAAATTTGAAGCCTAGAAGGCTTCATTATGAATAAGCGAAACACAGTAAACATTATCCTCATCACCACCATTTTCTTTGCAGTCCATACGAAGCACTCAACAGCGCAGAACCTCTCCGGAGCTGTTGATGTGGGGATACCAATTAACAAAAGTGATAACACCGGGCTTGGCATCGGGGCAACCGCTCGCTATGAAGGCCCGTGGGGCACTCATACTTCCGCCATGCTTGATGCAGGCGTGATCTCATTCGCTGGCAAAACAGTTGGAGCAACTTCTTATCCTTCATGGACCGTCATCCCCATTCAGGCAGGGGTGAAATTCTATTTTGACGAGCTGTTCTCAGGACTTTATATATCCGGACAGATGGGTATTCACTTTATTTCTGTAGCCTCCGAATCTCAGCAAGATTTTGGATTCGCGCCAGGCATCGGCTATCATTTCAATAAAGCAGATGTGGGAATCCGGTTTCAATCCATACTCGGTGCAAACAACGAATCCTATAATTTTATTGGAATCAGAGGCGCTTATATTTTTTCAGAGAAGAAAAATTACCAAAAGAGAAGAAGATGAAAAAAGCCATCTCTTTTCAGAGATGGCTTCTGATTTCCACGTTCTGTTAAAAATCAATCTACTTCCATTTTCAGTGCCTTCATCTTCTTCTTGAGCTGCTCTGATTTCTTTTCGTAGGCTTCATCATACTGAGCTAAGTCACCATATACGGAGAGCAAACCATAAAGAGCTTCCTCGCCTTCTGGCTGTATCTCTGCGCATTTCTCCCAATAGGGAACGCTCTCGTTCAATTTTGTGTGAATAAGTTGGAATAACTCCTGACGTTTTTTTATGTCTGCATCCTTCGTACCCTGGATATCGTTTCTTTGATCACGCACTTTGCGGGCATCTGCATAAGACAATTTAGCAAGCACAAGGTAAGCCTCGTAATATTTTGGATCAATCTTGGTAGCTTCTGTCATCCATTTTTTTGCCTCCTCCGGGTTCTTCATCTCATTGGCAATAAGCCCTAAAAAATATCTGGCTTCCCTGTCGTTCGGATCCTTACTTGCCTTTTTCTCCATCAACACTTTTGCTTCCGGTAAGCGGTTTAATTGCGTATAGAGGTTATACTCCATGTTCAAATAGTCCATGTTATCAGGATACTTTGCTGTCAGATCCTTTGCGATCTTAAGCGCTGTCTCATACTCCTTTTTCTTGTAGTAAATTGAATATTGCTGTATGTAAGAATCTGAATTATGTCCTCCCGCATCATGATATCTTTTGATATAAGTCAATGCCTTATCGAACTCTCCTGCGGAGGGTCCAAAATAAACTCCGGCATTCAAAAGCATAGTGGTATCATTTGGCAAGAAATACACTACACGTTCTATGTTCTTGAATGCTTCGGGATAGTTTTTATCTTTCTGATAAAAGTCCAAAGCCCTTGTGAGGTACACCTGAGCAATATTTGCTGAAACTGTAGTGTTTTTAATTTCCACACTCATATCATCCTTTATGAACGACTCGGTCTTGCCGTCAATCTCCTTCGCTTTATTGAAAGATTCTTCGGCTACTTTAAAAGGTTCGGCCTCCAGCGATTTAAACTTTTGGTTCTTGGTGGTATCAATACCCGCGTAGATAAGCCCGCGCACATACCATGCTTTTGCCGCATTCTTGGTGGGCTTGCCATCCTTTACCATATATTCCTGATTGGCAACTGTAGCATCGATGATGGCTTTTGCTTCATCGAATTTGCCTTTCTTGCGGGCGCTCTCTGCCTTGTTAACATTCGGTTTAATTTCTTTTTCCTGTGCGAACATTATCGCAGGAACAAGAAAAAGTGCAATTGCTATTTTTTTCATTGGTTTAGAGTTACTGGTACAAAATTAAAATTTATGGTTCATTATTAACAGGTGTTTCACTTGTTTCTCCATTGCCATTCGTTTCGCCTTCTATCTTTTGAATTTTCTCCACGGATGAAATTTCGTCATCATCGTTGAGTTTAATCAAACGAACTCCTTGTGTCGCTCGGCCCATCACGCGTAATTCCTCTACACTGATGCGAATGCTAATCCCCGATTTATTGATAATCATCAAATCATCGTTGTCAACCACTTCCTTGATGGCAACAAGCTTGCCAGTTTTTTCTGTGACATTAATCGTCTTCACACCTTTTCCTCCACGATGGGTGATCCTGTAATCAGAAATATCGCTGCGTTTGCCATATCCTTTTTCAGAAACGACAAGCAGGTTGGCATCCTCCCGAGAAATACAAACCATTCCGATCACCCTATCGTCATCACCTTCCAGGGTGGCACCTTTTACGCCTGCGGCAGTTCTTCCCATCGGGCGAACATCCTCTTCATTGAAATGAACTGCCTTACCTTCCCGCTTCGCGATAATGATGTGGTTCTTACCATTTGTTAAAGCGGCATCCAATAACCGATCACCTTCATGAATGGTAATCGCTGTAATTCCATTTGCGCGCGGACGCGAATAAGCTTCGAGTGACGTCTTCTTGATCGTACCTTGTTCCGTACACAGGATCACAAAAGTATTATTGATGTATTCCTGATCTTCAAGGCTCTTCAGATTCAAAACGGCACGTACGTTATCCCCCGGCTGAATGTTCAACAGATTTTGGATGGCGCGACCTTTTGAGGTTTTAGTTCCTTCCGGAATTTCATAGGCTTTCTTCCAATACACCTGACCAAACTCGGTGAAGATGAGCAAATAGTTGTGGGCTTTTGCCACAAACAGATGTTCGGTAAAATCGTCTTCTTTAGTGGCAGCAGCTTTTGAACCGATGCCTCCCCTGCCCTGCGTTCTGTATTCTGACAATGAAGTGCGCTTAATGTATCCCTGGTTTGAAATGGTGATTACCATCTCATCGTTGGGGATCATATCCTCAACGGTGATATCATCTTCGCTGTGAACGATTTGGGTCTTGCGTTCATCACCATATCGCTCTTTCATTTCCACCAGTTCATCCTTGATGATGCCCATGCGCATTGGCTCATTCGCGAGAATCTCCTGAAGTTTCTCGATCAGCTCTTTTACTTCCTTGTATTCGTTTTGAATTTTCTCCCTTTCCAGACCAGTAAGGCGTTGCAGGCGCATTTCCAAAATCGCTTTCGCCTGGATTTCGCTAAGGCTGAAAGTTTGCATCAAACCTGTTTTCGCAATTTCAGGATCTTTTGAATTCCGTATTAAGGCAATCACTTCATCCAAATGGTCAAGCGCAATCAGATATCCTTCCAAAATATGAGCACGCTTCTCTGCTTCATCCAATTCAAACTTCGTTCTGCGCACCACTACCTCATGACGATGCTCAACGAAGTAAAGAATCAACTCTTTCAGATTGAGTGTTTGTGGCCGACCTTTTACAAGCGCCACATTGTTCACACCAAAAGAAGACTGAAGCTGTGTGTATTTAAAAAGGTTGTTTAAGACGATATTAGGGATCGCATCCTTTCTCAAATCATATACCACGCGGAAACCATCGCGGTCCGACTCATCGCGCAAAGCAGAAATGCCTTCGATTTTTTTCTCTTCGATGAGAGCACCTGTGCGCTCCAACATCTGCGCCTTGTTTACCTGATAAGGAATTTCTGTCGCAATGATTTGTTCTTTGCCATTCGCATTTGTTACAATCTCTGCTTTGGAACGGACGGTGATTTTTCCGCGACCAGTTAAATAGGCTTCCTGTATTCCTGAATAACCGTAAATAATTCCACCTGTTGGGAAGTCAGGTCCTTGAATGAATTTCATCAATTCAGGAATCGTAATATCGCGATTGTCGATGTAGGCTATTGTTCCATCCACCACTTCACTGAGGTTATGTGGTGGCATGTTGGTTGCCATCCCCACGGCAATACCTGAAGATCCATTGATCAGAAGATTTGGAACCTTGGCCGGAAGCACCGTAGGCTCTGAATTCTGATCGTCATAAGTCGGCTGGAAATCAACAGTATTCTTGTTGATATCAGCCAAAAGTTCTTCGGCAATTCTTCGAAGGCGCGCTTCGGTATAACGCATGGCAGCTGGAGGGTCTCCATCTACTGAACCAAAGTTTCCTTGCCCATCCACCAACTGATAACGCATGCTCCATTCCTGCGCCATACGCACCATTGTGTCATAAATAGATGCGTCCCCATGTGGGTGGTATTTACCCATTACATCACCGACAATACGGGCTGATTTTTTGTAAGGGCGATTGTGATTTACGCCCAGTTCGAGCATGCCGTAGAGCACGCGTCTGTGCACGGGTTTGAGACCATCGCGCACATCTGGAAGCGCGCGGGAAATGATTACCGACATCGAATAATCGATGTAGGCACCGCGCATTTCATCTTCAATATTGATAGGAATTATGCTCTGTCTTTCGAGCGGTTCTCCGGAGTTTTCTGCCACAGTAAAATCGAGTTAAAACGGGTTAATTTTTGCGATGCGCAAGGTAGTAAAAACCCCATATATTCCGAGGGGTTTTTAAGGCAGTTTGATTAGATTTTTTAAGTGGTTTTTGACCTTAAATGGATGACTCAAACTGCTGGCAAAATCTTCCCAACACACTCCCCAAACCCAATCCTCATCCCATCTTTTTCACAGTGACCTTTGATGATCACCGTGTCTCCGTCTTCTATAAATTTTCGCTCACTTCCATCGACTAAATGCAAGGGGCGCTGGCCATTCCAGGTGAGTTCCAGCATCGAACCATACGAGCCTGGTGACGGGCCACTGATCGTCCCGCTCGCGTACAAATCTCCAACCTGGATGTTACAGCCATTTACGGTGTGATGCGAAAGCTGCTGCGCCATGTTCCAATACATGTATTTGAAATTGGACCGTGACACAGTAGTTGCTTGAGACCGCTCCGATTGGATCAATACTTCCAGCATGATGTCAAAATTCTTTTCACCTTCAAATGCGAGATAGGGTAACACATGCGGAAACTGTTCTGGGCCCTTTGTTCGGAATGCTTCGAGTGCATCGAGTGTGACAATCCAGGGAGATATGGTTGATCCGAAATTCTTCGCAAGGAACGGACCGAGTGGCACATACTCCCAGGTTTGAATGTCGCGCGCACTCCAGTCGTTGAAGAGAACTAATCCGAAAATATTTTCCTCTGCTTCTTTGGTATTGATGTGTGTGCCAAGCTTTGTCTCGTTACAAATGATAAAGGCAACTTCCAATTCAAAATCCAGTTTCTTCGTTGAACTAAAAACCGGAAGCTCAGCATCGGGTGGCTTTATCTGCCCTTTCGGGCGATGAATGGGAGTTCCGGAAATCACAATCGAGGATGCGCGTCCATGATAACCAACCGGCAAATGTTTCCAGTTGGGAAGCAATGCATTTTTCGGATCACGAAACATGGAGCCGACATTGGTTGCGTGTTCTTCACTGCTGTAAAAGTCGGTGTAGTTGGGAATGAGCACAGGCATTTGCATTTGCACCTCACTCATTGGAATCAAAGCAATCTCACGAGCTGCTTTGTTTGCCTGCAACTCATCATTGTCATGACGAAGCAATTCCGAAATTCGTTCGCGCACTTCCCGACCCTTTATTCTGCCAAGCGCAAGAAAATCATTCAAATATTTCTGATTGAAAATTCCTTGCGGCAAACCAAGACCATCGAGGAAACCATGTTCGTGCACATAAACTAAGTCGAGCACATGATCGCCAATTGCCACACCGGCAACAGGAGAAAGATACCTTGTCTTAAAAATTCCAAATGGAATATTTTGAATAGGGAAGTCAGAACCTTTAGGAACTTCTACCCATGACTTTAGCGAAGGGTTGTTAGCTGCAATTTTCATCCATCAAGAAATTTTATCGAGCATCATTTGAATGGTAATTTTCAGCGGAGGCAGATCTACTAAGACTGTATTCCAAACTGTTTCAAGGTTCACGCTGAAATATTCGTGAATCATCACATTCCGAAATGCCTTTACACCGCGCCAATCGATCTCATTGAATTGCTCCAATAGCACAGGGTTCAAATGACCGGCTGCCTCGCCTATTATTTCAAGTTGCTTGATTGTAGCAAATCTCGTTTTAGAATCATTTATGAAATCCGGAAGCGAAAGACCTTTTACGTAAGATTCAATTTCTTGGATAGCTTCCAATATGTGTTCCAAACGAACTTTATCACTCAGTTCGTTTTTCATAAATCAATTTCTTTTCGCGTTGAATCGTTGGTAAAAGATAGCGTGAGATGCCGCCTTCTGAGAGAAGGTCAACTTTTTTCTGAAGGATTTTTTCGAGTTCAAACTTGATGGCGTTGAATCTGATCAATCCAACTTTCGCCTGATGATCTAACTCCACCAACAAATCAATATCACTATTATTCTGTTCTTCACTTCTGGCAACAGAACCAAAAACAAAGGCGCGTTCTACCGGTTGTGTGGAAAGAAAATTCTGAAGCTTCTTTATTTCGGACGGCAAAAGCATGTCCGAAAGTTAGTGCATTCTTTTTACTCCGCCCAATATTTCCAGCCGAGCAATCTCGCTTGTTCAATGCGTGCAAGGCACAGTTGATATTCAAACTGAATCTGGCTGAGCTCAATTCGCTGAAGATTGGACGAAGAGTTGAGCAAATCCAAATGCGTAGCCGTGCCTTGTTTGTAGCGCGATTGCGTGAGCCTCAAAGCCTCTTTTGCATACTTGATTTGTGCCTCCGAGTTTTTGATCCGATCTTCATTGGCTGCAATATCCGCTTGTACTTGCGCCAGGTCACGCTTAAGATTATTCTCGGCAGTCTTAACGGCCACCTGGTTCATCTCCCAATTTTTCTCTGATATCCGAATGTTTTGATTTACTTTCCCTGCGTTGTAAATGGGGATGCTCAAATTCACACCAAGCACATAGTTAAACTGAAGTGGATTGATGGTTGGCATATAACCATTTCGATAGCCGGTTCCCCCACCGAAGGAAAGTAGTGGATACTTGCTTGTCTTGGCCGACTTTAAATCCAATTCACTGCCAAGCAGATGCTGATTGGCCAGAAGTAAATCAAAACTATTTTGTTTTGCGTAATCTATTTCAGCGCCTTCATGAAATGGCTTGAAGTCAAATTCATTGGCTGCAACTAGAGGGCTGTTGCCGGTTGCGTAAGCGAGCAATGCTTGTTGCTTTTGAAGTGAACTGGTGAAATCCACTTTACGATTTTGTTCCAGGTCGATGTTGCTTTGAATGTTGGTCAAGTCAATTTGCAAGGCATCCCCGCGTTTGATCCGGTTTTCGATAATGGTTTTGTTGGCCTGAAGAAATGCCAGAATAGAATCTTCCACAGCAATTGCCTGTTTCAAATAAACCATTGAATAAAATACGTTGGCAACTTGTGCAGCTAACTGTGCTTTTGTTTTTTCAAGATTAGTATTCGCGCTGAGCAAATCTGTTTTTGCTTTCGCGATCTGTGCATTTGTCTTCCCGAAATCCCAAATAGGCTGGGTAACAGAGATATTGAAATTGTAGTTATTGTTGGGTTGAAACCTTAGATCCGTACCACCAAAGTTAGCCTGATTCACCGGTGTTAAATATGAATAAGAGGCAACTCCTGATATGACAGGGTAATAATTGCTTCGTGCCAGCTCCACCCGCATCTCAGTTGCTTCCGAGTTTTTCTTCAGCTCCTCCAGTTGCGGAAAATAATTGAACGACTGACTGATCAGCGCCTTCAACTCAGGATTTGTTTGCGCATTGGCAACAACTGCCATCAACAAGCAAACTGTACTTATAAATATCTTCTTCATAAAAATTATTCTAAATCGTAATTCGTAATTCGTAATTCTTAAATCGTAATTCTTAAATCGTAATTTCTCAATGGCTTTCTTCCGAAATCTTTTGCATCGTAGCCTTGTCCACCTTTTTCGTGCGCAGCAAAAACATGAACGGAATCATGCAGATGAAAAACAGCACAATCAGTTTGAAACTATCTGCGTAAGCGAGCAAATAACTTTGTTTCGTTACTGCGAGATCCAAAATACGGTGACTGAAATCTGTGGATTGCAGGGGATTGATTCCACCGTTCAACGCTCCGGCCTGATACTGCGCAAGGCGTTGGGTAAGCAACGGATCATTCAACTGCATGTTACTTACAAAGTCGGTTCTATGTTCGGCATAGCGCTGCGTTACATACGTGTTCATCACAGCAATTCCAAAGGCTCCGCCCAACTGACGGATCATGTTGGTAAGTGCAATACCACTTGGCATCTCGTGTGGTGCAAGTCCAACCATCGCCTGGTTAATTAGCGGAACCGTTAAACAAGCTGTTCCAATTCCTCTGAAGACCTGTGTCCAAAAGAAAAAGGGAAGGCCAACATCCGGTGTGACAAGTGATGAGGTGTATCCATGCAAAACGAAAAACACAAAACCAATTACCACGAAAACTAGTGGCGGTGTTCCTGAGCCGAGGCTACGACCAACAATCGGCATGCAGAAAATGGCAGCGATCGCGCTCGGCACAAGACCAAGTCCTGCATCCGTGGGCGTGTAACCTAAAATACGCTGCACCAACACCGGAAAAAT
The DNA here is from genome assembly GCA_964510765.1 of uncultured Ohtaekwangia sp. Classification (GTDB taxonomy): domain Bacteria; phylum Bacteroidota; class Bacteroidia; order Cytophagales; family Cyclobacteriaceae; genus ELB16-189. The sequence goes on along the minus strand of CAZECP010000039.1, from coordinate 8,945 downwards.
AAATACTGATCCAAACATCCCAAAACCAACAGCAAAGGTGAGCACATTACTTGCCCATAAGTTTCTTCGCTTGAGCACATCAAGATGGATCATTGGTTTCTCTGCAGTGAGCTCCCGATAGACAAAAGAGATTAAACAAACAGCAGCTACAATCGTCAACACCAAAATGGTTGTATCCTGAAACCAATCGTCCGCTTCACCGCGCTCGAGCACAAATTGCAAACTCCCAATACCGATTGCGAGAAAAGAGATTCCAAGAAAATCAATTTCCGGTTTTACGCGGTTCGGATTTTTTTCTTCTTCCGTTCTACGGATGAAGCGTACCGTTAACAAGGTCGCGATGATGCCAAACGGAATGTTGATGTAAAAAATCAACGGCCATGAATAGTTATCAACAATCAAACCTCCGAGGATCGGGCCGATGGTCGGACCGAGCACAATTCCCATCCCGAAAATGGCAGAGGCCATCGGGCGCTTCGCAGGTTCAAACGCATCGAAAAGAATTCCCTGCGAAGTGGAAAGTAAAGCGCCACCACCAACTCCTTGCACAAACCGCCAGATCACAAGCGAGATCAAACTTCCAGCCTGTCCGCACATGTAAGAAGAGAAAGTAAAAATCAGGATAGAGGCGATGTAGTATTTTTTCCTTCCAAAGAGCCGTGCAAAAAATCCAGTGAGCGGGATAATGATCACGTTGGCAATTGCATACGCAGTAACCACCCACGCAGTGTCCTCAATGGTAGCTCCAAGGTTTCCACTGATGTCTGACAACGCTACGTTCACAATCGACACATCAATCAACTCCATGATGGCCGCTGAAATCACAGTGACTACGATGATAGCGCGCGCAAACCCGGTGGGCAACGATGTTGTTGTGTTCGTTGACATACTTGAAAGATTACTTCACCTTCACTTCAGCTTCCACACTAAGGCCAGCTTTCAAAATATCTTTGTACTTGGCCTCGTCAAGCAATTCAATTTTCACGGGCACGCGCTGAGTGATCTTAACAAAGTTTCCGGTTGCATTATCAGGAGGAAGCAATGAGAACTTGGCACCGGTCGCGAGACTGAAAGAAGAAACTTTTCCCTTGATCTCCACATCCGGATAGCCATCGAGTTTGATATCCACTTCCTGGCCTTCCTTCATTTTCTCCAACTGTGTTTCTTTGAAATTGGCGATCACCCAGAATTTTTCTTTGTTCACCACAGTTGTCAATACTTGTCCGGGTTGAACGTATTGCCCAACTTCCAAATTTCGCTTTCCGATCTTTCCTGTAACGGGTGCATAAATTTTTGAATAACTTAATCGAAGCTTATTCAATTCCAGCGCAGCTTCTCGTGTGTCAACAGCGGCTTGCGCTTTCTTGATTTGAGCTTGTGCCGTTGCGACTTGAGAATTTGCGTAAGCGACTAATCTTTGATTTGCAGTTAATTGTTTTTCGGCTGATTCAAAATTATTCTTACTGTCTTCCAATTGCTTTTGCGTGATGGCTCCATCTTTAAAGAGACCTTCATCGCGTTTCAAATCATCACTTGCTTTTTGCAAACGTGTTTTTTGTACATCTTCATTGGCTGCCGCCACTTGCTTGTTGGCGATGGCATTGTTGAGTTGAGCTTGCGCATTTGCGAGATCCGCCTGGGCATTCGCCAGATCAGTCTGCGCTTGCAGCACTCCTAACTTATATTCACGATCATCGATGGAGATGAGAAGCTGACCTTCTTTCACATCATCGTAATCTTTTACGTTTAATGTATCAATGAATCCTGCAAGGCGGCTAACGATTGGCACTGCATTCGTTTCAATCTGGGCATTATCGGTTGATTCATAGGCAAATGCATGCAACAAAGCGCGGACTCCGAAGAAGGCCGCCACTATTACCACCGCTCCTATTATAAAGGGAGCAGCTTTTCTTTTTTTCGGTGTTTGGTTTTCCATAGTTGGCTATTAACGGCACAAAAGTAAACTTGGTTGACTAATTGGTCAATAAAGTTGACTATTATTTTTTTGTAAATTACCTTTGTTTTAAAATTGCTATGGGCTTTCATCATTTATTGCACGACAAAAAATACGTTCAGGCGTATGGATGGGGGAAAATCGTTTCCTACCTGAAAAAGCAAATGGATCAATGGTCGATTCAAAAACTTTCCGAAAACGGTTACAAAGACTTCAAGACTGCCTACATGCCGGTGATCATGAATATCGCTCCCGAAGGCACTAATAATAATGACCTGGCGGCTCACGCCCGCGTGACCAAGCAGGCCATGAGCAAGGTGGTGAAAGAATTGCAATCCAAGGGATATGTGTCGGCCAAGGTAGATCCTAACGACAAGCGAAGCACCATTGTTATTCTTACCGGTCGCGGAAAAGATTTCGTGAAATGCGCCCGTGCCAGCGTGAGCGGACTAATGGATGACTACCGGAAAGAGTTTGGTAAAAAGAATTTTGAAGAATTGCTCGCTCAACTGGTGAAGGTGATTGAGTTCAATGAAAAGAGGCTGAATGACTGACCTATCCTTTCCGCCTTCATTCGCTGAGCGGATGAAAGATCAGTTAAAAGAAAACTGGAATGAATTTGCTCAGGCGCATCAGGCAGTTTCTCCGACAAGCATTCGCTTAAATCCCTTTAAACAGAATACGGAAAAAAATTCAAATGAAAGAATTCCGTGGTGCAGCTCAGGATATTATTTGAATGAGCGACCTTCCTTCACACACGATCCAATCTTTCATGGTGGAGCCTATTACGTACAAGAAGCAAGCTCGATGTTCCTGGAGCAAGCACTGAAGCAATCTGTTGATCTCACAAAAAAAATCCGCGTGTTGGATTTGTGCGCAGCGCCTGGAGGAAAGTCCACTCACTTATTAAGTCTCATCAATCGCGAGTCACTGCTTGTAAGCAATGAAGTGATTCGATCTCGGGCGACTGTTCTTTCAGAGAATATTGAGAAGTGGGGAAATGCGAATGTAGTTGTCACAAATAATGATCCGGAAGATTTTGAGGTACTTGAGGGATTTTTTGATGTGATCGTGGTGGATGCGCCTTGTTCCGGAGAAGGACTGTTTCGCAAAGATGTGAACGCGATGAAAGAATGGTCGGAGGACAATGCACAACTTTGCTCATCGCGACAACGAAGAATTTTGAATCACATCTGGCCCTCGCTCAAGCAAAACGGAATTTTGATTTACTCCACTTGCACATACAATCCTGAAGAAAACCAAAACAACATTTTAAATCTTTTGAAGGAACGAAATGCAGAGTGCTTAAAACTTCAGACAAACAAAGATTGGAATGTAACTGAGATAGCAAGTGATAATTCAATAGGTTATCAATTCTATCCGCACAAAACAAAAGGCGAAGGTTTTTTTATTTCCGTTGTGCGAAAGCTGGAAGAGCAACATGAATACTCACTCAGCACAAAACACTTTTTTCAATTCGCCCCAAAGAAAGTTTCTGAAACATTAAATCATTGGACGACTTCAAAAGAAATTGACTTCATCATTCAAGACGATTTGATTCTCGCCCTCCTAAAAAGCAATCGTGCTGAAATAGAGTTACTCAACAAGCGACTGAAAGTAATTCAAAAAGGAACTGCCGTTGCCAGATTGAAACATGACAAGCTTGTACCTGAACATGCGTGGGCGTTGTCGCAAGAAATAAATCGAGAAGCCTTTACCACCATTGAATTAACTCACGAGCAAGCGCTCGCATACTTGCGCAAAGATGTTTTTGATCTCAAGCAACAAGAGAAAGGTTTTGCGCTGGTCACTCATCAAAACGTTGCACTCGGCTGGGTGAACTTGCTGGGCAACCGTTTCAACAATTTGTATCCCTCGAATTGGAGGGTGTTGAAGTGAGCAAGAAATGGTTGCTGGTCAGGCGACCAGCAACAGTAAGGAGAATAGAAAATCTATTTTATTAGGAAGTATATTGGTTTATACCCACCCATATAAGCAAGGCTTGAATAGGATTTTAAGTTCATGCTTTTCATTTTTATTTCTCGAAATGCATCTAACGCATTAGCAATGTCAAAAGTCTTTGATGTTGCTGATAAATATTCAAGAATTTGGTACTCAGTTAATAGTTTTCTGGTGAGTTCGTCACTTGCACTTTCTGTCGTGGTCAGCCCGATCCGAAATTCCTTGTCTTCAAAATGCTTGAAATCTAATTTTATCCATAGACATTTTGGAAAAGCTCCCAGGTTCCAAAAATCCCTTACTAAGGGGATGCCTGCAATTATAGGTACTCCTATTCCTAAGGCGGTCTGCGCACCCAGAAGGATCTGCTCATTAATCTTAAGGTAAATATTTTCTGTATCGCCAAGAGAAATTTTGGGACGCCTCGGATAAAGTCCGATGATTTTAAATTTATCCTTTTCATGAAGATGCTTTGAAACACTCCCACCTTCTCTTGACATCCAAGGAAAAATTGGCGTTACTAGTTCATATTTTTTGTGCAAAATCTCTTTTAAGATTGGACAGATTGCAAGTCCAACGGTATGTTCACCAATAAAGCTCGTTGGCATTTTCATAATTCTTCAACAACGTTAGCAAATTAAAAATGTAAGAATCTAGCTACCTTCCATGGGTGGCTTCGTCACTTTTTCATGTTTCAATTCAAGAGATTTGATTTCGTACACCTCAACGCTGATACATTCAAAATTCTCAGGTCTAAAAATTGCCAAATTGTACCCTTCTTTGTAAAGCGAACTTTGAAACTCAACACCTTCAAAGCCAACAGACTTTATAAATTCTGATAAATATTGAGTTGGTAAATAGTCTATTTCACTGTCGCCTCTTCTAATTGGTCTCGACAAGTCCTCTTGAAACTTATCTACGAAAGGAGAATAAATCAAAAAGTGTTCGATCTCCTCGTTTTCAGTCCAAAACATTGGGTCATGAACGAAGTTTCTTAGATTCAAAACCTTCGTCTCTTTCTTTGCTTCAAATTTTCCAACTGTAACATAATCAAAAAGAGTCGATCTGATTTCGTACAACGTTGTCTCTGGCGTATCGGATAGATACAGATAGGAAATGCCTTTTGGGTTTGCTCGACCAGCCGAGGCTTTTTCAGGTGGGGGATTGCCCATCTCTGATAATTTTAATCCATTTTTGTCTGATTGTCTGCTTCTAAAATAACAGGAGCCTTCTTTAATCGTCTTTTGAAATGACTCATCTTTCTCAAATGTAGCTTTTAATTTTTCCAAGTTTAGTACATTCTTAATGTGAAATCTATTTGTACTCTTAATCTCGTTTTTGAAATTGTCCCAAAGCTTCAAAGCATTGTCCTGATTGGCGATGTTTTTTAACAAGACAGTACCGGCCAGCAGAGATTCATAAACCGAACTATCTTCTTGAAGGATGTTGGTTATGAGATTTTTCTTATCGAAATTTTTCGAGGAGAAAATTAATTTAGGGAAATCATTCTCGATTTGAATCTCAATAGAAGCACCTCCGGCATCCAGTTTATATTGATCCAAAAGATTTCTGAAAAAACGTCCTAGTTCCTTGGCTTCGAGCAAATGAACTTGTTGTGACCCGCAAAAGTCGCAATTACCAACTGTTGACGTACTTCCAATAATAGATTTTAGGTATTTACTACTGAAACAGTCAACGCAACAATTCATTATCAAATTAGATTAATGACTAATTCAATATGGTGCATTATCGATAATTTCTTAATGCTTCCAAGCCCCGGAAAATGTCCCGTATTATAGAGTTCTCTGAATTCATGCACTGCCTTCGAATCGACTTTATTCTCATCGCACCACACAATTAATTTCCGAAGTGCCTCAGCAAATTTACCAGCGACATCGGTTTGGTCTTCATTTGAATCTGAGACAAAATGTTTAATCCTTATCTTTTTCTCTGCATCTGCAAAAGAGAGATGGATAGCCACTGCATAAGGTATAAATCCAGTTTCTGTATAGTTGTCGCCAATGGTTAAAAAGTCTGAAAATCCTTTTATACCGTCCTTCTTAAAAAAGAGATGTTCTTCGGAGAATGGACTTTCGTCAACTTCTAAGTAGTCCTTGTTTTTTACTTGAACTTTGAAGAAGTCTTCAAGTGATACCACAGTTTCAAGCGGAAAGTTCCTGTAATAGCGCCTATTCGTTTTTGAAAAACTTACAACATTGTTGACAATTGAGAAGTATTTTTCATATGCATCTATTACTTCCTTTGGATTTGGGAGGACAATATTGTGAATAAGCGTAAGCCCCTTAAAATTTAAGCCATGCGCCTTAATTTTTTCAAGGTGTGTCACATCTTCCTGTCTATCATCAACTATCACTCCGACTTGGTAGTCGATGTAATTACCTAGTTCATCTTTTAGAGTGTTAATAATCATGTCGGACGATTTTGTAAAATCACCGACCGTTGGATTAACTATTATTGTAAAGTTGATTTTTTTACTGGCCAAATCGCGCAAAGCACTCTTGAATGTTGATGAATCCTTTACTGGTTCTATAATTGGAGATACCTTCTGAGGAACCTTAGCCATTAAGTCTGCAATTTCTCTCAGCGCAATTAATTCGAATTGCTTGCCTCTCAAATATGGCAGGTACATAGCGCTATAGTTCTTTGTTTAGGAATGACTTTAAAGTATAATATTCACACTCCTTCAAATCGAGTGTGTAACAAAGATGCTTGAGTTCGAAGGGGATTTTCACAGAGTTCAAAAAATTATAATTTGCCTTCCGCCTTTTCTTTAGAATGGAAAGAGCTAAGTCTTGAAAGACTTTAACATCAATAGTTTTAACAAGATCTAAGCACTCACCAAAGATTTTTGTGTTGGGTGCATCCGGAACGAATCCAAAATAGCGAGCGACTAACTCAAGATACTCGGGCTTTCTCAAAGTCTTAAAAATTGTAACATGATTAAAGTACTTCGAGTTTAGTTTGGCCTTCTGCAAAAGATTTAATCGATTATTCGCATCAAATTCAACTATCCCAATATCTAAATCTCCATATCTCTCTAAAAGGTTTTTTACGTGTTTTGTGCTCGCAACAACATAAACCTTGTTAGCAAATTCACGATAATCATTGATTTGCTTTTCCAATTTTGATAAATCGTCTAAATCTGTCTTGATTTCGTATACCTGTATTTCTCCATTCAGAAAAACAAAATCTGCCAAAGAGGAACCGATTCTAAACTCATCAAGAATTGAATAATCTTCAACACTGTATTTGTCTAAGAGTTCGTTCAGTAATATATTCTTATATAGGTATTCACTTTTGTAATTGTTTTGAAGGTGTTTATAAATCGACTTTAAGGCTACAGAATAGGTCAATTTTTTGGTAGACTTAATGTGTTTAGTAATTCGAGTTTTAGTCAAACTAAAATCACCATCGTTAATTATTTTCTTAAGGTTGGATGGCGTGTAGATTTCAGAAAGGCTTCTCAATCCTTCCGACTTTGAAGTTAATTCAATCATTCTGTATTAAAGTTACAAAAATATCAAATCCAAAGTTCCTTTTTAGCAGTGAGTTCATCGTATTTGCCGACTAAGGCTCGATCTTTACGATTGATTTGAAAAATTCGGAGAACCATACCACGGAGGAGTGAGTTGCTTGTTCCTTCTTTCTATTTCCTGATTTTAAAATGTGTCTGTCAAATCCATACAGTATCACGGTGTCTGAATGTCAATTGGAGTTGTTGGATTCCCACAGTCCGCATTTAGTGTGGATATCGTCTGCCTGTCTTGAAGGTGGCGCGTAGCTGGCTTGTAGCTGGCCTGTAGGTGGCCATGATGCCTCATTTTTAGCCAGCTACACGCCAGTTTCCAGGCATTTACACGGTTTTTACGCTATAGGCGCTAAGGTGCCACACGGGTGGCAGTCTTAATCCAAAAGATTGAGGGCCGGCATTGCTTTAGGCAAAAGTGATCAGCGCAGGCAAGTGTGGAGATCTTCTATTTAAGCGCCTCAAAACTATACTTCGCGTTCTCCCAAAACCGATCGAGGGTGATGATGCGCGGTTTGAAAAATGAAATCAGGTCGGGCCATTGATCTTTGTTGAAAATAGAAACACCTGGAAGTTGTTTATAAATTTTGCCGATCTCTTTGCCTTCGGTCATCGATAGGCGTGGGTGCCACTCCCACTCTTCTTGCAGTGTAGTGTGTAGCATTGTTTTCAATTCAAGAAACTGCTCAAAGTACAATTCGCGAATGTCAGCATCATTATGTTCTATGGTGATGGCGATGGTTGCTCCGCGCGAGTCGGCATCCATTCGGAAGTACACATCTTTTACATCCGTGCGATAGTTGATCCAGTTGATCTTCATTCCTTCAGACGAAGGCACCGGAGTCATGTAACGACCAAAAGCTGTCCAGAATTCTTTGCGCAAGCGCGATGCTTCTTCGCGATCGATCATGTTGTTAAAAATGTTCTTTATTGATTTTAAAAAGATAATCAGGCTTTGACAATCATCTTGCCCGTATTCTCGCCTTTGAACAAACCAAGAAAAGCATGCGGCAACTGATCAAATCCATCGACAATCGTTTCGCGGAATTTTACTTTTCCTTCCTTCACATATTTGGAAAGATATTGAATCGCTTCCGGATAAAGATGCGAATAGTTCAACACGATAAATCCCTGAAGCAACACACTCCGTGTTACGAGAATCGGTTGAAGGCGCGGACCAACCGGAATATCAGTTGCATTGTACAAAGAAATCTGTCCGCAGAGCGGCACGCGTGCAAAGAAGTTCAGGCTCGGCATCACCGCATCCGATATCTCTCCGCCCACATTATCAAAATAAATATCAACGCCATTTGGGCACGCGGCCTTCACTGCCTTCCGCATGTCATCGGTAGTTTTGTAATTGATCACTGCATCAAATCCAAATTGTTGTAACAATTTCACTTTCTCCTCCGAGCCTGCAATACCCACGACTCTGCATCCTTCAATCTTAGCAATCTGCCCTACGATCATTCCCACTGCGCCCGC
>CAZECP010000038.1:0-42779 GCA_964510765.1 uncultured Ohtaekwangia sp. | reverse complement strand
TAGCTGGCTATAACTCCCCCTTTTTAGCCCGATATATCGAAGCTTCACTCCAACTTCTTCGAATTCATACTATTGATGCAGGAATGCAACATAAAAGTTAGTTCATCCGGTTTACGGGCTGTTAATTTTAAATCATTGCTGAACTGTACGCCTCTGGAACTTTTCTTAAAGTCATTGAAGAAAGAAACTGTTTAACTCTCAAAATTGGTATATTCGTCAGATTGAAACTGTTGGCTGTGAGTTGATTCGAATATAGATGAACATGACTTCCATCTTAATTTAAATATCAACCAACCCCAAAATCTATGAACAACTCCAGAAGAGATTTTCTCGGCAAGCTGGCATTTGGCTCTGCCGCAGGCATGGCAGCTATGATGTCGCCAGAAGAATTGCAAGCAAGTTTAATGACACCCGATCTTACGCTGGTAGAAGGCGCAGATGACTGGTTCAAAAAAATAAAAGGCAAGCATAAAATTGTTTATGATGCACCCGATCCACACGATGGATTTTCTATCACCTGGTCGTGGGTCTTTTATAAAACCAACAACGCTACTGGCACACCAGATGATCAGCTCACGGCAGTGGTCGTGCTCAGGCACTCTGCAATTCCATTGGCAATGGATGACAAAGTATGGGAGAAGTATAAATTTGGTGAGATGTTCAAAGTAAAGGATGGTGCTACGGGTGCTCCAGCTCTTAGAAATCCTTTTAATACTCCGGTGGATCCAAGAATGGTGGCGATGGGAATAGATGGCATCAAAGCGCTGACTGCTCGCGGTGTGATGTTTTGTGTTTGTGACATGGCCATGACCGTGAACAGCATGGGCGCAGCGAAGACTATGAACATGACTCCAGAAGAGGTGAAGAAAGAATGGGTGGCGGGTTTATTACCCGGCATACAAATCGTTCCCTCCGGTGTGTGGGCGATAGGCCGCGCGCAGGAACATGGCTGTGGTTACTGCTTCGCTGGGGGCAATTAAAATAATTCTGGTCTCAGATTTTGGGTTGTACATAATTCAAAGTCTGAGACTAATTTGTAATTCGAATTTTTCTGTATGAAGAATTTTATCACAATTTGTTGTCTGTGGTTTGCGATCGGGGCTGTCGCACAAACAAAGCCGGTGAAAATTGTTTTCGATGTCACAAGTTCAGATACCCTCATCCATCAGGCTGCGTTGCGCCATGTCTCGGGAATGGCGAAAGCTTATCCGCAATCTTCTTTTGAAGTGGTGATTTATGGTGGAGCCATTGCAATGGTTCAAAATGGAAAATCGACAGTGGCAAAAAATATCAAATTGCTTGAAAACAATTCCAATGTTTCTTTCAAAGTTTGTGAAGAAACGATGAAGCGATATAAAATCACGAAAGACCAATTGCTACCGAAAGTTGGCACCGTGCCCGATGCTATCATTGAAATCGTAACTAAACAAAGCGAAGGTTGGGGCTACATTAAGGAAGCTCATTGATATATTTGTGTTTGTGAATGAGCCGCTTTTAAGATCTGTTAAAACTTTTGTGTTGTGTGCGTGGGTAGGGTTACTGCTTGTGTTCGTTTCTTTCTGGATAATCACAAAACCGTGGCCTTCTGAGGGCGAGACCGTTAAGAAGGATTTGCCAAAAGAAAATCCAAAAGCAGCAAAAGCATTTTGGTCTGCGCCTGATGAGTCAACAATTCCATCCGATGAGCACGGTGAACTGATTCGCTACGGAAAGGAATTGATTTCGCACACCGCCTTGTATCTCGGACCCAGCGGAAAAGTTGCTCACATCAGCAACGGTATGAACTGCCAGAATTGTCATCTGAAAGCAGGCACCGTTCCTTTCGGCAATAATTATTCTGCTGTTGCCGCCAACTATCCAAAATTTCGTGACCGTTCTGGAACCATTGAATCCCTTGAAAGGCGCGTGAATGATTGCCTCGAAAGAAGTTTGAACGGGAAGAAACTGGATAGCACGAGCAAAGAGATGCGCGCATTTGTTTCGTATATCGCCTGGCTTGGCAAAGATGTTCCAAAAAAATCCAATCCAAAGGGAGTTGGTTTATTTGATTTGAAAAAACTTACGCGTCCTGCAGATCCTGCGAAAGGTAAAATGGTGTTTGAAGAAACCTGCAAGCGCTGTCATCAAGATAATGGAGAGGGTTTACGTGAGGAAAATTCCTTAGAATGGAAATATCCTCCGTTGTGGGGAAAGGATAGTTATAACATAGGCGCTGGTTTATATCGGCTGAGCAGATTCGCAGGTTACGTGAAGATGAATATGCCGAATGACATTGCCTCGCACGAGAAACCGTTTCTCACAGACGAGCAAGCCTGGGATGTAGCTGCGTATGTTAATTCGATGCCGCGCCCTGAAAAAGATATCTCCAAGGACTGGCCGCAGATTTCATCCAAACCTTTTGATCATCCGTTTGGTCCATACACGGACGGATTTTCGGAAAGTCAGCACAAGTACGGTCCGTTTGAGCCCATCATTGCCTCGCAAAAGAAATCGAAGTAGTAACTTTGATGGTGAAATTAATTTGTTCACTCGCAGTTCTTATTTCACCCTTGTTTTGCTTTCCGCAGAAAAAGGATTCGGTCATTCATTCTGTTTCGGTTTCAAATCAGTACACTTCTATTTTAGCTGAGCGCGCACCTGCATCTTATTTCAGCAATGATCATCCATGGATTTTGCAGGCAGACATTGGTTGGTTGAAAATAAATCAGAAAGCCTGGAATTATTGCCATTGCTATACGCAAAACGGGGTGTCGCTGAGCTATATCAATTTTGATAATCCATCGAAGCTTGGCCGCGCCTTCACGGTCACAGGATTTATCGAGCCGTACCTTTTCCATTCAAAAACCATTAAACTCTCATTGGTTGGCAAAGCCGGCATTGCTTTTCTTGATAAACTTTATGACAGCTTAACCAATCGCGAAAATGTTTTCTTCAGCACAAATTTGAGTTTCGCTCTCGGTGTTGGTGCCAATGCATCCTTTCGCTTGAGCGATCGCATTTATATCAAAACGGGTTTTCAACTCAACCATATTTCCAATGGTGGCAGAAAAGATCCAAATGACGGGATGAACTTTGCCGGGTTTCAGGCAGTGCTTGAATACAGACTGCAAACTTTGTCTTTGCCTCAGCAAAAGAAAGAGCGTTTCACAGATAAGAAATTTGGATTGATGGTTCACTTGTTTGGTAATCAACGCACCGCCTGGGCAACTCCCACATTTGCTGAGGAGCGGAAACTTGTCCTCGGTCTGAATGCGGGTTTAATCAAACGCATCGGGCGATTGAATGGAATCGGAGTGGGAGGAGAATTTTATTACGATGGCATAAATTCAGTTTACTCCCAACGATACAACACAGACACCGCAACAGAAATTGCTGCTGTGAATGTTCAACATTATTTATTTTTCGGGAAACTCCTGTTCGGTCAGCAGCTGGGTTGGTATGTTACCAATAACACAGGTTATCAAAAGAATTTATTTCAACGTTACATTTTGGAATACGAATTTAAAAAGAATTGGTATGCGGGTTTTTCACTCAAGTCCCACGGAGATATTTCTGACTACTTCGCATTCTCGGCAGGTTATTTTTTCAGGCTATAGTGTTATTCAACTTCAATAAACTTCTCCAACGAAAACGCCTGGGTGCGTTCGGCAAACAACGTTTTCACACGGCCCCACACTTTTCCAAATAATTCTGACTTGCGATAGTTTTCAAGGTCTTCGGGCCCATTCCAATGACTAAGCGTGACATACGTATTTGGTTCATCAACATCTTTCAATAATTGCAAATGCGTACATCCATCAAAATTCCGGATCGCTTGCTTATTGGCGTTGAAGATTTGAAGAAATTCATCCACGCCCGCTTCCGTAAAATGCATCCGAACAATTCGTATGATCATAAAATCTTATTTCTTGCTCCTTACGTCTTATTCATCAAATGTAATATTCACGGGGCTATCGTAACCCATGCCGAGCAACTCGTTTGCCTTGCCTTTGTAGATGCCGATTTCCAGCAATTCTAAACTGTTGAAAAGCAGCACACAATCTCCTTGCTCAGCTTGAAAATAATTGGAATGTACCCGCCTGAACCGCTCGCCACCAAAATGAATTGTAAACGTTTTGTTTTTACTTAAAATATCAAAATCGGTTTTTGAAATGTTGGTGATCAGGTTTCCGAAATTGTCCACACGTATCACATGACCGGCAATCACTTTTTTGGTCGCCTTCACAGAACGGCCAATCATTTTTTTGAAACTGCTCATCGGCCTGCCAAGCGTTGAAATGTTTACACCGCTGGCCAGCTTTGCCGCCACTGCTGCCATGATATCTTTTTCAGGAAAAGTAGTCTCAATCGGATTGATCGAATTGATATCAACCACCATCTGATGCGGCCGATCGCTGATCAAACCTAGCAAGCCATTGTCAGATCCCACGAAAAAGTAATCCTCCAGTTGTAAAGCAATGTGAGTTGCTCCCTGCTGACCAGTTGAATCAACACCTACAAGATGTACTGTTCCTTTCGGGAAATCATGAAAAATATTTTTTAACACAAACGCTCCGTGCGCGATGTCGCTGGGAGAAATTTTGTGGCTGATATCCACTAAGTTGAGTCCGGGGTTGACGCTCAGGATTTTAGCTTTGATGGCGGCCACGTAGTGATCGGTTTCTCCGCTGTCGGTGAGAAGGGTGACGATGGCCATCGGGGTTCGCTGAACTTTTTATTAAATTTGGTGTTCAAAATTAATCACATTTCAATCACTTTACTTCATTGATCGAAAAAACCATTACACTTGAAAATGTTCCGCTCCTTGATTTCCTGGGAGTGGAGAACAAAAACATCAACGAACTCGCCTCGGCTTTTCCCAAGAGTAAGATTGTGTCACGCGGAAACGAGATATTGGTAAAAGGCGAATCACCAGATATCATTCAAATCACCGACATCCTCAGTTCGCTGGTAGATCACTTTCACCAATTTGGAAGAATCACAGAGGAGAACGTGCGCGGCTATATTTCGCAAGAGCGCCAGGAGTTTATTCCTGATGATTCGCCTGATGGGATAATCTTGTACGGCACACGGGGTTCACCCATCAAAGCGAAAACTGTCAATCAACAAAAGCTGGTGCAAGCAGTGAAGGAAAACGATTTGGTCTTTGCTCTTGGCCCGGCCGGAACGGGAAAGACTTTTGTTTCCGTTGCGCTTGCCGTTCGCGCATTGAAAAACAAGGTGATCAAAAAAATCATCATTACGCGGCCAGCTGTGGAGGCAGGGGAGAACCTCGGTTTCTTGCCCGGAGACTTGAAAGAAAAGATCGATCCGTACCTGCGCCCGATCTACGATGCTCTCAATGACATGGTGCCTTTCGAGAAACTGAAGTACTACATGGAGCGTGAAATCATCGAGATTGCACCGCTTGCCTATATGCGTGGCCGTACACTCAACAACGCTTTCATTCTGCTGGACGAAGCGCAAAACACCACACCCATGCAGATGAAAATGTTCCTCACCCGCATGGGCCCTGATAGCAAAATGATTGTGACGGGTGATACATCGCAGATCGATTTGCCTTCTAATCAGAAGTCAGGATTGAAAGAGGCCGTTCGAATTTTGAATCAAACCAAGGGTATTGGCTTTGTGGAACTAAATGAACGCGATGTCGTGCGCCACCGATTGGTGCGGGATATTATTGAAGCGTATGGGAAAGCAGGGAGTTAGGCGATGGGGCAATAGGCATTTGGGGTAAAAAAAAATCGTACATCGTAAATCTTAAATCGTAATTTGAAATTATGCCAGCATACATAATGGTCGAGGTCGAGATTCACAACCCTGATGAATATGAGAATTATAGAAAGATGGTGCCGCCATCATTGGAAAAATACCAGGGTAAGTTCATAGTCCGCGGAGGAAAAATGGAAATGCTTGAGGGGGAATGGAATCCACAGCGCATCGTTGTATTAGAATTTCCATCTATGGAACTTGCCAAAGCCTGGTGGGCGTCTGAAGAATATGCTCCGGCTAAGGCACTTCGTCAACGCACGGCAAATTCAAAAATGATTGTTATCGAAGGTTATCAAGGGTAAGTTGCATATTGTTGGTTATTAGTTGCTGGTTTGGTTAAATTGAAATCTAAAACCGGCAAACTCCAACTCACAACTTGATGAAATGGAATACCTTCCCGATGGTGCGCATCGCTGCATTTTTTATCGCAGGGATTTTATTCTCCATCTATCTTCCCGATGTGTTGTCTGTTAAGGTGGCGATCGCGCTGGTTGTCACCTCTGCTATCATTTATTTTTTAAGTTATTTTCTTTCCGGAAAGAAAAACGGTTCGTTGTTTGGAGCGATTGCTCTTCCTGCTGTTTTCCTTTTTGGCTTTTGCCGACTTTATTACTCAACACAATCACATGAGCAGGATCATTTGCTTTCAATAAAGGAAAGGCTGGAAGCCTATCGCGCCATCGTTCGCAGTGTGCCGGAGGAGAAAGCAAAATCATGGAAAGTGGAAGTTGAGCTTTTGAATGTTAAGACGGATGAATGGAAAACCGCCAAAGGAAAAATTCTATTGTATGTTGCCAAATCTTCTTCAAAGCCTGAATGGAGTTATGGTGATCTCCTTTTGATTGATGGCTCGCCTCGTGAAATAAGTTCTCCCAGCAATCCAGGGGAATTTGACTTTAAAAGATTTCTGAGTTTTAAAAATATTTTTCATCAGCATTACGTACAACCAGGTGAGATTAGACTTCTCGATCGTGCTGAGGGTAAGGGGTTCATTTACTATTCGCATCAGGCGCGTGCATGGTCATTGGAGAAAATCAACCGATTCATTCATAGTGAGCAACAGCAAGTGATTGCAGCTGCGCTCGTGTTGGGAGTCACAGATGGTATCGACAATGATTTACAAAATGCCTACTCGGCAAGTGGTGCCATGCACGTGCTCGCGGTGTCGGGACTTCATGTGGGAATTATTTACGCGATCATTCTCGTTTTAATGAAGCCGTTGGGCAAAAACAACTGGAGCCGTTGGCTGGTGGCGACCATAAGCTTGTTGTCGCTGTGGGGCTTTGCCTTTGTTACCGGTCTCTCACCTTCGGTATTGCGGGCTGTCACGATGTTCTCCTTCATAGCGGTGGCTCGACCGCTTGGGTGGCGCACCAATATTTACAATACATTGGCGGGGTCTGCCTTTGTCTTGTTAATTTACAATCCGTACCTGGTAATGTCGGTGGGATTTCAGCTTTCGTATTTGGCCGTGCTTGGAATTGTTTATTTGCAACGACCGCTTTACAATCTTTGGCCGGTTGATAATCGTGTTGCAGATTGGATATGGCAGATCACATGCGTATCGATAGCGGCCCAGATTTCTACATTCTCTTTGGGACTTTTGTACTTCCATCAATTTCCTGTTTACTTTCTTGTTTCAAATTTGTTTGTAATTCCGTTGTCAACCGGAGTTTTGGTTGTAGGTATTTTTTTATTGGCTATCAGTTTCATTACACCGTTGGCTGAGATGATTGGTTTTGTTTTGGAATGGATTATTAAAGCATTGAACTGGGTTGTGTTTCAAACAGAAGGTTTGCCTTTCAGCCTGATCAATAATATCTATCTCACTACATTTCAATGCTGGCTACTGATGGGAATTATTTTGGCGATCATTTTGCTTTTTGAGTACCGCAACATTAAATGGTTGTATGCCGGCTTTGCCTTCACTGTTTTGTTTTCACTTGGTCAGTGGATTCATTTTTATGACGATGTGAAGCAAGATGAATTTATTGTTTATAATATTAATGGGCATCAAGCGATGGAGTTTATTTCAAATGGCAAGTCAATTTTCGTGGCCGATTCCATTTTAAAATCAGATCAGGAAAGAATCCGTTTTCATATTCAACCAAATCGATTGAAGCATGGTATCGCTTCGATTAGGTCTGTTAATATTGATTCTTTTGATACTTTAGGTGTGAATTACTTTTATTGGAAAGACAAATTGATTGGCTTTGTGGCCAATAAAAAATTCAAATTGCCGCAAGGGCTTAAATTCAACTATCTCGTTGTTTCAATGAATTCGGTACCGATAGCTCGATTAAAAGATGGGGTAGCTGAACGAGTAATTCTTGATGGAGGCAATTCGATAAGATATGTAAGTCGGGTTTTAAAGGAGAATAACATTGCGTACTCCACTTTGCAACACGGAGCGTTTTTAATTGAGAATTGAATAGTTTAAACTTGAGAAAATAATTGCAAATGAGCTTGGTTTTATATGGGGTTAAAGATCGTATTGGCTACATCACATTGAACAGGCCAGAGAAAAGAAATGCTTTGAGCCCAGAGTTGGTTTCCGATTTGAAAGTAGCATTCACGCAAGCTGAAAATGATTCATCAGTAAAAGTAGTTGTGCTCAAGGCAAATGGAGAAGCGTTCTGTGCGGGCGCTGACCTGGCTTACCTTCAACAGTTACAAAAGTTTTCTTTTGAAGAAAATCTTGCCGATTCGAACTCGCTAAAAGAATTGTTTCTTAAAATTTATCAACTTAAAAAAGTGGTGATCGCTCAGGTGCAAGGCCATGCGCTTGCTGGTGGCTGCGGACTTACTACTGTCTGTGATTTTGCTTTTGCAGTGCCGGAGGCGAAGTTTGGTTATACAGAAGTGAAGATAGGTTTCATCCCCGCAATCGTGCTGGTATTCTTGATCCGGAAAATCGGAGAGCAAAAAGCACGACAACTTCTTTTGAGTGGCGAATTGATTCAAGGTGACGATGCTGTGAAACTCGGATTAGCAAATGGCATGGTGAATAGCCAGAATCTGGAAGAAGAGGTCTATTCGTTTGCTCAAAAGTTAATCGCCAATAATTCACCGCAGTCGATGGCGCTCACAAAGAAAATGATTGATGAGGTTCAATCCATGAAGTTGAATGAGGCTTTGGATTATGCCTGTAAAATGAATGCGGAAATGCGCGCCACCGATGATTGTAAAAAAGGTATTTCCGCATTCATCGATAAGTCAAAAATTTCCTGGTGATAATTCCAGATTGCTTTTGTTATTTTTGATTTGGTAAAAGCAATTCCGTGACGCCACGCGAAGTCCTTCATAAATATTGGGGCTACACTCAGTTTCGCTCTCCACAA
Organism: uncultured Ohtaekwangia sp.; assembly: GCA_964510765.1. Lineage (GTDB taxonomy): Bacteria > Bacteroidota > Bacteroidia > Cytophagales > Cyclobacteriaceae > ELB16-189. Next base: position 33,666 of record CAZECP010000038.1, on the reverse strand, counting down.
GAAGAGGTGATACAATCCTTTCTGAAAGGTCATGATGTGCTTGCCGTGCTTCCAACAGGCGCAGGCAAGTCGGTGTGTTTTCAGGTTTCTTCGATGATGAAAGATGGAATTTGCCTTGTGATCACACCACTCATCGCTTTGATGCAGGATCAGGTAAGCCAATTGAAGAACAAAGGCATTCCCTCCATAGCAATTCATTCAGGAATGAGCCATCAGGAGATAGATATTGCGTTGGATAATTGTGTTTATGGCAAGCAGAAATTTCTTTATGTTTCTCCTGAGCGGTTGCAGACAGAAATTTTCCAGGAGCGTTTCAAAAAAATGACCGTGAATCTGGTAGCGGTTGATGAAGCACACTGCATCTCACAATGGGGTTATGATTTTCGTCCCCCTTATCTTCAGATTTCTCTCCTTCGCGAATTGAAGCCAAATGTTCCGTTCATGGCGGTGACGGCATCGGCTACGCAGCAAGTCAAGGATGATATTATCGAAAAACTCGATTTGAAGTCAGTAGAGGTTTTTCAAAAAAGTTTTGCCCGTGAAAATTTGTCGCTAGTCGTTCGCAAGACGGAACGAAAAGAAAAGCAACTGATTGATATTTTAAAGAAAGTTCCAGGCTCATCGATTGTGTATGTGCGTTCGCGCAAAGAAACAGAAGTGCTTTCAAAACTCCTGATACGGAATCAATTCAAATCCACCTTTTATCACGCGGGCCTTGATCATCAGGAAAGATTGTTTCGTCAGCGTGAGTGGATTGAGAATCATGCGCGAGTAATGGTGGCTACGAATGCGTTCGGCATGGGCATCAACAAAGCTGATGTGCGCACGGTGATTCACATGGACATCCCCGAAACATTGGAAGCTTATTATCAGGAAGCGGGCCGTGCGGGCCGTGATGGTAAAAGAAGTTATGCGGTAGTGATTTTTCATGAAGTGGATGCGCTTGCTGTACGCAACAAGACCATTCAGTCGCAGCCTACGCTTGACTATTTGAAAAAGATTTATCAGGCACTTGCCAATTTTTATCAATTGGCGATTGGCAGCGCACAAGCCGAGGCATTTGATTTTGATATCGAAATGTTTTGTAAGCAGTACAATTTTAAAGTATCGGCTGTTTATCCTGCACTGAAAAAATTGGAGGAGTCCGGACTCATTCAAATGAGTGACAGCTTTTATCGCCCTTCGCGTGTTCACATTCTTTACGACAAGAAAAAAATTTATGAATATCAAGTGGCTCATGAGCAATTTGATTTGGCAATAAAATCGCTACTTCGGATTTTTGGAGCCGAGTTGTTTTCTGAGTTTGTTCCAATCTCGGAAATGCAATTGGCCAGATCGTTGAAGATGGAGGTGCGGGATGTGATTGATTTGCTTCAGCGGCTTCAGCACCAGCAAGTGCTCGGGTATGAGCAAGCTTCGGATTCGCCACAGGTAACTTTTGTTTTACCACGACAGGATGCCGAATATTTGCCGATCGATCGGAAACATTTGGAGGCAAGGCGAAATCTTCATCTCGATAAAATGGAAAAGATGATTGGTTATGTCGAGCAATCGCATCAATGCCGGATGCGAGTGATCCAGGAATATTTTGATGAAGAGACTTATCAGGATTGTGGCATATGCGATGTCTGCATTGCCAAAAAGAAAAATGAAAATTCGTTTGTGTTGAAGGATTATCATGATCAGATAAATTTCCTCCTTTCTCAAAAGCCCATGAACATTGACGACCTGGAAATAGCTGTTGCACCGCGCGACAAAGACTTGTTCCTTGAAGCGGTTCGCGAAATGGTGGATGCTAATTCGATTGAATACGATGACATTTGGGTTTTACATAAAAAGTGAAAACAAAATCCGCGTTTATCGGTTAACTTTGTAAAAATGCTTTTGTTGTGGTTGACCAGATTACAAAATTAAGACAGTATTGCAACAGCCTGACGGAATACAGCCGAAGGGAAACTTGTGTCGTGAATATTGGCAATGTGCCGATGGGGGGAAACAATCCGATCCGCATCCAGTCGATGACTACTGTCGATACGATGGATACAAAAGGATCTGTGGAGCAGACCATTCGGATGATAGAAGCGGGCTGCGAGTACGTTCGCATCACCGCACCGAGTATTAAGGAGGCTCAGAACCTTGAGGTCATCAAAAAGGAACTTCGCCTGCGTGGTTATGATGCTCCACTGATTGCTGATATCCACTTCACACCAAATGCAGCTGAACTAGCTGCGCGCATTGTGGAGAAGGTGAGGGTGAATCCTGGGAATTATGCCGACAAGAAACGTTTCGAAGAAATTGAATACACAGATGTAGCTTACGAAGCTGAACTAAATCGTATCCGCGAGAAATTTACTCCTTTGGTAAAAATCTGTAAAGAGTATGGAACAGCTATGCGGATCGGTACTAATCATGGGTCACTTTCCGATCGTATCATGAGCCGCTATGGCGATACTCCGCTTGGTATGGTCGAGAGTGCATTGGAGTTCCTGCGTATCTGTGAGGATTTGAATTATTACAACATAGTTCTTTCCATGAAGGCAAGTAATCCACAGGTGATGGTGCAGGCGTACCGGCTACTTGTTCAAAAATTGAACGAAGAGAATTTCAGACCCTATCCACTGCACCTGGGTGTGACGGAAGCTGGTGATGGCGAAGATGGGAGAATTAAATCTTCCGTGGGTATAGGAACTTTGCTTGAAGATGGCCTTGGCGACACAATTCGCGTGTCATTGACAGAGGAACCCGAGGCGGAAGTACCTGTAGCGCAAGAATTGGCCAATCGATATAAAAATCGAAAGTCAACATTTGCAATTCCTGAGATCAGGAATTATCCGATTGATCCGTTTGAACATACGCGGAGGCAGGCTCATCAGGCAGTCAATTTTGGTGGGCATCAAGTGCCTCGCGTAATTGCGGATTTGTCAAAGAAAGAAAAGATTACTGCAGCATCTCTTTTTTCCCTGGGGTATCATTATTCAGTTCCACTGGATAAATGGAATATTGCTGACATGGCGTGTGATTATATTTATCTCGGAAAGAACACGATTGATTTTAACATTCCGGGAACGCTTGGAATAATACTCGATTACGAAAACTGGAAAATAAATCGACAATCTGAAAGAACATATCCACTTCTTTCCGCAAAGGATTTTTTGAGTTCGGATGATTTTTTCAATCAATTGAATTTTGTTGAATTATGGTTGGCCGATGTAAGTCATGATCTTATTAACAAGATCAAGGAGTCACAAAATACGGTTGTGATCGTTAAAACAAGAAACGCTCATGGTATGGCAGAGCAGCGTAGGACTTTTGTTGAGTTGATTGAAAAAGAATGCCATGCTCCTGTTGTTATTCACCGACAATATGAAAATCTTACAGCCGAGCAACTTCAACTCTACTCTGCCACTGACATTGGGGCGTTATTAATAGATGGCCTTGGAGATGGAATTTTTATCAACGCAGAGAATAGCGGCTCAGATAAATTGATCAACGAGACTTGTTTCAACATTCTTCAGGCAACACGCACGAGGATTTCAAAAACAGAATACATATCATGCCCATCATGCGGAAGAACGCTTTTTGATTTGCAAGAAACAACCGCAAACATCCGGATGCGCACCAGTCATCTAAAAGGTGTGAAGATTGGAATTATGGGCTGCATCGTGAATGGACCCGGAGAGATGGCTGACGCAGATTATGGTTATGTAGGCAGTGGACCAGGCCGTATTACTCTTTATAAAGGCAAAGAAGTGGTGAAACGCAATGTGCCCACGGCTCAGGCAGTGGATGAGTTGATTGGTTTGATAAAAGATGGAGGAGATTGGATAGATGTGCCAACAACTCCTCTACATTCGTACTAAAATTATTGTCATGGAGAGCGAGCAAAAAAATCAGGAAAATAAAAGAGTGTCTTTCAAAGAATTTTTCTCTATGGGAGAGGTAGGAGGTTATTTTTTCAGAAAGAAAGATCCTAACCGGCCATCGAACATAAATATAAAGATGATGCATGGTGTGAATAAAATTTCCATCGTTGTTTTTCTGCTCGGTGTAATTTATCTCATTCTCAAACGTTTCTTTTGAACCTGGAGTCATTCCGCGATCATTGTCTGGCCAAGCCGGGTGCAACGGAGGAGTTTCCTTTTGGAGAAGAAACGCTTGTATTTAAAGTTTACGGAAAGATGTTTGCACTTACCGGCATAGAGGAATTTGAAAGCATAAATTTGAAATGCGATCCTGAGCAGGCAGCGCTTTTGCGTGAACAATATCCGGCAGTGCAACCGGGCTATCACATGAATAAAAAGCACTGGAACACAGTAATGATGGACGGTAGTATAGGCGATAAATTGATAAAAAGTTGGATCGACCATTCCTATGAATTGGTCGCCTCCAGGCATTCTTCAAGTGGCAGGAAGTCCAAAAAGTCAAAATAGACTGATTATCAAAGTCTTAATTTCGTTGCAATTCGAAGTATTTTTCTATTTTTGTTGATTGTGACACTCTATATAATAGGATGCTACGGGCTTTGATCCTTCTTCTTGCGGGTGCGTGCCTGCTCACGGGCTGCAAGTCGCAGCGGATGATTTGTCCTGCCTACCAAAGCGCATTCGTTTTTGATAAAGCGGCCACCAAAGAAAACTTTGTTTATTATAATGATAATAAAGACCAGCCACGAGAGGTGCTTGCCAGCAATGGAAAGGCATTTACATTGCCGGCCAAGGATTCAACCTGGGAAAAAAGTGTAGTACTTCCGGGGCCATCTTTGCCGATTGCAAGGCGGGTGAAGAAAGACAGGTATTTGTTGCTTCCACAAAAGACATATAAGAAAGCGCTGCGCGATCTGCAGACCATTCCAATGAAACCGGTCTATCAGAAGAAAGTGGAAGAAGATACTGCTGCGATTCGTAAGGCACTCGATAGTGCTGCCAGAACAATCACTGATACTATCACCTCTGTGTCTCTACCGAAGAAGGAGAAAAAACAGGAAGAAAAGGATAGTGTATATGTTATCACAACCCTAAAGGAGAAGTTTAATCTCGATCAGGACAACTACATGTGGTACTTCCGCAACCTTTTGGTGTTGCCTGATGTGCGTGTGGCTATGGATGAGCAAGCTACTGCGAAGAATCCACCTAAGGCTGCCAAGAAAGGTTTCTTTGCAAGTCTAAAAGGTTTGTTCAAAAAGAAACCGAAGAAGAAAGATTCTCTTGCAGTTGAAGAGCCTCAAGAGACTGATTCAACGGGGGCGCCCATTGCCAAACCAAAAAAGAAATTCAGTTTCAAGGGACTGTTCAAGAAAAAGAAACCTGAAGCAGCGCCAGCGAAAAAAGAGGAAGCGATTAAGGAAGAAGAAGAGAAATTCTGATAAGCTTGCCGAACGGATTGGAGTGTTTAAGAAAATGGTGAATTAAAAATCCTCTGCGATCTCCTCGAGTTTTTTCTTTTTATCTGCATACATCATTTTTATCATAGGATAAGACTTGTAGAATAGTTTAATATCCCTGTTGCCACCTTTGTAAACAAGGCTGAGTTGATCTTCTGCCCGCCAGTAGTAGGATTCCGAGCGATGGCTGTAGATCGGTTTGCCGTATAGCTTTTCCAAGGCTCTCATGATTCGAGGATCTTTAGATGCCGTGACAATGATTTCGTAAATCAATCCATTATAAGCTTTTACTTCAATTTCTTTGACTTTGGCTTCCCCAACGCTCATAAACTCGTCATTGTTGATTTCGTAGAGCTTGGCAGGAAATTCTTTGAACTCGATAAAATCCTTTTTGAATTCAGAGCCTTTGATGCTATCAACTGGTTCGCCAAGACGAATGCTTTTGTAGCCATTTCGTTTGATGAGTTCATCTACGTTTTGATTTTGCGCCTCTGCAACCAGGACGCTTATAAATAGAAGAAATAGCAAAGAGGTTTTCATATCAGGGTTTTGTTTCAATAAACTGAATTGGAAAACTGACTTGAGTCCTGTCCCAAAGCAGCACAATGTCCGCTGTGTCTGTTTTTTGATTAATTAAGATCGTAAATGCTTCGTACACTTTTCCGTCTGGAATTTCGTGGCGTGTTGCTTCAAGGGTCATCACATCCATTTTGGGATTATAGTTGTACGATCCCCACATTCCGAGGTCGCCATTCAGAATTATTTTCCATTTGTCCTTGCCAGGAATGGTGAACAATGTGTACGTGCCAGCCTTAATAGGTTGATTGCTGATTAAAATATCTTTGGTAACCGTAATTTCAGTTGCTTCATTGGCGCCTGTTCGCCAAACCTGATCGAAGGGTACAAGCTTGCCGAAAATTTCTCTTCCACGCTTCAACGGCTGCGAATAAGTTATTTTGATATAAGATTCTTTATATCGTGTGGCTGCAATCGCCATTGGGCTCAGGCGAGGCTTTTGCACTTCCTGACCAAATAGAAAATGCGATCCTGCAATGCATATTAGTAGAATAGCCAATCGGATAGAACTCATTTCCGTTCGATTAAAGTCGAAATATAATAATTTTGATTTCCATTCAGTATTTTTGAAACAATCAGCACCATGAAGGAAGGAAGACCTGCATTTGATGACATTTATATGGAACTGGCCGTGAACCTCGCCAGACGATCACATTGCATTAAACGTCATGTGGGCGCTGTCCTTACAAAAGAAACCCGAATTGTTTCGATCGGTTATAATGGTCCCCCCAGTGGCACTCACAATTGTGATGAAGAATGGCCGGAGATCGGCTGCCCCCGAGATTCAAAAGGTGGATGCTCATTGGCGATTCATGCTGAACAGAATGCAATTCTCTATGCGGTGAAGAACAACATGTCGGTGGATGGCGCAACGTTATACATTACGCTTTCACCATGTCTCGCTTGCGCCAGGATTATTTTCAGTATGGGAATCAAAAAAGTGATATACCTAAACTCGTATGCTGCACACAAGGGCCTTTCTTCTGACGAAGGCGTGGACTTCCTGAATAAATTTGGAGTGACATGCGTTCAGTATCAAGGCAAACTTGAGAATGTAACACACATGATATAAAAAAAGCCTCCGATGTATTCAGAGGCTTTCATTTTTTCAGGCAGTGATTGCCGTCTCTATATCCTTAATTAACTTGGCTGTTACACCTTTTGTCTTCTTTGCCAGTGCTTCTTTGAAAACATCCAGCGCTTTCTTTGCATTTTCAATCAAGCCCACCGGATTTTTATCGTAGCTATAACTTCCAATACACCAGGCGATGTCAGCTTGTAGTTGTTCTTCGATACCAAGTGACTTCAACTTCTCCAAAATCGTCTCACTTATCTTCCCGATATCGGCAGCCGGTTTTGAAACTTTGGCTTTAGCCGGTTTCTTTTCGGCTGTTGCCGTCTTTGTTGTCGCTTTTGCCATACAGTTGAGTTTGTTTTGACGATGCAAAGTTAGAGTCAACGCTGATCGAACTGAAGCTATTCGATACAATTATTTATGCAACCGTATCAAACTCATTCAAATAATGATTTTTTGAGAGCCACTCATACACCAAATGTTGGGTTTGATTTGATTTTTTGAATGAAAGTGTAGTGAGATGACGAATGAAAGGTGAATGCGATTGATGAGAAGAGATGTAAAAGAAAAAGGGAAGCGATCCTGGATTGCTTCCCTTTCTAAAAGTATCAGCTTTGCTGATTACTTCTTCTTCTTAGCAGCTTTCTTAGCTTTCTTAGCTGCCTTCTTAGCGGGTTTTTTTGCCATAGCGTTTTAAAATTTTAGTTAAAACTGTTCGAAAGGTATAATAAAAATTTAATCTGCAAAAATTTTGAGCAAAAAATTTTTATATGCGAGAAAAAATTCAGTTGTGATTTTTTTCTTCTTCATTCATAACTCAAACTTTTTTCGTGCTCAAAAAATATTCACTTCCGGTGTGAGTGTGATCGAAAATTTTTCTCTCACTGATGAAATAATTTTCTGCGCGAGTGAAAAAATTTCATCGCCAGTTGCTTCTCCATCATTGATTAGCACGAGTGCTTGATGTTGATGAACACCTGCATGGCCAATTTTTTTTCCTTTCCAGCCACACTGCTCAATGAGCCAAGCAGCAGGCACTTTAACTTGTTGATTTGCAGATGGATAACTTGGTATTTCAGGATATGTTTTTTTAAGCGATTGATACTGGTCTCGGGCAATTTCCGGGTTCTTGAAGAAGCTTCCGGCATTACCGATCACCATGTAATCAGGTAATTTTTCTTTTCTGATTTGAATGATCGCATCGCTGATTTGTTGAATCGTAAAATCTGTTGATGATGAATTATTTTTCTGTTGAAGTGTATGAAGTACTGCTCCATATTTTGTGTTGATGCGATGATTTTTTTTGGTCAACCTTAAAGTAACACTTGAAATAAATTTTTTTTTCTTGTCGCCACTCTTAAACACACTATCGCGGTATGAAAACTTGCAATCATCATGATCAAGTTGCTCTACGTGTCTCGATGAAAGATCAATCACTTCTACTTTTTTGATCACATCTCCCACTTCAACTCCGTATGCTCCGATATTTTGAATGGGAGCAGCGCCAACTGTACCAGGTATCAACGATAAATTTTCAATGCCACCCCAATTATTTTTGACACAATGCATCACCACGTCATTCCAGATCTCTCCAGATTGCATTTTTAGTTCGATGGCCTCATCTGTTTCATTCACTATCTCAATTCCTTTCATCGAATTCTGAATGATGATACCATCAAAATTCTTTGTAAAGAGCATATTGCTACCGCTCCCCATGACGAGTGAATGGTTTTTTCGAAATATTTCTGAGTTTAGAAGTTCTTTCAGCTCTTCAAGGCGCTCGATTTGACTGAAATATTTTGCAGTGACAGCAATGCCAAATGTGTTGTATGGTTTCAGGTTTATGTTTTGCCGGAGTTTCATGTTGGGAATTAAATACGAAAATAGAATTCAATTAGTGAAATACAGAGATGACTCATTAATTTTATCAAATGAAGATCATTGAGTGTCCGCGCGATGCGATGCAAGGCCTTTCGGAATTCATTCCAACGGAAAAAAAAGCTACTTACCTCAATCAACTTTTGAAAGTTGGCTTTGACACGATTGATTTTGGAAGTTTTGTGTCGCCAAAGGCAATTCCCCAGATGCGCGATACGGTGGACGTGCTCAAGAAACTTGATTTATCATCAAATAAGTCCAGGCTACTCGCTATTATTGCTAACCTGCGTGGAGCCAATGAAGCGTTGGTGTTTGACGAGATCAGTTATTTGGGCTTTCCTTTGTCGTTATCCGAGACTTTTCAAATCAGGAATACAAACAAGTCGATTGCAGAAGCGATTGCTGAGGTGGCTCAAATGCAAAATCTGTGTGCACAACGAGGCAAGGAGTTGGTTGTTTACCTTAGCATGGGATTCGGAAACCCTTATGGCGATCCTTACAATGAAATGGTGGTTGCTGAGTTTTCAGGAAAGTTATTTCAAAACGGGGTTCATATTATCTCACTTGCCGACACCGTGGGGGTTTCTGAGCCGGATCAGATCCGTTTTTTATTCAAAACTTTGATCAAGGAGTTTCCTCAAATTGAATTCGGGGCGCACCTGCATTCGACAAAGGCAAAATCAATCGAGAAAATTGAGGCAGCATTTGAATCGGGTTGCCAGCGATTTGATGGAGCAATCAAAGGTTTTGGCGGTTGCCCATTGGCGAATGATGATCTCGTTGGCAATCTACCCACGGAAACCATTTTATCCTTTTTAAAGTCAAAAGGAATTCAAACCGGTATCAATGAGAATGAGTTCGCAAATGCATTGATGATGGCAGACTCGGTTTTTCCAGCTCACCACTAACTGCGCTTGGCCAGCCCGAACATTTTTCCAGGAAAAGATTTGACGATGTCTTTAAATTCAAGTGTGAGCAGGAGTGAGGCAAGGAAACTTGGCGGCAAATCTGTTTGGTGAGCAATGTCATCGATCAGCATAGGAGTTTTCTTTTCCTGAAGAAGCGTGACAATGGTTCTCTCGCCTTCATCCAACGAATTCAGATCGAATAGCTGTTCATTTCTTTTGCCTTCCAAATTATCTACTGATGTCCATTCCAGAATATATTCCAGATCTTTTACCGAAGTGAAGAGACTGGCCTTGTTGTTTCGGATTAATTTATTGCAGCCTTCCGAATAAGTAAGACCGAGCGAACCTGGAATTGCGAAAACATCTTTGTTATAGCTATTGGCAATCTCGGCTGTGATCAACGCTCCACCTTTTTCTGCTGCCTCTACCACAATCAAGGCATCACACATGCCTGCAATGATTCTGTTTCTTGCCGGAAAATTGTGCGCGTCTGGTTTGGTGCCAAAACGGTTTTCAGTGAGCAGCCCGCCATTTGAAACCATTCTCTTTGCGGTTTCCTTATGCGCGGCAGGATAAATCACATCCATGCCACTACCCATCACGCCAAGCGTGGGCAAATTGTTTTTTAAGGCTTGTTTATGAGCTTGTATATCGATGCCATAGGCAAGGCCGCTGATGATGACTGCTTCATGAGGTGTTAATTCTTCAATGATGTTATTCACCATTTCCTTTCCATATTCCGTTGCTTGTCGCGTACCCACTATTGCCACCATCTTGTGATGGTTGAGATTGATATTTCCTTTGAAGTACAGCAGCGATGGCGCGTCTTCAATCTGCTTTAAACGTGCAGGATACTTTTTGTCAGTATAGAAAAGTATTTCCGTTTCCTCTTTCTCTGCTCTCCGCAATTCTTTTTCTGCTTCATGAAATGATTTTCCATTCATGATGGATTCTGCTGCCACGGGGCCAATACCCGGAATCTTAAGAAGTTTTCCTTTCGGAGTTTTAAAGATCTTTTCTGCCGATCCGCAGTAGCTCACCAATTGTTTCACCAGCCGATCGCCAATGCCGGGAATAAAATGAAGTGCAAGAAAAGAAAGACGTTCTTCTGACATTTGTGAAATCGATGGTTCGATCTCAAAAGATAACACGAATTTTGCAATTCAAAACGAGGTACGAAATCCGAGAGAGGTGTAACAGCTACGTGCCTACTGCAACTTATCTCTTAACTCAACGAGGAACTGGCGGATCTTTTTGAGGGAGTCGATCATTTCCATTTTGTTTTTGACTTCACCGGAATCATGCCTGAGCATTTCTTTCGCGCCCTGAAGTGTAAAACCTTTTTCTTTGACGAGGTGATAGATCAGCTTTACATTATCAATGTCTTCTTTGGTGAATTGACGATTGCCTTTTCTATTCTTTTTTGGCTGTATGATGTCAAATTCGGACTCCCAGAATCGGATGAGCGATGGTGCTACATTAAACTGCTCGGCAACTTCTCCAATAGAGTAGTAGATTTTTTCTATTTCCTTCTCTTTGTATGCCATGCAGTAGATTAGAACCTATTTTGATAATAGAACTTCATGCAAAATAACAATTCTTTAATCTTCAACCAAAGTTGAAAAAAAAATTATTCAACAAGGTTTGCACATCAGGGTGTGGATTTTATTACCCATCCATTCTCATCAATTATCAATTTATTTTCAGGAAAATCTTCGTGGCTTAGAACTTGAATTCGTTTCAATGCTTGCATTTTTGGATCAATCATCACATTTGAATAGAACTGCTGATATGTTGAAGTGATTTGAGCCTTATAAAAGTTTCCACTGCTGTCTGTAAACACTTTCACCATTGGTGCTAATCCACTAATACCCGAAACATTGATGCCTCCATACGTACAGAAATTGCCTAGGCTATATGCAATAAATCGATTTTTGTACACCTCTACAGCACGTGTAACGTGTGGTCCGTGCCCCAAAATAATGTCGGCACCAGCATCGATCATTTGATGCGCGAATTCATAAACATTGCCGCGGTTCTCTCCGATGAATATTTCTGTTTTGCGAGTGACATGTTGGTAGTTTGGCCCTTCTGCGCCACCATGAAAAGAGACAATCACGATATCGCAGATTGAATCTAATGTTTTTACGATCCTTTTTGCAGTAACCAAATCATTGATGTTTGCGCAGCCGACATTAGGGGCAAATGCTGCGAATCCAAACCTAATTCCATTCCTCTCAAAGATTACACTTGGTTTGGAGACCTGCCCCGCGAATTGAAGACCTGCATCCTGAAGTGCTTTTTCCGTTTTTATTTTTCCTTCCCATCCAAAGTCAGCAGAATGATTGTTGGCAACACTGATTACATCAAATCCAGCATCTACCAGATTTTGTGCATACGATTCAGGCGTGCGAAAAGTATAGCAGACTTTTGGATCACGACAGGTTTTAGGAATACCTCCTTTGTCAATTAAAGTGCCTTCTAGATTTCCCATTGTGACATCTGCGCTTGACAGGAAAGGCGTAACTTCTTTCATCAATAGAGCTCCATTGTTCGGAGGAAGATTCCCACCACTTGGATAATTACTGCCCATCATAATATCGCCAACGCCAATGACAGAGACGGTATCTGGTTTGGTATTTTGAGCAAAGCATGACAAGCAAGAAAAAAAAAGGACAACAACTAATTTCATCCCGCAAAGATGAAATTAATTCAGAATTGAAATAAATGGATAAAGAGAAAATTAGTCTAACGTAGAAACTGAATTGCCTTTTGTTTGAATCAGTTTTTCAAACTCCGCATTATTCAGATCACGCTGAAAAAAACCGATGGGATTTATTTTGTCGCCTTTATAAAGTACTTCATAATGAAGGTGAGGCCCGGCTGAAACGCCAGTGTTTCCGACATACCCAATAATCTCTCCACGTTTTACTTTTTGGCCGGGCACAACAATATACTTTGACAGATGGGCATATCTTGTTTCAAAATGATGACTATGATTTAAATAAATTACATTTCCATAAGTTGAATAGCCAGTATAATCTACGATTCCATCACCGGTGGCGTAAACAGGGGAACCATGAGGAGCAGTAAAGTCCAAACCATTGTGCGGACGAACAATTCCAAGAATTGGGTGTAGTCTCATTCCAAACACTAAATGCAATTGAATGAGGTCTTTGTTATTAATTGGTTGAATGGCGGGTCGGGATGACCACTCGGACGTTTTGTCGTGAAGCTGAACCTTTAAATCTTCCATAGACTGTTGCTCGATTGTTAGCCGATTCACAATCTTGTCGGAAAGGACCATCGCAGTTTTTATCAATGGATGTGAAATGTTAGCCGATTCCTTCTCCCTACCACCGGTTCCCGCCTCACGGATGCTTTGCGAAAGCGGCTCCATCTCCAGGATGGTGCGGAATGTTTGGTCATCGGTTTCTTCAATCTTGGCGAGATCACCGGAGGTTTTCTCTAATTGATATTGAAGAATTTTCCAATCGCCCTTCAGTTGTGCGTTTTGTTCACGAAGATCGCGCACTTCTGAAAGATCAAACTTAAAGTTGTAATAGATTAAAAAGCCAACGCCAATAAGCAGGGATGCGCCAAAGAATTTAAGCGTGTTCCTGAAAAAAGCTTTCGGTGTGACAACCACCGGTTCATAGCGACAAGATTCTTCGTTGTAGGTAAAACGTTGAGCCATCAGTCGAGGGATTGGTTGAGTTTTTTGGATTTATTAACTAACTGTTCATGTGCTTTCGCGTCAATGCCATCCACCATGTAAATCATAGGGTTTACACTTTTCCCGTTTTTTAAAATTTCAAAATGCAAATGTGGCGCTGCTGATCCTCCGCTCGATCCCACCGTTCCGATCTTCTGACCCTTCACAATTTTTTGTCCCCATGTTACATTCACATCTTGCAAGTGAGCATAGCGGCTTACAATTCCATTTCCGTGATCAATATCAATGTAATTGCCAAGGCCTGCATTCAAATTGGTGATACTGAAGCTCAATACTTTGCCATTGCCGGCAGCCGTCACCTCAGTGCCTTTAGGAAACCCAAAATCCAGGCCGTCATGATGATATTTTCCTTTATGGAATGGATTAATGCGTATTCCAAAACCTGAAATCAAACTCTCAGAGGAGATTCCATTGATTGGTTGGGCGGAGGGCAAATTAAATAGCTTTGGAACATCTTCCTTGTCAATATCTATATAGGTGGCAAAGAGATCATTTTTTGAAGATGCTTCTGATTTTACTTTTGAGGAGATGCCCTGCAAGTATTCAATTTGGGCACTCATGTTTTCAGGATCGGGGAGGGCCTGTGGTGCCTCCTTACTTTTCTCACGGGGCGCTTCAAAAAGCTGTTCGTACAGCTCGGCTTCCTGATTTTTCAGTGCCAGCAACAATTTTTTTGATTCTTCCAGTTGGCTTGCTATCGATGCCTGATAAGTTACAAGCTTTTCATTTTCGTCTTTCAAAGCTCGTTCTTCATCCGTTTCAATAATTAGATTTTGCAAAACATTGAGGGTGAAAAAGAACAAAATGCCAAAGCATAAATAGGAGACGAATGAACTTATAAATCGCCAGATGGAGAAGCGAACCCGTTCGTAGCGTAACGTTTTTCTATTGTAACGGTAGTGGGGTTGGGGCATCCGAGGTAATTTTTCTTTCGCTAAGCTTCGTTTTTTCCTTTCTATACGCCTCAAACCGTTAATTTTGCCGATTCGAGGACTAACAACCTCGCAATATAGAAAAATTTTGAGGTTATACCGATTGCACCAAAATGGATTCAGCTACGATTCGAAAGAAGTTTTTAGAGTTTTTTGAAGGAAAAGGTCATAAGATAGTTCCTTCCGCGCCCCTTGTTCTGAAAAACGACCCTGCTCTCGTATTCACCAACTCCGGCATGGTTCAGTTCAAAGACAATTTTCTAGGCAATGCAGTTCCTCCATATAAAAGAGTGGCCGATACGCAGAAATGCCTTCGCGTAAGCGGCAAGCACAATGACTTGGAGGATGTGGGTCTTGATACTTATCACCACACCATGTTCGAGATGCTCGGCAACTGGAGCTTTGGTGATTATTTCAAGAAAGAAGCGATCGCTTGGGCTTGGGAATTGCTCACAGAGGTGTATCAATTGCCAAAAGATCGATTGTACGTTTCAGTATTTGGAGGTGATGAAGATGATAATTTGGGAAAGGATTCTGATGCAGAGGAAATTTGGAAATCCTTTGTGACCCCAGACCGGATTATCTACGGAAGTAAGAAAGATAACTTTTGGGAAATGGCAGATGTTGGTCCATGTGGTCCATGTTCTGAAATTCATGTTGACCTTCGCCCTGAAAGTGAAGTGAAATCGAAGCCAGGCAATGAACTCGTTAATAAAGATGATCCAAGAGTTGTTGAAATTTGGAATCTAGTGTTCATGGAATTTGAGAGATCATGGAATCCTGGAAAAGGCGGAGCTAAAGCTTTGCTGGAATTTGATCTAAGTCCAGAAAACACTGATAAAAAGAAACGCGAGAAACTTAGATCAGGGTTAACAATTCTCAAACCGCTTCCTAATAAAAATGTGGATACTGGCATGGGCTTCGAACGCCTGTGTATGGCCATTCAAAAGAAGACTTCGAATTATGATACGGATGTGTTCCGTCCGTTGATGGACTTTATTTCTAATAATGTTAAACCTGATCCTTATATCTATGGCAGCGATGCGAAGAAAGACATTGCTGTGCGCGTGATGGCGGATCATATTCGTGCCGTGAGTTTTGCGATTGCTGATGGGCAACTGCCAAGCAACACAGGAGCAGGCTATGTCATCAGACGAATTTTGAGAAGAGCTGTGCGTTACGGGTTTTCTTATTTGAATTTCAAAGAACCATTCATGCATCGGTTGGTAAACCTCCTTGCGCTGCAGTTGAAAGATGTGTTCCCTGAGTTACATAAGCAGGAAGATTATGTGACAAGAGTGATTCATGAAGAGGAGATTTCGTTTTTGAGGACGTTAGGGAAAGGAATCAATTTGCTTGACGAAATAATGAAGTATGCGAAAGGTGAAACAGAGCCTGGCGCAACAATTCCAGGAACAGTAGCTTTTGAGTTGTACGATACTTTTGGATTCCCCCTTGATTTGACTTTGTTAATTGCTCGGGAGCAAGGTTTTCGGGTTGACGAAAAAGAATTTCAGGAAGAAATGCAGAAACAAAAATCCCGCTCCAAAGCTGACGCAGCAAAGGAAACCGGAGACTGGATTTTAGTTGGTGACGATAAGAAAACAGAATTCATTGGCTATGAAAATCTTGAAAGCGAAATCAAGATTGTGAAGTATAGAAAGGTAAAGCAGAAGAACACTGAACTCTTTCAATTGGTGTTTGATAAAACTCCTTTCTACGCAGAGAGTGGTGGACAGGTTGGAGACACAGGTGTAATTGAATCAATCAATGAGAAGATTCAAATCATCGATACAAAAAAAGAAAATGATTTGATCGTTCATTGGTCAGAGCGACTTCCGGAAAGTATCTCGGCTGCCTTCTTCGCGCGTGTAGATAAGCACAAGCGCGAACTTACGATGAGCAATCACTCGGCTACGCACTTGCTTCATGCTGCGTTGAGAAGCGTTCTAGGAAAACATGTGGAGCAGAAAGGTTCACTCGTGAATGAAAAAATCCTCCGCTTTGACTTCTCCCACTTTGCCGCGATGACGCATGAGGAGATTTCAAAAGTAGAATCCATTGTTAACCAGAAGATCCGCGAGAACATTGAGTTGAACGAGCAACGCAATGTGCCCATTGAAAAAGCAAAAGCGCTTGGAGCAATGGCATTGTTTGGCGAGAAGTATGGTGAGTTTGTTCGTGTGATCACTTTTGATCCGAAGTATTCTGTTGAATTGTGCGGGGGAACACACGTGAAAGCAACCGGAAATATTGGTTTGTTTAAAATTGTTTCTGAAAGTTCGGTAGCTGCCGGTGTGCGGAGGATTGAAGCGGTGACTGCGGAAGGAGCTTTTGAGTATTTCAGCCAGTCACTCTCACTTTTACAGGAAGTGAAAGTGTTGTTGAAAAATCCAAAAGACACAATGTCCTCACTTCAAAATTTGATCGAGGAAAAGCATTTGCTGGAAAAGAAGTTGGAAGCGATCAATCAGGAGCAAGCGAATACCTTGAAAGACAATCTCGCCACCAAGGCTACACGATCAAACGGTCATACGCTGATTTTGGAGAAAGTCACTGTTCCCAATGCAGATGCGTTGAAAAACATTGCTTATGCACTTCGTAATCAGTTTGAAGATTTATTACTCGTGCTGGCGGCTAATGTGGATGGTAAACCACAAGTGGCTGTAATGATTGGAGAGAAGCTGGCTGCTACAAACAAGTTTCATGCAGGTAACATGGTGAAAGAACTTGCCAAGGAAATTGAAGGTGGTGGTGGGGGCCAGCCATTCTTCGCGACAGCCGGTGGAAAAAATTTGGGAGGCTTGGATTCTGCCTTGGCGAAAGCGAAGACATTGATAGGCTAAGTTTATGAGTTCGGGAAAATATCAAGTCGTAATTGGTCTTGAAGTTCATGCGCAGCTTCTCACTCAAAGTAAAATTTACAGCGCGGATGCTAATCACTTTGGTGATCCACCCAATAAAAATATAAGTGTCATCACGCTCGCTCATCCCGGCACCTTGCCAAAGTTGAATAAGAAGGCAGCGGAACTCGCCATCAAAATGGGATTGGCTTGTCATTGTAAAATTTCTGAATACCAGATTTTTGATCGCAAGAATTATTTCTATCCCGATCTCCCGAAAGGTTACCAGCTCACGCAAGATCGCACCCCGATTTGTGTGGGTGGTTTTATCACCATTGAATCAAAGGAAGGAGAGAAGCAAATCAAATTGAATCGCATTCATATTGAAGAAGATGCTGGCAAGTTGATTCACGATGATCATGAAAGTGATTCATTGGTTGATTTCAATCGTGCAGGAACTCCCTTGATTGAAATTGTAACAGAACCCGTAATTGAGAGTGCCGAAGATGCGGGCGCAGTGCTTGCGTGGATTCGTCAAGTGGTAAAGTATCTTGAGATATGTGACGGCAATATGGAAGAAGGCTCCCTGCGTTGTGATGCAAACGTCTCAATGAAGCCGGTTGGTTCTTCGGTTCTCGGTAAGAAAGTGGAAGTGAAGAACATGAACTCCATTCGCAACTTGCAGCACGCGATTGAATATGAAATGGTTCGGCAAACTGAATTGCTGGAAAAAGGAGAGCAAGTAATTTCTGAAACAAGAACTTTTGAAGCAGGTAGTGGAAAAACTTTTGGAATGCGCACCAAAGAAGAGTTGAATGATTACCGTTATTTTCCAGATCCGGATTTGAGCCCGATGATTGTTTCAAAAGAATGGCTTGCGGAAATTCAATCGTCAATGCCGTTGTTACCAAAGCAATTGAAAAACAAATTTATCTCTGAGTACAAATTGCCTGAGTACGATGCGCAAGTGCTAACGGAAACGAAAGAATTGGCTCGGTACTTCCAGGAGATTTGTAAATCGGTAAAGAATTTCAAAGCAGTTTCTAATTGGTTGATGGGGCCGGTGAAATCCTGGCTAAATGAAAATGGAAAAGAAGCAAATGAATTTCCGGTTGCACCTAATATATTGGCAGAATTGATTTTATTGGTGGAGGAAGGAAAATTGAGTTTTGCGAACGCTTCTTCAAAAATTTTGTTAAATCTGATTAATGACTCACACGCGACACCATTAACGGTAGCAAAAGAGTTAAATTTGATTCAAGATAGCAATGAGGATTCGATTCAGCCGATTGTGGAAGAAGTGGTGAAAGAATTTCCACTGAAAGTGGAAGAATATCACAACGGAAAGAAGGCCATCGTCACTATGTTTATGGGAGAAGTGATGAAACGAAGCAAGGGAAAGGCCGATCCAAAAGTGGCAAACGATTTGATTGTGAAGAAGCTTCAGAGTCTGAAAGAAAAATGATTTTAAAATCTAATTAGGTGAATTGATATGAGAGCACTTGCAATATGTTCATTGGTTTTATTCTCATTCGGATGCAACGCGGATAAAAAATCTGTTGATGCCGGCTGGGATGTTGTTATTCGCGGCAGGGTAAATAATCCTGATAAAGGCGGAATCATCCGCATCCAGGAACTAAAAAATGATGGCACCGGAAAAAATGATACGATCAAATTGAAAGGTAATTCCACGTTTGTGAAAAAAGTGCACCTCACCGAGCCTGGCGTGTGGGGAGTCAGCTTTTACAACAAGCAAATTGTGAACCTGATGGTGGATCACTCCAATATTGAACTGAATGTGGACGGAAACAATCAGCAAGGTTTTGTCGAGATAAAAGGTTCGCTCGATCATGATGTTTTCAATAAGGTACAGCGCATGTACCAGGAGGCTCAGCAAAATCCGCAACTGGCAGGGATTGAAACTGAATTTCAAAAAGCGGCAGCTGCAAAGGACGAAAAGAAAATGAGTGAGCTTCAGGGCGCCTACATGGCCGAGCTTGAACGTGGTAATCAGAAAATCATTGACCTTCTGCGCCAAACTCCGGCATCGCTGGTGTTGTTCAACCTGTTGCAGGACGCCAATCTCGTTGACAAGGATAAGCACTTTGATTTACTCGCTTCTTCCCTGCAGAAATTCAAAGCTGCCTGGCCGAATTACAGTTACACACGCGAGTTGGATGAGCTGGTGAGGAAAACGAGAGTAACAGCAATTGGTCAGATGGCTCCTGAGATTGCTCTGCCGAATACGGAAGGTCAGGTGGTGAAGCTCTCTTCATTGCGCGGTAAATATGTGTTGATTGATTTTTGGGCGAAGTGGTGCGGCCCCTGTCGCAGGGAAAACCCCAATGTGGTGAAAGCCTATCATCGATTCAAATCAAAAGGCTTTGAAGTGTTTGGTGTGTCACTGGATCGCAATAAAGCAGATTGGTTGAAGGCGATTCAGGAAGATGGTTTGGTGTGGACACATGTTTCTGATCTGAAGTATTTTGACTGCCAGGCAGCGAAAGATTATAACATCAATGCAATTCCATTCTCCATTTTGTTGGACAAGAACGGAAAAATTATTGCTAAAAATTTGCGTGGGGCCGCGCTTGAGAAAAAATTAGAAGAAGTGTTGGGATCGTTATAGGGCATGATTAAGCTTTTTTTGAATCCAATTTTTCTTATTAGTTTTAGTAAGCTAATACTGAAATAAATGAAAAAAATAATTGGTCTCGCGTATGCGGCATTGATGTTAGGTGCTTTGTTAATTTCCTGCAACAAAGAAGCCACTCCAACTCCAGAAACTCATTGGAATAAGGTATCAGCAATCGATGAGATTGCTTCTGTTAGCGCTACGGCCGTTGGCTCTTCCAACCTCTATATGGTCGGTTACGGTTTGAACGGATACTATTTTGTTTCGATGAACAAAGTGAATCAAATAGTTGAAAAGAGATCGATAACAACTCAAGGTGAAATTTATTTGAATAAGGATTTTTACACAGTTGTTCAGTATGGAGCTAGCTCTACAGTTCTTAGTTTCTTCTCAACGGCATTAAATCAAGTTGATCCGATTGCGATAATCGACTCAAGAGACCTTAGAAATGGAACGACTGGTGATCAATTCAAGGTTTCTTCCGTTCAGATTTCAAGGTCGTCTGTCAATGATAATATTTATGGTATTATTCTTGAATATGGACCAGAAGCTTCCACTAATGTGGATGTTGCAAATCTTCAGATTGAAAACGGATCACTAAAAGTTACAAACAAACTGTCTGTCGGAATCTTTCCTGCTGAAAAGACACTCTATCTGTCTACGCAAACAGAATCGATTGTTGCGTTCAAGGATAAATTCCTTATCAAACTTTCAGAGTCCTTATATCAGTATTCGACTGTTGTTTCCCCATTATTGAACGTTCCACCTAATTATGATGGTAATACTGCTGTAGAGATAGCTGGAACTGATACTTTGTACATGGAATCAAGCTTGAGTGATTTTAATTACCTCTACTATACTACTGATTTTAACGGGAATTGGGGAGCGATCAAGAGGCCTAACAATTTCAATCCCAATTTTAGTTTGAATAGTTTTATCGGAAGCCTTGAAGGAGGATTTAGTTCAGTGATTAAGCTCTATAAAGTGGATCGGACAAACGAGCAACTTGTGTTGTACAGTTCAGATGTCTTTAAAGGATTAGATGATTCGGGTTCGGTGTCTTCAATTGCAAAATTTGGAGACAATATCTATTGCTTTCAGTTGAATGCAATTTATTACAGACCAGTTTCTTCAGTTATTTCTAAATAATTTAACAGTCTCTATTTGGTGAAACAGTAGGAAATAAGGTTAGCCCCCATCTTCAACGCTTCTTTTCTTTTTGCTTCAGGATCGTTATAGATCTTTTGATCCTCCCAGCCGTTTCCTAAATCACATTCGTAAGAATAAAAAAGTACCAATCGTCCTTGGTAGAAAATTCCAAAACCTTGAGCGGGTTTGCCATCGTGCTCGTGCACTTTTGGTAAGCCATTCGGGAAATCAAATTTTTGATGATAGATCGGATGGCTGAAAGGAACCTCTACAAGTTCCGCATCGGGAAAAACTTTTTTTAGTTCTAACCGGAAGAATTTGTCGAGACCATAATTGTCATCTACATGAAGAAAGCCTCCACCAATTAAATAGTTTCTGAGATTGGCAGCCTCTTCATTAGAGAAAACTACATTCCCATGACCCGTCATATAAATATATGGGTAATCAAAAAGCGCCTTGCTGCCCACTTCCACAGCATCTTCGTCATCCTGGATACTGGTTCCCAATTCCTGGTTGCAGAATTTCACAAGATTGGGCAAGGCGGTTTTATTTGCGTACCAATCGCCACCACCGTTGTACTTTAGTTTTGCGATCTTTACCTGACCATGGGTGGTTAATGATACAATCAGGATACTTGCGAAAAGAAAAACTTTAAAATATTTTAAATTCTTCATTAAACCTTTTCCTTTTAATGCTTCTAAGAAACCAAAGCCTAAAAATAACTATGAATGAAATAGGAAATCTAATTTGTCAGCGGATTTCTATTGGTGTAATTGCCGTTTTATTGCTCTTTTTTTCTTGCGACAGCCCGACCGATATACTAAGTGCCTCAGACACACAAAATGTCAATGCCGAATCCATAGATGCATCTTTTTCAAATGAACCGAGTATAATTTCTTCACTTGTTGTTGCCTCACTTACAAGGACTCAATACTCAGGGGCACGCACTACCAGTGAGAGTGTTTCGATCAATGATGACAGGCTCGGTTGCAACAATACTACCATTACCCTTACCCGAACAGGTACTAAATTATTCCCCAGTGGAATTATTTTGATAGACTTTGGCTCCGGTTGCACGGATGGAAGAGGAGTGACGCGCAAGGGACAGATTTATATTAGGTATTCCGGAATTCGCTGGTTCCCAAATTCATATATTAAAGATTCGTTGGTGAATTATTATCGCAATGACAAACACGTGGAAGGTGTTCATACAATTACTGTTCAGGTGAGCGCTGACACCTCCCATCTTCAATTCAATAATGTTCTGGAAAATGGTAAAATAACTTTTGGCGATGGATCGTTCATAACCAGGAACCATAGCATCACGCAGCAATGGAAGCGATCATCGGTACCAATCAATGATCAATGGATTACACTCGCTGGCGGATTTGCGAATGGTGCAAAGAAGAATGGTAATGAATACTTAATGACCATTACACAAAACCTGGTTGAAAAACTTTCTTGTGTAGATGATAAAGTTGTGATACCGGTAAGTGGTATAGAAATTATCACGATAGGTAACAAAGAATACACCCTTGATTTTGGTAACGGTAGTTGCGATAATGCATTGACCGTTACCTTAAACGGTAAATCAAAATCGATTACCGTTAATCCTGATGCTAATTGATTTTTAATTTTTAAAAATATTTTTTCTTTCTCTTTAAACTTCTCAACGAAAACCGATTCAAAGGAGCAAACAAATAAATCATAAAAAATGAAACTCCATGTAATCAATTTAAAATCGTCTTTGGTTGTGGCGTCTGTGTTATTCCTTGCTTCTTGTGATAAGAGCAATGATCAATCGAATCTTACACCCTCTCAGGTGGCCAATACAGAAGTGGCTTTCTCGAATGCAGATGAAGCCACTGATATTGGGAATACTGTAGTAAACAGTGCGGATGCTTCGGGGCAACTTTCAGGGGCGCGTGAAGAAGGTGTTCATCACCTGTTTGGTTGTCATCAATGGGATGATCGCTTAAAGTGCGCAACCGTAACGTTGGTTCGCGATACTGCAAGTACAAGAGAATGGCCGATCGGAACCATTACCATAAGTTTTGATAGTGCAGCATGCTCCAACAAAGGAGTGGTTCGCAGCGGAGAAATCATCATCCACTTTAGCGGCCATCGTTATAGCCCTGGCGCTACGCGAAGCATCACCTTCAATAATTTTAAGCGCAACAAACATGAATTCGAAGGCACTTACACGATCAAGAATGTTTCGGTGAGTGACACATCGTATTTGAAATTTGAAATTACGTTGGTGGGCGGTAAGATTACGTTCCCTGATGGATCAACCGTAACTCGTGAACAAGACATCACGCATGAATGGATTCGCACCAGCAATCCTTTGGGTGACCAGTGGTTGCGTCTGGCGGGAGGAACTGCGCATGGCACTGGAAGAAAAGGTCACACGTACGACATGCAGATTATCAAAGACCTGGTGATTACCAGAGCATGTGAAATCAATAACAATGTTTGCATCCCGGTAAGTGGCGAGAAAAAAATCACGACCGATTCAAAAGTGTTTGACATCGATTATGGCGATGGTACATGTGATGAAGTTGTAACGATAACTGTAAATGGCGCATCGCAGACGGTTACCGTTTCAAATGATGGCGATTAAAGATCAAAGGCAGGTATGTTTTACCTGCCCTTTCAATTTATTACAACAATAAAAACAAATTAAATTCACAAACTCTAACAATCAACTTAACTATGAAAATGAATCAAATGTTTAAAATGAATGCAGCCGTGGTGTTGTTGGCAGGCATAGCTGTACTAGGTTCTTGCAAAAAAACGGATGACACAGCTCTCAGCTCTGATGACACACAAAATGTAAATTCTGAATCGGTTTCCGCTTCGACATCGAGCGAAACATCAGACTTGACCAATTCCGTAATCAGCAACGTCTCAGATACTCAGTTATCGACAGGAAGAGTGGATGGAGTAATCAATGGTTTGAGTGCGAAGGATCCCCGTCTTTCAGGTGCAACTATTACAATAACAGGAACAGGAACTAAAGATAACCCGTCTGGAACAATCTCGATAGTATTTCCTTCACCAGGGGTAACCACTAATGGAGTTACCAGGGTTGGAACCATTAACGTTACCTATTCAGGAAGACGATTACAGCCGGGCTCAACGAGGTCGCTCGCTTTTGATAATTATTACAGGAATGGTGTAAAAGTGGACGGCACTTACTCTGTGAGCGTCACGGATTCAACTTTAACCAACACAGATTTTACGGTCACATTTGCTCACGTCACAGCCTTAACATTAACTTTCCCCGATGGCAAGACGGTGGTGAGAAATGCTTCTTTTACGGCTGTGTGGGATTACAAAATTGCGGATCCCACCAAATCAACAATTACGCACAAAGCTGGCGGAACAGCGGAGGGTACAAACCGCAAGGGAAGACCTTATACAATGACAATCGATACAGACATAATTTATAGAGCTGACTGTTTTGCGGCCGGATTTGGTTTGCCATACACGGGCACAAAGACTATTGTTGTAAACAGCTTAGCTACTTATAAGATCGATTATGGCACTGATACTTGTGATGATACGGTGACCATAACTTTTGCAGGGAAGACTGTATCAATTCCAGTTGGTAAGGACGGGAATTAAACTTTAATCAATTCACAATAGATAAGCCTCCGAATTTTTCGGGGGCTTTTTTTGTTGCTCTACTCTTCGGTTATTTGTGCAAATAAAAACTCAAACCATGCGGCAGTATCTCGAATTGATGCAGGATATCTTGAAAAACGGAGCTTCGAAAACGGATCGCACCGGCACGGGAACTCTTTCTGTCTTTGGCCGACAATTGCGCTTCGATCTGTCAGAGGGATTTCCATTGGTGACTACCAAGAAACTGCACATTCGTTCTATCCTGCATGAGCTGCTTTGGTTTTTGAAAGGAGACACCAATATCAAATATCTGAAAGATAACGGTGTAACTATATGGGATGAGTGGGCCGATGAAAATGGTGACCTTGGCCCGGTGTATGGAAGCCAGTGGAGAAGCTGGCCTACGCCTGATGGAAGAAAGATTGATCAGATTGCCCAGGTGATTGAGCAGATCAAAAAGAAACCCGATTCAAGAAGACATATTGTGACAGCATGGAATCCTGCTGAAGTCGATCACATGGCCTTACCTCCGTGTCACGCACTATTTCAATTTTATGTGGCGGATGGAAAACTTTCCTGCCAACTCTACCAGCGTAGTGCAGACTATTTCCTGGGTGTGCCGTTCAATATTGCCAGCTATGCTTTTCTATTGGAGATGTTTGCCCAGCAGTGTGACCTGAAAGCCGGTGAGTTTGTGTGGACGGGTGGTGATGTGCATCTCTACTCCAATCACATTGAGCAAGCAAATCTGCAACTTACGCGTGAGCCGTACCCATTGCCAAAATTGATGATCAAAAGAAAACCGGCTTCTGTTTTTGACTACGAGTTTGACGATTTCGAGATTGTAAATTATCAATCTCATCCCTCTATCAAAGCACCGATTGCAGTTTAATTCTGCTTTTCAAAGTCAGTCCTGAAAATTTTGTCCCACAACGCGGAGCTTACTCCGTAGCCTTTGTCGGGCTCGTTGTAGTGATGCTTCATGTGATAGTTTTTTAACTTCTTCAGAAGTGGGTTCTGAAATGTTCCATGGTGGAAAGCGTAGTGGCACATATCATAAATCAAATAGCCGATCAGGAAGGAAGCAAAAAACTCGGGCAACCAGGCGGCAGGTAAAAATGACCGGAAGAGAAAATAAAAACCGGTTGCCAAAGGAATGCTGACAGAAGGTGGCATTACAAGTCTCAAGCGGTCATTCGGATAATCGTGATGAACCCCGTGAAAAATAAAATGCAGTCTCAATCCCCAACTTGATTTGGGAACGAAGTGAAAAACAAAACGATGCAGGCAATACTCCGTTGCAGTCCAGAAAAGAAGGCCACAAACAAAACTCAATGCAAAAGTTGCTGCCGAGAAATTCTCCACCTGAAATCCCGTCCAAAGAAAAAATGAAATGACTGGAATGAACACAATCAATGGCACCGAATAATGCACCTTGGACAGCGCCTCCATCCAATCGTACTTAAACATCCGGATGGATTCAGGGGAGTTGGAAACAAAGTTCTTTTTCATAATCGTTTGCAAAGATCGAAAAAAAGTAAACAATTACTTCTCTAAAATTCAGAATAAAACAGTGCCCAATAGAGTTGCAGCCGTTTGCCTTTTTGTTCCGTTTCTTTAGCCAGGATAGTTTCAACGAACGTGTTTTTCTTTGTGGGATTTTACAGCCGCGGTGAGCCATGTCGAAAAACCTGCCGGTGAAACCTGGTTGAACAAACTCGTTCTTGTTATGTTGGGTTTTTGAAAAATGCTACATTCGTCAACCAATCTTAAAACATGTACACCGTTAATAAAGTAAGTTCCGAACAAGCCCTGCAGCTGCTCAACTTTGTAGTGAAAGCTGTAGATAAATTTAACAAACCGGTGGCGGTTGCAGTCTGTGGCCCTGAAGGAGAGTTGATCGCTTTTTTACGGATGGATGGAACGAGCCCTGCGGCTTCGCGTATCGCCCAGAACAAAGCGTACACCGCTGCCATCGACCGAACGGAGACAATGAAAATGGGCGAGCGCATGCGCGGAGCAGATAACCCCGCTTTTTGGGGAGACGAGCGCGTGACAGGTTTTGGCGGAGGTGTGCCGATCATTCATAATAATGTAGTAGTGGGTGGCCTTGGCATCAGCGGTCTTCCTGAGGCAGACGACCATCAGCTTGCCGTGAGGGCACTCCATGAGGTGCTCGGCAAGTAGGAATCATACCAAATTTTTTACAGCACATCAAAACCTAAAATCCAATTTTATTTCTGATGGGGAAGGTTTTGCTTTGTGAAAATTCAGAAATCGATTACATTCCCGAAATTTTCTATTTTACCTAACCAAATCTTAACCAAAATGAGTAACCAACATAGCAACCGACTCTTTTACGGAAGTTGTTTTGCGTTGATCACAACGGCTTTTTCATTCAGTATCCGTGCGGGAATTCTTCCTCAATTGGGTGCGGCCTTCAACCTCAATGCCGAGCAACTGGGCTTCATCAACCAGATGTGGTTTTTAGGATTCCCAATTTCGATGGTGGTGGGAGGAATTTTCTATTCAACCATCGGGCCGAAGAAGATTATGATGTTTGCGTTCTTCGCTCATACCCTGGGAATTTTGTTGACAATCTTCGCCAACGGCTACGCTACTCTTCTGATCTCAACTCTATTTATTGGTCTTGGTAATGGTTGCACGGAAGCAGCCTGTAATCCTATGATTGCCGATAGCTATAGCGGCAAACAAATGAATACATTATTGAATCGTTTTCACATGTGGTTCCCAGGCGGGATTTTCCTCGGTAGTTTGATTTCATTGGCGATGACCAAAATGAATCTCGGATGGGAAGCGCAAATCTGGATTATCCTCCTTCCTACAGTGGCGTATGCTTATTTGTTTTATGGACAGACATTCCCTACACCACGGGCAGAAGTTGCTTCACTCTCAGGAAATTTGAAAGCGATGGCCACTCCGTTATTTATCTTCATGTGTGTTTGCATGACGCTTACAGCAATTTCTGAATTCGGTCCTTCACAGTGGGCATCGTTGATTCTTGCCAAGAGCGGTGCCGAGCCGATGGTGATCGTGGCATTAACTGCGGGTTTGATGGCTGTGGGAAGATATTTCGGTGGAGAGTTCGTCCATAAGTTTGACCAGACAGGGGTGTTGTTGGGAGGCGCAGTGCTGGCAGCGCTCGGTATCTTCTTGTTCAGCACACAGACTGGCGCGATGGCTTACGTAGCTGCAGTGGTATTTGCCGGAGGCGTCTGCTACTTCTGGCCAAACATGATTGGCTTTGTTGCCGAAAAAATTCCGTTGAGCGGTGCGATTGGTATGTCAATCGTAGGCGCGTTTGGAATGTTTTCAACTTCTATCTGGCAGCCAATTATCGGAGGTTGGATTGACAGTGCAAGAGAAAAAGCGACAGCAACCGGATTAAGTGGCGATGCGCTTGACCTGGCTGCTGGCCAGGCGACACTCCAAACCATGATCACTTTTCCTGCAATATTGATTGTGTTGTTTACTGCTTTGTGGTTCTGGGTTCGCAGTATGAAAAAAACCGCTGCACATTAATTTTTCTTTTAAATAGTTCATGGGAAAATATTTGTTGGGCTTTGACCTTGGAAGTTCCTCTGTGAAAGTTTCTTTGGTCAATGCCGAGACGGGCAAGGCTGTAGCTTCTGCTTCACAGCCAGAAGTGGAGATGGCGATGATCAGCAAGCAACCTGGGTGGGCGGAGCAGGAACCGGAGTTGTGGTGGAGCCATTCGGTGAAAGCCACGAAGCAATTGCTTGCGAAAGCGAATGTTGCCAAAGATGAAATCATTTCAATCGGCATTTCTTACCAGATGCACGGCCTCGTGCTGGTGGATAAAGATCATAAAGTGTTGCGTCCTTCCATCATCTGGTGTGACAGTCGCGCAGTGGCGATAGGAGAGAAGGCTTCACTTGAACTCGGTGAATACAGCTCAAAGAATCTATTGAACTCTCCCGGAAATTTCACCGCCTCAAAACTCAAGTGGGTGAAAGAAAATGAGCCGCAGATTTTTGAACGTATCCATAAGTTTATGTTGCCGGGAGATTTTCTCGCGATGAAACTGACGGGAGAAATTTGTACCACCGCATCGGGATTATCAGAAGGAATCTTCTGGGATTTCCTCTCCAACTCTGTTAGCGAGAAACTTTTGCATCTCTATGGGTTCAAAAAGGAAATGATCCCCACCATTGTTCCTACTTTTGGGTTGCAAGGAAAAGTTTCAAAAGCTACTGCTGATGAACTTGGTATTGCCGAAGGAACTCCCGTTACCTACCGGGCGGGCGATCAACCCAACAATGCCTTTTCGTTGAAGGCGCTTCATCCCGGTGAAGTGGCGGCAACGGCAGGAACTTCCGGTGTGGTGTATGGCGTGAGTGATCAACCATTGGCCGATCCATATTCACGCGTTAATACTTTTCTGCATGTGAGTAACACTGCCACTCAGCCTCGCTACGGAGTTTTGCTTTGCGTGAATGGAACAGGAATCATGAACAGTTGGCTGAGAAAATTGCTCGGCACTATTTCTTATCCGCAGATGAATGAACTCGCGGCTCAAGCCAAGGTAGGTAGCGATGGACTTGCCGTGCTTCCTTTCGGGAATGGAGCTGAACGGATTTTTCAAAACAAGAATCTTGGCGCAAGCTTTTCAGGATTGGATTTGAATCGACACACACAGTCACATATATCGCGTGCTGTACAAGAGGGAATTGTATTTGCACTGGCGTATGGTTTTAAAATCTTCCAACCACTTGGCATCAACGCCAAAGTGATCCGTGCCGGAAATGCGAATATGTTTTTAAGCCCGGTATTCCGCGAAGCTTTTGTGAATACCATTGGTGCACGTCTTGAGTTATTCGATACCGATGGCGCACAGGGCGCTGCCATAGGAGGTGGGCTGGGCGCAGGCTACTACAGATCGGAAGCCGAAGCCTTCCGCGGACTAACGGTCATTCAATCGCAGGAGCCTGAAAAATCTTTACAGGAGAAGTATTCATCCGCATATAAAATTTGGTCGGATTATTTAAGCAAGGCTTTATAAATTTGAATAAGATATTTTCTTAATTTTCTAAGTCGTTATCTCAAACAATAATTTTAACTCAAATGAAACGAAAACTACGAATGGGCATGATAGGCGGTGGTATTGGTTCCTTTATCGGCCCTGTGCATCGCAAAGCAATTGGTATTGACGGGGAAATTGAATTGGTGTGCGGAGCATTCAGTATCGTTCCCCAGGAATCACAAGATACCGGAAAGGCGCTGTACCTTGACCCCAAACGTGTTTACAATACCTACCAGGAAATGTTTGAGGCAGAGAAAAATATGCCTGCCGATAAGCGCATTGATTTTGTGAGTGTGGTTACGCCCAATCACGTGCACTTTGGTCCTTCCAAGATGGCGCTTGAATCTGGCTTTCACGTGGTGGTTGAGAAGCCCATTGCATTCTCTCTGGCTGAAGCAAAGACGTTGAAAAAATTGGTTGACAAGACAGGATTGATTCTCGCACTTACACATACGTACACAGGTTATCCAATGGTGAAGGAAGCGCGCAACATGGTGAGCACCGGCAAGCTTGGAAAAATCAGGAAAGTATTTGTTGAATATCCGCAAGGCTGGCTTTCAAAAATGCTGGAGAAGACCGGCAACATGCAGGCCTCGTGGAGAACCGATCCGAAGCAATCAGGTATGGGCGGAGCGATAGGCGACATCGGGACGCACGCAGCTAATCTTGCTGAATACATTACCGGCTCTGATATCTCTGAAGTTTGTACCATGCTCAACACAGTGGTGCCGGGCCGTATGTTGGATGATGACAGCTCCATGCTCGTGAAGTTTGACAATGGTGCTACCGGAGTATTACTCGCCACACAAGTTGCTGCCGGTGATGAAAACAATTTGAACATCCGTGTGTATGGCGAGAAGGGCGGATTGGAATGGAGACAGGAAGAGCCCAACACACTTGTTGTGAAGTGGCTTGACAAGCCGAAAGAAATTATGCGCGCAGGCTGGCCGTATTTGTCGGATGAAGCGAAGGCATTCATTCGCACCCCTGCCGGCCACCCCGAAGGTTATCTCGAAGCGTTTGCGAATATCTATCGTGCGTTTACAAATGCTATGCATGATTACAAGCCCGGCAAGAAAATCAATGCCGAGAAATATGACTTCCCGGATGTTGCTCACGGAGTAAAAGGAATGACCTTTGTGGAAACCGTGGTGAAGTCGGCAAAGTCAAATAAGAAGTGGACGAAGATTCCAAGTACCAAATAGCATGAATAGTTATCTCAAAAATAGTTAGCGTGTCAGGTTGAGCCTGTCGAAACCTGACTCTCAAGGTCACCTTCGACAAGCTCCGGCTGACAACGTTTCATTTTTGAAATGACAACGGACTTAAAATTTAGAACTAAACAAAACATTTATGTTAGGTTTTTTTGAACATCAGTATCTGTCGTACAAAAAGAACCACATCAAAAACTTGTTGGCTCTCGCGAAGGCAGACGGCACCGTGCATAAGAAAGAGCAGGAGATGCTCTTCAAAATCGGCAAGCGCTACGGCCTCAAAGACCGGCAAGTGCAGGCGTTGATCGCAAGTGATGAAAAATTCACCGTGAATGTGCCCGACAATTTTCACGACAAGATGAATGTGCTCTACGACCTGATGCTGATGGTGTGGGCCGATGGTGTGATCGAGAAAAAGGAGATTGCCTTTTGTGAAGATGTGGTGAAGAAGTTTGGGATGAAAAAAGAAATAGTAGCCTGGCTGCTCGATGAAGTTTTTGAAAAAGGCACACCACCCCCGCGCGATGAATGGGATGATTTGAAAGAGGAAGCGGAAAAGAAGTTTGTGAAGAAATGAAGTGAAAGGCTGTCGATGAGGCAGCCTTTTTTAATTTGATCGCGGCTTTTAAAGTAGGAGTGGAGAGACGGTCTGCATCAATGGTATCAAGTTTATTTTTTATTTTCCTCTGATCCTACCGCAAGGTTCGGTAAACTCTTGAACGAAGGCCGTGGTAGAGAAACCCTCAGTTGCCTTGTACGTTGAATAATTTTATCATCATCCGTTTCAGCGTGTAACACAAAAGAGAAAATGAAAAAATCAGTATTAGTCGCTTTGCTTTTTATTGCAAGTGTTTCGTTTGGACAAATCCAAAAAACAATCACCACAATCGACTTTGTAAAAATCAAAAATGATAGACAGAAGGAAGCTCTTTTTTTCTACGAGAATAACTGGAGAATTTATAGAGAAATCGCTTTCCAAAGAGGGTTTATAAAATCGTATCATCTTCTAACCACAACGGCTGACTCAACTGCAAACTTTGACTTACTACTGATGACTGAATATGCAGACAGTTCTCAATATAAATTGAGCGAACAAAATTTTCAGAAAATAATTAAAGAGACGAGACCTGACGGACCTAAATTATTAAATGAATTAAAACCCAACGATTTTAGGCAAAATGTTTTCTTTAAACGAACCGAAACCCTTTTCACATCAGGCGAAAAACAAACTAAGAAGGGGAATAGATCGAGAGATTGATAACAAATCATTTGATACTTCGGTGCCTGTCAGGTCTTCCGACCTGACTTTCACTGCATATATTTTTTCGGCAGTTCAGAACAAGATTAACGCACGGCCAGGATTTTGCCGCAACCAACTTTAGGTACTTGATCAATGGCTCCGTTTCTTATTACTCCGTAACGGATACCCATTGTAAGCAACAGGCTGAAGTTGTCATCGGCTGGCACGGAGGGGATGACAAGATCAGCGGTGAAGAAGGATGAACGATCTCTGCCTGCGCACCAGGGTGTTTGCGCTTCCACCATGTTCGGATAGTCATTCACCGGTGTGTATTTGCCGGCCTGTTCATTGTAAAACAGATCCGGCACGATGCCCAGCGCCAACGCGATGCTGTAGTAAGGATAGTTTGCGCCCATGAAATTGATGCCGGGAAGTAATTCGGGAACTTCCACCCGTGCACTGCGTGTCTCGCGTGATAAGGTGAACACCACCTGGGCGCGGACTACACTCTCAAAGCTGATGGCGTTTTGCAGCGGGAAACCCGCGAGCAGTTGTGGCTGCCGGGAGAGCTGCACACTGCGCCTGCCCCAGGAGCTGGTGGTATCTAATTCCTGTATCGGCTGCAGCAGCGCGTTGATGCGACCCGACAAGTTGTTGTCGCCAAGAATTTTCAACGTGCCCATGGCACGCCTGACCCACCCTGAGGCAGTAGCGCGACCGCCAAACTCGGCATTGGTTCTGCGTGTGTTTTCAAAGTTGGGTGCGGTCTTGATCTGCTTGCGCGAAGGACCACCCTTGGTGCGCAAAATAATCTTGTCGCTGCCGCGCATTTTGTAGGCGGTGAGCTCGCCCAGCGGGCCGGTAAATTGAAGTTCGGAATGAAGTGTTGCCATATCAATAAGTTGAGTTAAATTAACGCATCCTAAAGCAAGCTCTCAAGCGGCAGTGCCGGAAGTGTCACTTATTTCCGAAATGACCGTTTCCCACAGATATCCCGTACCCTCTATAGGGACGGCATAACCACGGCACATCCTCGGCTCACCCACGGGATATCCCCGGGACATCCCCAAATTGGGAATACGTTTGCGCGGGAGGTAAGCATACACTATCCATACACTATCCATACTTCAGGTATACTTCAAGTATGCTTCATCCATACACTTGCCTAGGCCTAAAATAGCTATACAGGCTTATGACAGTGTGGGGTGGAGGGCGCAGTTACTAGAGTATCCATTCAATCCGAACGATCGCGACTATAGTGCGGTGCGTGCACCTTGCGGAAATAATTGAGGGCAAACGTGATGTAGCGCTTCACGGTGGCCTTGTCGATATGCATGCGTTCGGCAATAGCTCCGTTTGATAAATTCTCATCGATGCGCAAGGTGACGGCCATGCGGCAGCGCTC
>CAZECP010000037.1:0-42979 GCA_964510765.1 uncultured Ohtaekwangia sp. | reverse complement strand
GCAGTCAACGCAATTTCAAATGCATCTTTCACGGGACTATTCCTAAGGCTTGTATTCGCAATCAATCGTTTACCCGTTAGAATTTTCTGACCAATTTCAAAGCCACTAAGCAAAATTGGAGTTGGCCACTCATTGAAAACTTTTTGAGAGGCAGGAGCGTCAACAAGCACATTGAATTCCCTAAAACCCTTACCATCATTACCTATTCCAGCGGCCATCGAAACAAGCTGTCTTACTTTTTTTACAACCAGCTCCCGTCCATTTAAATCAGAAAATTGATCTGGCTTTGAATCCAACAGGATAGCAAGATTAGTAAAAAACCCAATGGTCACGATGGTCACACTTCTATCAGACTGTGATGCTAAAATCCTTCGATATACGTGCAGCGCATCTTCTGCATTATCATTATTCTTTACTGGATGCGGATATTTCGCAACAATTGCCTCAGCCCACATTTGGTGACATTCCTTGTTGGGATGATTAGATTTCGTTACTCCAATAGGAATATCCGGGCGTTTGAAGTAGGTATTCAACAAACTCAGTGTTGGCACTGTGGTTTCAAAAACGTTACAGGAAATAGTTGCGAGAATTTTCGCTTCGCCTTTGTCTGCCAACGAATGAAGCACTGCCATCGCACCTACATCATCATAATCCGGAGCAATGTCCGTATCAAGAATGATAGATACCGGCTTTTGTGCCAGGCAAACCGAACATAGGGCGAAACATAAGATGGTCAGAAATTTTTTCGCATTCATTTTAAAAAGTCCCCATCAATAATAAGCAACTTAACTCCATTATTTGAAAGCGATCGGTGCGAACTCATGCTATCCGATACAACATAAGACATACCTTTGGATAATATGAATTCTTCACCGCCTTGCTGTTCGGTAATAAATTCGCCTTCAAGGCAATGAACAATATGTCCCTTCTGACACCAATGATCTGCCCGATAGTTGGCCGAATACTCAACCAACCGTAGGCGCAATCCTTCGTACTGAAGCGTCTGCCAAATCGCAAGCCCCGTCTCGCCTTTGTGTTCAGTCTTCTCAACGGTGGACCAATCAATATTTTGAAAAGGAATCTTTATCATCTCGATTTCCATTTAATAATAGGGTTACATTTAAGTAACTTAAAAGTACAAAATGAAATCGAATTGGGGTTGCCGTCAATACAATTCAAAGTCCATCACACAGAAGAGTTGATCTCATATCCGGCATCAAGCATCTATTCATACTTCAGGCTCTTCACCGGATTCGTCCACACCGTCTTTAGGGTTTGATAGCTGATCGTGGCGATAGCAATTAGCATAGAAATTCCCCCGGCCATTAAGAATATTCCTGCACCAATCGAAACATGATATTCAAAAGTAGAAAGCCAGTTTGACATCAGGTACCAGGTAATCGGAACAGAAATGATGAGGCAGACCGCAATAAGTATTATATATTCTTTTGAAAGCAATACCAGCAAGGAATTTTGATTTGCGCCCATCACTTTACGGATACTAATTTCTTTCGTGCGGTTTTGCATGGCAAGTGACGCCAGCGCATATAAGCCCAGGCTTGCTATCACAATCGCCAATACGGCAGCGATGCTCACTATTTTTCCCAGATTTTGGTCACTCTTGTATTGCTTCGCCATTGATTGATCAGCAAATGCAAAAGACATTTCTTCCTCGCCTGCAATTTTGCTCCAAACTTCTTTTAGACGATCGAGCCCTGCACTGGTAGCACCAGCTTTCAGTCGCACCAGTAACTTTGGAATCGGAGAGTTGTCAATGTTGACATTTTCAATTCCTTTGAAAATGATCGAGGGATCTTCCACCATTACGAGTGGC
Organism: uncultured Ohtaekwangia sp.; assembly: GCA_964510765.1. Taxonomy (GTDB): domain Bacteria; phylum Bacteroidota; class Bacteroidia; order Cytophagales; family Cyclobacteriaceae; genus ELB16-189. The sequence goes on along the minus strand of CAZECP010000037.1, from coordinate 41,145 downwards.
TGCACCTTGGCATAAAGAGATGAGTAATTAAAATCCTTCACGACTCCAATCACTTCGTGTTCAAGAAAATTTTTACCAGGGATCCTTTTACCAATCGGATCAGTCCATCCATACTCCTTTGCAAAAGCTTCATTCACTATGACGGACCTCCTTTTATCAGTCAATGATTCATCCGAAAAATTTCTGCCGGCAATCATTTGCATCTTCAACATGGGAATATATTCATCATCCACTACGTTGAGGTTAAAAGTGCGGTAGGTATTTTTGTCATCGGTATAACCGACATTCGTCCAATTGCCGTTTCCGAAATCGTGAGATGAACCACAAGAAGAAAGAATCTCCGGATACTTGGCAAGTTCAATTTTAAATTGTTCAGCCTTTTCAAATCCTCTATTAACCCGATCCGTTAATCGACCAGATTGCCCGGCAATCAGTTTCACAACTACCAATTGGTCTTTGTTGAAACCCATGTCTTTGTTTTGAATAAAATTCAATTGCTCTCGCATCAGCATTGTACTTGAAACCAAAAATATTGAGAGCATCAACTGTACTCCCACCAATACTTTTCGTAAGTTTTGTCGTGCACTGCCTTGCACCGCGCCTTTCAAAATAGAAATGGGCTGAAAAGAGGAAAGAATAAATGCAGGGTAACTTCCGGAAATCAATCCGATGATGAGCAGAAGTGAACCTACTACCATCACCAAAAATGAGTCGAAAGAAAAAACCAGTTGTTTTCCAGCCAATTCATTAAATAGTGATAAGTCAATCGCAGCAAGACAAACACCTAAAATCATTGCCATCAGTGTAACCAGAATTGCTTCACCAACAAACTGCGTGATCAATTGTGCACGCAAGGCCCCGACAACTTTTCGAATACCAACTTCCTTAGCCCGCTTCATCGAGCGCCCAATGGATAAGGTGACGAAGTTGATACACGCAACAACCAAAATTAAAATCGCAATGGCTGCCAGGATATAAGAATACTTCGGGTTGCTCACAGGCGCGATACCAACAGGATAGTCAACGTTCAAGTGAATATCGGTGAGTGGCTGCAAACCTGCGGTGTATTTACTTTGTTTAAAATCATCTTCGCCTAACGCGGCTTTAAAAATTGAAGGAAATTTGCTCTCAATAGATTTTGGATTCACACCTTCGTTGAGAAGAATGTATGTCTCAGGCTGAATATTAAACCACGTTGTAAGAATCCGCTCACCGACAACCTTAGGAAGATTTAATTCGGAAATGATAATTCCAAATTGAATGCTTGAGTTGATGGGCGCATTTTTCGCAACCGCTTTTACGGTGAACTCCTCAAAATTTTCTCCAACCTGAATGGAGATCGTTTTGTTGATGGGATCAGAATCGCCAAAGTATTTAACAGCCATACTTTCGCTGAGCACTACATTACTTTGTCCTTCGAAAACCTTGTCCTGCGTTCCATTCACTATTTTAAAATCAAAGACATGGAAGAAGTCTTTTCCAGCCACCGTCATTGATTCGTTGAATTGCTTCTCTCCCATCTTCACTTGTGCATTTGCACTTACCAGTCGCACCTGGCTTTCTACTTCAGGCAGGTTGTCTTTCAAAGCGGGTCCCATCGGGAAGGGCGTAACAGTATTAAAGAACTGTTGATTCTCTCCCCAGTCTTCTTTCGCATAAACGCGATAAATACGATCAGCCTTTGAATGGAATCGATCAAACGTCATCTCGTCTCGAACGAAAAGAGAAATGAGTATGCAACACGTAATCCCAAGCCCAAGGCCGAAGATGTTGATCATTGAATGGGCCTTCGACTTCCACAAGGAACGAAAAGCAATCTTGATATAATTTTTGAACATAGAATTTTGAAGGAATGAGTTTGGAAATTTATTTCTTAATAGGATCGATGGCCGGAAGAATCTGATCACGTTCATGGTGAACCGGAGTCTTGCTTTGCGAATACCCACCCGCGGCAAATCCACCTCAAATTGTTCCACCAAATCACCTTCAATGCCCTCGTGCAAAAATGATGGGCAATACCATTCCAAAAAACGAAGCGCATATTTTGGAGGCTGGTTATTCATACTTTAATGTCTCCGCAGGGTTTACCAATGCGGTTTTGAAAGCGTGATAACTTACCGTTGCCAGTGCAATCAGCAATCCAGATAAGATACTTACCGCAAACAATTCCCAGCTAATCGCAATCGAGAATTTGAAACTTTCAAGCCATTTGTTCATCACGTACCATGACAAAGGCACAGCTAATACAAACGCAATCAACGAAAGCCAAACGTATTGTTTATTGAGCAGCACGAAAATGGATGGCATCTCTGCACCAAGTACTTTTCGTATGCCGATCTCTTTGGTCCGGTTCACAGCGTTGATGCCTGCTAATCCAAACAAGCCCATACACGAAATCAGGATTGCAAAACCGGTAGCGAGGCCAGTGATGCTCATCCAGCGCTCGTAGCTCTGGTACTGCTTCGCAACATCCTGGTCGAGGAAAGTATAGTCAAACGGCTTATCAGGAAAAAGTTCTTTCCACATACTGCGAATTTTGTCAAGCGAAGCTGGAACATTACCAGCCTCCACGCGCACCAACAACGTAGTGAGATAACCAATATCCTTTTTATTCATTGAAAGAAACATCGGTTCAATGTTTCTTTCCAGCGACAGAAAATGATAATCTTTTACGACACCAATCACTTTGGAACCAATGCCAACAGTGTCTTCCTGCCAGTTTAAATGTTCATTCAATGGATCGGTCCATTTCATATCTTTCACCAACGCTTCGTTTACGATGATGGCAGAAGAGTCCGAAAATATGTTGGAGTCAAAATTCCTTCCGCTCAAAAGGTGAATGCCCAATGTAGGCAAATAGTTAGGGTCCACCGCAAAAACATAAGCTGACTTCTGTTCGTCCTTGATCTTGTATCCATAGCGGGAATATCCTTGATTGAAAGAAGAACTTGTTCCGGAAACCGAAATGATCCCTGTCTCTCCTTGCGCGCGTGTTCTGAAACGTTCTACCGCCTTGTTCGCTTCTGGAGTCCATCCTGTTTGAGTTGGGATAACCAGTGTCTGGTCTTTGTTATAACCAAGATCTTTTGTGGCAACGAATTTCATTTGACGATACATGACTATCGAACAAATAATAAGACTCGCTGACAAAAAGAACTGCAGCACAACCAGTGGCTTTGTGAAACCTGCCTGCAAACGCGAAGTGAATTGTCCTTTCAAAACCAAAGCGGGCTGAAAACGCGAGAGAAAAGCTGATGGGTAACTTCCCGCCAAAAGCCCAACCACAAAGGTGAGCGTGATGCCTATGCCAAGCAACTCAACCCAGTCTCTCGTTTGAATGACAATTCCCTTGCCGGTAAACTGATTGAAAGACGGAAGGAATAATACTACAAGCAACACTCCTATCAACATAGACAGATAAGCGAGGAACAACGACTCAAAACCGAATTGATACATGAGTTGATTGCGGCCAGCACCCGCCACCTTGCGCACACCCACTTCTTTCCTTCTTGATGCAGATGTAGTGAGCGCAAGTGAAATGTAGTTGATACAGGCGATTACCAAAATCAACAACGCAATTCCACCGAGGATATACGAGTACTGTGGATCGCTTACTTTGTGCCATCCGATCGACTTCATTAAGTGAATGTCAGGAAGTGGAGTGAACAAATACTCAAGCATCTTTACCTCTTTCGGAACAGGGATAGTAGCTTCCCTTCTCCATTTCTCAAGCTTGTCGGCCATATACTTCTGCACCACCTTATCAAGGTTTGCCCTGAACCTTGCCGTGTCAGTGTTTTCCACAAGTTGAACAAAGCAAGGCGTATTGAAATTTCCCCACTGCGTCATCTGTCTTTCGTAGTAGGGGCGATTTTCTTCTGGAACCAATATTCTAAAATCGAAACTTGAATTCGCGGGAGGCGATTCGATAATTCCTGCTACAGTAAATAGTTTTGCTCCTTCGTTGTCAATGGAAATCGTCTTTCCCATTGGGTCATCTTTGCCAAAATACTTTTCTGCAACCTCGGGTGTAATCACCACGTCCAGCTTGTTCCCAAAAAGCTTTTCAGCATTTCCGGCTATCAGTCTGAATGAAAACATCTTGAAAAAATCAGCGTCCGTGTAACTAATCTTCTCTGAAAAAACTTTATCCTGATAGCGAACTACAGCCGTGTAATCCTGATTGAACCGGGTGGCATATTGTACTTCCGGCAATTCATCCTTCAGTGCATTTCGAAGACCCAGTTGCAACCACGCCTCTCGATTGTAAGGATGCTTCGGGTCTTGCTGCCATGTGTCATAGCTCTTTGCCTCCATGCGATAAATCTGATTTTTGTTCACATGGAATTGATCAAAACTTTTTTCGTCTTTGATGAAAAGGTATATCAGGATGCAAAAGGAAATGCCAATGCTCAAGCCAAACGCATTGATGAACGAAAACATTTTTCTTTTCAGGATGTTACGCGTAGCTACTTTGAAATAATTACCGATCATAAATGTTTGATTAATACCCAACTTAAATTTGTTTCTGAAGATGATGTCTGGTTTGAAAAAGTTGAGCGAATTCCAAACGAATTTCCATTTGGCGCTTTTCAATCCATGTTCCGCAATATCACTCTCAAATTCTTCCAGCAAGTCGCCTTCAATTCCTTCATATAATTCTGGCGGACAGAACCAACGAAGGAATTGGTGAGCAAATCGAGGAGGCTCAAAAACTTTCATTGCTATTCAGTTAGTCAAATCAGATCCTTGATGCAGAGAGAGCTGATCAAGAAGAATGTATCAAGTGTCTAGTGTCCTGAGACTATTTTCAGTTGAGGTACCAGCTTCCACAATTCTACCTGCTGTTCTTTCTTAGCCCGGAGCATAGCCAGACCCGCATTCGTGATGCTGAAAATTCTTTTGCGTCTTCCTCCACGTGCGTTCGTTGCGCCACCCATTCCTGACTTCACATAGCCTTTGTCTTCAAGCCGATAAAGGGTAACATGAACAGCACTAAGATTCACTTCCCTTCCAACGCGTTCCTTAATTTCAGTTACGATCGCGTTGCCATAGGCATCGTCTTGAAGAATGCCGACCATGGTGAGGACTAATTCTTCGAACTCACCGAGATATTCCTTTTGCATTTGTCTATATTTTGTAAGACTAATGTACGGATTATTATATATTTTGTTAAAGAAATAGCAAAAAAATTTAGGGAATGTGCCGTGAAAGCTGCGTAGCGTTCACCACTCCTTTAAATGGCATGCAGCAAATCCCAGTTAAATCAACGAATGAGACACGACCCCTGAAGTAGGAATGGAAATTTCTTGGCAGGTTTTAAATATAAATATCAGGCAAATGCAGGCAACCATTCTTAAATCATCAGTATAATAAAACCCTCCAGGCCTCCTCCACTTTTCCCTCGATCAATAACTTCTTTGCTTGCAGGTGAATTTCTTCATTCGAGGTGGCGGTACAATTATTTCCGTCCAACGGAATCCTCTCGCTATTGGCTAACCGGGCAAGATCATTACCTGTCAATACTTTGCTATGAAGAATTTCTTTCGGCAATTGGTCAAATCCGATTCCCAGTTTTTGATTGGGCTTGGGAACTATAAATATATTTTCTCCAAATGAGCGGGAATAAAAATCTGCTCCCATACGGGCAACGGCATCAAGCTTTTGAGGATTGATCGTTGTTTCTGAATCAAGGATTTCCTCTTTCACGTGCATGAGCAAAACCTCACACACGACAAGATTGCCTGATCCTCCCTCCCCACCCAACGGAATCACTTGATTCACTTTGCATTCAAACGAAGCTGGAGACTCTTTGACTCGCGGTGGTTTCACTATTAATGATTTCAATTCTGTCAAACCTGATTTTATAAACTCATTTACTCCCTTCGAATAATCACAACTCGCCAATGATACCTGCTCTACCATTTTGTAGGTAACAATGTTGATCACCACTTCAGGAACTTCTTTTACATTTTCAAGCGTATGTTTCGTTGTATTATCACGCACTCTTCGCGATGGAGAGAAAACTAAAATCGGTGGGCGTGTGCTCATCATATTAAAGAAACTGAACGGACTCAGATTAATGTTTCCGTTTCTATCAATCGTACTTGCCAATGCGATGGGGCGCGGAGCAATTGCTCCTTGCATATAAGTCTGCAACTTCGGAGTGGGTAACTCCTTTGGATCGATCGTGAGGTAAGACACGACTCAATAAGGATTTAATTTTCTCTTGTTTTTCCCTTTGTATTTCACCAGTGTTGGATGGTTTTCTCCATAACCGGGATTTTGTTTTTTGTAAATCGGATGTTTGCCACTTCTATATTCCTTGTTGCCGTGGTGGTGATTGATCTGAGCAGCACAAGTTTTAAAATAGCACCTTGGCAATTCGGGAATAGCGTAGGTAAAGCCTACAGTGAGGTAAAGCGCATTCATGCTGTAAGGAATTGATTTTCCACTTCCCGAAACCTGCAAATCATAACTTTTGATTTCAAACGCAGGCCGCACATATACTTTAAAATATTCTGAAAGCGGTCGTTCAATCTTCACTCCAAGATTGATAAACACACTTGGTGTAACCAATGAAGTATTGTAGTTCCCTTTTGGTTTAAAGCTACCGATCTGAAGTTCACCTGTAAATAAATAATCCTCCCATCGATAAAAGGAATATCCACCCATGATCCAATATTTTCTGACAAAGCCAGAAGAACTGGATGGAGTGAAATCTGAAATCTTATCCGCCAAAGAAATCGGGTGCAAAGAGCCAATGCTCATCAATTCATACGAATAACCACCACCTATACGGAAATCTTTGAATTGATAATGAACAGTCAATCCTAACGGAATGTTCAGCGCATGTCCTTTGAAACCAATATTTGGTGTGTTCTGATTTGCAACAATATAATTTCCGGGAGCCGATGTATCAGTGCCAGGGTCATTCACCCAGTTGGTGTAACGAGTAATACCCGTTCCGTCTGTAAATAATTGAGGCTGCGCACCGGGTGCCTGATAAATGCCAAATCCATCTAACTTATTACTGAGATAGGTATTGCCAACACCCGTGAAAAGTCCGAAATGAAAGTTGGCCAATATTTTTCGGATAGCACTGGGTCCGTCCCGCTTCACATAGAAATGATCCAACGGAATGGAGTTGCTCTGCTCTTCTTGCCCGAAACATGGCGAAAGACCAAGCATCGCAAGAAGCAATAGGAGGCTGATATGACGGGTTCGGGCCAGATTCAGGGTATTTTAAATGTTAAAATTAACAATTGTGAGCTAAATCAGAAATCGCCCCAATTAGAAACCTCCTCCTGCGTACGTTGACTCCAGCGAGGAAAATGTGTGAAATAAGATTTGTCCCTTTTTAACCTGATAGGTGTATTCATGTTTTGCCGGAGTTCCATTGTGCCCTGTCAATTCAAATTGTACGGTGTTGGCTCCTTCCTTTAACGGCACACGACAATAGTAAATTGCATGTGGCAATGTCTGCCAATTGCGGGTGTCAGCCTGCTCGGTAATTGCATTGATCATTCCGAGTATGGCACCCATCGTTTTATCTTCTTTCTTCAATTCATACTCCGAAGCCTTTTTCATGGCAACACGCAAGAGTGCTTTGGCAAATTCATGACCCATTCGCTCTTGCAGGCATTTGAAGGCAATCTTGTTTACGTCTTCCAGTAAATCAAAACTCATTTTATCTCCATCAATAGTGATGGATGCCGACTCATAAAACGGAGGACGCTGTATGTACTTAGGAAAAGCTACACGAAATATTTCCATTGAGGCGAGTCCTCTCTTGTCACGCTCGTTGTAATTGGCGATATTGAAGGAATAATTCAAATTCATTATCGAGTTGCTGAAATAAACCCAATCACCCTGGCGTTGAATCACAAACTCCACACCCCACTCTGCTTTAATCGGACTTAGCCCATTGTGCCATAAGAAAACCAGCTCACCACCATCACTGGGTTGATAAGTGTAATCCTGCATGTTGAACCTTTCTTTGTATTGATCAAATTCATTTTTCAAACCTGACAGCCATGCTGTGCGTAACAAATCTTTTTTAAGTTGAATGGGTGCTGAGACATTAAATAGCTTCTGATAATCATCCTCGTAATAATTTACTGCGTTGCTATAAGCAATGAATGCATTATTGTAATCTTTGTCCACTTCATAGGTAATTCCCATAAGCACATTGATGAACGCATCGTGCTCATATTTTTCAGTTGACTTATAGCGGTCGGCCAATTGCTGGAGACGAATGTTGAGTCTCCTGCATTCAACAAGTGCATCATCGGTTTTGCCCATCTTCAAATAATTCATCGCCTTGTAATAAAGCAACAACAAATGCTCATGATCTTCACCGTGATAGGCTGTTACATTTGGATTGGTGAGATACGATGCCGCTTCGTAGAGATAATTTGTTCTGTAATCTTCACCAAACAAATACGCTTTTTCAAAAAATTGATTACTCTCTTCATATTGTCCCATCATGCTGAGCACGAGACCGCAATTCACAAAATACAAAAACTCATTCTTACCATGTTCTCTTGCCGTGTGCGATCGCAGATTTTTATAAGCTTTATCGAGCTGGCCTGTCTCAAACTGTTTGTTGAAATCAATGTTTGCCTGATAATAGGTAGAACAGGAAAATGCGATAGCAAGAGCTAAACTGACAGGGGCAAATTTTTTTAATCCTGAAAACAGGAAACGGAAAAATGTTTTCGTTCCCACCAATTTGGAAATTAATTCTTGATAAACTTCTTGATCTCCTCCTGCCCGTACCACACGCGTTTGTTAGTTTCAATATCTGTGAGAAACAAAGTAGTGATATAATTGACCACTCTCTTGTTATTATACACGTCCGTCTCAGAAGTCATTTCACCAAACAACATCAGGTTTGCACCAACTTCTTTGCCCCATTTGGCAGCCGTTTCAGAACTCGCAAAATCTTGTTGAGATGCTCTTTCTTCGCGCAGCTTACCGCGAAAGGAATCTGACTCCACTAAATCGGCCGTGCCGGAATTGAAAATAGCGAGTTCAATTTTCTTCACATAATTATCAGCATCAATATGCTCGCTGGTTTTGTTTCGAACAAGCCCTACAATAATGGCCGGCTTTTTATTCAGATTTTTTGCATAGTCCTTAAACTTGTCACTGGCCAATAAATCAGAAATCATTTTATCAGCCACCTTCCTGGAATCACTGTCGTTCCAACGTCCACTAAGATCAATTTGTTGACTCGGTTCAATACGAGTGACGGAACGGCAAGAAATCAATAAAACAACAAAAAAAAGGGAAATACCGACTGACTTCATAGTTGGCTGTTATTAAGAATTTACTGCATAATCTATGCCGTTTCTTTTAAACGTTGGATCACTTCTTTTGGATTCGAAGAAGAAAAAACAAAATTACCGGCCACCAGCACATCCGCACCTGCATCCAGCAGCGCTTTTGCATTTTGTTGGTTAACTCCGCCATCAATTTCGATCAGCACATTCGCTTTGGCCGCTTTGATCATCGCCTTCAATTCCGAAATCTTTGAATATGTCCGCTCAATAAACTTCTGCCCTCCAAAGCCGGGGTTCACCGACATCAGGCAAACCAGGTCAATGTCCTGAATAATTTCTGAAAGAACATTCACAGGCGTATGAGGATTCAATGCTACTCCGGCCTTAATCCCAAACGATTTTATTTGCTGAATATTTCTGTGCAAGTGATGACAGGCTTCATAATGGACGGAGATGATTTCAGCACCTGCTTTAAAAAAATTCTCGACATATCTTTCCGGCTGCACAATCATCAAGTGAACATCGAGCGGCTTCTTTGCGTGCCTCTTTACCGCTTCCACTACCGGGATTCCCAATGAAATGTTCGGCACAAAAACTCCATCCATCACATCCACATGGATCCAGTCGGCCTGGCTTTGATTGATCATTTCTATTTCGCGCTGCAGATTCGCGAAATCGGAGGCTAAAATGGAAGGAGCAACAATAGGATTCATGTCACAAAGATAACTCTCTTAACGGGTTTGCTAACTTCCCCATCAAAATCAGTTTTGAATTTTCCTGCCTACCATTTGCTGACCATTTTGAAACAAAGTAAGACTTGTTACTTCTTTATTGTCACCCCTGCTAAACTCAATTCTCGCATCAACGACCTTCAAATAGAACTTATCTATATCTTCCGCATATAGCGCAAGCTTCGGTTGATTGGTAGCCTGTAGTTTCAACTGATCTTCCTCTGTGGAAATGGTGATCTTAAACATCGGAGTTATTTCATAAACACCTTCATATTTCTTTAACTCAGCAGCATCAATCGAAACTGATTTTTTCAGCTGCTTCAATGGTGATGATTCGTCCAGCCAGTGAAATCCAATATCATCTGCTCCATTTGTTGAGTTGATCAGAATCACGATTGCTTTTTTCTTTTCGGGATCAAAACCAGCAAATGAACGAAAACCTCCTGTGCCTCCGTTGTGCCAAATGTATTTGTGATCCTTAATATGCCATCCCAAACCGATTTGCATCGTGCCGGCATCTGCCCGCTCTTTGTGCGTATCTTTTATTGCCTTAATCAATGGTGAATTATCCATCGAAAGTTGGGCTTTCAAATAAGTGATCATGTCCTCCGCATTGGAAAGAATTCCTCCAGCTCCTGTGAGCGCGGATTGATCTGTCCATGTCCAAGCCTTCACAGGGTTTTGATCTACATATCCGGTTGCCAATTTCTTTTTGTCTTTTATTTCGCCACTGATGAATGTATGGTCCATCTTCAATGGCTTTGTGATTATGGTAGAAAGCAATTCGCGATAGGAAACGCCACGCTTCTTCGCCAACAAATATCCCAACATACCCATTCCCAAATTGCTGTACTCATACTGACTCCCCGGCTCGCGACTTAGTTCATAGTTTGTCAGGAATTGAAATAACTCTTTTTCCGTATAATCGATATAGGGATTGGTTGCATCTGCCGGGGCAAGATTTCCGGGCAAGCGTGGCAACCCAGAACGAGCCATGGCAAGATTTTCAAGTGTAATCGATTTTCCGTTTTTCTCGGGCAATACAACATTTGAAGGAAAATATTTCTGTGCATTATCTGCGAGGGTAATTTCATTCTGAGCCACCATCCAAGCCAGCATCTCACAAGTAAACGTCTTTGTGATTGATCCGATTTCGAAAAGCGTTTTACTCGTCACTGGTTCTTTTGAATTTATATCAGCAAAACCGAAAGAACAATAATTCACTTTGCCATCTTCATACCAACCAACTGCAATGCCTGGAGTTTCATTAAAGTCAACGCGCTGCTTTGCCAAATCCTGAATTGATTGCGCGAAAGAAAAATTGCAATAAAGCAGAATGACGAATGGGAAATAGTTTTTCATTGCTGTTTGGGTTCAGTCGTAGAATCCGATTTGATTTCTTTCTCGTGCAAATCTTCGTCACCTAATAATATCACCAATGGCTTTAAAGAATTTGAATACGATAAAACAATTTTCAATATTCCTACAGCAGGAACGGCCAATATCATTCCGGCAATTCCCCAAATCTTTCCGCCTACCAACAAAGCGAAAATTGCTGCAAGTGCATTGATGCTGATGCGCGATCCGGTGATCTTGGGTGTGATAAAATTGCCTTCTAAAAATTGCACAAAAGCATGAATGGCAATTACACCGACAGCATACCAGCCACTATCTTTCGTGAGCAAAGCCATCAAAGTTGGTAGTGCCGCACCAATGGTAATGCCGATATATGGAATCATGGTGAGCATGCCCGAGAGAAAACCAAAAAAGATCGCATTGTCTATTCCTAAAATCAAAAGCCCAATGCTATTAAGAACTCCTGCAATAAAAACCACAAGCGCCAATCCGGAAATATAACTACGCACTACGGTTTGAATTTCGCTTGTCCATTTCAGATCGGATTGCGGTTGTACTTTCAAAAGAAAGTCTTTGAACCGATCGCGATAGAAAAGAAAAAGAAAAATATAAATGGGAAGTTGAACGAAAAAATAGGCGAGATACGAAGTGGACAGAAGCCATTCAGCCGCGAAGGAAGTTACACCTTTCAATCCATCTTTCACAATTTGCACTTGCTCATGTGAAGTGATGCTTAGTTCTTTATCAATAGAATCGCTGATCTCATTAACCAATAGGGAGAATCTGTTTTCCAGGTCAGGAAGAATGTCCACTAATCTCGAAAGCTGCGAGACAACAAACCAAAACAGCAAGCCAACTACAATCAGGGTCGCCAGCAATACAATCACGATGGAAAGAATTCGTCCTGTCTTTTGTTCTATCCTCCGCGCTATCGGAAGCAACACCACCGAGAAAATCGCAGCAAAAGCAACAGGCAACACAATGTCTTTGGTGAGAATCAGGGCGGTGATCACCAAAGCAAGCACCATCAGACTTTTGTAAACGCGATCGAGGTTGTTTGTTTCCAAGAGAAGTTGAATTCGATTATCCGTGAAAGATCACGAATTTTCAATCGCTTTCAAAATCACTGTGCAGGCTTCTTTAATTTCATTTTCGGAAATAGTAAGCGGAGGCGCGAGACGGAAACTGTAAGGATGTGAAAGGAACCAATAGCAAATCACACCACTTTCCTTGCATTCATTCACAATGTGGTTTACACGCTCCTCAGAATCAAAATCGAAAGCAAACATCATCCCGATTCTTCGCACTTCCTTTATTTTTGAATGAGTCAATAGTTTTTGAATCAACTTGCCTTTTGACTCTACATCGTTCAAAATATTTTCTTCTTCAATGGCATTCAAAGTGGCCAGTGCAGATGCGCAACAGACGGGGTTACCACCAAAAGTTGTGATGTGTCCGAGCATCGGATTGCTCGTAAAGACTTGCATGTTGTCATAACTGGAAATGAAGGCTGCTATCGGCAAACCGCCACCAAAAGCCTTTCCGATCGTGAGAATATCCGGCACCACATCAAAGTGCTCAAATGCAAAAAGTTTTCCCGTTCTTCCCATGCCGCATTGGATCTCATCGAAAATAAGAAGAGCACCGGTCTCATCACATTTTTTGCGGACCGCTTTCAAATATTCTTTCGTTGGGATTCTTACACCCGCATCGCCCTGAATTGTTTCCATGATCACACAGGCCGTGCGATCAGAAATAAAACTCAAGTCTTCAAGTTTGTTAAACTCGATGAATCTCACGTCCGGCAGCAACGGACGAAATGCCCGCTTCTTAATTTCATTTCCTGAAATACTCATCGATCCGTGTGTACTTCCATGATACGATTTGCGGCAAGAAATGATTTCAGTTCTTCCGGTTAGGCGTTTGGCCAGTTTTAATGCAGCTTCGTTGGCTTCCGTTCCGGAATTTACAAAGTAACTGCAGCTTAGTTTTGCTGGAAGAAGCCCGGACAGTTTCTTCGCCAATAAATTTGAAGGTGATTGAATGTATTCACCATACACCATCACATGCAGATGTTTGTCAACCTGGTCTTTGATGGCTTGTATCACTTTCGGATGTCGATGACCAAGTGCACTCACGCCAATACCGGAGATCAGATCAAAATATTTTTTCCCATCAGGTGAATAAAGAAACACTCCTTCGGCCTTTTCAACGGGAATCGAAAGAGGAAAGGGCGATGTAGGTGCCAGGTTTTTTAGAAATATTTCTTTGCTGAAATCATCCATCACTTCCAATTGCCAGGATCTAGCCGCCAGCTTTTCACATAAATCAATTGATCTTCGGTAATGTATTTCCGCTGCAGGGCTTCTTCCAAAAGAAAGTTAAAATCACTCAGGCAAACCAGTGGGATCTTCACATCCGCAAAAGCTTTCTCTGCCACCTGAAAACCATACGTAAATATTGCTGCCATGCCAACTACATTGAAGCCGGCATCTTTCATGGCCTCGGCAGCTTTCAGTGAACTTCCTCCCGTTGAAACCAAATCTTCGATCAACACCGCGCGTTGACCTTTCACTACTTTTCCCTCGATCAAATTTCCCATGCCATGGTCTTTTGGTTTGGGGCGCACATACACGAAAGGCAAATCCAACAGGTCAGCCACCAAAGCACCTTGAGGAACACCTGCCGTTGCCACACCGGCAATGCATTCAACATTTTCAAAGTTATCATGGATGGCGGCAGCAAGACTCTCTTTGATAAATGTTCGGATTGCAGGATAAGAAAGCGCCAAGCGATTGTCGCAATAAACAGGCGATTTCCAACCTGAACTCCAGGTAAAAGGTTGTTGATGGTTGAGTTTAATCGCACCAATGTCCAGCAAATGGCCGGCAACAGTTTGGGCAATAGAAGACTGGATTTTGATAATGCTCATGGCGCAAATTATAACGCGGATTGGCAATGACATCGCTTTTCTAAAAAAATATTCGCTTGATTTTCAGCCAATCAACAAGATCACGCATCCCGTCTGTTTTTTTGAATTGAGAGGCATGTAAGTTTTAGGTCATTAATTTTCCCACAAACTTCGGATTAGAGTTGGTTGATTGAAAATATTTTATGTTTTTGCATACAAGCTAAAGTTGGGATGAATCTCTTTATAAACGACATTCCTGTAAAAATCCTGAAGCCGGGCGAACAACCGGAAGCCGGACATTACAATCATGAGGTAAATGCTTCCACCGAGCCGGTGACCAAAGCCAAGTTGATCAACCATGTATGGATCAGCAATGCAGCCGTGCTGGATATGGACGTAATCCTTGACCTCGTCAATTCAAAAGTTCCTTCTCATCTGCTTTCGCTGGCGATTTCCATCAACGATTATGAAGGCGTAAAAAAATATCTCAAGAAAAAATTCAAAGTAGTGAAAGCGGCAGGCGGTCTCATCCGGAAAAAAGAAAAGTTTCTGATGATTTACCGGATGAAGAAATGGGACCTGCCAAAAGGGAAAGAAGAAGAGAACGAAAAATCAAAGCAGACGGCCTTGCGCGAAGTGGAAGAGGAATGCAATATTGAAGTGGAGCTGAGCAAAAAAATTTGTACCACCTGGCACACTTATACCATGAACAAGCGCGCCATGATCAAAAAAACGCGCTGGTATTCTATGAACCTGATCGATGACTCTCACATGGCACCCATGGTGGAAGAAGATATTGAAGAACTGCGCTGGATGACGCAAAAGGAAGTGTATCACGCGCTCGAAAATTCCTACAAATCAATACGGTTTGTATTCGAGGAGTATTATCGCAAGCAAAAGATAAAAGGATAAAAAATCCTAAAGCTTATAAGGTATCAGATCAGAAACATTTCCCTGATACCGATGAACTTCGCGGATGATGGAAGAACTGATGGAGGCAAACTGCGGAGAGGTGATCAGGAAAACTGATTCAAGGTCAGCATACAAGTGACGGTTTACCTGGGCAATGCTGTTCTCGTATTCAAAGTCGGTGGTATTGCGTAAGCCACGTAATAAAAACTTGGCTCCGTTCTTCTGAGCAAATGATGCTGTCAACTCTGAATAGGTAACAACCTTTATTTGTGGATAAGCTCTGAAAGTCTCTTTGATCTTCTCAATCATAAAATCGATCGGGAAATACCGAACCGACTTACCGCTGTTGTATCCAATGGAAATAATGATTTCGTCAAACAAGTGCAGCCCACGTAACACAATATCTTCGTGCCCTTTGGTGAAAGGATCGAAAGAACCGGGGAACAAAGCAACCCGCTTCATTGACTAAAGAAGATTCAAAGAATACAGATCGAAGTAGTGATGCTCTTGCACTTCATCAAAAGCATACGAGAATTTCAGATGATCAGGCCGGCCTCCAAAGCTAACGTTGCGAACATACTTTACAAATTCCTGATAGTGCGGAGAGTTTTTTCCGATGTATCCCCACAAAACAATCCGGCTGGTAAGTTGATCCATGTTCAATCCCTTCAGCGCAAGCATGATGTACTTCACATAATCCTGAAATTGCTTTATCGCAAATTGATTGTAGTAAATCAATTTGCCATTGTGGGCGGAAAGGATGTGAAGCTTAAAACGATCTACATAGATGTACAATGGCGAATCTGATTCATGAGAGGATTCTTTGAGTACACCTTCTACCAGGGCTGACGATTGATGAAAGAAAGAACGCTGCGTGCGCTGATACAAGCCATCCAACCAGTCATGCAGGTCAGTTCGCAATGCAAATACGGTTACCGATTTACTTTCCTTACTGCCACAATGCAACACAGTTTCCGAAGCTTCGTCAATGTGTGCATTGAATTTTAAATAAGTTGATGATTTCTGCTCATCAAACAATTCTGCAGGTACCTGACAAAATTTATTGTTCTTAATTCCGATTTTAACTTCCTTCCAGAAGCCCGCCTGCAACAAGTAATGATTGTCGTAAATTTCCTTTAAAGTTGAAAGCAATTCATCGTGCGACTGCACATTGGCCAGTGCATAGTCTTCCAGCAGGAGAAGTTTCTTATCCTGTGAATTAACCACACCTACCTGTAAATCTTTTGAACCTGTATTGATCAGCAACTCATATTGATGAAGTTGTTCCTCATCAAACCGATCATCCTTGACCTTCTTAATCAGTTTGTACTTTGTAGCTACAGCTTGCAAGTGCAAAAATTATTCCCAGTTACCAGATGTGGAAACATCAATCCGAGAACCAAAATGCAATGGCTTACGGTTCTTCTGCTCATTGCTTTCCTTGCGCGACTTGTTGGATGGAGCAGGGTCTTTTACTTCAATCACCTGAACAAAAACTCCGTTCTTATCAACCTTGCCAACATAAATGTCGAAATTCTTTCCTGGGACAGATGGCAATTCTCCTAATTTCTTGAGGTCTATGTTAGGATTAAATTGATAATCCCAATAGCTGATCAACAAGTCTCCTTTTTTGATTTCGTCTCCGGACTTGATCGGCTCCAATTTGCTTATCACACCTTGTTCTGAAAAAGGAGGCTCCTGGTTTTTACCATTCACTTCTACAATATACGCCTTTTGGTTTTTGATAACTCTGTCTCCCTCTTTCACCTTAAAACCCTTAAAAATTCCCGCCTCACCGGCACTCAAGGTAAAGTTCTTTTTGAAAATGCGCTCTTTAGCCGGAGTAAAGCCAAGCGTATCAATAATTACTTTCACATCTTCTACACCATATGCCTTTTGAGTTATAATTTCCTTGCGCTGAATGATCGGTACTTTTCCGCTTTCGATGAAATTAACCAATGAATCCCAATTGGCGGTATAACGTCTGTTTACTTCCTGAAAAACTACTTCCGCCTCACGAATCAGTTTAAGTTTTTCAATCACGGCTTGCTCATCGCGCTTGATATTTTCGCGTTCTTCAATTGTTCCTTCAACACCACGGTACAGTCTAAATCCAAGAAAAAGGCTGGCAGCCAGAAAAACGCTTGTTAGTATTTTGTTCAGGTTCATAGGTTAAACAGGTTTACCTTGCAATAATAGAGATTTTAAGTTGTTAAAAACAATCTTTAGAGAGTAAAATAACCCTTTAATTCCAAAATTTCGCTGGGTTTCGAAATCTTACTAAAAATGCCGTGAACATTCTCTTTCGGCAACCGATCAATTTCCACCCAGGTAAAAAACTGACCGTTCGAAATAACCTTTGGTGCGCCTTTTTCAAAATCAGAACCCACCTTCAACTCTCCTTCAGTTTCATTTACCCTAAAAAACAATTCAAGCGCATGTAATGGCTGCTTTATTAATTCGAAGGCAAACAAAAAGTCACAATCTTTTGCCACTAAGTTCGTCTCTTCCATTATTTCTCTTTTAAGACTTGCAACAGCCGATTCACCCAATTCAATTCCGCCTCCGGGCGGAAGCCATAAATCACCATTGCCCAGGTTATGATTCAACAAAAGCAAAGCGTCCTCTTTTACAATCAGACCGCAAGTTCTCACGCGCAAACGGTTGCCATAAAATTTTTGAACTGCTTCGCCTTGAGATGCGTTAAAATCCATAACTAGATTATCGAAAGGTGGTTACAAACCTAGTATCTTTATTATCGAAAGTTATGATCGCGAAAAAAATTTATCTCCTGCTGCTCACCATTCTGGCCAGTCAATTTCTAATAGCACAAGACAAAGATTCATCAGGCTCAACCATAGCGTGGGAAAAAAAGACTCATGACTTTGGCGACATCGTAGAAGGAGACAAGGTGGAATTCGTTTACAAATTCACCAATGAGGGCAGCGAGCCGCTCATCATTACCAATGTTCAAGTCACCTGCGGTTGCACTACTCCAAAAGGCTGGCCGCGTGATCCTATCAAGCCCGGCAGCAAAGGAGAACTTGCCGTTCAATTCAACAGCACCGGAAAATTCGGCCGACAAAACAAAGTTGTTACCATTGTTTCAAACGCAAAGGAAGGAAACAGCCAGGTTACTTTCTCTGCCAATGTGATCGAGAAGAAGTTGAACTAAACAAAAAAGGCCGGCTTGCACCGACCTTTTACAAATTCTTAATAAGAAATTATTTTCCAAGTTTGAAAATCTTGTATCCCACGGAAATCTGGATTACTTGATTTTTTATTGTGCCTGTACTTGAATCATTACTGTTGTTTGAAACCCCGAGGTTATATCGTCCGTCAACAGAAAGGCCAAAAGGCAAGTCCCAGCCAAGTCCCATTGCAATGCTAATGTCTGATCCTTTCAGTTTGTTTGTGACATCTTGCAAAACTGGCCCATTGCCAGAATCGATCGGAAACTTGGCGCCAGAAACAAAACCGAACTGGGGCCCAACCTGAATATTAATACCAGCAACGGTATATAATTTCAAAAGGATCGGAATGTTGAAGTAGTCAAAGTTGGAGTCAAAGTTTTGTGTGTTTACAGTTACACTTGACCCTTGTTTCGAGTAAACTATTTCGGGCTGAATGCCGATCTTACCCAGTTTGATCAATGTGAAGGCTCCAAAATGATAACCCGTCTTATTCGAAAATGCGCTGCCTCCGTCTGAAACATTCAAGTTCGCAAAATTCAGACCACCTTTCAGACCGATAGCTACGGACTGGGCATTCGCACCAACTGACAAAAGGAAAAAGCTGACAATGACAACAATACTTTTCACTTGTTTCATAGATTGATTTTTAGTTTTGCCAAAGATAGCAAATGATTTGCCAAATTACTGAATGCCCAATTCAGGGTTGCGCCCCTTAATCGCTGAATAGAAATTCAAAAGGATTTTCAAATCGTCCTCTATGTTTCCTGTTGGATGAAGCGGTGTTCCGATGACAATCTGTTTCTTTCCAAAGTCAAAGCCGACTGGTATGATCGGAATCTTTGCACCTAGTGCGATGTAGTAAAAACCGGTTTTAAGCTTCGCTACTTTCTTGCGCGTTCCTTCTGGAGCAATCGCCAGAATAAATTCATCATGTTGATTAATGATGTCAACTACTTGCTGCACCATGTCATGTTGCGAGTTTCTTTCAACCGGATAGCCGCCCAGCCATCGGAAAAACCAACCATAAGGCGGGCGAAACAGCTGACTCTTACCCAGAAATTTCGCCTTTTGAATCCGAACAATACTTCGCGCCATCACACCAATCACAAAATCCCAATTGCTGGTGTGAGGGGCTACTGCAACGATATATTTCTTTAAGTCTTTCGGAAAATCACCCGTCACCTTCCATCCCATGATTTTAAAAAGCAAAAGATAAAGCGGGCGTAGCATGATCAGAAAAGTTTGTTGATCACTTCCTCTTTCGTCAGGTTGGGCATTGTGATTTGCAAGCCCGACTTCTCATTTTCTCTTTTGATCGCTTGAATCGCTCCTTCGTTTCTTGCCCAGGCTCTGCGCGCTATTCCGTTGTTCACATCGAAGTAAAGCATATTCTTGAGTTTGCGATCTGCATCTGCAGAGCCATCAAGCAACATTCCAAAACCTCCGTTGATCACTTCACCCCAACCAACTCCACCGCCATTGTGAATCGAAACCCACGATGCACCTCTGAAAGAATCTCCGATCACATTGTGGATCGCCATGTCGGCAGTGAAGCGCGAACCGTCATAAATATTTGATGTCTCGCGGAAAGGCGAATCCGTTCCCGACACGTCATGATGATCGCGGCCTAACACAACCGGTCCGATTTTCTTCTCCCGAATAGCTTTGTTGAATGCTTCCGCGATGGCAATGCGCCCCTCGGCATCGGCATAGAGAATGCGCGCCTTCGAGCCTACCACCAACTTGTTTTTCTTCGCTGCTTTGATCCAATTGATATTGTCGGTCAATTGATGTTGAATAAAATCAGGAGCTGTTTTTGAGATTGAATTCAAAACATCTGTTGCGAGTTGATCTGTAAAATCCAAGTCCTCTTCCTTGCCTGAAGTACACACCCAGCGGAACGGACCAAAACCATAATCAAAACACATTGGCCCCATGATGTCTTGCACGTACGATGGATATTTAAAATTAATTCCATCCGCAGCCATCACATCGGCACCTGCACGAGAAGCTTCGAGCAAGAATGCATTACCATAATCAAAGAAGTAAGTGCCACGCTTTGTGTGTTCGTTTACCGCTGCCGCATGTTTGCGCAACGTGTATTGAACTTGTTTTTTGAATTCATCCGGGTCAGAAGACATCAGCTTATTTGACTCTTCAAACGACAACCCAACAGGATAATATCCACCCGCCCATGGATTGTGAAGTGAAGTCTGGTCTGAGCCGAGATCAACGTAAATATTTTCTTTCGCAAATTTCTCCCACACGTCCACGATGTTACCCTGATAAGCAATCGAAACAATTTCCTTTTTAGCTTTTGCTTCGGTTACTCGCTTGCAAAGCTTATCAAGATCAATTAACACTTCATCCACCCAACCTTGGGCATGTCGTTTGCTCGTTGCCTTTTCATTCACTTCTGTAACCACTGTGATGCATCCCGCAATGTTACCCGCCTTGGGTTGCGCCCCACTCATTCCTCCCAAACCCGAAGTCACAAACAATTTTCCGGCAAGGCCTTCGCCTGCTTTTGAAATCTTTCTGCCTGCATTTAAAATGGTGATGTTGGTGCCATGCACAATCCCTTGCGGCCCGATATACATGTAACTGCCCGCTGTCATCTGCCCATATTGCGTTACACCCAGCGCATTGAATTTTTCCCAATCATCCTGTTTGGAGTAATTCGGGATCATCATACCATTTGTGACTACAACCCGAGGCGCTTCGGTTGACGAAGGAAAAATTCCAATCGGATGACCACTGTACATGTGAAGGGTTTGATCATCTTTTACGGTTGCCAGATACTTCATTGTCAAAAGATATTGCGCCCAGTTTTGAAAGACGGCTCCATTGCCTCCGTAGGTAATCAATTCATGCGGGTGTTGAGCCACAGCGGGATCCAGATTATTTTGAATCATCAACTGAATGGCAGCTCCCTGCAGCGACTGATGCGGATATTCGTGAACCGGTCTTGCAAACATTTCATAAGCCGGACGGAAGCGATACATATAGATACGCCCAAACTTTTGGAGTTCATCATAAAACTCCGAAGCAAGCACTTCGTGATGCTTTGGATGAAAATACCTGAGCGCATTTTTGATTGCCAGTTTTTTTTCGTCCACACTCAAAATATCCTTTCGCTTTGGCGCATGATTTACTGACGTATCGTAATCACGCAATGCGGGAAGTTCATCGGGAATTCCCAGAAGTATTTGTTTTTTAAAATCCATAGCGTGCCGAATTTAGTCAAACAACTTTATAAAATTCTCAGGTGAGATTATAGAAATGCCATGAAATGGATTCAAAGACAAGAGATCAACATCGCGCGTCACCACCGCACGAGCGTTGCAACTAAGCGCAAGCTCCAAAAAAATATTGTCTTTTGGATCGCGGCATACGTTCAATCGCTCAATTGTAATTTCAAATCGTTCCGTAATCAGCAAATAATTGGCTAGAAAATCTATTTTATCCTGATGCCTCAGATATTTTTGCAGCCTCGGTTTTTCAAGGGTAATGACTAATTCGGTAAAGGTTTCTTCTGAGCGGGCTAACTTTTCTTTGATCTGCGCCAGGTCGAAAGCCTTTTTGCAAATGGAACTACCAATAGCAGCACTGACAAATACGTTGGTATCAAATACAACAGGCATTTATTCAAGAAGGCCGTCAATATCTTCTTCCTTAAGCCCTTGCTGCCTTGCATAGTTGCTCATATCTTCCATTACCTGAGACATGTTTCGGGTCGGTCGAGCAACAAAGGCGCTGATGATTAATGAAAGTGACTTCTTCTCACTTTCCGACAAGCGGGCAACCAAATGTTCAACTTCTGGAGTCAGCGGAATTTGAATAGCATTGATTTTCATCAAGACAAAGATAAATTCTTTCAATCAATTCTTTGAAAAGATGTCCGAAGTAAAATTCTGTTTCGTAAACTGATAGCCCGCTTCAAATATTTCCTTCGCACGGCCTATATCAAACACCGTAAACCGATCCATATTGGGTGGACAAATCGACACATCACAAAGGTTCTTGCTTTGTTGAGTATTTGCATAAATGGCGATGAGCAGGCTGCGCTCAATCACGTTTTTAAAATTCTTTGGATCGTACTCTTTACTTATCTCATTGCAATGCGAGCCAATCAGAATATCACACTGATCACGAATCGATTTTGCAGGAAGATTATCAAGCAAGCCACCATCTACATAGAGGCTGCCATTGAAATTAACAGGATTGAAAACCACCGGAATACTACATGAAGAGACCACCGCAGTTGCCAATTCACCTTTCGTGAAATAATTCACCTCTCCTTTTCGTATCTCAGTGGCCGCGATTGTGAGCGGCATCTTCAAACCCTCAAAACTATTGTGCGGAATGTTTTTCAGAATCAAATCCTTCAGCCCATCCATGGTAAGTAATCCTGACCATGCCCACGCAGGCTTTACTGATTTCAACAAACTAAGCTTGGTAACTTGCTCATAAATCTGATCCGGCTTAAGTCCATGAGCATAGAGCGATGCAACGATTGACCCTGCGCTGGTGCCTGAGATCACGGAAATCTTCACACCTATTTCTTCGAGTGCTTTCAACACACCAATATGGGCAATCCCTCGCGCGCCTCCTCCCGAAAGTGTAATTCCAATTTTCATTTACAATATCTCTTTAAGAGGAAAAACCCTATCCAGCCTCACGCCTTTCTCCGTTTGTTTCACCGTGCAGCACTGATTCACCGGATCGTGTTCAAAAAACAAAACGTAGTTATTTGCAGCGGCTTCTTCTAAAAATATTTTCTTCTCGTCCATCGCGATTAATGGCCGTGTATCATAACCCATCACATAGGGAACAGGAATGTGGCCCGTTGATGGGATCAAGTCAGCCACAAAGCAGATCGTGTGTCCTTTGTATTTGATTTTCGGGATCATCATCTTATCGGTATGACCGGAAGCATAGAATATATCCATTTGAGAAAAAGGTGATGCCGACTTTTGGTCAACAAATTTCAAATGACCACTCTCCTGCATGGGGAAGATATTTTCTTTCAGGAAGCTAGCCTTCTCGCGTGCATTGGGTTCCGTAGCCCACTTCCAGTGATCAGCATCCGACCAATAGGTGGCATTTGAAAAAGTCAGCTCCAGTTTCTCTCCTGCTTTCTTCACGCCACCACCGCAATGATCAAAGTGAAGATGAGTGAGAAACATATCCGTTATTTCGCGAACAGAGAAGCCTCTTGCATTCAGGTTTTTCTCCAGGCTGTCATCGCCATGCAAATAGTAGTGCTTAAAAAAATCTGCACTCTGCTTCGTACCAATTCCGTTGTCGATCAAAATAAGTTGCTCCCCATCTTCGATGAGCAAACAGCGCATCGCCCATGTGCACATATTGTTTTCATCGGCTGGATTTAACTTTTTCCAGATGGATTTTGGCACCACACCAAACATCGCTCCTCCATCTAATTTGAAGAAGCCGGTTTCGATTACATGTAATTTCAATTCTTAATCTTTAATGTTGAATTATAAATTAGCTCCTTAATTCAAAGCCATCATTCAAAATTAAGAATTCAACATTCAAAATTACTCCTTCACCACACCCATCGAGCAGAATTTCTCAATGCGTTGGCTGATTCTTTCCTGGGGAGAAAGTTTCGAAAGGCTTTGAATATTTTCAAGGATAACTTTCTTCACTTCGGCAGCCATTACCTTTACATCTGTATGCGCGCCACCAAGTGGTTCTTTTATAATGCCATCGATCAATTTATTCTGAAGCATATCTTTTCCAGTCAGCTTCAACACTTCGGCTGCCTGCTCTTTGTAGTCCCAGCTTCTCCACAAAATAGATGAACATGATTCGGGAGAAATCACCGAGTACCAGGTGTTCTCAAGCATCAACACTTTATCACCAATGGCAATACCTAGCGCACCACCCGATGCCCCTTCGCCAATGATGATACAAATCACAGGCACCTTCAGCATAAACATTTCTTTGATGTTGCGTGCGATGGCCTCACCTTGTCCACGCTCCTCCGCCTCAAGCCCCGGAAAAGCTCCGGGCGTATCGATGAAGGTGACGATTGGCTTATTGAATTTCTCCGCGATCTTCATCAACCGGAGCGCCTTGCGATAGCCTTCCGGATTTGCCATCCCGAAATTGCGCATCTGGCGTTGCTTCGTATTTCTTCCTTTCTGTTGGCCGATGAACATAATCGTTTGTCCATCTACCGAACCCAGTCCACCCACCATAGCTTTGTCATCACCCACGCCACGATCACCATGCAGCTCTATAAAATCAGTTGTAATTTCGTAAATGTAATCCAGCGTATAAGGCCGGTCGGGGTGGCGCGACAACTGCACGCGCTGCCAGCCCGTGAGGTTGTCAAAAGTTTCTTTCTTCAAGTCGATGATTTTTTTCTCCAACGCCTGAATGGCCTTCACCACCGATTGGTCGCTGTCGTCAGCCAGTTGTTTCATGTCCGTCAACTTGCTTTCCAGTTCCGCAATCGGCTTTTCAAAATCCAACAAATTCATGCTCGTTTGTTTTGGGCTACAAAAATAGGGGATTTTTAGGATTTGCTAACGAATGGTTATTTCTGCCACACCCCCAAGTGTTATTTAGCGATGCATGCCAACGTATCAGAGCCTAACTCCCCTTTAGGTTACTGCTCAACAGTGATTGTACTACCACTCAGTTGAGATTGTTTCACTACTCAGTTTTAATTGTACTATTCTTACTTGTGATTACAAGACCAGCCATTTATGATTGTCCTATTGCACAGGTGTGATTGCGCTATCGTGTAGTTGTGATCGTAGTACTGCTCAGTTGTAATTGCACCAACGCTTAGTTGCAATTGTACCAACACTCAGTTGTAATTGTACTAACGCTTAGCTGTAATTGTACCAACGCTTACTTGTAATCGCACTAACGCTTAGCTGTAAGCACCCAATGCTAAGTTGTGATTACCAACACTTACTTGTAATTGTACCAACGGTTAGTTGTGATTGAACTAACCCGTTGGAAGGTATCGAAGATCAGTTTCTGGGTTTTGAAATATGTGGCAGAACAAATAGAAATCTAATGGTAGGGAGATAGCTCACCTGACAAGCCATTCATCGTTAAGTGCCTTGTGCAGCCATCGTGGCACACCTCTGCTGAGACATAACCGCATTTTAGCGTTTAACAAATCTCTACTTCAGCGAACGAATGAATTCCTTCCGCTGATCTTTCTTTAGCGAAAGATTAAACCCAAATCGTAGAACAAGTTTGTTGGGATAGGGCGAATCATAGTGATCAAGCATATTATAGAGTACCAATGTATTTCCCTGTATCTTCTTCGAAATCGTAAACTCCTTTCCGATACCACCCAGCAGTGTATTTGTCCATCGGAAGTTGGTGGCATCAGTTCCGGTTCCAACAGGCACCTGGCGGTTGATCCGCTCCCCTTCCAATCGGAAGTAAAATGACTTGTAGATTTTAAAGTTGGAGAAGATTTTAAATCCATAGAGATCATGATTTTGAATGAGACTCATTTTATTGAAGTCGGCATTCAGCCTGTACACAAAGCCCGCGCCTACATCAAATCGGCTGGTGATCTTGTAATATGATTGAGGAGCAAAATCAATCGAATAAAATTTGCTGCTCTGCACCTGCATCAGCATGCCGGGATAAAAGCGTTCGCGAAATGATAATTCTCTCATCGGGTTGAGCGCACGCTTCGGCAGGTTTTTCATGCTCTGAAATTCTCCGTATTTCTTTTTCGCCCGCGACATCTCAGACTGCGCTTTCTGAACTTCTTTTGAATTCTTTGGTATCAGATCATTGGCAACATTGGCAGCTTGCTTTTTAATCTCCTGCTCCATCTTCTCAGGGCTTCGGTATTTCGCCACTTGCTCCAGGTATTTTTTCTGCAGCTCTTGTTGTTTCTTCAATTCATTCTCTTTGTCTTTCAATGCCTTGATTTCCGTGCGACCTTGTATCTGATCTTCCGTCCACTTCTTCAATTGAGTGGAATCTTTTAAACCATCCTTCTTTAATTGCTTTACTTCTTTCGCATACTCACCTGCTTGCGCTTCGATTTTTTTCAACTCCTGAGAGGACTGTGATAAATCTTTTATCTGACTGTTATTGACTCCCGGGATATTGGCATTGGGTAAGGAGGCATTAGGGATTGAGGCATTAGGCATTGAGGCAGTTGGTAGAGTTGATCCGGGTAAGTTCATATTGCCGATGGAGGGGATGCCTGAAATACCCTTTAGTAAATTTGAATTGAGATTTATATCCGGAAACTGTTTTGAGATCGCTGGAGTATTTAAATTCAATTTCCCTTCCAATTCTTTCTCGTGACCGGCCAGCAAGTCTTTGTTCTTCTCAGTAAACTTTTTCGCTAGTGCTTTGGCTCGTGAATCATACTCCTGCTGCAAGCTGTCCAGTGAATGCTTTATTTTCTTCTGCTTCCTGCCTGCCTTTGTTTTCAGTTCACTTGCCTTGGCTTGAAAAGCCGCCTTGAGTGAATCCACTTTCTTTAGCTCATGATTGAATGCAAAAAGAGAATCCACGTGTGTCATAGATGTTACCTTTTGGTTCAAGGTATTGGTTGCCTTCAGAACTTTTTTATTTGGATTGAGTGAATCGGGGAGTGACGGGTTCAATTTTGAATTGATCTTCTTCGACAATCGATTTGTCTTGCCTTTCAATGAATCAAGTGAGTGCGCAGCAGAATCACTTTTTGAAAGAAACTTCTTCTGATTACTAACCAAAATGCTATCGACTTTTTTAACTGCAGTCGTATCCTGTGCTTGCAATTTCATTTGCAAAAGAATAGCCGCCAATATCAACAACAGCACTCGCACGTACTCACTTCTTAGCTTCTTGTTCGCGAAGGGTGTTATACCTGTTGAGCACATCCGCCAGTTTACCTTTCTCCAAGGCCTTTCTTAGTTTTTCATCGGTCATATCACTTACCATTTCGGCAAGGCGGTCTTTGGTGAGTGGAACAATCTCCGCGTCTTTGCCCTTCTGAATTGCGATGGTCAGTTGGTAGTACGTGCCCGGCACGCTGGAATAGCAATTGATTGCACCGTCTATTATCAAGAAAAGCCAACAACTGTCAGCAGCAAAACCTTTTTTCTCCGGATTTAATGACTCAAACCCTGAAATGCTTTTGGTGTCCGAGGGAAATAGCTTCCGTTTGATTCCGTTCGCCTTGTACTCCACATACATTTTCTTTTTTTCTGCCAACATTTTTGATTTGAAACTGAAAGTAGAATCATTGTTCAACGTGACTTTGAACTTATATTTTGGGCTACCACTTCCATTACCGTAATTGTGGGGCATGTATACATAATGTGTTGTATGGATCGGCCCCATGGGCGTGTTAAAAGTCTGGGGCACCGGTACAAACTGTGCCTGGGCATTAATTACAAAAACAACAAACCAACTTGCAATAATTAACTTTCTCATATTTATCTTTTACATTTTATTTCAACAATTGAACCCATCCCTTCTTATCGGGGCAGCCGGGATAAGATAGCAAAAAATAATAGACACCTTCGGGCACGTCTTCCTTGTCAGGCCAGGTACCTTGGTAGGCGTTGTCACTAAAAATCACATCGCCCCAGCGGTTGATAATCTTCACACCAAAAGAAGTGTCAGGCACTTTGTCGATGCGGAATCTATCGTTGAGGTGATCTCCATTCAGCGTCACCACATTGGGAGCGAATGCATCCCCCATCGAGTAGATGTGAACAGTGTCTGATGCAGTGCCACATTGATTCTTCACTGCGCACCAATACACGCCAGGCGATGAAGGGACAAACACTGAATCCTTCGCTCCGCTCGACCAATGGTAGGTTGTCTTCTGATTGCCGAATGCTTGCAAGGGTTTGAAGTTACTGCATTCAAAACGGTCCGCTCCGAGGTTTACTTTTGGCGGATCGATGTAGGAAACCAAAATATCATCACCACTTTCGCATCCAAAGATTGTCTTCACGCTCACTGAATATTTTCCAGGTTGACTTACGAGTAATTCTTCACTCGCTGAATTGTCTTGCCATACATAGCTTGCATAACCCTGTCCTGCATCCAGCAAAAGTTGCTGCGCAGGGCAAAGGGTGGTGTCTTGTCCGAGGTTTATGGTGGGGAGTGGATTTACTTTTACGGTTATTGTGTCCCGATAAGTGATGCCGCAGGCTTTGGCTACACCCAGGTAAGTGGTGGTGGCAGACGGACTAACCTGCAGCGAGTTCCCTTTTCCAATAATTTTAGTGGGATCTTGTAAGCGCGCCCACGTGATAGTGTCATATTCATCCAACGCGGTAAGTTGTGCACTCTGCTTTTCGCAAATCGGATTGACCAATGCGAGCGGCAATGGCTGATTGAGTGAGCTCATCCTTTCCACCGACACATCATCAACAAAATAATAAGCAATATCATTCTTGAATGTCCAACGTCCACCTTTATCGGCTGTCTTGGTTTCCGGCTCGCTGAAGAAATTCCCGATCGTAACATATTGAGCTGCCGAAGTAGCTTTAAAGACTCCACACACGCGAACCCACTTTACCGTATCAGCGATTACTCTGGCGGCATACACTTGAGGACTATAATGAAGGCGATACGTAGTAGTACGATCTTCTATCTGCGCATCGCTGAAATAAAAACCGATATTGTTGGATGCATACCACGGGCCTTCTGCCAGTGAAACATACATGGAGGCAAGGTAGTATTCACCGACCGTAAGAGGTTGAGAAAGTTTTATTTCCATATACTCACGGTAGCCATCAACAGGCGAGAAACTTTCAAAACTTGTATAGATACCGGCACAACGGGAGCCCGTGCGCGGCAACTGTGAACCCATCCGGTCGGAACTGAATTGAGGTGAACCCGGCATGGCTGCATGGCACGTGCTGCCGGGCTCGAGATAATAGATGTCCGGGGTAGCATCGGTAGGATCGGTCCACGGTGGTGCCTTCACAGGAAACTCGTAGCCATGTTTTGTCTCAGGGCAATAGTCCGTGCCCTGTTCAAAGCTGGGGTTGGGCACCAGGTTTTGAGCAGTTGAGATCAATTGGGGCAGCATCATGCTTATGAGAAAGAAAAATATCTTTGCAACGATCGATGGAAATACGCGTGTCACAATGTCTCAATTATTTTATCAGGGAGACTCTGCCCGTGGTCGGTGTTATCACGCTTTTTTCCGCCCACTCATTTTGTTTGCACCACATCAGGTGGATATGGTTGGGCATGATCACAAACCCATAGAGCCAGATACGATTGTCGCTGACTAAGAACTTCAAACTGTTCATCACGATGTCCTTCCGTTCATCGCGCTGGAGCAGCGGCTGCCAATTCAAGCAGGTTGCAGTAAAAAATTCTATGCCGTTATCCATGTTTCAAATTCAGGAGCTATGTTCGCTCGTTCTCGGTGGGGCTTTTCTACTCCATTATTCATGTTTCATTACAGCGGTGGCTCATTCTCGGTGGCTTTTCTACTCCCTTATCCATGTTTCATTACAGCGGTGACTCATTCTCGGCGGCTATGTTCGCTCATTCTCGGTGGCTCGGTGATAACACCGACCGCGAGCAGGATTCACGCACTTACATATACTACTTAATGAGTAGACAAAAAGAAACTATCCTTGTTCTTTGCAACTATTACTGGTATAAAAAGCAGTTCAGCACTATGCTCTTTCATAATACCCAGCTGTTGTGTGAGAGAATCTACGTTTAAATAATTGCTGAATTTAGTCGGCCTCAGAGGTTTCAAAACATAATTCATTTCACTTAAACTAATTTCAAAAACGCATGTATCTGCCATTTCGGGCAAGTAGAGATATTTTTTTCCAAATAGATCTAATTTAAATTCTTGAAGATAATATTGATTCAAATATCCTTTTAATAATTTGTTCAACATCCCTGATTCAGTATCGATCGAGGTAAGTTTACCCTTTGTAAAACAAATTGGCCCTTTAGACAAATACTTGATTTTTTCTCTGTCTGCATAGCTGCGATTTGCAATCAAAATATCCCCATTAGGTGGAAAAAAAGCATCAACAAAACTCATTCCTGAGAGGCCATATAACTCAATCATTTTATCATCATCTTCGTCAAATCCAAACGAATAAAAACTTAACTGATGACTCAAGCTGTCTTTCTTAAGTCCAAATTCTAGATTCAATAGCTTTTCAAACAAATCTTGATCATTGATTTCTAAATATTTAAGAAATTTCTCCTTGGAAATATCTTTATACAATAATTGAGCTTCTTGAAGTCGTTCTGAAATGGGTAGAAAATAGACGTTATTTAATTCTTCCTTCTTTTTATTATATATGTAAATTTTATACACGATAAAAGAAAGTATCGTCAAAAGTAATCCAGCTAATAGCATTCTTTTCTTCATAAATCATTCTTTTAATTCAACCTCAACATTTTCAAATGTAATGGGTCCTTTTAAAGGAGCAGTCCCCATCTCTTTATCAATCTTGATCGGGTCCATATACTTGCCCCAATATTTATCAAGCGTCTCATTGTGCAAAGTCGCAACCAAATTGGCAGTCTTATTTTTTACTATACCACTAAAAGCTTCCTCAAATGATTTAAAACTTTTTTCATCAAAGAATGCCATATAACCAATCAACCTATCATTAGGTCCCAAAAATTTAACCATCCATTGGACATCCCCATAATTTTCGGCAACAGTTTTGCCATAAAATTGAATAGAACTTATTGTGTTCGCATCAGGGACATCGGAGTTATTAAATGCATATAATACCTTATATCTCTTACCTGCAAAATTAAACTTTATAGTTTGTCGATACTTATTTCCATCCATCATCCTGTCAAACCACCCGCCTTTAAACTTCACTCCTGTGACTACAATGGGATTAATCATCGTTACCTCGGTAGGCATCCCATCCTCGCCATTTTTATATTTCAAGAATGTATGATATGCCTTAGAGTTAGCCCAATATTCCAAGGCAGTACTGTAAGAATTAAGGATTGCTTTAGCTTGAGCCGGTGTTGGATTAGTATATGCACCTGTGGGATCAACCCGGTTGATCGGATCATTTCCAAATGCCTGATATGAACTTTCAAATTCCCGTGCAGGATCTGGAATCAACCATCTACCAATTAAAGGATCAAACTCTCTTGCTTGAAAATGATTCCATCCCGTCTCATCATCTTTCTCTGCAAATTTTCCCTGGTAGCCGTGCCTATAGGTTGGCTCTGTGCTCAAAGTTTGTGAGCGCATGACCAAACCAAAAGGATAGTAGTCGGTGGCCTGCGTTACGCGGTTGCCTGTGTGGGTCACTTTCAAATCATCCCACCACACGGGCACGCCCGCGGTCTCGTTGCTCACCCACACATAAATGAAACCGGTTTGGTGAATAGTGATGGGAGCAAAACTTACCTGCTGTATGTGGCCGGTTGCTGCTTCCATGCCCGCATCAAAACCGGAGCCGCTCTGCACGCGCATGGCGCCTCCATCCATCGGGGCAAAGTTCTGATCAAACACCAGGTAGTTCAGGTAGGCATACGGTCGAGTGCCGGGGTCGTTGCTGGTGCCGCCTATGGCAAGCGGGATGGCGTTCGTAAAATTCTGCGCAGCCGTAGTGGTTAATTCCAAACCGTTCGTTCCCACAAAGGCGCTGGAAAGTAAACCTGCCATCATTGCTGCAGTGGCATCGCGTGTGTAGGTGCCGGAGGCCTGGTTTTGGTATTTCGCCCATGCTTCCAGATTGAGGATGTCATCCTTTTCCACTTTCAAAGTAATGCCTACACCAATCATTTTCTTGTTGGTGTCGTTGGTGGTCCAGCTCAGGTAGCTGCTGTTGGCAGGTGTGCAGTTATTGCAGTCGGTGCTCACCGTGTGGTTCATGCGCGTGTCGCGCTTCTCAGTTTCAAACAGGTTGGTGAAGTAGGCGCCTTCCGTCACGCGCGGGTTGGTGATGTCACCCGCGCCTGTGTCTTCCATCGTAGCGAGGTAAATGCTCTGATCGTTCTTGATGGTAGCGCGCACGTTGCCCAGGTGGTCGGTGAGTTCATAAACAAACTCTCCTCTTCCAACACTCTTAGGTCGGTACATGCCAAGTTTACCTGAGCCATAGATCGGCACTTCCTCTTGTGTGAGGTTGGTGTCACCTGCTTGTTGGTTGTAAATGCTCAGTACATTTCCGCTTGCATCGCGGATGTACCAGGTGGTGAACTTCAATGTGTCGTTTTTATAAGTTTCTTTGCTCAGTCGGAAGCCGCGATCATCGTAAGTGTAGTGCGTGGTCTTTATTGTTTTCGCAGCATCGCTGTACACGTCCGTCACTTTGCCTGTCACATCGTAATCAACTATTTGATCAGTACCGGTGGCGTTGTCTTGCGTTGTCATCTGGCCTATCGCATTGTAGGAGTAGGAACGGAAGGCTGCGCCACTGTTGGTCACGGCCTGTAGCATGTTGTTGCCCGCGGTGTAGGCGTAAGCGAGGTCATGGATTTTATTTGCATTTACATTGCCATCGTAGCGCTTCAGGGTTTGAATGTTGCCATTGGGGTCATACGTATAACCAAACTCGCGGAAGGTGTTGCCGGCAAGTGCAAAGGTCATGTTGCCAAAGTTTGGATTGGCATACTGAGCTTCCTGTATCTGGTATTTGTCATCGTACTTGTAAAGATACATGCCATTGTAGTCGGCATTACCTGTCGCATAGGCAGCTTCGGTGTGCCACGCGGCTGCGGTGATGTTGCCATTGTAAAGGGCAGTGCCTAAGTAACTGCCGTTTTGGTTTTCACTGTCGGTGATGTTTACTGTGATGGGGTCGCTGGTGATGGTCATACCGGCCTGCACAGTCGCATCAGTCATTTTATAATGATAAATACCTGCGTTGGAAATAGTGGGAACTGCTATGTAATAAGTAGCAAGTGAGGCATCCTGATCCGAACTGTTTACACTCACCCAGGTAGTAGGTCCTGTTTGTTTTTCCCAGGTGATGGTAGTAGTCGTATTCATGGGCCGGGCGGGGATAGTGAGCGCACCTCCTTGAGGCACGTTGATCAGGGTGATGTCATGAATGTTGTTTTGTGGCTTCACCGTTACACTTTTCAAACCCTGGCTTTTGAGTGCCTTGATCTGCACAAAATCAAGCATGTTATTTTGCAAGTAGAGTGCGAGGTTGACTTTGTTGGATTGAGTGCTGAAATCAGGAACAGAGACAAGCAGGTTGTATTGGAAGTTGACAAGCGTCACAATCGGTAATTGATTCAGCGAACCGGGCAGGGAAGTAAAAAAATTGTTGTTGCCGTAAAGGCTGCCAAGTTTTACCACGCTGCCAATAGAAGATGGAAAAGCCCCTGAAAAAGAATTGTA
This sequence comes from uncultured Ohtaekwangia sp., assembly GCA_964510765.1. Classification (GTDB taxonomy): domain Bacteria; phylum Bacteroidota; class Bacteroidia; order Cytophagales; family Cyclobacteriaceae; genus ELB16-189. The sequence continues at coordinate 7,423 of CAZECP010000037.1, read as the reverse complement.
ACTCAAACTGATAGTTGTTGCCTTTGTCCAATTGGCAAACAAGCCATCGTGAACCGGCCCACTTAACAGGTTATTGTTAACCTGAAAAGAAACGATGCTGCTCAAGTTAGCATAGCTGGTGGGTATTCCACCAGTAAATTGGTTGTATTGAAGGTAGAGTGTTGAAATGCTTGCATAGCTTCCAAAAAATTCAGGAAGTGGGCCATTAAGTTGGTTTATTGACAGTTGGAGGATTGTGAGTTTTTTAAAATTACTGAATTCACCGGGCACATTGCCCGTGAGCTGATTCGAATTCAAATATAACCTGGTAAGATTTACGAGATTGCCAAACTCATGAGGGATGGTGCCGGTGAGTGAACAAAAGGCAAGTTGTAATACAGATAAGTTCACAAGATTACCAAGTTGGGTTGGAATCGTTCCACCCAGCGGACAACCGGTAAAGTCTAATTCGGTAAGTGTGGTGAGACTATACAAAGTTGATGGAATATTGGCATTGGTAAATTGATTGTAACTTAAATCTAAAACAGACAGACTTGAAAGACTCCCGATTTGCGCTGGGATATTTCCTGAGAATGTGTTATTATTAAGATTAAGTGTAACCAGACTTGTCAGTCCTCCGATCCAGGTGGGAATAACGCCTGATAAATTATTTGACGACAAATCCAGCGTGGCCAGTTTGGCGAGTGTGGAGATCACGGTTGGTATGGAACCTGTAAAGCTGTTGGCAGAAAGATTAAGTGTTTTGAGACTGGTGAACCCGGCAAGTGCAGTGATTGGGATAGCTCCTGTCAAACTATTATTGTTGAGTGTCAGGCTCTTTAGGTTGGTAAGGCTGCCCCAGCTATCCGGTATCGTGCCGGTGAAACTATTGCTTCCTAAGTTGAGGGTCGTTAGACTGAACAACGATGACCAAGCCGGGTTCAAGTTCCCTGTCAATTGGCAGGCATTCATTGTTAAATTACTTAGGTTTTTCAGTGAAGTTAATTCGGCTGGTAATCCGGTAATTTTACTATTGATCAATGACAATACGGAAAGCGAATTCAACCTGGCAATAGCAACAGGGATTTTGCCAATGACCTTATTGTTGTTGAAGCTGATTTGCGAAATATCGTTGGCCAGAACTGTAATCCCATACCAGGTACCCATTTGAGTGGCGGTGGCCGAAGTTGGCCACCCACCGGATGTAGGCCAGTTTGTTTTTGTAGTCCATGCAGCTCCATTAAGGCTATCATAAAATGTTTTTAGCGCTGAGAACTCATAGTAATCAGGTACAGTTCCTTGCGCATACGGAATCCAAAATGAAACTTGAACATTGGAGAGTGTTGCCCCCGCAGTGTTCAAACTGGCATCTCCAATGAGTAACGTGGTGTAGCAATTGGGCACCGAGTATTTCGTGACCCCATTTTGTTTGAAGTAAATGTTGGTTCCCAGTCGTTCTACTCTTAAAATATCACCAGCTGCCACAATAAAAGTCATTTGACTAAGCCCGGCCAGAACAACCGAGGCAGATGCGCCATCCAACAAAATGGCATAGTCGATACTTGTGTAATTAGCATCATTGTCGAAGCGGGTCAGCCCAATAGCTTTTTGCTCTGACGTGTTGTTAAGTGTAAATTCTAACCACCCATCTGTGTTTGGATTAAGTGTATTCAAGGTGGAAGCACCCGAGTTGCCCCAGCCCGCAGCAGTGGTCTTGTTAAGAGTATTGGTAAAGTTTGATACTGTTCCTGATTGGTTTTGCCACACAGCATCTTTGGCAATCGAAACGGTCGGCTGGGAGGCAACGCCAAACGATGCCGTGACATCTACTACCGTTGCATTGTTGATTGAGCAATCCACGATCAGGGACGATGTACTTGTTTGTGTTGATGTAAAAACAAGCGTGCCATTTCTCTTGTAATAGATTTTTCCGCCCACACGCTCAATCCGGAATATTTCCCAGGGCGACACCGCAGGCGGAGAAGTCAGTTTCGAAACTCCATTTTCGAATACCTGACCATTTACTTGGTTGAAAGTAAAATTGATTGACGTATAGCTCACACTTGCATCGATAGAGGACAATCCGATCATGGCCTGATTGGCGGAAGTGTTCGCCTGGAACTCAACCCAGCCATCGGTGTTGGCAGGAAGAATATTTGAGGAGGAGGCTCCTGAAGTCCATGCCCCCGAGATCGTTCTTGTCAACGTGTTCCCCGAATAATTCACCCCAACAAGGTTTGTCCACTGAACATAATAGGAGTTGAATGCTGCGGGGTAACTGATACTGGCCGATCCATTCATTTGCTGGGTACAACCTGAGCCGGTAGCGACAACTGTAAAAGGCCCCTCCGCACTTTGCGAAGTCCATGTGAGGGTATTACCCGTACCTGCTATCGGGGAGCCAACCGCAACTCCGTACCGATATAACTGGTAATTGACCCCTGCCTGTGAGCCACTCAACGTGATCGGGAAAGAAGTGTTGGTCGCTGTGATGGCGCCTCCGCCTCCTACATCATACACAGTGCATTGCGCATAAATTGAGACCACTCCCATCAACAATATCACCGTGAGTGAAGAAACTGGTTTCAAGAATTTTCGGGAAAATATCTTCATAGCATCTTAATTCAAAAATGTAAACCCGTCCAGGTAAAGATCAAACGAAGTAGCTGAAGTCTCAGTCGTCAACACAATATGCGCTATGGTCTCTTCGTCATTTTTCGAAATCAGTACCACACCGGTGTCAGTACCTCCAAGTATGTAACTGATCTCACCTGCCTGGGTAAAGTCAGTCCACGTTCCTTTTGTTTCTGTGATGGTGAAACTGCTAATCATTTTTCCTTTTGCATCCACCCAATCGATTTTGTCGGCATAAACATTCAAGGAGGATGGCCGATCATCGGTGGTACCTTTGCTGGCATCAAAGGTTTTCACTACCGACCAGGAGACGGTTGGATTTGTCGTGGTCTGTGAATAAACGCAAAATGTGGAAAGGCAAAGGAAGGAGATGAGGCACAACATTGTTAGAAAATGAGTAGAACACAAAGTGCCCGCACTTCCTTCGGTAACACTGTACACGGGAATCTTTCCATCTGTCGGGGGGGTGCCTGAACACGCGCGGGCCAGCCGCACGTTCCGTCCGGCAAGACAGTCATTTTTTATATTCTCCTTCGAAGGACTGCTCTTAACCCACACCGTCATACCGGACGGCAAGTGCGAGAGGTTTGCGCGGGTTCCGGTATCCCCCAGTGAGAACACTTCTCTGCGATTTACAATTAATGTTTCCATTACATCAGTTTTGGTGTGTGGCATTGTTTTCCTTTAGCTTACCAATGAGTTCCTTGTAAATCCCATTCTGCGCGCTGAAATTCTTGAAATACAAGTTCTCTGCCGGTTGTTCAAAAAATGAGGGGGGCATCGCAGGAAGGTAGGACAGACTCGCATACTGAGGATCGTTTTTCATATTGCCGGGCAAACGATGAAATCGGTCCAGCGATTTCATATTAAACCCAACGGTAGGAAACAAGTTAAGGAACTCGCTATCATAATAATCCAGCAACAGGCTGAATACATCTTTTCGGAAAGTGCTGCTGCCTTGTCCATCTTGCCCTGGGTCTCTGGTAGGATCAGGATGGTTGATGGACTCCAGCCAGCCATTGATGTTGTACACAAAGTCGATGCCTTGCAGATTGCCACCCAGTTCAATGCGCTTCAGTGGGCCATGCAGGTAATATTTATAATTCGCATGCAGCGTTTTGTTATTGCCATCAGTGCTCGTGTAAGCTTTTGATAAACGCTTGTTGGCATCGTACTCGTAGTGATGGAAAAAAGTCAATGCATCCAGCTTACTGCCGCCCATGTACGAGTTCTGTTCAACAGTTAAAACATTGCCAAGGAAATCGTAAGCGTATTTCACGACAAAGACACGGTTCAATGCTTTTGGTTTTTGCACCATCCATGTCACACGCCCACGCTCGTCATAACTGTACCAGGTGGACATGTTTGTGTTCTCCGTCCATGACACTGCATTGCGAACATAGTTCTGGGGGAATGCAGTAACTGTTAACCCAGTTGTCGATGTGAAGTTTGGATCAGCTAGATCGTAGTAAGTTTTCACCCAATCCTTTGTATTTGTAAATGTGGTTTGAGCAACGAACTCAAGAGACGATTTTAGCGAAGAGAACCCTCCGGTTACTCCTGCGCACTCACCTGATTCCACGGGTCGATTAACACCGTCATAAAGCGTATAGGAAAACGCACCTGTCGTAGTCTGTTTAGCATTCTGTGAGTAACGGATGCTTCCGTCATTGCGATATAAGTATTGCGTGGTGCCTGCATCGGGCTCGGTCATGTTCAGCAACCAGCCGCGGTAATTATATTGATAAGTAGTTTTGTCGGCACCTGCATAGTCAGAGGTCAAATTTGTGCCTGAAATAATTTTCTTAAAACCATTGGGAGAAACCGAACTCACCAACCTTCCCACATCATTGTAAAACTGGCAGGCAACATCAAGAAAGTAATTCTTGTATGTAACCTGTATTTGTCCTGAAGTAAGAAGTATCCTGTAAAATCCCGCAGGCCAGTTCCCATTGTTTGAAGGAACAGCAAATACGGTTCCTGACATCAGCTCTTCCACCGAATAAATTCCCGTGCCAGAGATGCCAACAGGCTGCGCGTCCAGGATATAGAAATAAACCTGCTGCCGGTAGTTTGGTTGAGTTGCGTCATTTGCCTGGGCAGTCAGAGAGTTATTAAACGTGATCACATTGTCGCTGCTGGTTCCTTTGCGCGCAGTGAGAATTGTCTTACCCGACTTATCAGCAATGCTTAGCGCGTATCTGCCATTCTCATCTCTCACAATTGTCTGCACTGAACTTCCAGCAAGTGTTGTAACTGAACTTGTAGTTACTATCGAGTTCCTGAGTTGCAGGTAGTAATCCAATTCATTGGCAACCGGGAAAGAACCGCTCAAGGGTTCATGACCACTTCCAATCCGCAACTTATCGCTGGGGCCCCCGCTTTTCATAGCTCCGCTGGTGCCATCGGGGTAATAAGTTTGGCGACCGTAGGCAAATTCCGATTTTGGTACGTTTTGTTCCAATGTGTTATTCTCACTGTAATACCAGCCCACCGTGCCAGGAGTTGTCTTTCCAAGCGTGATGTTCGTTCCGTCAAAATCATTGAAATCAAACGTGTCGCCTCCACCATCTGTAGCAATTCCAAACTTGTATTTGAAATCAGTCTGATCAACCGGCACAGGCATCAGTGAGACAGCATCTCGTCCATACTTATCTTTTAGCGCAGGGTTAGACACGATTATTTTCACAGAGCTATTCGTTCCAAAGTTTTTAGATTGACTTTGCAAGGGTTTTCCAGCCAGGTCAAAATAAGCACGGGAGCTTCCAACAAGCCCCGCATCGTCATAAGTCAATGTTTCAATCCAGTTCAATTTATCATCGCAGTCATCAGAGATCGTCACATTCGCGTTCGCCAGTGCTATACTCTTGCAGCCATTGGCTCCCACGCTTTCAAACTTCAACTGAAAATTGCTTGTCAACAACGAAGGGTTTTTCGAATACCCAACCGACTGTGTCAACAAGTTGTTGTCAGTGTCGTACCAATTAAAAATCTCTCCGGAAGGCCGGTCAGGATTGATCTCGATTGTTTCCCAATTGCAAAAGGCCAGGTTAAGGTTGGCGGGCGTCTGAGGTGCCGGAACAACGGTGACTGGAACAAACGTACTTACCGAAGTGCATGCTGATGCCATGACAGTGACGTAAGCAGTACCACTGTAGGAGGAGCTCCAGTTAGCGAGACCACTTGATGATATTGTAGTGGCTCCTCCGGTGATCGTCCACGAGTAGTCGGTGATTTGAGGAGCCGCTGTAAATTGAGTTTGCCCGGAACCCTGGCACCGCTGAAGAGCAGACGGTGAAATGGTTACTCCTGACAATGAAGAAGAGGTTGCAACACTTGAGGTGGAGGGGTTATTTGAAACACATCCCCCACCAGAGTAATCCACTCTTGCACTGATGACCGTGCCCGAAGGCAAATTCCAATTTTGAAAGGATAACATATTTACTCCGTTCGTGATGATTGAAACATTTCCCCCAGGGGTTATGTTTGCACCATTCAAAAGCCAGGTAACTGTGTAGGCAGAATTGCCCGATGGAGCAGATGATCTGAAGTCAGCTCGCATGCCAGGACACAAAAACGGAGTAGAGTAAGTAGCCAGGACATTGTTGCTAAATGCGGTTAGGGCATATTGAGGCAGAGGTGTCGTTGAAGTCACCGACATAGTTATGCCGGATGAAGTATTGCTAACGCCACACTGTGTAGTAACAGTGCAAGTGACAACATCTCCATTACTTAATCCTGTGGTTGTGTACACATATTGATTAGCGCCTGCCACCGAAGTACCGTTAACCTTCCATTGGAAAGAAGGATAACTTCCCGTATTTGAAGTAGATGCCGAAAAAGTGACAGATGTTCCTGAACAAATGGAGGTGGAGGGAGTTGCAGAAATGCTGATTGATGGTATGCTCCCATTCACGGTGAAATAATATGGTGAATTAGAAGCTCCTGACAAGTACACAGCGTAAGTGCCAGGCGAGGACCAGGTCACATGGTATGAGCCAAAATTTCCATTAGTTGATACCGCGTATGCTTGAGAGGAGTTAGTGGCATTCCAGGATGAAGCACTCGACACGGAACCCCCTTGCGCATAAAATACAACCTCTTGGTTGGGACATGCCTCCTGGGAGGTAGTTCCAATGGTCAAGGTTTGAGCCAATACCCGTGAAAAGTTGAATATTAAAGGTAAGGCCACCCGAAACAATACTGAGTACTTTCTCATGTTCGATTAAGGTTTTGCGAAGTTGTATTTTACCTGGCTTGTCATCACTTCCGGATTGGTCAAAGTTTCCTGGTAGGTTTTTACTAATCTGCCCATACCATCGTACTCATACCGGGTGTAAAGATTGTTTGCATTCAAAATATGACTAAGTTCTCCCCACTGGTTGTACACATAACTTGTCATCGATGAACTGGCAGGATGCACACGGAAATCATCAAAGTAAGTCTGTTGTGATCCCGCATCACACCAAATCGATGGATTAACATTAGTTGATGAAACAGACACATCCGCTTCTATCAGGTGCCATCCGTTGGCAGTGCCGATTTTCTTTGCAGCGGTAACCAGCGTACAATTTGATACTCCAACGGTCGCATTTGAATTGGTTGACCAGAAACTAATGTGGTACGACTGGCTCGTGCTTGTTGCTGGTGGTGTGAATACAAAACCTTGTCCCGAAGCAACTTTAAGAGAGAAGGAACCAGAGTGGGCAACATCACCACTTGTCGAGGTGGCAGTTGGAGCTGATAACCCAACACCAAAATAATCAGCATCACTTTTGATGACCGGTTGTTCCTCGGCACCGGAATACGC
>CAZECP010000036.1:35169-43016 GCA_964510765.1 uncultured Ohtaekwangia sp. | reverse complement strand
GCACTACTTCACACGTCTGATGACTTTTTACTTCTTAAATATAATTGCTATCGATAAATACTGCATCGGGATATCCTTCTTGTTTCTTTACAACGTGCGCATCCCAGATTTTTTCGAAAATTGTTTTTGGTTTTGAACTCACAACAAGTGTTAGTTTGTTAAGGCCTCTTTAAAGCGAAATCGCCCTGCCGATGTACAAGACAAAGACAGGGCGTTTTCAAATTTTGTTATTCGCGAAGGTGCGAATTTTTTAGCCTCGCATGTCAGCGATGAAAGAAAATATTTTTAAAACGCTGACAAGTGTTAGTTTGAATTTTTTCGGAAGTAATAAGCGAAACCGAGTGAGAAGGAACCGTAATTCAGATTGAAAACATTACTAGTATAATTAGAAGATGTATAGTCGTTGTGATAATAGGAAAGACTACCGAGTGCAGCTTCGATTCCCCAATGAGTTGATGGAAAATAAATAAAGGTTGGTGTCACTGTCATTCCAATAGAATTGTATTCAGAACTTAAATAATAGATTACTCCATTCGGTTGAGCAATCGGAGTCTTGAGATTGTATTTACTATAATTTATTCCACCATCAATTGCAAAAACGAATTTTTCTGAAAGACTGAAGTAGCGTCTTACGAAAAAACCACCACCAAAATTATCAGATTGCACGCTCGATCCATTATAGTCATTTGATGATTTTGAGTATCCAAGTCGAATCCCTATTGCTAGATTTTCCTTTACAAGAAATCCGAAAGAAGGATTGAAAGAAAAAGACTGAGTTAAATTAGGTCTGCTATATCCTGAATTGCTATTGTTTTGATTGCTTAAACTCATGGTGCCTCCAATAAACTTATTTCCCGCACCAAACTGTGCCCAACTGCAAATCGGAACGAGAAGCAGCAAAAATATTTTTTTCATGATTTTGATTTTTAGGCTAATAAGATGAATAAACTTTTCTGCTCACGCAAATCGGGTCTTAAATACAAAAAATCATCCTGTTGGGGATGATTTTTATAATGCGATTCTGAAAATTTTGAGATCAAATCAACTCAGCATCAGAAGTGATTTTTATTTTCAATGCCTTTGATACGATACAACCTTGCTCAGCTCCTTTCACAAATTCTGCAAACTGTTGAGCAGTAATGCCGGGCACTTTTCCTTTGATAGAAAGATGTATGTCAGTGATATCAAGTCCTTCAAGATTGAGAGTGGCAGCAGTATCGAGAGAAGTAGCTGTGAATCCTGCTTGCGCAAGTCCTGCGCTTACGGCCATCGTAAAACATCCCGCATGAGCAGCTGCTAAAAGTTCCTCCGGGTTGGTGCCTACTCCGTCTTCGAAGCGTGTCTTGAATGAATATTGAGTTTTATTAAGTGTGGTGCTTTGGCTGGAGACATTCCCTTTCCCGGTTTTCAAATCTCCTTCCCAGTGGGCGCTGGCAGTTCGTTTCATATTGGTTGGTGTTTAAAGTTTGTATGGAAGGTAAACAAATTCAATTGAATATGGTTCAAAATTAGGTGCAACGGATAACCCAATTTCGGGTAATTCGTTTATTCCCCCGTTTGTAAAAACATTTGTCCGATAACTTTGATAATTTGCCATCCGGTTAAGTCTTGAAAATTTGAAATTGCTCCCAAAACTTATCTTCCTGCTCTCTCTTTTGTGCTTCACAAGCCTGCATTGCCTTGCGCAACGATTTAAATTATGGTCGGATACTTCAAAGAATGTTCGTAGGATAGGGCTGCCCGTAATAGTTTACACTCCTGAAACGCATTTTGGGATTGGCGGGCTGGGAGTGATGCTTTGGAAAAACCACCACGAAGAAATCAAGACGCGCACATCCAATGCCGAATTGCTATTTCTTTACACCACCCGTCACCAGATTATTTTTATTCCACGATACACGATTTTTACAAGTGGAGAGAAATACATGTTTGAAGGTTTTGGCGAGGAGCTTATCAACTTCCGCGACAATTATTATGGTGTGGGAGACGACACTCCAGCATCCAATCGTGAGTTTATTACATACAATGTATTGGGGTGGGAGAATCGTGTGGGCCGCAGGATTTTTAAAGACAGGCGTTTATTTGCCGGATTGGAAACGCGTTTCATTAGTTTTTACGATGTGAGAACCGAACCGGGCAGTCACCTGGAGATAGAAAAAACTCCCGGTTATCAGGGATCAAGATCTTTTGGCATCGGCCCGGCCATGACCTGGGATGAACGCGATAATGTGGTGAACCCATCCAAAGGATTTTACTGGGACTTACGCTATTCATTTTATTCAAAAAATTTGGGAAGCACCAACGAATATCATCGACTCATTATAGATTTCAGAAAATACATTACGCTTAGCCCCGCTCATCATCGCATTCTTGCTATCCAGTTGTTCAACAATTTTGTGCGAGGCGATGCACCGTTCAAAGAGCTGGCTGAGTTTGGCGGGCCGCGCGTATTGCGTGGCTACTATCGTGGTCGCTTTCGTGATAATTATGTTTCAGCTTTCCAGGCAGAATATCGCACTCCTGTTTACAAGCGATTTGGTATGGTGGTGTTTGCCGGTGTTGCCAAAGTGTATGATCCCACTCACGTAAACCTCGATGATCTCCACACTGCGTGGGGCGCAGGCCTGCGTTACACCATTAATAAAAAGGAGCGACTCAATCTTCGTCTCGATTATGGGTATGGTGATCCCGGTCGGCCCGGATATTTTTACCTTGGCTTTGCTGAAAGTTTTTGATCTTATTATTTAGTTTCTTCTTTTTCATCTTTACACTTCGAAGCCTGGAAACAGTATTTACTTCCATCGAGAGGGATTTTTCCTGTCTTGTCAAGGATTCCTTCCAGTTTCAAATTGGCGAAAGTAGGGCCTTGTTCATCCACGTTCACGAGCATGAAATGATCGTAAGAGTTTTCACTCTTTTCATTTTGACCACCGCTTGTAGTAGCAAGCATGATGTAATCGTGATTTTCTTTTTCTGTGTAAGAGTAGTCATGCAAATGCCCGTTGATCACTGTAAATTTTTTTGAAGCCAACGCTTTTTCAATCCGCGACAGATTACCAGTGCCTTCTCTTTTCCAGACCGGCTTGTGCATTAAGATAAAAGTCCATTTTACATTTTGGTTTTCCGCAATGACTTTTTCGAAGTAAGATGATTGCTCATCGCTGATTGTTCCGCTTACACGCTCCGGCATTTGAAAATATTCTGATTTGTTGGCTTCTTCTGTCTTGCCACTGTCGAGTAATTCAATAGCCCGCTTTCGTGCAAGAAAAATTTGTTGTGAACGTTTTTCATCATAATCTTCAGAATCAACGATCAGAAATAATATTTGATTGTAAACAAAGTGGTAGTAGGTTTTACCATATCTCTTCTGCCAGTATTTCCGCATCGTCATGTTGGTGAGATCATGATTTCCCCCGGTGTGAAAGAAGGGCGCTTTTGCCTTTGCCACGCGTTCATCAAAATGATCAAATTCTTTTTTGAGTTGAAGTGTGTCTTCTGTTCCCCCTTCAATCAGGTCGCCAATGCTTAAAATAAAATCAGGCTTCAATAAATTGATTTGCTCTACAGCGACTTCGAACACTCCTTCACGTTCGCCACTGTTTAAATCACCAATGATTGCGAAAGTAAAGCGATCGTTATTGTTTTGTTTTGGTTCAGAATTCCAGGGAGTAGCTCCTTGTGTAATGTCATGTGAAAAACTGTTGGGCTTTTGGCAACTGAATAAAGCAACCAGGCCAACCAATAAGTAAATTATATTTTTCATGTTGTTGAATTTTTTAAAAAAAGTTATTTTTTTCTACGATGACCAAGATGTGGATTTCTGAAACTTGGAATGGCCAGTAAATAATATTGTACACCAAACCCGATGTTTACATCAAATCCATTGAAGGGCGAATAGTAAGCGCCCACGCTTGGCCCAATGCCCCAGTTGTTCGGATTGATCAAATGCTTTTTGCGTGCCGGGCTATCATTGCTTTTTGATATCGCGAGCTGATCTGTCTTTACCGTATCAGAAAATACAAAATGCCTGATGTGAACCGTGTCGTGTTTAAAAAATTGCTTATATATAATAGTGTCACGGTAAATAATACGCCTGACAACGGAATCCCGGGCAACAACATTTTTTTGACCATAGCCCGTGATCACTGCACTCAACAAAACGAGGGGAAGATATTTTTTCATTGTTGAGATGGTCTTTATAGTTCAACAGCGCGTCCGTCTTCCCAAATCAATCCGAATTGGTGCCCATGCTTTTTCACCCACTCTTTGTCCGTTGCAAAATCAAACAATTCAATAAGCTTTTTTGATGCGAGCAGTTTCAGTTGTTGATCCGACAAGCCGGAAACGCTGATGTATCCGCCTTCAGCAAACCGGAACTGAACAGAAGAAAAAATATTTTCTTTCACCAGCCATTGATGAAGCTGCTGCAGCCGCGTGGCGATTTCCTCGCTGAGGTGGATGGTTTGCCGCAGTGTTTGTTCAATGTCTTTGATTTGTCCATCGTTGTTGAAGTCATCGTTGCGTAAAATCCGGATCGGGTTGATATGAATTTCACCGGCATATCGGTTGGTCATGGGTTTTGTTTTTCAAAAACGAATTTAGAATTTATCCGTTGATTTACATTCAAAATAGAATTCAAATACATGGCACGAGCAACAATTATTGGCGGAGGCATAGCAGGACTCACGGCAGCCATCGCATTAAATAAAATTGGAATCGAGACTTTAATTTATGAAGGAACTCCTTCTATCAAAGCAATTGGTGCAGGTCTTGGGCTTGGCGCCAATGCGATCGTAGGCTTTGACCGGCTTGGCATCAAAGAGGAAGTGATTGCACGGGGAAGAATCATTCCTCTCTTTTCAATTCTGGATGAGAAAGGAAAAATTATCACACAAGCGGATAGTTTGAAGATCAGTCAAAAATATGGAGTCGATAATTTCACCATTCACCGCGCGGACCTTCATCACCTCTTACTTTCAAAAATTGACGCACGTTCCATTGCGATTAACAAAAGAGCGATTGACATTCAGCAAGAAAAAAATGTGTCCAAAGTTTTCTTTCAGGACGGTTCTGTTCACGAGAGTGATTTTCTCATTGTGGCGGATGGAATTCATTCTGCGATCAGAAAAAAGTTGATTCCAAATTCTGAACCGCGCTATGCCGGCTACACGTGCTGGCGTGCAGTGATCGACAATACGAAATTGAACTTGAACGAAACATCTGAATCATGGGGGCATGGAAAACGATTTGGCATTGTGCCGTTGGCGAATAACAAGATTTATTGGTTTGCGTGCACCAATGCCGCACGTGAAGAAGAGCGTTTTAAAAAATTTAAAGTATCAGACCTGCAAGATCACTTTAAAGATTTTCATGAGCCGATACCTACTATTCTAAGTGAAACCAAAAATGAAGATTTGATATTCGGAGATATTTTAGATTTAAAACCTATCGCCCGTTTTGCATTTCAAAATGTGGTGCTGATCGGTGATGCTGCCCATGCTACAACTCCCAACATGGGCCAAGGGGCATGCCAGGCAATTGAAGATGGTGTTGTGCTGGCACAGGAATTGAAGAAGGAACCGAACATTGCAAATGCATTCAGGAATTTTGAAAGAAGACGCCTGAAACGAACGCGCTACATTGTAAATACTTCTGCGCGAATAGGAAAACTGGCACAATGGGAAGGAAGCGTGGCGGTATCGATCAGGAATTTTTTGATGAGGAGAGTTCCGGCCAGTGTGAATGAAAAGCAATTGAAAGTGCTATACGAAGTCGATTTCTGAGTCAAAAATTATTCTGGCATTTTGGTTCAGGATTCTGTAAATTTAATCTGGCTTTAATCATATGAAAGATAAATTTCCAGTGGCAGCAATCATTGTTTTTTGCTGCTGTAGTTTCCAATCCAAATCGCAGACCATCGCGAACGATACAATTAATTATAATGGTGCAAAGTATTATCCGGGCCGACTTATTCAAATGTTTTTCGGTAGCGGAAAGAATGGCGAGTTTGCCTATGCATTTGTTGGAGGGCGTTCGCGTATTATCAAGGATCCCAAAAAGACGGATCTTTACCCGCTCTCCGCCCATTTTGCAAAATCAAAAATAAAGATTGACAAAGTCTATTACCTGAATGGAATCTGCTATGCGCGCGGGGCCCTGCTCGACCGCTCAACAGGTGAAGGATTTGACGACCACTATATTTACATCGATGTGAAAGGCGTGATTGACCATCGCGAAGTGTGGGAAGATCATCTCAGGTAAGACTCGCGCTGCAATTAGTTTTTCTTCTTGAATTTGAAATTGAAAACCGGCAGCACGCGCAGCCCTTTTGGGTTTTCTTTCACGATGTTGATCAACCCAATCTGGATGCCATGAATTTGTTTGGTGTAGTTCACCACTCCGAATGTAACACCGCGCTGATCTCCACGAATCTGATTGAACGCACTGATTGAAATTCCTTTCATTGTTCCTTCTTTTTCTTCGCGAACTTCCTGACCATTCTCCATGCTTTTGTTAATGTATCCGATTTTCATCCACGCAGGAGTAATCATCAATCCCTTCACCTCCTGACCGCCAGCAGCCGGAGCGATGATGATTGCTTTCACTTTGGGCGCACCCGCAGCTACTCCTGCAATCACTAATCCGCGAAGTTCACCGCCACAACCTGCACCAACACCCGCGATCGTAATGCCCGTCACATTTCCACCCGAGCCAACACCGATTCCACCAATTGTCAAGCCCGACAAATCTTTTCCGGCACCAACACCAATTCCTCCGATTGTAATTCCAGAAACTTTTCCTCCAGAGCCCGCACCCAATCCACCAAAACTAAAGCCGGTCAGATTTTCTCCCGCGCCAATTCCTAATCCGCCAATGTTAATGCCGGTCACATTTTTTCCAGAGCCTGCACCAAGGCCTCCAACATTCAATCCCGTTACATTTCCACCGGAGCCCATGCCGAGCCCGCCTATGTTAATGCCGCTCACATTTTCTCCCGCGCCAATGCCAAGACCACCAATGTTAATTCCTGAAATGTTTTTGGTGGCACCAGCACCCAACACACCAAGGTTAATTCCATTTCGGTTTGCTGTACCCATTGCCAGCGGCAATCCAATGGAAATACCATTCATGGTTCCCGTCTGCACGGAATCTTCTTTCGGCTGCCAACTGGTAACGTTGATGCCGGTGATTTTTTGAACATTCTTATCTCGGAAGTTGAAACGAATACCGGTGAACTTTGGCAGGTTGCCAAACCCGATGCCGCCTTTTTTGGAAGGGACGCCAAAGCCTTGCGAGAAAGAAGAAATGGAGATTGAAATCAGAAGAGAGTAAAGAAGGAACCGCATGTGAATGTTTTTCTACTTAGACGCACTTTTATTCAAAAAGTTGCGCACAATATCAGGACAATGATGGTATTTTGCTTTGTGAAGCGCACCATAATAATATACGGAGCAGCGCTGGCTGCACTGGTTTTCATTCTCAAGTGGTTGGAGTATCGCTATTTTCTCCGCGATCTCTCTACTGAATTTTATATTTCGGTAGTAGCCGTTTTATTCACCGGCCTTGGTGTGTGGACGGGCCTGAAGCTTACGCAAAAGAAGGTTGTTATTGCATCTCCCAATTTTGTGTTGAACGAAAATGAATTGCAACGACTGGGCATCAGCAAGCGCGAACACGAAGTGCTTCAGTTGATGGCGCAGGGTTTATCCAACCAGGAAATTGCCGACAAACTTTTTGTGTCACTCAATACGATCAAGACACACACCTCAAACCTGTTTTTGAAACTCGAAGCCAGCCGCAGAACGGAAGCGGTGAAGAAAGCAAAGGAGTTGGGATTGATTGCCTGA
>CAZECP010000036.1:2590-35069 GCA_964510765.1 uncultured Ohtaekwangia sp. | reverse complement strand
GCCGCAGAACGGAAGCGGTGAAGAAAGCAAAGGAGTTGGGATTGATTGCCTGACAGGATTTTATGGAAATCATTTGCCATACTTTCAGGTGTAAATGCTTGCATTTCCGCTTGTTCAACATTTTCCAAGGCGGAGATAGACTGCCATTGGAGTGCGTTCCTTGCATCATTTGTGTAGAAACCGGGAAAATGCCTTGAAGGTGGCTTGTAGGTGGCTAAAAAGGCATCCTTATGGCCAGCTACAAGCCAGCTTCTCGCCAGCTACAGGCCAGCTTCAAGATAGGCAGTTGGGTGCCATAAGCATCGTAGTTGAAAACCGGAACGGTTAGACCACTTTCAGAATGATGCGGAAGTCAATTGCATGTTCAGATAAATGGATTTATCCACGAGCCTCCTTGAACCTTTAATTTATTTTTTAAAACTCGAAGCCAGCCGCAGAACGGAAGCGGTGAAGAAGGCGAAGGAGTTGGGGTTGATTGCTTGAATGTAATGAATTCTCTTCGCACAAAATGGGCATTATTTTTTTGACGGCTATTTGTATTTGTTAGGAACCCAGCTAGAATCATATTCTTTGATTCCACTTAGTGCTTGTCCAAGGTCAATGTTTAAGTCGGCTTCATACGATTCCCCCATGTCAAACATTAAAAACAGAGATAGCAAAAGAATTTCATTCTCGTCATTATTACTTAGAATGAATGCGGTGTCATTGTCCCACCAACTCACAGTTTGTTTGTCATACTTTGCTACTTGGATGTTGTCCTTGTATAAGCTTCTTTTGTGCCCTTGGTGAAAATAGAAGTCGTATTTGTGATGTCGGAAACCAAACGAATAATGACCGCGCCAGGAATTCAAACAATTTATTGTTACTACTTCATTCATCTCATCAAGGACTATTTCGTAGACAGTCTTTGTTTCACTTTCCCAGAACCAAGCCGCATACTTAAATTTAATTGTCGCTATATCACGGTTGTCTAACGTTATAATTTTTGAGTGAAGCTTTGTTCTCCAAGAACTTTTCCAATAACCCTTAACGAAAGGTTCTTTGTCATCACCTTTATAGAATTGATAGTTGCATCCTTTTTGTCTAATGTAAAGTCTCATTTAACTTATGGCTCGAACTTCCGAATATATACATCATCTCCCAAATCCCAAACCACTCCTCCTTTTGAGTGATTTCTTGCTAATTTTATCAAATCATACTTTCGGGTGAAGGCTTTTGAGCGTGGAGAGTATTGTTTTGGGCAAAAATAAAACGCGTATGAAAAAAATCGTCTTAGTCTATGGAGTCATCTCCGGCCTGATTGTCGGGGGGATGCTGCTCGTCACCATGCCGCTTTACGAAAGTGGAACGCTGAAATTCGACAATGGCATGCTGCTGGGCTACACCACTATGGTGATCGCCTTGTCGCTTATCTTCTTTGCTGTGAAATCGTACCGAGATCAGCATCTGAAAGGAGTGATCTCGTTTGGAAAGGCATTCCAGGTTGGAATTTTGGTTTCACTTGTGGCCGCCATTATTTACGCGTTGAGTTGGGAAGTGAGTTATAACACCATGAAGGGCGACTTCATGGGAAAGATGAACGAGCACTCACTGCAAAAAATGAAAGAGCGTGGCCTCAGCGAAAAAGAAATGGTAGCAAAGAAAGCAGAGCTGGATGAGTTTGCGGAGCAATACAAAAATTTCTTTGTTCGTTTTCCGATTACAATCATGGAGATCGCTCCCGTGGGTTTGATTGTTTCGTTATTGTGCGCTGCACTTCTGAGACGCAAGGAATTTCTACCTGCAACTAGTTAGCATGAAAAAAACCAACTGTCAGTTTGAGCCTGTCGAAAACTGACTTTGAGAGAGTGTCGAGGGTAAACAACAACAACGAAAAAATAAATTACATGAGAAAAATTATTTCCTTTATGCACATGTCGCTTGACGGTTTTGTAGCAGGACCGAATGGTGAAATGAACTGGATAAAAGTAGATGAAGAAATCTTTGACTATGTCGGCAAGCGGATAAACGAAGGCGATACTGCCTTGTATGGACGCGTCACTTACCAGATGATGGAAAATTATTGGCCTACTGCTGGAGACAAGCCGAACGCGAGCAAGCACGACATTGAACATTCAGCGTGGTATAAGAAAATCCACAAAATTGTTTTGTCAAAAACGATGCAAGGCACAACTTTGGCAAACACCACCATTATCAGCGACAACCTTGTGGACAGAATTAATGAATTAAAAAAAGGAAAAGGTCCTGACATCGCTCTCTTTGGCAGCCCGACAGCAACTCACGCGCTTATGCAACAGAACTTGATTGACGGCTACTGGCTATTTGTAAATCCAATTATTTTGGGGCACGGCATTCCTCTGTTCGCAGGCATCAACGACAAAATAAAATTAAAGCTAATGCCCACTACCCGACAATTTGCTTCCGGAGTAACTGAGCTTAATTATTTAGTGGACAAATAATTTATTTCCGTGCAATCCAAAGCGACCAAACCGCAAGACTATCTCAATTCGCTTCCCGAGGAGCGGAAGAAGCCGATGACGCAATTGCGCAAAGTGATTTTAAAAAACCTTCCGAAAGGTTTTGAAGAAACCATGCAATATGGAATGCTGAGCTATGTGGTGCCGCACAGTTTGTATCCACAAGGTTATCATGTCAAGCCAACGGATGCGCTACCATTCATCAGCCTTGCTTCGCAGAAGAATTACATCGCCTTTTATCACATGGGTTTGTACGCGGGCAAGTTGCACGATTGGTTTATCGATGAGTGGCCAGTGTACACTAGACAAAAACTCGACATGGGCAAAAGTTGCGTTCGCATGAAAAAGATAGATGATATTCCGGTGGATTTAATCGGAGAGCTTTGCACAAAGCTTACTCCTCAACAATGGATTTCGATTTACGAAAAAGCAAAAGATAAAAAATGAATTCTGCATTGATTGGCTTATGGATGGTGATGACTGCCCAGTTGGGCGGACAGGATATTACTTCGAGTATGAACTTTATTACACTTCAAATCAATGGCGATGAGTTCGCTGTGATTGTGAAGGGAGAAGTGGCTGACGGTGGTCGCCTTGAATTCAAAAGCGGTTATGACCTGGATGTCGTTGGCTTGACAGGTGTGAACAATGACAAGACTTTCAAATGCATTTTCAAAACGGAAGGCGATTACCTCACCATCTGCTACAACATGGATGTAAATGGAGAACGTCCCACTGATTTCGTCTCTCCATCAGGAACAAAAATTTTATTAGTAACCTATCAAAAGAAACAATAAGTATGAAACGAGTAACCGGATTGGGCGGAGTATTTTTCAAATGCAACGACCCGAAGAAAATCAAAGAATGGTATGACAAACATCTCGGCATGACGATGAGCGACTATGGCTTCTCCTTCGAGTGGAAAGAGATAGGCAAAGAAGATGCAAAAGCTCCGGCCCAAACTGCCTGGAGTCCATTCAAGGAAGACACAAAATATTTTGCACCCAGCGAAAAGCAATTCATGTTCAATTACCGTGTAGAAAATTTAGCCGAACTTTTGAAGGTGCTGAAAGAAGAAGGCGTTACAATCGTTGGTGAAATGCAAGAGGAGTCGTACGGAAAGTTTGCATGGATTATGGATCCGGAAGGAAATAAGATTGAGTTGTGGGAGCCGAAGGATGGGGAATTCTAAAATTACATTTCAATAATCGACAATCCTAATTCGGCAATTCGAGCAGCCTTAAATTTCTGCTCTTCAAAGTTTTTGAGGAGGTTGTTGATGTGTCTTAATTCCTTTTCGTAGCGTGTGCGAGTTCCGCGCATGACGTTCATTACTCTTTGCAGAAGTGTAGTTGCGCGGCAGGAAGTTCGCGGCCTGAGGCCGCGAACAAAACGTTGCAGAAATCGCGAAGCGATTTCTGTCTCCCGGGTGCGCGAGCAACAGTTGCACAAAATAGCAACTCGATTGATCGCGCACATTCAGCAACTTATGAAAAAGCCTAAGCCGCAATAGGCTATTGCTTTGAATTCAGGTTCAACTTCCTATCCATTTTCGAAACTCCGGTGCAGTCTCTTTGCTCACGTGCACTTCTTCTTTTATTTCTGGTTTAAGAAAAATTTGAATCTTACCATTATCGGGTTTGAAACGGTCGATGGCTTTTTGATGAGCGATGAACTTTCGGTTGATCCGGAAAAATGTTTTTGAATCCAATTGACTTTCCAGCTCTGCAAGATTTTTATCGACAATTACTTGCCTTCCGCTGAAATCACGCGCGAATACAATTTTATGCTCGCTGAAGAAATAGGCGATCTCATCTTTATTCAGTGCCACAAATTCTGTTCCCTTTCTAGCTACGATTCTGCCAGAAGAAGGAGTTGCGGGCGGTTGAAGCAATCGCTGAAGATTGCCGTGGAAGAAATGTTGTTCAAGTTTTTTTACTTTTTCGAGGGAACGTTTCAATCTTTCTTCCGTGATCGGCTTCAATAAATAATCGATTGAATTGAATTCAAAACTTTCCATGATGTATTTATCATAAGCCGTTGTGAATATCACGGGAAACTTTACAGGATGTTTTCTAAATATTTCAAACGAATGGTCATCTGAAAGTTGGATGTCAACGAAAGCAAGGTGCGGCTCTTTGTTTTGTTGCAGCCATTCGATGGTTTCTTTTACACTCCCCAACTGCGCGGCTATGCATATAGTTGAATCGAGCGACTTCAGCATATCGATGAGTTTGGCGCGGGCCGGCAATTCATCTTCGATGATCAGAACATCCATTGATTAATTGTTAATGGGTGTGAGTGGAAACTGAACCGTAAATTTATCGTCTTTGGCTGCGGCAACAATTCCTTTTCCGGTAACGAGTCGAAAACGCTCGTCAAGGTTTTTCAAACCTATTTTGGAAGAATGTGTATGCGTTTTCCTTTCGCGCATCGAATTGCTAATCACCAGTTGGTTTTCAATTACGTCCACATCAATCCGCATCGGATTCTTTTCGCTGATCTCGTTGTGCTTTACTGCATTTTCAAAAGCTACAAAAACAGAAGTGGGAGGGATGAGAAAATCTTTTCCTGCAGTTCCATTGAATTTCTTTTTGATGATCAATGAATTCCCGAATCGAAGATGAAGCAAGTCAGTATATTTATGTGTGAACTCGAGTTCGTCATCCAATAAAACAAGCGTTTGATCTTTTTGACTGAGAATGTATCGATATACTTCTGCTAAGTCTTCGGTAAACTTGTGCGCCACTTCAGGATTGGATTTGATCAGGTATGTCAGCGTGTTCAGCGAATTGAACATGAAGTGCGGATCGATCTGATTCTTCAAAGCTGCTAACTCCGCCTCGGCTTTCGCTCGTTGAAGTTCAGAATTCTTTACTTGCTCATTCTGTTGCTCCCTCACCATGAACACCGTTTCATAAACATGCGTGATGAACAAAACACAAATCACATTCACCAACGCCACCACGATAATGACGTTCCATTTGATGGCGCTGAAGCCTGCGAAGTTATACCACATGCAGAGCATCGCGATGGTAAGAGGTGTGGTGTAAAAGATATTGTTCATGAAGAGCAATATCAATTTCTCAATGGGCTTATCAAACCAGGTGAAACGCTTGCGTGTGCGGAAGAGTAAATAGCGGTTGCCCTGCCAGATCAGCATGGAGAGTGTGACGAAATATAAATAGCCGAACCAGTATAGCCCATCTTTATAAGTGAGCGAGCCGAAAAGCCCTGTGAGATTTGGAATGGCAATACCAAAGGATGGAATGCCCACCAGCCGCATGGTGAGGTCATTGAGTTTTACTTCTTTGGTTTGATGCCTTTCCGTTTCGGTCACGATTTATTCCGTTTCAGTTTCAAATTCAAATTTCGTGTTTTTAAAGTTCGCAATTTCAACTTGGAATTTAAGGTATGAAAGCAAAATTGATTTTGATAAGTATGATAATAGCGAATGGCTCTATGGCGCAAACTTCGTTCAAGGCTGAGCGCGTTGAAAAGTCAGCATCGTTTGCTGTGAACACAACCGTTGATAAAGTATTTCCGCTCTTCGGACCAATCCGCGAAAAGGAATGGGCACACGGATGGGAACCACAAATTGTTTATTCCAAAAATTCCGAAGCGGAGGAGCACATGGTTTTCAAAACCAAAGGAAGACATCCTGGCGAAGAGGATTATCTATGGTTGGTGACTCAATTGCGACCGAAGGATTATTTTATAGAATACACCGTTTCAACCTCACAGCGAGCGTGGTTCATTTCTGTAAAGTGCAGGCCAGGTAGAAATAATACGGTGGTCACGGTAACTTACTCTTTCACCGGTTTGAGTGAAGAAGGAAATGATCTCAATCAACAGGCACTCGATAAAATGTATGCGCACAATCTGAAGGATTGGCAAGAGGAAATCAATTACTATCTTGAAACAGGCAAACAAAAACAACACTAATCCAATATGAGAAATCAATTTCTGAAAGTAGCAGTCGCGCTGCTCATCGCTCAATCTGCGCAAGCACAAACTACAAAAGAGAGAAATTTGAGTATGTCGATCGAGGTCAATGCTTCCGTGGACAGTGTATGGTCGAGGTGGACGACTGAATCGGGGCGGAAGAAATTTTTTGCTCCTTCTTCCAAAATGGAATTGAAAACACTCGGCTTCATGGAAATTCTATTTATGCCATCGGCACCGGAAGGTCAACGGGGAGCGGAGAATAATCGTGTGCTTGCATTCACCGAAAAAGAAATGCTCAGCTTCACGTGGGATGCACCGCCACAATTTCCAGATATTCGTAAACAGAGAACGGTTGTGGTAATTCGCCTGGAAAAATTAAATGACAAGAAGACAAAAGTCACACTTTCTCAAATGGGCTGGGGCAACAATAGTGACTGGGATAAAGTTTATGATTATTTCACGAAAGCCTGGAGTGGTTTTGTTCTGCCTAATTTGAAATACAGTTTGGAAGTTGGCCCGGTGGATTGGAGTGACTTTCCTAACAAGCTTCCAAAAAATCTTGTGCCAGCAATTCTCGCAAGCAACTAAATATGCGATGGTTTGTATCGCTCACGAATTTAACATTATTAACCTATAACCATTAACTAACAACTAAACACTATGGATGTAAAACTCAACTACCTCGCCATTCTTGTGGCTGCCCTTTCCACATTTCTCATTGGCGGACTTTGGTACTCACCGGCCGTGTTCGGCAAAGCATGGATGAAAGAAAACGGATTCACGGAAGAAAGCATGAAGGGCGGCAACATGATTAAAATTTTTGGCCTTGCCTTTTTGCTTGCCCTTATTTCAGCTATCAACCTTGCGATGTTTATGGGGCCTGAGAACAATCCCACCATGGGCGCACTCTGGGGTTTTCTGGCGGGCGCAGGTTGGGTGGCTACATTCGTGGGAACGCATTATCTTTTTGAAAGAAAGTCGTTCCGTTTGTTTTTGATCAATGCAGGTTACTCCATCGTGGCGCTCACCATTATGGGAATTATTATCGCATGGTGGAAGTGAATTGAAATTGAAAGATTGGGTAATTGGAATTTCAGGTTGCCAGTTTCTCAATCTTTTAATCTTTTAACTATTTCGCACTGTACTTCTTCATCTTCTTCAAATCATCCGCGCTCGCTTCTTTGATACTTACGGCTGCACCGCCACCGGCTGCAAGTTTTAGTTTCAAAACAGATTTACTGGTGATCAGAAATTTTTGAATTTTGTATTCCATCGGGTTGTCTTTCCAGTGTGCTTTGTCGGCATCAAGGTAAAGTGTAGCTACATATTTTTTCTCGGCAGCAAGAAAATTCATAGGTGCAGTGGCAACATGCGCATTTTCATCTGTGATGGCCCCGAGATACCACTCTTCTTTTCCTTTTGCTTTGCGCGCAATAGTCAAATAGTCTCCTGGCTCGGCTTCCAGAATTTTTGTATCGTCCCAATCCACTGCCACATCTTCAATAAATTTGAATGCGTCCGGATGCTTTTCATAATTCTCAATCAGGTCAGCTGCCATTTGCAGTGGACTGTACATGGTAACATACAATGCAAGCTGTTTCACCAACGTAGTGTGCACTTGGTTTTGACTAGATGGATTATAATAATTCATTTTCACCTGGAAGATGCCCGGAGTATAATCCATTGGCCCGCCCATCAGCCGGGTGAAGGGAAGAATCGTTTCATGATCAGGTGGATTACCCACACTCCATGCATTGAACTCGTTGCCACGCGCAGCTTCGCAGGCTAGCCAGTTTGGATAGGTGCGGTGCAACCCGGTAGGACGCACCGGCTCATGTGCATCGAGCATGATTTTATAGTGTGCTGTTTTTTCGGCTACTCGCAAGAAATGATTGATGGTCCATTGACTGTCGTGGTGCTCACCTCGCGGAATCACCCGGCCTACATAACCTGTCTTCACGGCATCATAGCCGTTTGCTTTCATAAATTGGTAAGCCTCATCAAGTCTTCGATCGTAATTTGTTACAGAAGCAGAAGTCTCATGATGCATGATGAGTTTCACGTTTTTCGTAGCTGCATATCGTTGTAATTCTTTCACATCGAAGTCAGGGTAGGGTGTTACAAAATCAAAAACCTCTTCTTTCCATTGGCCGAACCAATCTTCCCAGCCCACATTCCAACCTTCAATCAATACACCTTCAATGCCATGTGCTGCGGCAAAGTCGATGTATCGCTTGGTGTTCTGCGTGTTGGCGGCATGTTTGCCGTTTGGTTTCAGTTTTGCCCAGTTGGTATTTTTCAAAATCAGGTTGGTGGTATCAGCATAGTTCCAACTGCCGGTGCCCACATGCATCTGCCACCACACGCCTACAAATTTCATGGGCTTGATCCAGCTCACATCGTCCAGCTTCGATGGCTCATTCAGATTCAAAATAATTTTCGAAGCGAGAATATCGGTTGCCTTGTCGCTGGCGATGATCGTGCGCCAGGGAGTATTGAAAGGTGTTTGCAGATAGGCCTTGTTGCCAACGGCATCTCCAACCAGGTGTGAGGTAAGTGCAAAGCTTGAGCGGTTCACTTCGAGGATCATTGCAGGATAATTCACCAGCGCAGCTTCATGGATGTTGATATACAATCCGTCCGATGATTTCATCATCAACGGAGTTTGAACCGTGTTTTCGATTGGAAACTTTGCCGAGATTTCATCCGAGGTTTTTCCTTTCTCAGGAATGGTTTTGCTGAGGCTTGTGGTGTAATAGCTGTATTCGTTTGTGTCGTAGTCACCGGGAATCCAAAAAGTCTTGTGATCACCGGTCATGTTGAACTCCGTCTTTTCGTTGCTCACAACAAAGTGACTCAGGTTAGTTTGTTTCGGAAATTCATAACGGAAGCCAAGCCCATCATCGAACAACCGGAAGCGGAGCCGCATGGAGCGGTTGGTTTCTGTTTGGTTGAGCGTGACCACAAGCTCTTTGTAACTATTCCGGATCGTCTTCACCTCGCCCCACACAGGATTCCAGGTTTCATCGACTGTGGCAGAATCGATTTTCGAAATTGCGAAACCGGAAGTGAGATTTGGATGCCCCTTCAGTTCGAGACCTAACTTTCCGGGTTTTGCGATTGGTTTCTTTTTAAACGCCAACTGGTAAGTTGGCTCACCATTGGTTGAAAGGGTGAATGATAAAGTAAATGCCTTGCCGGGCGAGGAAATGATTTGCGCTTGCACTGCCGAAAGCAGACAGATAAAGATGACGGTAAAAGAGTGTTTCATCGCTTAACTATTGAATCTGCTTCAAGTTATTTCTTTTGAAAACTCGATCAAATGATAGGGGGTATTTGGAGAAATTATATTTACGCAAACAGTTGCGTAACCTTTTGATCAATTGCCCAAGAGAAGTTCAAAAACGATTGTGCCATCCTTCTCTTCAACGCTGATAGGACCAAAGGAAGTTAATTCAAATCCTTTGTTGTCAGGAATGTTGAGCAAAAATTTCGGAGGCGAAGCTGGGGCAGTTGGATCGTAAAACCAAACCTTATCATTCAGGCGCAACAATATCTGATCGTTGAAAGTCTTCATTATCGTGAATCCTTTTCTTCGGTCAGTTTGGAATGTCATGGATTCATCGACACTAAAATCTTGTGAGCTGACTTTAATTGCTTTTAGATTTTCAATCACGTCCTGCCGACCTCCACTGCCTGACAGGGTGCTGCCATTCCAAAAGAACGTTCTCGTTAAGATTTGTCGTTCAGAAGGTTTCACCTTAATCTTTCTAAATGATTCACAAAATAAAAGTAAGTCTCCGTTTTCATCATGAAAATGCCCCAATGGGCTGAATTGTAAACCCGTTTTTTCACCTGAATGCAAAACATGATTGGTGATTGGGATTCCTCCCAAATTAAACACTGACACAAACTGGCTGGAATAACTCGATGATGATTTGAACTGATTTCCCAGAATCACAATATTTTTTCCCACACTAGCAATAGTACTAACCGTTCTGGTCAAATGCTTGTCACCCAGCTCAACTTTGATTCTGTTTCCGTTAGTAATGTCTAAGATGTGAATTGTATTGTCTAAGAAATTCCTTCCCTCGTTTTGGCAAACCAGTATCAATCTGTCTTCCACCGATATTAGGTTCACCAGTTTAGGAATATCAGTAAACACCTTCGTTTGCTTGCCTGTGTATAAATCAAAACTGAAAATAGCACCTGCTCCTTTTTCAAGAATTCCTTAATTGGCTCGCAGATAAACAATGGCCTCAGTTGATGAGTAACTATTTTCGGCAAGTTCTAATTCCAGGTTATCAATCCTGCTCAACGGGCGCTGGAGAATATCCTCAAGGTCGGTGATACTCCTGGAAAAATTTGAAATTTTTTCTCCTTCTAGATCGACACACAGAAATTGAAGGGAAGAGCGGCTCACAAAAACATAAAGTTCTTTATCAGAAAAAGGAAGATGAGAGGCGAGCCTGTATTCTTGATCAAAATCGTAAATGCTTGACTCATTCAATCTAAAATTCTCATCAATAACAATTCTTCTAAACTCAGAACCTGCACTTGAATGAATCCTATAAAAAGCCAATAATCCTTGTTGTGTCGGACGCACGATCAACTCTTTAACAGATGAAATATCTCTGATCTCGAACTTTTGTGAAAATACTTTGAATGGGCTAACAGCAATGAATAGCGTTAGCCTTAAGATTACAACCCTTAAAAAAGTCATTTATTTTCTTCCGATTACATAATACAAAATTGGCCCAAGCACTGGCAGAAAAACAACGGCAATGATCCAAAGGATTTTCTTTTCCATGTCTTTGCTACCACGAAGTATTTCGAGGATGATAATAGCATCAACAATAACGATCAGTAAACCGAGTAAGCGGCTCATGACTTTTCAGCTTTAATTGGATTCCAGAATCTTAAATAGCTCATCTAATTTTGGAGTGACGATGATTTCTGTTCTGCGATTCTTTGCTTTATTAGCCGCATTGTCATTGGGCGCTACCGGTGAGAACTCTCCGCGACCAGCTGCAGAAACCTGTTGTGGCGACATGCCCGCCTTCACAAGAATTTTTGTGATGGAAGTAGCACGCAGCACACTCAGGTCCCAGTTGTCTTCCATGTTGGGTGCCTTTTTTGAAAACTGTACATTGTCCGTGTGGCCTTCAATCATCACCTGAATATCTTTTTGGTCTTTGATAGCTTTTGCCAGTTGCTGCAAGGCACCAACACCTTTTTTGTCAACATCAGTACTGCCGGAGGCAAAAAGCAATTGCTCCGCCAATGACACATACACTTTTCCGTTTTTTACTTTCACAGAAAGATCGTTCTCTTTGAAATTCAAAAGAGCATTTGTGATCCTGGTTTTCAAATCCTGAACGGCTTTGTCTTTGTTCTTCAGTACTTGCTCCAGTTCGTTTACTTTTTTTTCGCGTTCCGCAAGGCTGTTGCTCAACGAATCATTTTGCTTCCGCGTTTTTTCCAGGCTGGATTGAATCGTGAGTAATTGATCGCGCTGCTGCGCAAGGTCTTTGTCAAGTTTGCCTGATTTGCTTAATGAATTTTTATAATTCGCGTTTAGCCGTTCGTATTCATTATTGAGATCCGACAATTTTTCTTTGCCACTCTTGAGGTCAGCTGCAATAGAAGCAGAATCTTGTTTTAATTTTTTCAGTGATTCATTCAGCTGGGCTAACGAAGCAGTTGCCTCATCCAGTTTTTTGGATTTCTCTTCAAGCTCGCCTTCTGCTTTTATTTTCTGCGCCAGCATATCATCAAACTTTTTCTTGCTGACGATGCAAGAGCTTGAAACAATAGCAAAGATGAAGATAAGAATAGTGGTCTTATTCATGGTAGGATAGATTAAAAAATAGTAAAGCAAAATTATCCAATAATCATTGGAAGACAACAAAGCTTACCGTTATCTTTCATTCAAATTCAAAACTTATGGAAGGCATGCTCAAACCCGGATCGTTTAAAGATAAAACTGTCATCATTACTGGCGGTGGCACAGGACTTGGTAAGTCGATGGGAAAATATTTGCTCGAGTTGGGTGCAAACCTGGTGATCACCAGCCGCAAGAAAGAAGTACTCGACAAAGCGGCTGCTGAACTGGAGCAACAAACCGGAGGAAAAGTGCTTGCCGTTGCTTGTGATGTGCGCAAGTATGAAGAAGTTGACAACGTAATTAAGGAAACGGAAAGCCGTTTTGGAAAAGTAGATGCGGTATTAAACAATGCAGCCGGAAATTTCATCAGCCCAACAGAAAGACTTTCACACAGAGCGTTTGATATTGTGGTTGACATTGTTTTGAAAGGAACCTACTACACCACTTTGGCGGCCGGCAAAAACTGGATCGCAAAAAAACAACCGGGAATTTTTCTCAATATCGTAACAACTTATGCCTGGACGGGATCAGGCTATGTAGTGCCATCGGCTTGCGCAAAGGCAGGAGTACTTTCACTCACACGTTCACTCGCTGTAGAGTGGGCGAAGTTTAATATTCGAAGCAATGCGATAGCACCCGGACCGTTTCCAACGGAAGGTGCATGGAGCCGATTGCTTCCTGGAGACCTTGTAAAGAAATTTGATCCGGCATCACGCATCCCGCTCAAGCGCGTGGGCGATCATCAGGAACTTGCCAACCTTGCCGCTTATTTGTTGTCTGATTATTCGGCTTACATAAATGGAGAAGTAATTACCATAGATGGTGGCGAATGGCTGCGTAACGGTGGCGAATTCAGTCACCTCGAAATGATACCAAATGAAATGTGGGATATGTTGGAGAAGATGAGGGGGAAGTAAAATGGTTGCAAGCTACAGGCTTCAAGCTACAGGCTTCACCCGATGTTTTTTCATCATTATTTTAACGTTTTGCAAAATTGTAGGAATTGCCGCACAAGACAAGTGTAAACTCCGCAAGGATGAAGATGGTATCAAAGTCTATACATGTCATGTGGATTCTTCAAAGTTCAAATCTATTCTCACCGAATTTGACATCTCTTGTTCGCAAGATGTACTGATCAGCAAAGTTTTGGATGTTCCGGGTTACACACGTTGGCAATTCAACACGGTGCAGGCGAAAGTGATAAAAACTATTTCAGAGAAAGAGAAAATTTATCGCACCGTCATAGAAGCACCGTGGCCGGTCACTGATCGCGACATGGTGGTTCACCTTCGGATTTCCAAAAGTGAAGTTGAAACGGTGATCACTACAGACAGCGAAACCGGAATCATCGAAGAGCAACCTGATCTTGTTCGTGTGCCTTTTTCACATGCGCAATGGATTGTTACCTCCAAAAACAAAGATCAACTGCACGTGAAATATACCATGTTGATTGATCCGGGTGGCTCGGTTCCTGTGTGGTTGGTAAACTGGACATGTGCACATGCACCATTGCAATCATTTCAAAATTTGAAAAAGATGGTGGGGCAAAAGATTCAAAACAGCGAGTACTGAACTTGAATTTTAGAATTCGTAAATTAGAATTCCATTAGCTTGATCTTCTAATAAAATTCTAACTGCATGGAGAAGCACATTGTCTTTGTCAACTTATATGTTTGAAAAATGACTCGCATTTTACTCATTGAAGACGAAGAGAAAACGGCTCGTTTCATTAAGAAGGGACTCGAAGAAAACCAATATTCGGTTGATCTAGCGCTGGATGGAAAAGAAGGATTCGATCTGGCAACACAAAAACCATACGATCTGGTGATCTCTGACATTCGCTTGCCCGGCATGGATGGACGAACCATTTGCCAGGAGCTACGCAAGCAAAAATCAGATTTGCGCATTCTCATGCTCAGCGCACTCAGCAGCACTGATGATGTGGTAACAGGCTTTGATCTTGGAGCTGATGATTATCTTGTAAAGCCCTTTGAGTTCAGGGAATTGTTGGCACGCATCAAGGCTATTTTAAAACGCAGCAGCACCACCACTCATCAAAACCTTCTTTCCGTAAGCAATCTTACCCTTGATGTTCAAACCAGGAAGGCCGTGCGCGATGGTAAGGAGTTTACCCTTACTGCCAAAGAGTGCGCACTACTTGAATACCTGATGCGCAACAAGGGCCGGGTGATTCCCCGATCAGAACTTGCCAAGAATGTATGGAAAATTGATTTCGATACCGGCACCAACATGATTGAGGTGTATGTAAATTACCTGCGCAACAAAATGGATAAAGGATTTGAAAAGAAAATGATCCACAACCAATTTGGCACAGGTTATATATTGAAAGAAGAATAATGCAGATTAAGGCAAGGCTGGCCATACAATTTACTGTTTTGGTAACAGCGATTTTACTTTTGTCGTTCTCTGCTCTTTATTTTTTGGTTTGGCAATCCACCGATCACGCTTTTCAAAAGCGATTGCATGACAAAGCCCTCACCTCTGCAATCTTATTATTAAAGGTAGATAAGATCGACTCTGCGCTTTTAAAAACAATCGACCTTGCCAAGAAGGATGTGCTGCACCAGGAGAACATCACCATCTATGATGAGAATCGAAAGATGCTTTATACCAACAACGATTCATCGAATTTTGAAATTACCGACAGTCAATTCTTTGATATTCTTCAAGGACAGACTATTTATTTTCTTGAAACTGATTTTGATGTAGTGGCTTTACCTTTTCACTACAACAATGCAAATTACGTGATTATCTCAGGAGCTGTTGATCAGGAGGGTCATATTCGCATGAGGGCACTACGGCAGCTGCTGATTACTTTGTTTTTCTTTTTTATTATAATCGTTTATGTAACGGGATTGTTTTTTGCCGGCCGAGCACTGCGCCCGATTGTGGAGGTAATGAATGAAGTGCAACAAATTTCTCCGGTAGAAATGTCGCAGCGATTGTCTGGTGATGATAAACCTGACGAAATTGGCCGATTGATTTCGATGTTCAATCGACTTCTCGATCGGATTGAAAATTCATTCAAACTTCAAAAATCATTTGTCAGCAATGTATCGCATGAGTTAAATAATCCCCTGACAAAAATCACTTCACAATTGGAAGTTACTTTGCTGAATGAACGGTCAGTGGAGGAATACAAAAAAACACTTCAATCTGTGTTGGATGATAGTCGTGATTTGAACCGGCTTTCTGCCAGTTTATTGGAGCTGGCTTATATCAACCAGGAGAATCAAACTTTCCCGATGACCTCCATCCGGGTCGATGAGGTGTTGTGGGAAATCCGCGATGATATGGAAGCATTGAATCCTCTATATCGGGCGCAGATTTTAATTACAGAAATGCCAGACAATGAAAATGACCTTTGCATCAAGGGAAATGTTCAATTGATCAAAACGGCATTTGCCAACTTGATTGAAAATGCCTGTAAATTTTCTGATGACCATACGGCCTTTGTAGCCATTCAGTTCAGCTCAAAAGAAATCATTATTAAAATTGCCGATCATGGCCCTGGCATTGCCGAGAGCGAAGTGAAAAAAATATTTGAACCCTTCTATCGAACCAATAATACATCTAAGATTCAAGGCCATGGTATCGGGCTTTCCCTCACCCAACGAATTGTAGCTATTCACAAAGGGAAAATAAATGTGAATTCTCAACTGGGCGTTGGAACCGAATTTATAGTTAATTTTCCAAAGATCTAGTTTTCATTCTCTGTTTGCGCCATCGTCCGATCTAATTTTTTTCTAATCAAAATAGAGAGGATTTGTTCATCGGCACGGGCAACTTTGTTACCAGATTTTAAGATCAAAGTTGCAGGTTAGGGAGTTGGAAAGATAGATGCGCATTGCGGCCACGATGCAAATCATTTATCCAACTAAAGTCGGGCTTCGCATGGTGGAGCCCGATTCCTATTTTATGAGGTTCTGTGTTTTGAATGGGACAGATCTCAAGAATAAAAATTCTGATCCTATATCAGAAGGTTTTAAAAAGGAGTTTTAGTTTTTCGGTAAGTTGAATCAAATTATTTCCATTCACCTCGTGGAAAAGTTTTGAGCCAATGCCTACGGCATTTGCACCAGCGCCAAACCATTCTTTCACACTTTCAGTAGTAGGCTCAACACCTCCTGTCACCATGATTTTTACATTTGGCATTGGCCCGCGCAGCGCTTTAATAAAACCAGGGCCGTAAACATTGCCCGGAAAAAGTTTGACCATCTCTGCACCCAGTTGCTGAGCGTTGTAAATCTCAGTGAGTGTGCCCACGGCCGGTATCCAAACAAGATTATTTTTTTTGCACACCGTGGCCACTTCTTCATTGGTGATGGGTTGAATGATTAAATCAGCTCCGACTTCCATAAATTGCTCTGCTTCCCGTGCATTAAAAATGGTACCGATGCCCAATGCCATTTCCGGTAGTTGCTGATGAACATAGCTGCTCAGATCTCTGAACACCGCCAGGGCTTCGGTGCCGCGATTTGTGAATTCAAAAACACGCACACCGCCATCATAACAGGCTTTCACAATTTGCTTGCACAAGTTGGTATCGCCATGATAAAAAAGAGGAACGATTGGAAAGTCAATTAACTTTTGAAGAACCCCGGATGAATTGAATTTTGACATGAATGCGGTTTATCGTTTCAATCTTCCTGATGTGTCGCCTTGCATCAGGTTTGTGATCTCATCCACTGTGGAGAGATTTACATCGCCTTCAATAGTATGTTTGAGGGCAGATGCGGCAATTCCGAACTCCAGTGACTTCAAATCATTTTTAAACGTCATCTGCCCGTAGATAAGGCCGGCAATAAATGCATCCCCTCCGCCAATACGATCAACAATGTGTGTGATGTCATGAAAGGCAGTTTCCAGTAATTCTTTGCCATTCCACATGCGTGCATTGATCTTGTTGTGTGATGCGCTTACAGAGATCCTTGTGGTGTCAACTATTTTTTTGAGCGATGGATATGCTCTCTGCATTTTTTGAGAAGCTTTCTCGAAACTTTCTTTTTCTGATAATTCAATGCCGAACAATTCTTGCATGTTTTGCTCGTTGGCGATGATCAGATCACAATGGTGGACTAGCTCGGGTAAAATTTCCTGAGGTGTTTTTCCATACCGCCACAGGTTGGAACGGAAGTAAACATCACCTGAAATAAAAATTCCTTTCTTACGTGCAACCTGAACAGCTTTCAAACATGTGCTCGCACAGCTTGCCGAAAGTGCCGGTGTAATTCCTGACCAATGAAACCACTCTGTGTCTTTCAAAATTTCCTCCCAATCAAAAGTGTTCTCGTTTATTTCCGCAAAGGAAGAACGATATCGATCATAAACTATTTGACTCGGCCGGCTCACCGCGCCAGCCTCCACAAAGTAAAGCCCCATACGTTCGCCCGATATTTTAATGAAAGAAACATCCACACCGTATTTCCTTAATGACTGCAGTGCCGATTGGCCAAGTGCATTGTCAGGGAACGCTGTGACGTGTGCTGCCGGTTTGCCGAGCAGTGCGAGCGATGCAGCTACATTCGCTTCACTGCCGCCAAACGTTATGTTGAGTTGAGTTGCCTGTTCCAGTTTTTGATGACCTGGAGCAGACAGGCGCATCATCACTTCACCTAGGGTTACTACTTTCATCCGTGAGCAGTTAGCATTAAAGTATAAATATAAGAACCGTTGAAGAAGGCAGGCTTAACGATTTGATAATATTTTCAACTCTGTCAGATAACGATCTTTCATTTCCTTTGAAGATAGCACTGGTGTTGATCAAGGTATTGCGCGGAATATAAACGAGATGAACAACAATTCTTATCAATTTCACATTCGAAGAAAATTCAGCCTGGTGCTGAAACCGATTAAGATTCTGTTGCTCGAAAAACGAAAATCACTTAGCAAGGATGACTGGTTCAAATTTGTTCAGCAAACAAAAGAGCGGATTCTGGAAAACCCGGCAGAATATTTAGGTAGTGATTTGCCAGAAACGGACGTGATGAGAGATTCTGTGGAATTTGTTTTCCATGATCTACTGTTGAGGTACTATCGAAACTCGAAGATTATAGAGATCAGAATGAGCGCCTACAGGTCAAGCAACAGGGAAGACATATTGCCGTCTGTTGAAAATTAGAAAAAGTTTATGGGTAGGAGGTCGATCATTTTTTTACTAAGCTTATTTGTTTTGGTGAGTTCGTGTGAATACCTCCATTTGGAACCTTCATGCCAAGGGCAGAACATTAGTTTCTCAGGACAAGTCTTGCCGGTTATTACCAACCGATGTGCAACGCCAACGTGCCATTCTCCACTCAACGCTTCATCATTACTCACCATCAGTAACTACAGTCAGATTATTCGTGATTCGTCTGATATACACACTTATATCAAGAGTAAGAAGATGCCCGTAGGTGATGCATTGACCGACTGCGAGTATAGCGTGATCCTTCAGTGGTTTAGCGAAGGCGCAAAAAATAATTGAGATATCACTCGTTACCCAGCGCTCCTGGTTTAATCTTCCACTCGTGCAGCACTGTATCATACGTGGAGATATCATTGGGCCATTGAATGTAGGCTTTCATTCCGATATACTTGCTGAGATTTCCATTCACCATTTCATCGAATAGAAAAGACGACTTGGTGGTCAGGTCTTCTTCAGTCATTACCGTTGTTACAAATTCCTCGCGAAAGTCGGAAAGCTCATAGTTGGGCTTTATGCGAAAATGCCCTGCCACGGCTCTTCGCTCGCTGGCAATAGATGAGGGGCGCGTTAAATAGAAAAACTGCGTGCCATCTTCACTGACATAGTATTTTATCATTTTAAATTTTGGTGTCAGCGTACTGTAATAGTTTCTGTGTTCAGGCTTCAGCCGATCTTCTTTGCTAACGTAAACAGGAGGTGTAAAAATATGTGCGATGATGCTGGTCATGATCTGGTTTTGTTCCTGCAACGTGTGATAACCGCCAAAGTCGTATTGCTTTTTTGAGGAGCATGCGACAGCTACTAAAGCGAATAGGAGGAAGGTGATGCCTAGTTTCTTTGGATTCATGGGTGTGAAATTAAAAAGAAAAGGTCGGTGTTGACCGACCTTTTCTAAGTGATCTAAGATAAATTATTTTGAGTAGTCTGTTACCTGAGGATTCCAGTTTGACCAAGTTGCAGTCCAATCGGTGGAACCGAAGGCCCCGCGGTAAGTGGTTGTTGTAAATCCGGACAAGCCCGTGAAGCTGGCACCAGATAAAAGAGCTGAGCTCGCTGTGGGTAATAATGTTGGAGCAGTTAATGGATCGAAGATATTGGCACTCAATCCTGAATCAGTCCACTTGGCTAAAAGGGTATTGCCGTCTGCACCATTTAATCCTGTGGCTGTAAACCAAAGTGGCCCAGCAAGACTTGAAATTTGAAGTTCACCGGTTGTAAAGCCGAAAGCTCCATTCGAGAACGCTCCTACACCGGCAGCTACAACACGACCAATTGGATTGTTAGGATGTTTGGCATTGCTGCCAAATGGATAGTTGGCATCGCCTGTCGCAGAACCTGTAACTGCGTTCATTTCATCTGCGGTGGCAACTGATCCGAAACCATTTCCTCCCCAATTTGATACACCCGCAAGGATGTTATTTTTGAATGCAATGTCTCCAGCCGTAGCATTAGCAACAGCGCCCGGGCTACCAAGAGCATTGTCAATGTAAAGTCCGTTCGGGTACGCAGTAATGATCGAGTTGAAAATCTTTTGTTTCGCATTTCTTCTGATCTGCGCTCCGTTCTGGAATTGAAGGTCAATGGTAGTAGAAGAAGTGGCTTTTCCGCCAATGATTGTCATGTTTGAGAATTCAGCAGAGGTGAATGGAGTGTTTGAAGAACCATTCGCATCATTGTCGCACTCAAAACCGTTTGATCCTGATTGGTCAGCGATAGATGCTGCGCGAATACCTAAACCAAATTGCACTTTTCCTGAGAAACCATTGTCAGTATCGAAGTCGTCATCAATTCCTTTCAACGCGATGAGGTGAGTACAATTTACGGTTCCGCCAAACCACTCGTAAGAGTCATCGTTCGCATACGTTACCTGCACATAGTCGATGGTGGTTCCCGATCCCACACTACCAAAAGTAAGTCCGTTTAGTTCCTGGTTCGGGTTGATGGGATAACCTGCGTACTCAATACGTACATATTTTAATGTTCCGGAATTGTCGTCAAGAATAGGTGATGTGCTTCCGTGATAAGCGGCATATCCACCCTCCAATTCTTCAACGCCATCCTGGCCGGTGCTTGTTGAACCTTTGATGTTATTAGCAGATTGACCGCAAAGAACAACACCGGACCAGTCGCCAGGAACACGGTTACCGGGAGCTTGATCAGAAGTGAATACGATAGGAGCATCGGCTGTACCGATAGCTACAAGTTTGCTACCGCGTTGGATAATCAAAGCGCCACCTGGTGTTCCTTTCTTTCCAAGGATCACGGTGCCTGCTTCGATGGTAAGTGTTGCTTGCTTGGTAGGATCGATCACAGGTGCTACGCCAGCGCCACCGGCACCAGGCTTCTTATCACTGCCAACGCGAATGAATCCGTTCAAGCGGTAAATCTTGTCCGCTGTCCATGTAGTATTGGTGGTGATATCGGCAGTTACTTCCACAATCTGCTTGGCAGTTGAGGTTACCGTGATCAACACACTTTGAGATTTTTGACCTTTTGAATCCGTTGCCTGAAAGGTGAAATTGGTCACAGTTCCTACTGACTCAGCTGCAGGAATGATGTATTCGAAAGCATAAGTCGGAGCGGTGCCACTGATCGTTTGATCGGGGAATGCTGCATCACTAGCTCCGTTTTTCAAAATTGAAAGTGTCTTCCCACCTTCTGGTGCACTGATAGTCACAGTCGCAGAGACCGTGTTACCCGGAACATTGGAGAGAGCCGTTTGATCTATCGTTACTGTAGGCGCTGGCTTGTTCGCATCTGAACTGCTACATGAGCT
The DNA here is from genome assembly GCA_964510765.1 of uncultured Ohtaekwangia sp. Classification (GTDB taxonomy): domain Bacteria; phylum Bacteroidota; class Bacteroidia; order Cytophagales; family Cyclobacteriaceae; genus ELB16-189. The sequence continues at coordinate 13,773 of CAZECP010000036.1, read as the reverse complement.
CAGCGTGCCAACAAATGCAATGAACAATGCGGCTGCGGCAATGTACACTGCTGTGTTGAGTTTAGCTTTTGTTACTTTCATGAGATAATGATTTGGTTTATTAAATTGAGTTTCGGACAAAGCTATTCCGGGTGTGTTACTCGATGATTAAGGCAGGAACCTGATTGCGTTAAATTGCCGTTAGCAAATTGATGATTGCATAAAATGAAAAAAGCCCCGGCTTATCCGAGGCTTTATGTTTTATTAACATTGCGATAACTTAGAGTCGCCAGTTGAATCCAATTGATACTACTTGACCAGGTTTATATTGTTGTACTACTACATCTTTATCTAAATCATAAGATCCATCTTGCGAGCCGTCTACTTTGTTTCCGTCTTGCATGAACACAAGCGGTTGATTCAATATGTCGGAGATTCCACCTTTGACCTGGAAACGCTCGGTAATTCGTTTTGTGAAAACAAGATCCACCACATTACGCGGCATCAGATATACGTCTGGGTAGCCGATGCCACCCACGAACACAATATTTTTTCCTACCACGTTGTGCAACAAATTCACTGTCCAGCCTGACTTTTCATCATTGAAGAATACACCGCTATTGATCACATAAGGTGCTTGCCCCTGCATCGGGCGTTTCGCTGATCGTGTGGTTGCAAGCGCAGCTGGTATCGTGATTTCACTTGAGATTACCGTTGCGTTGAACAGGATATTCAATTTGTTGAGGAACGAAGAACCAGTTAGACCGGCCAGTGATTTCTTAACCTCTAATTCAACACCAATTGCTTTTGCTGATTGTGCATTATCGTAGAATACATTTTTCACACCGCCACCACCACCGTTGAGCAGATCGATATAGGTTTCGATGGGATTTTGAAAGTCTTTATAGAATGTGCCGAAAGTGATAAGCTCACCTTTAGATGGATAATATTCCCAGCGCAGATCGAGGTTTTGAATTTGAGCCGTTTTGATGCCGGGAGTTCCGCGATAAACGAAGTTGAAGTTGAAGTCAAAGAAAGAGAACGCGGCAATTTCTCTGAACTCAGGCCTGTTAAGCGTTTGACCATAGGCCGCGCGCACAAGCATTTTGTCGGTGAAATTGTAACTCAGGTTAGCTGATGGAAGTATGCGTGAGACTTGTAAATCAGAGTTGGCCGCAGTGCCATTGTCGTAGGTGCCGAGTAATACTTGGTGGTTGTTCTCAACTCTTGCGCCAGCATCGAGACGGAATTTTCCGAAAGGCACAGAGCCCATCAGGTAGTAGGCAAACAGATCGTTGGTGGCAGAATAATTATTGGAAGGTCTGCTTTCTTCTGCTAAAACCAATCCGTTTGTATTGTTGATGTTGGCATCTTGAAAGAATTGATCAATGGGCTGTGTCTTGTCAAGGTTAAAGCCAGCAGACTGAGTGTAACCAATATTGCGAATGCCAAAACTTCTTTGCTTGGTTTGATACAACAAGCCTGCCTTGAGTTCCGGACTTTTCAGCGGATCGCTGCTTGTCATCAAGCGGTGGCGGATAGATAGGTTGGCCGTCTTTGGAGTCTCATCCAGTTTTGAAAAGAATCTTCCGAGTTGATCGGGCGTAACCTTGTTGGGCACGCTGATGTCTCCACCAAAAGTTCTCACTCTTCGGTAATCAGGCTGATCACGGTTCGCGCTATTATAACCAACCACCCATTCCACAGAAGTTTGCTTGTTAAAAAAATCATGATTGCCTACCAATTGGCCGGAGTAAATGCCTCTGTATTGCTTGTCAATACCGGTGTTGTGTTGACCTTCACTGTTCAGGATACCATCACGAACTACGAATTGATCGTTGCTGCTCTGATTGTACAGGTTCTTGAATTCGATCGTGTGGTTGGGATTAATTTTAAATGCCCAGTTGAACAGGAAGCCGGTACGAATTTGCTGGTTATATTGTTTGTCGGTATAGCCAAAGTTGTTGTCAGGGGCGCCAACTCCGGAAGTCTGGAAAGAGTAGTCAGTTCTGGTGACGTCAAAAATTGAATAGGCATTTGAATAGGAAAGTGCGCTGACGTTTCCAACCTGTACTTTTCCGACTGAGAACTTTCTTGAATAAGTAAGCGTCAGTCTCTGATCTGGAATCGCAGTTGATTTGTAGCCTACCCAGTCATTGCGCAATGAACGCCCCATAGTCTCAAGTGCTGAACCCTGTACGGATCCAACATTGGAAGGAAAACCTGAAGGCAGATCGTAGTAGCCGGTATTGAATCCAGTGAAATGTCCGCTGTTCTTGGTTTGACCCAAGTAGTCGTTGAAAGTAGTACCAGAACGGTACTGAGTGCTGTAGTCGATCACCAAACCATTCTCTTCAGGAATTGACTTCGTATAAACTTTCACGACTCCACCCGCAAAATCTCCGGGAAGGTCTGCAGCCGGGCTTTTGAAAACGAGCATACGATCCAACTGTGCGCTTGGCAGCGTGGCAAAAGAAAATGAGCGAACATCTGTTTCCACGCTAGGCGCATATACATCGTGCAGCATTACCGGATTATATCTTTCCGACAAACCTCTTACCTGTACAAATTGATCCCCGCGAATGGTAATACCTGGAACTCTTCTCAATACTTGCGCAGCATCGCGATCGAGTGTTTTTCCAATCATTTCAGAAGTGATACCAACCACTACCACCTTTGCATCTTTAATCGATTTAACAAGGTCGAAATCAGTGTCTGTTCTGCGCTCCGCCTGAATAACTACCTCTTGCAGTTCAGACACATCTTCGTGCAATTCAATAGTAAGCGTGACCCGCTTGGCAGTCTCCACCATCACATTGGGAATAGTGTGTGTTTTATAAGTAACAGATGACACCTGAAGTGTATAAGTACCTTCTGCAACGCTTGGGATAAGAAAATCTCCATTAATGTCAGTAGCTGCACCAGTGGTCGTGCCCTGAATCACTATGTTTGCTCCTATCACGGCTTCCTTGGTTTTGCTGTCGAGCACTTTACCAGAGATGGAGCCTTGGGCGAACGTAACGAAAGTGACGAATGAAAGAAGCAGAGGGAGCAGAGTCTTTTTCATTGGGGAATATTTCCCGCAAATGAATGCCAAACACATTACCTCATCGGTACGCTTGTGTTACCAATTTGTTAATAGACAAAAGCCATTTATCTTCCTAGTTTAGACTAACTTACAAAATCTCTGTAAGATCAGACCTTGACGAGTTTAGAGCAAAATAAATTACCGCGAAAATATTACGATTAATTAACAATTAATAAAAGGTATGATTGCAGCGAAGTTAATGTGTGATGGTCGGAACGTATGGATAACACGATGTAATAATGGAAATACCAGGATTAGCTTACACACCATATTCATGGATAGGAATAATACTAATCATGTCTATGCCAGTCTAGTGAAATGGATGATTTTATCAGAAACCAATCCGCATGAAAGCATGGTTCCAAACTTTTAAAATCTCATTGAGCTTTAGGATAAGTAAGTAAGCGTTGAAACGAGATCACAAATTTATTGTAGCTAACATCTACTGATAACCAGCGACTGAAATAACGGGAGAATGACACCTCCAAAGCAGAAAAAAAATATAAGTTTGAGCCGATGTGCTTCCTATGAAGACACATGCCGAAATGAGCAATATCTTACCTGGCAGCAACTACCGTATTTTTACGTGGGAGGCGCTTAAAACGGAGCGGAAATAAGCTTTTTCGAATGAACTATCTTAAAAAATGAGAAGCAAATAAGGTTGAAGCGGACAAAGGCAATAGCGTCACCGAGGGCTTTCCACTTCCACGCGGGTGACAATTCTAAGGCATTCTTGGAAGCTATACATCAACTAATGTAATGAGGGGAACCGCAAGGCTCTGCCAATTTCATACAAGCTAAAGAGTGTTGCATTTAGTTTATGAAGTGACTCCAATCGTGAATAGTGGTGATTTGTTTTGTGGTTAGTGATAATGTGGTTGAATCTTTTTGCATCCGCTGCTTTACTTGAAATAATGAATCTGTAATCTGCCGATAAGTTTTAAGTAATGTGGCCGGTTTAGCTTTGTACTAAGTTTAGAGTATCAGAAGAAAGAAAGGCGTTCTACCTGCTGATTCTATTAGGGTTTAATAAAATTAAGGTAAAGCCTCGTGAAGTTCATGAGGCTTTTTTCTTGCTCATTAAGGCTGAGTGCGATGGTGAAGGAATTGGCAAAATGTTTTCTGGCAAAACCTCTGTCAGTTTCTTCAAGGCTTGAATCTGCTTTTAAAAGAGATACTAAAGTTTAGAACAAAATCCTCATAGTGAATGCCTAAAGGAGGAGGTATTGTTTCGTCAAGCTTATTCAATCAAGAATTGGTTATCGATTTGTGATTCATTTTCTCTTCACACGAAATTAATTGACACTTAAAAAAAGACCCATCCGTTAATATCTGCTTCCTTGAAACGTAACAAAAATGAAATTGAATCGATGATTTAAAGTTTCTTGTTACGCTTCAATTTTGCATATCGATTGGAGAAGAAGAATGACAAAAAAGATTTTGTTTGTAATCGGATCGAGAAATCAAACAACACAGATGCACGCCATTGCATCGAACCTCACCGACTTCGATTGTTACTTTAGCCAGTTTTTTTCAGAGAGTGTTTTCATTAAGTCGGCTCTGAAGTCAGGACTGCTGGATCATACAATTATGGCAGGAAAATTTCGCGAGCAGTCTGAACAATACTTATCAACTCACGGGCTGAAGAATGATTATGCGTTGACACGATTCAACAATAGCTATGACATGGTGGTGATGTGCAGCGACTTGATCGTACCAAAGTCAGTTCGCAATTGCAAAACCATTTGGGTGCAGGAGGGAATGACCGACAAGCTTACCACCTGGGGAAAGATTGTGAATGCATTGAAGCTTCCTCCTTATTGGTCGATTGGCACTTCGCTGAATGGCAGCTCCAATCTTTGTGATATTTATTGTGCAGCTTCCGAAGGGTATAAAGATTATTTCGCGGCACTTGGCACGGATCGCAAAAAAATTGTCGTGACCGGAATGCCCAACTTTGATAATGTAGCTGCTTTCCGAAACAATGATTTCCCGCTTCGCGATTTTGTATTGGTCGCAACTTCAGACATCCGTGAATGTTTCGGCATCGATGATCGTCCGGCCTTTATCAGGAAGGCAGTTCAGATTGCAAATGGCCGCCAGTTGATTTTCAAGTTGCACCCAAATGAAAAGAGGGAGCGTGCTGTTGCTGAAATTAAAGCAAATGCCCCTGCCGACTCAATTATTTATACCGATGGCAACATCAACCATATGATTGCCAACTGTGATGAATTGATCACTCAGTATTCTACAGTGATTTATGTGGGACTTGCCCTCGGCAAGAAAGCGCATTCCTACTTTGACTTAAATGATTTAAAACGAAAAATGCCTTTGCAGAATGGAGGTACATCGGCATTGAAAATTGCAGAAATCATTCGAGGGTTTGCGGAGTTCAGGGGAGCGAAGGAAGATTTTCTTAAGAGCGAAAAAAATTTCCGTTCACACTCACTGGAATCTGCCGCATGACAAAAATCGTCACCATCGTTCAGGCAAGGATGGGCTCTAGCAGGCTTCCGGGCAAAGTGTTTTTCCCTATTCTGGGCGAGCCTTTGTTATTGCGGATGATCGAGCGTGTAAACAACTCGATACTCAAGGGTAAAGTGGTAGTTGCCACTACAACAAATGCTATGGACAATGCGATTTATGATTTGTGTGCTAATAAAAAAATAAATGTATTTCGCGGAAGCGAGGAGGATTTGCTCGATCGCCATTACCAGGCTGCAAAAGAATACAAAGCGGATGTGGTTTTAAAAATCCCTTCCGATTGCCCGTTGATTTGCCCAACCATTATCGATCAGGTGATTTCTTATTTCATGAATCACATTAATGAATTTGATTACGTAAGTAATCTTCACCCTGAGACTTTTCCATACGGCAATGATGTGGAGGTGATGACGTTTGATGCACTTGAGAAGGCGTGGTTTCAGGCAAAGAGAAAACCGGAGCGAGAACACACTACTCCCTATTTATGGGAAAATCCGGATCAATTCAGGATCGGGAACGTGGAGTGGGAAAGCGGAAAGAATTTCTCAAAATCGCACCGCTGGACAATTGACTTTGCAGAGGATTATCAATTTATCAAAGAAGTGTTTGAAGCGTTGTACCTGCGCAATTCGAATTTTTCATTTAACGATATTATTTCATTTGTAGAGGTGAATCCCAATGTGGCTTCTATCAATGCTATGCACCACGGAGTGGCTTGGTACAACAATCATTTGAATGATTTGAAAACAAGTTCAAAAGAACAGTATGTGTGATATGAGTGAAAAAGAAATGAATGAACTCCAACAGCGAGCCCTGAAAGTGCGCGAAAATATTATTCAACTTACTACAGATGGAGGTTGCTTCATCGGTGCATCATTGTCATGTGCAGATTTGCTGGTGTACCTGTATGCGAAGGTGGTCAATGTTTCTTGGGAAAATTTGAATAATCCAGAGCGTGATTATGTTTTTCTTTCAAAAGGTCATGATGTACCTGCACTGTATGGACTGTTTGCAGAGATCGGCTTGCTGGAACGACATCGTTTACAAAATCATTTATCAACGGATGATTCCATTTATTGGCATCCCAATCGAAGTGTGCCGGGAGTAGAATTTCATTCCGGCTCCCTCGGCCATCTTCCTTCGGTGGCGATGGGTGTAGCGTGGGATTGTAAGAGCAACGGTATATCGAACAAAATAGTTGTAATCACAGGTGATGGTGAATTGAATGAAGGCTCTTGCTGGGAAGCAGCGCTTGTTGCCAATGCGATGAAGCTTGACAACCTTATTTGGATTGTTGACAGGAATTATTTCCAGGCCAATGTTCAAACGGAGGAACTGATTCCGCTCGATAGCATCCGCAATAAGTTTGAATCGTTTCATTGGAATGTGATCGAAGTGGATGGCCACGATTTTAATTCATTGCATGAAGGCTTTCAATCCATCAAACAAAATTCAGGAAAGCCAACGATTGTAATCGCTCACACGGTTCGTGGCAAAGGACTTCCAAGTATCGAGCGCAGAGCCGACCGATGGTTCTGCAATTTCTCAAAAGATGAAGTGAAGTCACTGCTCGAAGAGCTTCACACCCAAACAGCAACTGAAATCAATTCAGAAACTCTCGTTGTCAGATAACATGAACTATGAACAACTGATTACCGAAATCGCTACAGCAGACGAGCGATTCGTTATCCTTACGGCCGAGAACCGCGCACTACTGCGAAATCTTCCCAACAATCCGAAGATGGTGAAGCGTTTTGTTGACACGGGCATCACCGAGCAAACGATGGTGGGCATGGCCACAGGCATTGCGCTCCGCGGCCGCATCCCGATCATCCATGCACTTGCTCCGTTTCTCACGATGCGTGCATTTGAATTCATTCGCACTGACATCGGCATCGCACATCTTCCGGTGAAGCTCACGGGTTTCATTCCCGGATTTCTTTCCGATGGCAATGGCCCTACGCACCAGGCGATCGAAGATATTTCGTTAATGCGCGGCATCCCGGGCATGGAAGTGTTCGCTCCTGCTGATGAAGAAGACATGTTGCTAGCGCTTCCAACTATATGGAAGTCATCTTCACCATCTTACGTGAGAGCGAATTTGATGAAGCCATTGATAGCACACGACAAAAATTTTTCTATCGGCAAAGCCGAAGTGGTGAGTGAGGGAAATGACATTACTTTTTTGGTGTATGGAATGTTGTTCAATCAGGTTTATCAGGCGAAGGAAATTTTGGAGAAGGACGGTTATTCCGTGGGCCTCATCAATATGCGCAGTTTGAAACCTGTTGATCGTGAAGCCATTCGCAAAGCAGCAAAGAAAAGTGAATTGGTAGTTACCGTGGAAGATCACTTCAAGATTGGTGGTTTGTACTCCATCGTTGCAGAGGTCTTGCTCGGTCAGCACTTATCCGCGAATGTAGTTTCTTTCTCTTTGAATGAATCGTGGTTCAAACCGGGAAGGTTAAGTGATGTTCTTTCCTACGAAGGATTTACTCCTGAAAAAATTGCTGCGAAGTCGATAGAGGCTTTGCGTTCGTATCACTCCATTCCTCAAAAACAAATTGCATGAATCAGCCATTACCAAGCATAGCGCAGTCCGATTTGCTTTACGAGCGCGCAAAAAAAATCATGACGCCTGTTACGCAGACGATGGCGAAAGGGCCCTCTCAATATGTGAAGGGTGTTGCCCCCAAATATTTGGTGCGCGGAAAAAATGCACACGTGTGGGATGCCGATGGAAATGAATTCATTGACTATAACATGGCTGTTGGTCCTGTGTCGCTTGGCTATGCGTATGAGAAAGTGGATGACGCAATTGCCCGACAGTTGAAAAACGGAATCACTTTTTCGTTGATGAACCCGCTGGAAGTAGAGTTGAGTGAATTGATTCATGGGATCATTCCGAATGCAGAAGCGATTCGAATTGCAAAGACGGGGGCAGAAGTTTGTGCTGCCGCTGTGCGGGTGTCCCGGGCATTCACAGGAAGAAAGAAAGTAGTTTGTTGCGGGTACCACGGCTGGCATGATTGGTATATCGGCACAACCAGTCGCGCGGAAGGAATTCCTCAAGAAATAAAAAATCTCACGGCCACTTTCGAGTACAACAATGTCGAATCGCTGCGAGCGGTGCTGGACGCAGAAGTAGCTTGCGTGATACTCGAGCCGTTCATTTTTGAAGAACCGAAAAATAATTTCCTGCACGAAGTGCAAGCTATGTGCAAAGCAAATGGTTCGCTGTTGGTCTTCGATGAGATGTGGACGGGCTTTCGCGTGGATGTCGGTGGCGCACAGGAATATTTTGGAATCACCCCTGACCTTGCGGTTTATTCAAAAGCATTTGCGAACGGAATGCCGATTGCATTACTCACCGGAAGAAAGGATGTGATGCAGTTGTTTGAGAAAGATGTGTTCTTCTATTCCACATTCGGTGGTGAGGCTCTTTCACTTGCTGCCGCGGTTGCGACTATTCAGGAAATGATCGACAAAAATGTTCCGCGTGCACTCGCGGGCAAAGGAAAGATTTTAAAAGACGGATACAATCAATTGGTCAAGTGGCATGGACTTGAATCCATTACTACTTGCCAGGGATTTGATTGCCGCACGATCATCACGTTCAATGCCTCGGCAGGAGATCCGTTGATCTTAAAGTCATTCGTGCAACAAGAGATGATCCGCAGAGGAATTTTGTGGGGCGGTTTTCACAATGTGTGTTTCACGCACACGAACGGAGATCTGGATAAGACACTGATCGCATACGATGAGGTACTCACTCTTCTCGCTGAGGCAATTCACGCAGGTGATGTGGCCACACGGCTGCTGGGAAAACCTGTAGAAGCAGTGTTTCGAAAAGTGGGAAACGTGCAAAAAGTATTTTCGGACAAAGAAGCTGTAACGCGATGAATAAACTCTTTTCGTTGGAAAGTAAAGTAGCGATTGTTACCGGAGCGTGCGGGCTTCTTGGCAAGAAACACTGTGAGGCACTCGCAATGGCTGGCGCACATGTGATTGTTGCTGATTTGGATGAGACAATTGCCAAACAATTTGCACAAGAACTTGGCGATACGCACATGGGTATTGCTCTTGATGTATCCAACGACCTTTCGGTGATGGAAGTGAAAGAGGCTGTGCTCGACAGATATGGAAAGATTGATGTGTTAGTGAACAATGCTGCCATCAACGATATGTTTGAAAATCCGCAGTTGGCCTTGGAGAAATCGAAGTTCGAAAACTACCCGCTCGCGATGTGGAAAAAATCACTTGATGTAAATGTGACGGGCGTGTTTTTGTGTTGCCAGGTTTTTGGATCTGCGATGGAGGAAGCGAAAAGTGGAAGCATTATTAATATCGCATCTACGTATGGAGTAGTTGCACCCAACCAATCCATTTATCGCGATGAAGAAGGTAAGCAAAAGTTTTTTAAGTCGGCTGCCTATCCAACTACAAAAGGTGCTGTGATCAGCTTCACGAAATTTCTTGCCGCGTATTGGGGCTCAAGTAATGTTCGGGTGAATGCGCTTTCTCCGGGCGGAGTTGAAAACAAGCAGGACGATTTTTTTGTGAGCAACTACAAAAGTCACACGTTGCTCGGTCGCATGGCACAACCGACCGATTACCAGGGTGCATTAATTTTTTTGGCAAGTGATGCTTCCTCTTACATGACAGGTGCCAACCTGATTGTGGATGGAGGCTGGACCGCGATATAGAAACAAATCAGAATAAACTTAAATCAACCAAGCTATGAAAAGAGTTGAATTACAAAACGGACGAGCGATTGGTGAAGGCGAGCCGGTGTACATCATCGCAGAGATTGGAATTAATCACAATGGTTCAGTTGACATCGCCAAAAAGTTGATCGATTGGGCTGCGATCGCAGGATGCGATGCGGTGAAATTTCAAAAAAGAACTCCGGAGCTATGTGTTCCAAAAGATCAGTGGGACAAGGAACGCAACACTCCGTGGGGAAAGATGAGTTACATCGACTATAAGCGCAAGACAGAATTTGGCAAAGAAGAATTTGAAATCATCGATCGCTATTGCAAACAGAAAGGAATTGATTGGTTTGCTTCCGCGTGGGATGAGCCTTCGATTGATTTTCTCGAGCAGTTCGATCCGGTGATGTACAAGTTTGCATCGGCAAGCTTAACTGATTTTGATCTCATCAAGAGAGCATTGGCAACCGGAAGACCGATCATGCTTTCTACGGGTATGTCAACAGAGAATGAAATTGAAGAAGCGATTAACCTTACTGGAACCGAGGATGTGATGATTGCCCACTCAACTTCAGCTTATCCTTGCCATCCCTCCGAGTTGAACTTACGCATGGTGACAACACTTCAGGCAAAGTATGATACGCCTGTTGGCTACTCAGGTCACGAGACCGGCCTTGCTCCTACATTGGCTGCTGTTTCATTGGGAGCACGGTTTGTTGAACGTCACGTGACCCTTGACCGTGCCATGTGGGGATCGGATCATGCTGCTTCTGTAGAACCACAAGGAGTAGTCAAACTCGTCCGCGACATCCGCGACATCGAGAAAAGTTTGGGCGATGGTGTGAAGAAAGTGTATGACAGTGAACTTGAGCCGATGAGGCGTTTGCGCAAAGTGATCAATCAACCGGCTACCGTTTAAA
>CAZECP010000036.1:0-2490 GCA_964510765.1 uncultured Ohtaekwangia sp. | reverse complement strand
TTTAAAGTAGAGACGATCACCTTTTGTTTGCTGTTGATTTGGTTGACGATCATCATCGTTCTTGAACGCGCGCGTCCTTATACGAAGGGTCTTCCACTCTTTCGCGAAGGATTTTGGGTGGACCTGGTTTGGTACACTCTTATTCAAAGTTTCTTTCTCAAGATTGTCATTTTTGATTTTATCATTCATCCTATAGACCTGCATTTCCATTGGTCATCGCTTAGGTTGATGTCGAGTTGGCCGGTGTGGGTGCAGGTTTTATTTTTTCTGGTTGCACATGATTTTTACATTTATTGGTTTCACCGCTGGCAACACAATTCAAAAATATTGTGGCGTACACACGAGGCACACCATTCTGTGAAAGAAGTGGATTGGCTAGCGGGTTCGCGTTCACATGCTGTTGAGATTCTGATTAATCAAACTATTGAATTTGCTCCGATTATTTTGCTCGGTGCAAATCCGATGGTAGTTCCGATCAAAGCGCTCCTGGATGCCATGTGGGGAATGTATATCCATGCCAACATTGATGTGCATTCCGGAAAGTGGCAATACTTTTTTAATGGACCTGAAATGCACAAGCTTCATCATGGGCAAGGGAAAGAAGTATTTTATTCCAATTATGCCACCAAGTTGGCACTATGGGATTGGATATTCGGAACAGCTTATTTACCAAATAAGAAGCCGAAGAAATTCGGACTCTATTATAAATATCCAAAGGACTATTTTCTTCAGCATGCTTTTTCAGTGAAACGATTTGATGAAGACAAACTGAGGGTCAACAAGTATTGGAAGTATTATTTAGACCTTCGGAAAAACTTCATACTACTTTTCAGAAAGTCATCGCCCACCCGCAAACTGGAAGAGAGTAGAATTAAATCCGCAGCATAATGGCGTGGCTATTTTTATTCATTGCCTCCATCATGGAAATTGGTTGGATGTATAGTTTAAAGTTTATTGATCTGACGGCCTTGAAGAAACTGTCTTTTACTTCTGAATCATTCATCATGGTGCTTCCACTTCTTGGCTATATTATTTTTGGGATCGCAAACATTTACTTTTTCTCTCTCGCCTTAAAGGTAATTCCAACCGCGACTGCCTTTGCTGTGTGGACGGTGACCGCGCTGGCCGGAATCAAACTCATCGATATCTGGTTGTTGAAAGAGCCGTATAAAGTCTCTGACTATTTCTTTTTGTTACTTGCCATCATCGCGATTGTGGGATTGAAAAGAAATTGATGGCGCGTTTTTGTTTTTTCGTTCTTGGCATGTTCATGTTTGCGTGGGCGAATGCGCAATACCTCGAATACGATTCCATCCAGCGGAAGTCAAAGAGATATTTGCTGATTCCTGTTGTTATTCGTTCCATTGAAACGGGTTGGGGCTTTGGCGCAGGTGGCACTTATTTTTTCCGCACCAGCCATCAGCATGATTCGGTGCTGCGCACAAGCAATGTCGAGGCACTTGCACTCTACACCGAGCGTGACCAATTAGTGACAGCACTTCAATTCAATGTTTATTTTCCCGGTGAGAAATATATTCTGCGCTGGAAGAATTCATTCACCCGTTATTACGACACGTTTTGGGGATTTGGGAATGAGACCCCTTCTGCTGCCGGTGAGCGGTATGACTTCACTCAATTTTTTATCAATCCGCAATTCATCAGGCGAGTGCATCGCGATTTTTATGTTGGACTGGCGTATGAAATGCAACGTGTCTATTCGCTCGACTACAAAGCCGGTGGAATTTTTGATCAGCAGAATGTGCAGGGCCGGGAAGGAGGAACAGTGTCCGGGGCTGGATTTATTTTGGCCTGGGACAGTCGCGATGATGCATTCTATTGTACGAAAGGTTCTTATTTTCAAATTATGGTATTGAATTTCAATTCTCTTTTGGGAAGTCAATTCACTTACAATAATTATGTTATTGACTGGAGAAAGTTTATTTCATTGAGCAAGAAGGACATCATCGGGTTTCAGGGATATGGCTATCTCAACTCAGGCAATGTTCCCATTCGCAACATGGCGATCCTTGGCGGTTCTGATATTATGCGAGGATATTACGAAGGCAGATACACCGATAAGAATCTCGCAGCCTTTCAAGCAGAGTACCGCAGGCACTTGTGGAAGCGCGTTGGCGTAGTGGCGTTTCTTGGTTATGGAGAAGTGTTCAGAAACGTGGTGGACCTTTCTTTTTCAGGCTTGAAATATTCCTACGGTGGCGGGGTTCGCATCGCCCTGAACGAAAAAGAAAAACTCAATCTCCGCATCGATTATGGTTGGGGCCAAAATTCGAGTGGGCTTTATTTTACGGTAAGAGAATCTTTTTAACAGTAGTTCTCGAGATGATTCTACAAATACAACATGGTCTCAAAAACAACACTAAAATTAAATTTGAGAACTCCTGCTCTTACACCGGTTAATTTTCTTGGACGCCCCTGGTCCTGGCTTGTTGGCATTGGCATTTTAGTCAATGCACTGGGCCTGCTTTCACC
>CAZECP010000035.1:36234-44666 GCA_964510765.1 uncultured Ohtaekwangia sp. | reverse complement strand
GTTAGTAAACATTCCTTCGCACAGGGGATGCCGGAAACACGTCACATGCTCACGCCCAACCCGTCCGGCATGACAGCAATTGAGTAGAGGCACCTTCGCTCACCAACAAACTTGTATTTCCTCCCTCTCCTCCGGAGAGGGCCGGGGTGAGGCCATAACGAAACGACTGCCATGAAAACAAAAAGTAACTCCATTCTGAGCGATCGAAGTGAATCAAACTCGCAATAGCACAAGTTGTTTGTTGCTTGCCTTTCAAATCGTAGCACAACAAAAAGCGAAGAATCCCCACGGGGTTAGAGTGCACTTACTGAGAGTGCACCTCTCTGAATTGGGGATCTTCGCTGTGCTCAGGATTAGTGCATTATTTTAATGATGAGTGTGAGAACTCCTTATTCCAAAATCGCAAGTCAGTCTTGGAAAAGCTGCTGAGACTGACAAAGTGAGGCTCAACGTGATGGTTGGGTTCTGCACGAAAAAATCTCACTTTTCTGAGCGATGGCCAAAATAACTATATTAAGGCCTTGGTTAGTGAAAGAAAAAGTTCATGAAAGTTATACGACTTCTGTCTTTGGTGGTGTTGTGCTTGTTGGCTCGATCGGGTTGGGCGCAGATTGTGAATTTTAAAACACATTCGTATTTCAATTCACTTTCGTCTTCTGATAAAATAGAGCAAGGTGATTTGAATAAGGATGGCGTAATCGATTTTGTTGTAGCAAGTGAATATGGCATTGTTATTTTTCTAAACCACAATGGTCAGCCCGCGGAGACGAGCAACTACTACGGCCGGTATAACGGAGGCACCATCGCGGTCGGTGATTTTGACAAAGACAGTGACCTGGACATCGCGTGCGTTAATTATGATTCATTATACATTCTGAAAAATTCCGGAAGCGGCACCTTTAGTACGTCTAAGGCAGCACTCTACCTGGGGGTGCGTACGTTGGAGATCATGTCCACCGATCTTAACAACGATGGTCGAGCTGACCTGGTGACGGGAAATTTCTTTGTGAGCACGATTTCCATTTACTTGAGTAGCACCTCCAGTAGCACAGGTTTTGAGCCTCCCATTGTTTACAATACCGGCTTGCCCATCAAGATCAGCCACGGTGATTTTGACAACAATACATTTGAAGACGTGGTCGTGATGAATTCTGGCCAAAATTCGTTTACCATTTTCTTCAATAAAGGGAACGGCACATTCAGCGATGGCGTGAGCTATGCGGCTCCGCACGGTGCAGGGAGTGTAGTAGTAGCCGATGTAGACGGTGATTCCATACTGGATATGGTGGTCGGTGGCGGAGATGGTACCACCGCTTACCTGCAGGTGTTCAAAAATAGTGGAACAACTTTCTCTCTTCTCCAATCCTTTCCGATAACCATGGACTTCCTCCCTAGAGAGTTCCTTTCATCCGGTGACTTTAACCAGGACAACGCGGTAGATTTGATTTGCCTGGATTGGACCAAGGGTTTTGCTTATATCAAATTCAATGATGGCGCAGGAAATTTCAACTCACAAATCACCATCGCCACAAGGCAACAGCCCAATTCAGTCAACACGGGAGATTACAATTCAGATGGACGAACCGATTGGGTAATCGGAAATTTCTCCACGCTGCAAACCGGCTTCAATGATGGCAACGCAACCTTTCACTATTCATATAGCGCAGCCGGGTACCCTACGGGCGTTACCTCCGGAGATTTTAACAATGATGGTAAACCGGATGTAGTCACCACAAACTATAATGATGGCACCTTGAGTGCGATGATGAACGATGGAACCGGTAAGTTCCCAGTCAAGCAAGAATTTCAAGCAGTAAAAAAAACTTCCAAAGTAGCGTCTGCCAATTGGATTGGTGACGCCAATCTCGATCTGGTGGCCATAGATGCCGACAACGACAGCCTGGTTTTGCTGACCGGCAAAGGAGATGGAACTTTCCTTCTCTCAAAAAAATACAAAGTACCGGGAGCACCCCTGGATATTGTGGTATCTGATTTTAACCAGGATGGTAAAATGGATGTTGCTACAGCCGGCACCCCTATCTCGTTATTATTAAACAATGGTGATGGCTTCGATCCGCCAACAGCTGTGAGAGCTGCCTTCAATTCCAACAGAATAGCAGCAGGCGACTTGAATGGCGATCAACTTCCCGACATCGTTATTGCTGCGTATAACGCACCACCGTACGTACTTTGGAACAAGGATGGCAGAAGTTTTTCAGACCCCGTTGGTTTGTTTGATGCCTACACTAACTGGGCCTATGCAGTATCCATAGCTGATTTTACCTTTGACGGCATTCTCGATATAGGCTTTACTTCTGACAGCTATTTAATCGTACTTAAGAATGACGGCAAAGGAAATTTCACTACGTCCACGTTGTTCAACGGCATTTATACTGCCACCCATATTGTCGCGAGTGATTTTACCGGAGATGGAAAACAAGATGTGGCCGTTGCTATAGGCGGAGCGATAAGTGTATTGGTAGCAAATGGAAACAATGGCTATTTTGATGCAGTGACCTTTCGTTATCCGGATCTATTCGACTTGACGGCCGCCAACTTTGATGGAGATGATAAAACGGATATTGCAATTTCCGGGTGGCCGTATCATTACTTATCCATTCTCACTTCACTCCCACACCTGGGTGTCACGGTAGGCAACTACACTCGGGAATATGGGTTGCCTAATCCGGAGTTTCAAAGCACCGTTGAGGGCTGGCCAGGGCCAGGTAATCTGAATATCACGTACCAAACGATGGCCACCATAAACAGTTCAATTGGTAATTATGATATCGTTCCAATCGTTGCAGATTCCATCGTTCAGAATTTTGCGTTAGTAAAGAAGTCAGGGGTGTTGTCTATTACGCCCGCCCCACTTACGATAACAGCGAAAGACACCGTGCGGAGAGTGGGTGCTGAAAATCCTGTCTTTCGTGCAACCGTGGTTGGATTACGGAATAACAACTATCTCCCATTTGAGCTTTACTCTCCTGCAGATGTCGATTCTCGACCAGGCCAATACCCAATCTATCCATTCGTCACCAGCGGAGCCAATCCAAATTACAGCGTAACTTTGATCAATGGCACGCTAACGATAGTAGCGGATATTATTTCACCTCCATTCCCTAACCCATCGGATGGAAACTTCAAAATATACAGCCTGACGAAGGTTAATTTTAAAATCGTGAACAGCGTAGGTGAGGTAGTTGATGCCGGAACTTTACTACCCGGTGAAAATCAATTGCAAGTGAAAGCAACTCCGGGATTTTATGTTCTCGTTACTGAAAATGGCGATAAGCAAAAGCTAATGATTATATGATGGTCAAACAAGTCTTGCTGATCACCCAAAATTTGGAACAAGCCAGCAAGTGCGGCTGGAGTGTGCAAGTGCCGATATCCCCTTGGAAGAAGAAGCACTCGTGTACTCGACCATCGTAAGTACACTTTCTTCGCACAAGGGGATGCCCGGAACTCGCTGCCTGCTCATGCGCAAACCTGTCCGGCATGACAACCAGAGAGCGGAGTCTCCCTGTACATGCATCCTCGAAGCTGCGAACTACAACCACCCCGTCATACCGGCCTGCAAGTGCGGCTGGAGGCGCGAGTGCCGGTATCCCCGTGAGAGAAGAAGCAATTCGTGTATTCGACACATTGTTAGTAAACACTCCTTCGCACAAGGAGATGCCGGAACACGTCACATGCTCACGCGCAACCCCGTCTGCATGACAGTAATTGAGTAGAGGCACCTTCGCTCACCAACAAACTTGTATTTCCTCCCTCTCCCCCGGAGAGGGCCGGGGTGAGGCCAGAAGTGTTGTTGTATTTCGTGAGGACACGAACCACGGAGGGAACATTTATCTGAATTTAATTTTTTCAATGAAGCCTCTAGTGTCTTTGCCCGTCAAGTTAAAGCCAACTCCAAAGTACCAGCCAAACTTAAAAGTATCTTGAACAATAGGTACCTGTGCTGGCAATGACGCAGTGTCTGCAAATGTTTTCCCCTCGTCATAACCATCAGCGTTTCGAGTAATGGCTCCGAAGGCCACTCCCGAACTAATCATAACTCTTTCCTTTCTTCCAACAATTAGAGATGGGCCGGCATACAACCTAAAACGAATGTCACTACTTACTCCAAATCCAATCGAAAAACCGGGCTTAAAATTCAAACTGGATCTTTTGTAGGCATTTAGCATTAGATTAACAGACGGAGTTATGTTACTTAGGTTGCTACTTTTCTTTACACGTACAGAGTCAAAAGTCTGACCATTTTGAGTCGATGAAAATTTTTGAAAATAATATCCGGGATTGGCAAGGTTAAAATCTAGAATGATGCCGGTACTAATATCTACTTTTAATCCTTCATTAATCAAAAATGCGATATCCAAATTGAAGGGACTTTGAGTTTCTTGAATATCGCCATTGTTTGTTGGCTTAAACTCAATTCTATACTTTACAAAGTCCGCATTTTCGCTGATAGAAAGCGTTTGATAGTTGAGCTCGAAATTTCTTTCATCAACAAATTTTACAACTTGCAATAACTCACTTACCAATTTACTGTAGTCAAAACTTTTGTAGCCTTCATAAGACACATTGATACTCGCCAGCGCAATTTTATACTGAGAATGATTTGCAGAATCCTTAATTTGGAGGTCATTAAGTATCCTAATTACATTGTCAAAATCAACTAAAACTTTTGAGTGGTCACTAAAGTAGATAGCTGGTAACTGCCTCCAAGTACCTACGCTCATAGTAGTAAAAAGACTATCAACCATATCCTTTAGCTCTGCTGCAGAATTTACCCTCATTTTCACAACCTTCACAACTTGATTATGCAAAAAAATGTATTGATTGATCCTATTCATGTCTTGTTTGAGTTGTTTTGTCATATCCTGCAATTCAAAATGCAGTTTCCGGGCCACTGCACCAGCACAGCTTTGTTTCAACTTTTTCCGTTCCGTACTAATGGCTTTGTCAAGTTGCAGGCTATCTAGGCTCTCATCCTTGAGACGTTTCTGAATCTTGGCAAGATCTAGTTTTAAGTTTTTCAAGATTCTAATTTTTGAAGCTAGTTCATATTGATAGCGCTTGATTGCTGTTTCATCGGCAGTAGCGAAGGATTGGGTATCAATTTTATTTTTTATTGCATAGTTCAACATCTCAATATTATCTTCTTCATTGGCAATTGAACTCCCCAGGTCATCGGCCAGCAACTGCAACTCAACCGCAATCATTCTTTTTGAAATTAAGTCTTCGAAGTTTGTTGAATCGCAACCTGTGTCTGCGAGAGAATTCTGCGGTAAGTTGAATTCAAACTCCTTAATCGGTTCAATTTTTAAACTCAGATTGTTAGTCTGCTTAACCTCCAAAAGTTTTTCGTTGCTAATCTGATCGCCTTGCAATTCATAAAGGTCAACGGAATACAAAAAAGGATTGACGTTTCTAATTTTAATATTAATTCCGTCAAGTTCGTTTATTTCATAAGGAGGATTGTCAAGAGTATCAGTCATGTTCTTTTCATGGATAAACTTCTTGCTGTCAAAATCGAAGACAATATCCTTCATGTTCCGTCCGAACCTGCGGAAGGTCGGTTTCTGAATTTTGTAAGACTTTCTTAGATCTACCTCTTGAATCTTCAAGAGTTGTCGCTTCAACTTTAACTTCTTCTTTAGCTCATCTACATCCTGCCCTGATATTTTATGAACTGGTAAACAAAGGGTTATGGCGAAAAAGCAGACCAAAACTTTATTCATATTAGATAGTTTGTCACCTACTCTTCTTCGGATTTTCGGCTTCCTCCGCTTACAACATTCTTCTTATTTTTTTCCCAACAGACTCGTAACTACCTGATCAAGGTCCAGGTTCAATCCCACATAGGCAGCATACACAGGAGACTGGGTGGGTAGAAATCCACGGATGTCGGTTCCAATCATCACGGTAGAAGCATCCGACAACTTTTGCAGGTAATAAGAACGAAACAGATAAAAACCATCCTGACTTACTATGCCGGGCACGGAGGGGAATGTCACATTGCATCTTCCAATCGTTGCCTGGAAAAAGAAATGTGACTTGGGCCAGGGTGCCAGATAAAAAGTGAGCCCGCCACCGAAGTATCCCGCATAAGTAGTTTGATTGATACTATAGTCCGAAGAAGGAACCGGCTGAATGGGAAGTGCAGGTGTTTGATCGGTGGTGTCCTGGGACAAAGTTTTCACTTTCACCGAGTAACTGCTTTTATTTACCAACAACTCAAAATGACCGTGTACATAAATGTGATGTTTTGATCCCATGTCGGTCAACTCAAGTAAGGGCTGAGCATATAAGCTCCAATAAGAACCGCTAGTTGTTCTTACTGTGTAGCGATTGAACTGGCGTCCATAAAATCCATTGTTCTCTTGCAGTGATTTGAGCGGATTAAGAGAAAAATAGTCTGTGCGATTATAGACCGTGCTATCGGCTTGATCGGTTACAGCGTAAGCCACTTTCATTATCCCCGCATTGAAACCAAAACCAAATTTCCCTGAATCTTTACTAAGCGAAGGTGCGAAAAGGGCAAAGTGGCCAACATAGTTGGAGGCAAGCGAATTATTAAAATCAAAATTATAGGCGTTCAGATACGTGAGCCCTCCGAGTAGTTGCGTTGTGTCTTTTGTCTGGCAACTTGCCGGTGAAGTACTGATGAATGCGATACAAATAAGGATAGCTATAATGCAATTGGGTTTTACTTTCATGGCACTATTCTTCACGCCTACTCTTCTTCGGATTTTCGGCTTACTCCGTTGTTGTTTGTTTGATGTTCTCAAAACTACGTTTGCGTTTATCGCAAGAACATCCCCACTCGCGGGGATTTTTAAAATTTGGTCAACTGATTTGCGATCTCACGCGTAGTGCACGTCCAGTACTTCTCCTTTGAAATGGTTTCACCTGGCTCCTGCTTTTGATTTTCAGGCAATCATCGCCCAGCAAGCGATGGCGCTGTTCACGGTGGTCCAGTAGCCGTACTTCTCGTAGATGCGCGCGGCCATGCTCACCTGTTCGCTGTGCGCCAGGGTGCCATCGATCTGCGGGTCGCTGGCATTGCGTATGGCCAACCACCCCGGTGCGCCTGCGCCCAGTTGTTGGCATGCCAACCCTAAAACAGCATCCCCCATCTCAACAGCTGATCCCAACGACTGCAACTGGTAGGTGTTGGTCGTGTTATCGTAAGCAAAGAAGTCGGTAGTGACTACATCAGTGCGTTTGATCGAGGCAGAAGTTTTATAAATCATTTTGGGTGTGCGCGGTGCTGCAGGAAGTTTATCTGCATTGGCCTTCAACAATTTTGACTCAGCAGTGGTGAGGTTCTTTTTTACGATGGCGGTGGGGCTGGTATAAACCTGGTTGTTGAAAGGTTGGTTCTTGAACATGCGCGCACAGTCGAAGCGTACATTTTTGCTTACCACCACGTCTCCCAGTAACACATTTTTTCCAATAGCGCCCGCAGTGCCCGTAGTAATCACGAGGGTGGGCTTCACTTCCTCGATCAGTTGTTTCCACAGCATGAGCACCGGCAACTTTGAGCCATCGCGCGCGAGGTGCAATTCTGATTTGAAGCACATTACTTTTTTACTCCCGATTTTCGTGATGAACCAACTGCCGAGTCGCTTACTTTTCAGTGAAGGGGCTCCACCTTTGATGATGGGCTTATAGTCGGAATTAAAAAGATGGATGTAGTAATACCAATCTGTTTTGCTGCGGTAGCCCGGTGTAAGAATATCGGATAAGGCCAACGCTTCTGCCACCGTCCAGGTAACTACCAGGTAGTCGCAGGGAGGCAGTGGGCTGTTGGCGTTCGGCTTTGTTACCGGCTGGGGCTTGGGTGCTTTTCCAGCCGGCCATGGGATGGGCGTCAGGTTGCGGGGTTGCATCGCCAGCGGCTGAATGCTGGAAAACATAGTGGCCGTTGTCGGGTCTTCAGGATCATATTCGAGAATATGATCAATGTAGTCATCAGAGGTTTTTGGATTTTTCATTATCGGATTCGTTTTGTGTTTTTCAGGCAATACGATCCCCACTCACAGGGATATTTAAAATACGTCAACTGATTTTTCCGATCTCATGCGCACCACACATCCAACAGTGGATAGTCAGTTTACCATGAGTCTAAGTAAGGCAGGATTACATAGCAGCAAGAAAGAAGAGGCATGCTATGCAACAGAACTTAAGGGCGGCCACACTAAAGACTTCTGCGGGCTTTCCTGTTTCCATGCTGCCCACGTACCGAAGTAGCAAAAAGGATTTGATAAGTAATGGTGGCGCCTGGGAGTAACTCCTATTTTATTTTTAATCTCCTGCAATTTGGTCGAGAGCAATGTAGAAGGTGTGGCCGAGAGTGCCATAGTCAGATGAAAGAAGAAGCACTCGTGTACTCGGCACATCGTCAGTAAACATTCCTTCGC
>CAZECP010000035.1:28892-36134 GCA_964510765.1 uncultured Ohtaekwangia sp. | reverse complement strand
GGCTGCAAGTGCGCGTGCCGGTGTCCCCCTGGTAGGAGAAGAACTCGTGTACTCGACAAGGTAAGTAAACACTCCTTCGCACAAGGGGATGTCGGAACTCGCGCCTGCCTTGCGCGACCCTGTCTGGCATGACAACTAAATTAATTTATGCTTGCTTCACCTCTAACAACAATTCCAGATGAATGACCAGTATCCAACTCAGTCGAAACGGCTTCATGCTACAGAAAAAATTTTTACACGTCCACCGTCTTTACCTCTGCTTTCAACACTTCGAGCGTACAGCAATGATGTGATGACATCACATTTGTCTGTTGATTTAAAAAGTATTTCCTGACGATCGACTCTTCCGGGTTTAGCTTCGAATTATCGGAAAGGCTGATTTCTTTTTCGAGAAAAGTATCCGGTGTGAATTTCTTTTTTTGTTTGATGAGCACATTGCGAATGCCGATCGCCAATTTGCTTTTTACACTAATCGTATTTGAGATACCAAACAGCACCTCCGGGTTGGTTTCGTTGCCTACGTTGAAGATGTGATTCTCTTTTTCGTTGAACACGAGGTTCTCACAATGAATGTATAAAATCCCTTCGCGCAATTCGATCAGTGTACTCCGATACAAATGTCCTTCCGTGATTGTCTCCGCCACCAGGTTGCCTTGTTCATCTTCTGCGAGTGTGAAGGGAGCTTTGATTAAGGCCGGGCTTAAGTCGGATTTGGAATAGTAAAGAAAATAACTGCCGAGAAAGTACTTCCGGATGAGCTCGGAGTTTGATTTTTTTGAAACCGGTTTTGATTGCCGGTTGGTTAAGAAAGATCGCGGAGCTGAAAGTGACTTCCAATCGTCCCACATCTTTTGGGGCACTCCGAGAAACACCAGCAATACCTGCTGCTTGGTTTCTTTGGGTTTGCCATTGCGCCAATAACTTTGCAAGGTCTTGCCGCTGATCCAACTAAAGACACGCTTGCTGCCGGCCAGCCAACTCAAAAAGTCTTCCTCACTTTTCAGTTTCCTTTCATCAACAATATGCTGAAGCTGATCTTTGCCAAGAATGATTTTATCCTGAACGAGCTGGGGATTTTCCAGGGCGCGCAACGTTACTCTTTTATTAATGTGGCGCGCGATGAAATCAAAATGCGTGCGGTTAAATTTCTTCCAATCCAATTCCATACCCGCGTTGTTAAGCGCTGCATTCAGGTCGGGATGATCCTGGATGGCCTGACGGATTTTCGGAGGAATCATAGACTAATCTGACTCATTTCTGACCGTCAAATCTAAGTAATAGTTTCCTTCCAGTTCAATTATTTATTAATCAGAATCTTACACCTGGATAAAAAGAAATATGACTGTTTTTTGTGCGGATTTGACTCACCTACTTTCGTCATGAATCAACCTAACCTCGAATCGCATGAAGTTAAACCACTACTGCTTATTCATTGTCTTGCTTCTGCCACTGGGCCTTTGGGCACAGACCACAGTTACCGGCAAGGTGACCGATGGGAATGATGGAAGCCCGCTCCCCGGAGTAAACATTGTTGTGAAAGGTACTACGCAAGGCACCACCACCGACATTAATGGTGCCTACGCGATTGCTGCCAACTCCACCGATGTTTTGATCTTCTCTTCTGTTGGATTTCTAACCCAGGAGATCGCCATCGGAAGCAGAACAACCATCGATGTGAAAATGGAAAACGATGTGACCCAGCTCAGCGATGTGGTAGTAGTTGGTTATGGAACCATGGAGAAAAAAGATGTGACCGGTGCCATCGCCTCTATTAATAATAAAGACTTCGCCAACCAGCCGACTACCAACGTAGCCGGAAACCTGCAAGGTAAAATGGCAGGCGTGAACATTACTTCTACATCGGGAACACCGGGTGCTTCGATGAGCGTAAGCATTCGTGGCGCTTCCAATCCGCTCTATGTAGTGGATGGTATTCCGATGATCAGCGAGAGCAATTCAAGTATGTCCACTTCCTTTAACCTGGACGGAGAATCGGTAGGAAGCGGCCAAAGCATCAGCTCCATCTCCGATATCAACCCCAATGATATTGAGTCGGTAGAGGTTTTGAAAGATGCTTCGGCAGCAGCCATCTACGGATCGCGTGCTGCCAACGGTGTAGTGCTCATCACCACCAAGCGAGGCAAATCGGGGAAAACAAAATTCAACTTCAACTATTACACCGGCACGCAGACACCCACCCGTAAAATCAAATTTTTGAATTCACAACAGTTCATTGATCTGATTCAGGATGCGCGCGCCCAGGACCTGAAGCTCTATAATAATGACAACACCGTATTCGGTGCAGGCTTTGATCCAACCGTTCTTACAGATCCATTGCACTACGATGCTTCTTCGGGAGTGAACACAGTTTGGCTGGATGAAGTGTTGAAAGATGCGCCTATCAGCAACTACGAACTTTCTGCCACGGGTGGTAACGAAAAAACTAAATTCTATGCCGGTGGCACATACTTCGATCAAAAAGGTATTGTAATCAACTCTGCTTATCAAAGGTTAAGCGGTCGCATCAACCTCGATCACCAGGCTACTGATAAATTGTCTTTTGGTATCAATGCGAATATTGCGCACTCACGCAACCGCAGAAGTTTCAATGACAATACATATACTGGAATTGTCACTAATGCATTGGGCGCTGACCCCTTGATGCCGCCTTACGATGCCAATGGAAATTACTCTGACTATACTGCATATCATACCAACTGGCTTTCAGACAATCCGATCCGTTCTGCGAATGAGATCATCCCCTATACAACCACCAATCGCTTCCTCGGTTCGATATTCGCGGAATACAAAATCACCAGCGATTTGAAATTCCGTACAAGCTGGTCAGCCGACTATAGCAATGTACTTGATGAAACTTTCTTCTCCCCTGTTACCACTGATGCGCAGGCTGTGAGCGGAAAAGCACAGCGCTCAAACTTTGAGCAACTCACCTGGCTGAATGAAAATATCCTTACCTACACGAAGAAAATTGGAAAAGGAAATATCAATGCCATCGCAGGTTACACCATGCAAGAGACCAAGTCAACACTGGCATCGATAAGCGCCCAAGGTTTTCCCCAAGGAAGTGGCTTGCAAAACATTTCAAGTGCAGCATTGGTAACATCAGCTTCGGCAACAGGAACTTCATTTGGACTTGTCTCTTACATCGGTCGCGTAAATTATGACTACGATGGCCGATTCTTATTAGGCGCCACCATGCGCGTGGATGGTTCCTCTCGCTTTCCAAAAAATAATCGTTATGGAGCCTTTCCCTCCGGATCAGTTGGTTGGAGACTTTCCCGCGAAGCATTTTTTCCTAAGAGCGATTTGTTCACAGATCTGAAACTCCGCGCCAGCTACGGACTTACGGGAGACCAGGAAATTGGAAACTTTCAGAATATCTCTTTCTGGGGACCGGCCAGATATAACGGTATGTCAGGTTTGAAACCAAGAAACATTGCCGATCCCAACTTAACCTGGCAAAGCAACAAAGCATTTAATATTGGTATCGACTGGGAACTTTGGAATGGAAGAATCTCCGGTTCAATTGACTATTTCAAGTCCAACAAAACAGGTTTACTAAGCAATGACTACATCGCTGGTACTTCGGGCTTCCCTACCATCACGCGTAATGCCGGTGAGATTGAGAACAAAGGCTGGGAGTTTACCGTGAACTCAGTAAATATTTCGAATGCCAAGTTCCGTTGGAATACAAGTTTCAATATTTCGTTCATCAAGAATCAATATGTAGCCTTGTCGAATAATGGTTTGCTGTTGAGCGCTTACAGCGATGGCAACCCAACGCACGTGATGATGGTTGGTCAGTCGGTGGGAACATTCTGGGCCGTGAAATATGCAGGCGTTGATCCACAAAACGGAGATGCCCTTTACTACGATAAGAGTGGCAACAAAGTGAATGCGCAAACTATTACGTTTGATGATGCGGGTGTTGCCGGCAAAGCAATTCCTAACTACTACGGAGGTTTGAACAACACGCTGACCTATGGCAATTTTGATTTGCTTGTAGCAACACAATTCAACGTGGGCAACTCGGTTTATAACCAGATCAAATCCGCGTATCTGAATCTTGGCTGGTCGAATGATGGCGGCCTTGACCAGGTGTATGCAAACAACTCGGTAGAGGCGCTGAAACGTTGGGAAAAACCGGGCGACATCACGAACGTGCCGCGCGCTTCTTTCATCAATCAGAATTACAACAACTTCTCTACTCAGTATATTGAAGATGCTTCCTTCCTGCGCATCCGCACGGTGACATTAGGTTACACGCTGAAACCCAGGAACACGGTGATCAGCAGTTGCCGGTTTTATTTCACTGTTCAAAACTTGTATGTGTTCACCAACTACACCGGCTTTGACCCTGAAGTGAGTTCAACAGGTAGTGCCGATCCGCGCACTGCCGGTTATGACTACGCTGCCTATCCGCAGCCTCGCACGTTCTTGTTTGGTTTCAATCTCAGCTTCTAATGAATACAATTATGAAAAAGATATATATACTCTTCATTACACTTTTGATTGCAACCTCCTGCAACGTACTTGATCAGGTTTCGCCCAACGATGTGGCCAGCTACAATGTGTTTACATCCAAAGCGGGAGCGGAAGCAGCACTCGTTGGTTTGTACAGTTCCATGCAGGGTAAGAACTATTATGGAGGCTACTATCAATTGGTAGCTGATCTCAATAGTGATAATGGTACGGATGGCGGTTATCAATATACCGTGCTCGATGAAATAAGTGCCGTGAACGTGACGACAAGTAATACGATTGTTGAAAACATCTGGCTTGCATTGTATTATACAATCGCTACTTCCAATGCCATCATCAACCAGATCGATGGTATCAATGATCCCAATTTTGATGTAGCTGAAAAGAACAGCATCAAAGGTCAGGCCTACGCAGCACGCGCACTTGCTCACTTCGATGCGCTGCGAATGTTTGGTGAACATTGGAACACTTCTTCCGCCTTTGGAATTCCTGTTGTCACAACCATTCAAAAAGCAACGGACATAGTTCCGAGAAGCACCGTGGCGCAAAGCTATGCAGCCATCATCCAGGACTTTCAAACTGCCCTTACGTTGGTAGATGCAAGCGATCGCACACAAGTTTATTTCAATCCGATTGCCATTCAGGCTCTGCTTGCCAGAGCTTATCTGTATTCGGGTAAAACCGCAGACGCAATTACAACTGCCACTGCTGTTATCGATGACGGCACTTTCAATCTTCTCGATCAAACTACATTCCCGAAGATTTACACAGCTCCATACGTGTCCAATGAATCGATTTTCGAATTGACTTTCAGCATTCAAAATCAAAGTGGATTAAATGCATTGACTTATTTACGGGAAAGCGCGTTACGTTCTGATGTTTTCTTTTTGGCAAATGCTGCGATGAATGATTTCTTCAGCAATCGTCCTGATGACTTGCGTGCTAACCTTGTTGACTTCAACCCTGCCGATAATGACGTGAGCATTACACCTGACGGTCGTACGCAAAAATACAGAGGCGAAACGACACGCGACAATCCTGCTTTCATCATTCGCATAGCTGAAGTTTATCTGATTCGTGCGGAGGCAGAAGGATATTCACCGGAAGGTTTGGCTGATTTGAATGCCGTGCGAACCAATCGTGGAATGACCGCTTTGACTAACACCGACATTACCAATCAGGCCGACTTTACCAGCGCTTTGCTGGATGAACGCAAGGCTGAGTTAAACTTCGAAGGCCATCGCATGTTTGATCTTGCGCGCAACGGGCAATTTGCGACACAAGTAGGTGCAATCAAGAATTCAACAGATTACACCATCAGCGACTTCAACGCGATTTTCCCGATTCCAAAACAAGAACGCATTGCGACCAAAGGAGCCCTGACGCAAAACCCTGGCTACCCGGAAGATTGATATAAGTTAATGTCAAGAGTTATTAGTTAATAGTGAATGGGTGTGACCATTAACCATCTCAGATCATGAGTCGTACGTTCGGTTCGATACTATTGAAACGCGCTTTCGCGAAAAGCCTGCCGCCTGAATTTAATTCGGGGAGAAGAGAGTTTTTGCGCAAGAGCGTGATGGCAAGTGCTGCGCTGGCACTGCCGCTTCAGGGTTGCTTTAGCGATAAAACGAAGTCAATCATCATCGTGGGTGCCGGTGTTTCCGGTCTCAACGCTGCGTACGAATTGAAGAAGAAAGGAATTACTTCCACCATTTACGAAGCAACCGGTCGCGCGGGAGGAAGAATACTCACCATTGAAGATGCAGTAGTAGATGGCGCACATGTGGACTTTGGTGCTGAATACATCGACACAACTCAAACCGATTTGCTTGCCCTTGCGAAAGAACTGAATGTAGCAACGATTGATCTGCAACCGGATACACTCATACCGCGCTACTATTACTTCAGCGGCAAACGCTTCACCGAAGACGAAATGGTGGAAGCATTGAAACCCTTTGCTGCACGAATGCAAAAAGATATCGATTCCCTTCCAGATGTTTTGCATTACAGCAAAGGCGATCTGTATCGTGAATTGGACAATCAAACAGTCACTGAGTATTTGAAGAACATCGGCATGAGCGGCTGGCTGTATGATTTTCTGGACATGGCCATCACGAATGAATATGCGATGGAAGCATCACAACAATCTGCAGTGAATATGCTTTACATTTTAGTGATGCCCGTTGAAAATGAACATCACTATCATGCCTTCGGTCAGGAGCATGAAGTGCTGAAATTCAAAGGTGGAAGTCAGCGATTGATTGACAAACTGAGTGCACAAGTACAAGATCAGATCAAGACGGGTTGGATCTTAAAAAAGATTTACCAGCAAGGCGATGGTTATGCTCTCACTTTTGAAACCAACGGAAAAACGGAAACAGTAAAAGCTGATCGTGTATTGTTAACTGTTCCCTTCACCATTCTGCGTGACATTGAAAAAAATTTCAAATTTCCCGAACGGAAGCAACGCTGCATCGATACGGTTGGGTTTGGCTTCGCTGCCAAGACAGCAATGGGTTTCAAAAAAAGAGTATGGCGCGAGCAGGGTTTTCAGGGATATGTTTACACCGATGTGAACCGCACCTGCATTTGGGACAGCTCACAAGGCGTTGACATTCCGCAAGGTTCGCTTTCATTTGTGACAGGAGGAAATGAATCGATCGATTTTCAAAACATGAATTACGCGCAGATCAAAGAGCGCTGGCTCGGAGGCGCAGAGAAATTGTATCCCGGATT
>CAZECP010000035.1:0-28792 GCA_964510765.1 uncultured Ohtaekwangia sp. | reverse complement strand
AATCAAGTAAGAATACCAGAGATGAAAAAATCACAACAACTTATTGACCGCAGAAATGCAATCGTTCCCGAAGGGATGGGAATGTTCAGCCCAGTCACTATCGACTCCGGCAAGGACGCAAAAATTGTTGACGT
The DNA here is from genome assembly GCA_964510765.1 of uncultured Ohtaekwangia sp. Classification (GTDB taxonomy): domain Bacteria; phylum Bacteroidota; class Bacteroidia; order Cytophagales; family Cyclobacteriaceae; genus ELB16-189. Next base: position 28,658 of record CAZECP010000035.1, on the reverse strand, counting down.
GGATGGAAAAGAATACATCGACTTCGCAGGCGGCATTGGAGTTTTGAATGCGGGTCATTGCCCCAAGCCAGTGGTGGATGCGATGATCAAGCAAACAAAAAAATTAGTACATGCTTGCTTTCCTGTCGCCATCTATGAGCCGTATGTTCATTTGTGTGAAGAGTTGGCAGCCTTGTTCCCTCATGGAAAGAAGACGAAAGTAATGCTGACCAATTCAGGTGCCGAAGCCGTTGAGAATGCAATCAAGATTGCGCGACAAGCCACAGGACGACAAGGTATCATCTGTTTCACAGGAGGTTTTCATGGGCGCACATTAATGGGCATGACGCTTACTTCCAAAGTCGGGTATAAAATTGGCTGCGGCCCTTTCGCTCCGGAAGTGTATCGTTTTCCTTTCCCTGATTTCTATCAGCGCAATGATGGGCTTTCCATGGAAGAATTTGTTGATCGCGAACTCGAAGCATTTGAAACGTATCTCCATAATATGGTTGATGCTTCACAAGTTGCAGCAGTTATCCTTGAACTGGTGCAAGGCGAGGGTGGCTTTGTAGTAGCTCCAAAAAAGTATGTTCAAAAGTTGCAAACGCTTTGCAAAGCGAAAGGCATTTTGTTGATCATCGATGAAGTGCAAACCGGATTTGGTAGAACAGGCAAGTGGGCCGCCTATCAACACTATGACATCACGCCAGATATTTCAACGTGGGCCAAATCGATGGGAAGCGGGATGCCGATTGGTGCAGTGATTGGTCGCGCAGAAATTATGGACAAGACAACAAAAGGCACATTGGGTGGAACCTATCCTGGAAATCCTGTGGCTTGCGCTGCTTCCATCGCCACGATCGAGTACATGAAAAAAATTGACATCGAAAAGAAAGGACAGGAAGTTGGGAAAATAGTGATGGATTATTTCAACAAATTGAAAACGGACTGCCCGGCCATTGGTGAGGTGCGTGGGCTTGGCGCGATGGTGGCTTTTGAATTGGTGAAGAACAATGATCCACATCAACCGGACGGAGACCTTTGCAAAAAACTTTTGGCAGCTTGTGCCGGGAGTGGTTTACTCATCATCAGCGCGGGCGTATCAGGAAACGTTGTTCGTGTGTTGAGTCCGCTTGTGATCAAGAAAGCAGAGCTGCAGCGTGGATTGGAAATCATCCGGCAAGAATTGCTCAAGCTTACCTCAAAGAAATAATCATGACAGAATTGGTTCAACCGATTTATTATAAAGAAGTGGGCGATGGAATTGTGATCACCAACACGCAGGCCGAACACGCTGCCGAGCTGGAAGAACTTCAGAAGATCGTTTTCCCTACGTTGGCTCCTGCTTCGCTCCTGCGCAGTGAGCATTACCTGCATCATATCAAAATTTTTCCAGAAGGTCAGTTTGTGGCTCTTCACAATCATCGGGTGATCGGCATGACCACCAGCATTCGCTATCATCTTACGCTTGGTGAAGAACACACTTTCGATGAAATGCTCGATGGCGGATTTTTGAATACACACGATCCGAAGGGCGACTGGCTTTATGGCATGGACATCGGCACACATCCCGATTATCGCGGAAAGGGCATTGCTAAATTCTTATATGATGCGCGGCAGGACACTGTAAGGAAACTAAATCTCAAAGGACAATTCACTTACGGAATGTTGAGCGGATACGGTGCGCTTAAAAACAAGATGAGTGCAGAAGAATATTATCAGCAAGTGGCATCGGGGAAAATGAAAGACCCAACTGTATCGCGGCAAATGAAGAACGGATTTGTGCCGCATGGATTGATTGCCGGTTATGTGAACGATCCCGTGTGCGATGGCTACTGCGCATTCCTGATCCGTGAAAATGAAAATTACAAAACTGAATCGAAATAGAATTTTAAATCATGAAGACAATCAATCTTAAAACACCGATCCCCGGACCAAAAGGACAAGAGATATTAAAACGCAGAGCGAACGCTGCCCCGGCAGGATTGGCAAAATCAACCGAAGTTGTGGTGGCCGATGCGAAAGGCGCGGTCATCACGGATGTAGATGGAAATGTGGTGCTGGACTTTGCGGGTGCGATTGGTGTGATAAACATTGGTCACTGCGCACCTAATGTGGTTAAGGCAATTCAATCACAAGTAGAAAAGTATATCCACACGTGTTCGCTTGTAACAACGGTTGAGCCAATGGTGGAGCTTTGCGAGTTGCTCAACAAAGTCACTCCAGGAAATTTTGCAAAGAAGACGTTGCTTGCTAATTCCGGAAGTGAAGCTGTTGAGAACGCAGTGAACATCGCGCGCTATTACACCAAACGAAAAGGTGTGATTTGTTTTGAAGGCGGCTATCATGGAAGAACATTGCTTACGCTAAGTCTCACTTCAAAATACGGTTTGTTCAAAAAAGGAATGGGACCTTTCGCGGGCGACATTTATCGTTTGCCTGCACCCAATGTTTATCGCAAGCCCGATCAGTTTACGGAAGAAGAATACATTCAACACAGCATTCAAAATCTGCGGCTTGCGTTGATTTCACAAATCGATGCATCGGATTTGGCTGCTATCTTAATCGAACCAGTTCAGGGTGAAGGTGGATTTATTCCAATGCCTGAACCATTCCTTCGCGAGATCAGAAAAATTTGTGATGAAACAGGCGCTGTAATGATCGGAGATGAAATTCAATCAGGCTTCGGACGCACGGGAAAATTGTTTGCATTTGATCATTATGATTTTGCACCGGATATCATTACCACTGCAAAATCATTGGGCGCAGGAATGCCCGTGTCGGCAACAGTTGGGAAAGCAGAGATTATGGACTCTGTTCACCTTGGCGGTATTGGTGGAACATACGGTGGCGCACCAGTTGGTTGCGTAGCCGCGATTGAAGTGATCAAAGAAATGACAACACCTGCATTTATGAAACAGGCAGAACATGTTGGCAATGTTATGAAGACAAGGCTGGAAGATTGGAAGAAAAAATATTCTATCATCGGTGATGTGCGCGGGCTTGGCGCAATGCGATTGGTAGAGTTCGTGAAAGACCACACGACACGCACTCCTGATCCCGACCTCACGTTGAAAATCATTAAAGATGCTACTGCAAATGGAATTGTGTTGATACGGGCAGGATTGTTCAGCAATTGCATTCGCCTGTTGCCTCCGTTGGTAATTACCGATGATCAGTTACACGAAGGTCTGGATGTGTTGGAAGCTGCGATTGCAAGAGGAGCAAATTCATAAGAAATGAGAATGCTTCTCACTCTTGTCATTACGATTATTTTTGGATGCACTTCCCATAGCAAAGAGAATGCTACAAATATTAGCAATGAGATTGCAAAAACTGAGGCGTTTCAAAATGTCTCTAAGGAAGTTGACTCACTGAAGGCGAGCGGAATGATTGCTGATATTCAAATTGCTATAATAAATGCGCAAACTTTAAATCAAGAAGATTCCTTGACGAAGTTGAAAATTGCTTTTATTGAGATAAGCACACTTAACGGAGTTGATGTGATTGAATGTTATAAAGTGAAATACGACTCCGTTTCCAATAAAATCCATTCTATAGAAAATACTAGATGAAATTTGTTTTTCACAATGGAATTGCTCTGACTCTGTCATCGGAAAATGATAGAGCATCTGCATTTGTAATTGAAGACGGAAAGTTTGTTGAAGTTGGTGAAGAGTCATTGCTTACTAAATACGGCCGTGATTCAAAGTTGATTGATCTGAAAGGCAAGGTTGTAATGCCGGGTTTTAATGATGCACACATTCATCTTTGGAAAATTGGTCAACTGACTTCATACATGATTGACCTTCGCGGAGTGTCCAGCATTTCCGCGATGCAAGCAATTATCAAAGAGCGAACAAAAAACCTTCCCGATGGAGTTTGGATTACGGGTCGTGGGTTTAATGAACAAGTGCTTGCTGAAAAGCGAATGCCAACTACTGCCGATCTTGACGCAATCAGCACCACACATCCGATTTATCTCATCCGCACCTGCGCCCACATTGCCACAGTAAATTCTCTTGCCCTTGAAAAAGCAAAGGTTACTAACCAAACTATGGCTCCGAATGGAGGTGTGATCGGTAAAGATGATCAAGGCAAGCTAACTGGAATTTTCTATGAGACTGCTCTTGGCCTTATCACCAAACACATTCCCGAGCCAACGCAAGAGCAATATGAACACATGATTGCGCTTGGTGCAGAAAGATTACTTTCCCTTGGTGTGACGAGCGTAACCGATCCGGCTGCTCATCCTGAACTTTTGAATGCATATAACAGCTATCACAAAAAGAACAAAGCATCCATTCGGATGAACGTCTTCCCTATCCTGTTGCCCGATGGCGGAGACAAACCTTATCCAATTCCTGAAAAATACAAAAGCGATCATCTCAATATTGATACAGTAAAGTTTTTCTCCGATGGTGGCTTAAGTGGAAAAACCGCAGCACTCTCTCGGCCATATAAAAATTCAAATGACAAAGGTGTCCTTCGTTTGAAGGAAGAACAATTCTATCAACTTTCACACGAGGCACAGCAAAAAGGTTTTCGCATTGCCACACATGCTATTGGAGATGTGGCGATTGAATTGGTGATTGATAATTACAAAAAACTTTACAGCGAATTTGGTGATACCAGAAACCGCGTTGAGCATTTTGGTTTGCCAACTTCGAAGCACGTTGATGACATGGCCCAATATAAATTTGTTGCTGTGCCGCAGCCGGTGTTTTTGAATGAGCTTGGAAATAATTTCATTGCTTCAATTGATGATGCGTATTTATCATTTTGTTATCCGGTCAAGACATTGCTGAATAAAAATATTCCGATTGCGTTTTCAACAGATGGGCCTGTAGTGAGCAATGTAAATCCATGGAGTAACGTAAAAGACTCCATTTTGCGCAAAGCAACCTCAGGGCAAGTGATTTCAAAAAATGAATCCGTGAACCTTTCGGAAGCACTTCACGCTTACACAACAGGCAGCGCTTACGCGGAAGGAAGAGAAAACGTCAAAGGAAAAATTCAATCCGGGCAATTGGCGGACTTTATCATCATCGACAAAAATCCATTCGAGCTTCCAACGGATCAACTTGATAGCATTCAAGTGCTTCAGACTTTTGTTGGTGGAGAATGTCTTTATAAAAAAATGAATTAGCTAATTATGTTTCAACTCAACGAACTTCCTTTCCCCCTTACCGCAAAGCAATACATCAATGGCACTTGGTGCGATGCTGCCAATGGCAAAACCTGGTCGGTGATCAACCCTGCGACTGAACAATCCATCATCGAAGTACCTTTCGGTGATGACAGCGATTGTCGCGCAGCGATTGATGCAGCAGAAGTTGCATTCAAAAGTTGGTCACGGATGAATCCGTTTGAGCGTGCAGTCATTCTGAAGAAAGCCTCAGCGATTATGCACGAGCGCCTGAATGAATACGCGAAAGTAACTGTGCTCGAAAGTGGTAAACCACTGATGGAATCAATTGGCGAGTGGCGAGTGGCTGCCAATTTTTTTGAATGGTATGCCGAAGAAGGTAAGCGTGGATTGGGTTCCGTGATTTCTGCGAACCGGAACAACAAGCGGATGTCAGTAATTCATCAGCCGATGGGTGTGATTGGTGCAATCACTGCGTGGAATTTTCCTGCTTACAATCCAGCACGTTGTTGGTCTGCTGCGCTGGGCGCGGGATGTACCGTTGTAGCAAAGGTTTCTGAATACACTCCTCTCACCGGAATGATGTTGGCGCAATGCCTTCACGATGCGGGCCTACCTGCCGGAGTTTTGAATGTGGTGAATGGCATTCCTGCAAAAGTGGGTGACGAGATGCTGAACAATCCGAAAGTAAGAAAGATCAGTTTCACCGGAAGCACGCGTGTTGGAAAGATACTAATGGATGGTGCATCTAAAAATATCAAACGGCTTGCACTTGAGTTGGGTGGCAATGCTCCCGTGATTGTTTTTCCTGATGTGGACGTGAAAAAAGTAGCGGAAGAATCAGTAGTTGCTAAACTTAGAAACGCAGGACAAGTTTGCATTGCTCCTCAGCGTTACATCGTTCACGAAAGTATTCATTCGCAATTTCTTGACTTCGCGGCAGCGAAGATGAAAAGCATAAAAGTAGGAAACGGATTAGATGCTGCAACGGAGATGGGGCCAATGATCAACTCCGTTCAACGCGAGAATCTTGAAAAGTTGGTGAGTCAATCCAAAGCTGCAGGTGCTGAAATCATCACTGGCGGTGCCCGTGGAAACGAAGCCGGCTATTTCTTCCAGCCTACTTTATTGCAACCAAAATCGTTGGACAATCCTGCACTTCAAAATGAAATCTTCGGACCGGTGATGCCGGTGATTTCCTTTAAGACAGAAGAGGAAGCGATTCATCTTGCCAACGCAACACAATACGGCCTCGCCTCCTACCTTTGGACAAATGATTTGAAAACTTCTATTCGGGTTTCAGAGCAAATTGAGTTTGGTATTGTTGGGATCAATGAATGGTATCCGCAAGCTTTCGAAGCACCGTTTGGCGGTTGGAAACAAAGTGGCCTTGGCTATGAATGCGGGCGCGATGGATTGGAAGAATATCAGGAAAAAAAATTGATCAGTATCGGAGGTTTATAAAAAATTAATTGTAAGATCGAAGATTAAAGAATTTTATTCATGCACGATTACGGCTTGCTTACCCTTCTTCCTGTTCTGGTCGTAATTGTAATGGCCACCATCACACGGTCTTCCTTCGAGCCATTGGTCATTGGCATTCTGGTTGGATGTGTGATTGCCTATCATGAGAACTTTCTCACAAAATTTATCGAGCATCTTACTACCGCACTCACCGATAAAAATAGTGGTTGGGTAATTCTTGTGTGTATGCTCTACGGATCATTGATCACGATGATGATTCGCGGTGGTGGCACCGTTGCGTTTAGTAATTTCTTATTGAAATATGTGAAGAATCGTAGGAGTGCACTACTTGCATCCTGGATTCTCGGCATTATCATTTTCGTTGATGATTATCTGCACTCGCTCGCGGTTGGCGCGGCCATGAAAAAAATTACGGATCGTTATAATATCTCAAGAGAACTGCTGGCGTATATTGTTCACGCAACCTCAGCACCGCTTTGCATTCTTCTTCCCATCACTACATGGTCCATATTCATCAGTGGTATTCTTGAAAAAAATAATATTGTTCCTGCAGGACAAGGCATGTACGGTTACATGAAAGCAATGCCATTCATGATGTACGGATTCATCGGAATTGTTTTGGTGTTGTTGGTCATCCTCGGGGTTGTACCCATCATCGGCAAAATGAAAGATGCCGAGAAACGAGCAGCCACTGGAATCACTGTTCCGCCAGAGCCAAGCAAAATTATTGAACAAGCTGAGAAAGAATTGGAGTTTGCAAACAAATCAAAATTGGGTTATTTCATTCTTCCATTGATTGTATTGCTGAGCACAACCGTTTATTTTGATTTCGATGCAATGAAAGGTGCACTCATCGCCAACTTCTTCACCTTCTTTTATTTGTTTGCCGATAAGGCCATGACGCTACGTCAATTATCTGATTCCATCTTGAAAGGTTTCAACACCATTTTGTTTCCAATTATTCTTGTCATTCTTGCCTTTGCACTGAAACTTGTAAATGACGATTTGAATTTGGTTCCGTATGTGATCGCACACGTGCAGCCTTACATGAGCCGCGAATTATTTCCCGCCATTGCATTTATCACACTTGCCGTCATTGCATTTCTCACAGGATCATCCTGGGATCTATATGTAATTGCGATTCCACTGATGATTCCGCTCGCGCAAAGCCTGGATGTGAATGTGTGGATGGCCATTAGTGTTGTGGTTTGTGCGGGTGCATTCGGTTCTGGCACGGGTTTCTTCAGCGACTCAACTATTCTTTGCGCCTCTTCAACAGAATGTCCACCCATGGTGCATGCATTGACTCAACTTCCCTACGCCATGATTTCTTTTGTCGGCACCGCAATCGCTTACGGGATATTGGGAACGATCATCGCATAAGAGGTAACCTGTCTTTCACTATTTTTAACAAACTATGTTGGAGTTCCACCTTAAACATTTTTTGAATAACTTCGTTGTTGGAAATTGTTTTAAACACTGCTATGAAACCCGGAACTTCCTCAAAAATGAAAATTGGTATTTTATTACCTTTATCGTTTATCAGCCTCCTTGCATTTTCACAAACACAACAATCAAAACAAAAACGGGTTGCTTTGGTGATAGGAGCTCAGACTTACACCGTACTGCCACCGTTGCGCAATGCAGTCAATGATGCCAAAGCAATGGCAACGACCCTTCAGGCAAAGGGATTTCAAGTGGATGCAATTTATAATCCCAAAACCCAAAAAGATCTGAGGGATGCAATCACCCGCTATTACAACGCGATGAAAGACCAGATTGACGCAGTTGGAATTATTTTCTATGCAGGGCACGGTATGCAATTGGATGGAAATAACTATCTGATCCCAACCACGGCAAGCCTGCAAATGCCAGCCGACCTTGATGATCAATGTATCAAGATGAACACAGTGATGACGGTCTTAAAAAGCACGAGTACCTCCCTTAATATATTATTGCTGGATGCCTGCAGAACTCTTCCCAGTTTCAGCCGTGATGCAGAGCAAGGTTGGTCAAGAGTAGATGCACCGCGTGGATCAATCATTGTCTTTGCGACCGAGGCAGGCAAGACAGCTTCCGATGGAACCGGCAAGAATGGTTTGTTTACATCCAAACTTCTGAAGGTGATCAATGAGCCAGGTTTAAACATTACCGATGCGCTGAAGCGTGTAAAGCGCGATGTATTTATTGAATCGAATGAAAAGCAACTTCCTTCCGTAGAAGACAACTCGATTGGTGGAGATTTTTATTTTACTCCTGTGGCCCAAGCAACACAAAGTAACACTTCCCAAACAACTATGGGAAACGATCCGAAACCAATTGAACCGAAGAAAGAATCAGTATCTGTTACTGCGGCAACTAATTCAGGAAATATTCCCGGTGATGGGCAATTCGTTCCAATCGGTAAGCAATTATGGGCAAATAAAAACCTGAACGCAGAGCAGTTCGCAAATGGCGAAGCAATCCCAGAAGCTAAGACGGCTGAAGACTGGACTACCGCGGGTGAGAAAAAGCAACCTGTATGGAGCTACTACGAAAACAAAACTACCAATGGAACTACCTATGGAAAATTGTATAATTGGTTTGCAGTTACTGATGCGCGAAAGCTTTGCCCCTCCGGTTCGCATGTAGCCACAGATAAAGATTGGGCCAATCTTATAACAGCAGTCGGTAAATCGCCTGCTAATCAGATAAAATCGGCTGAATGGGGCGAAGGGAAAGGAACCGATCATTTCCATTTTACGGCAACAGCCGGAGGTATGCGTTTTGGTACCGGCAAATTTGGTTCGCTCGACATTGAAGGATATTGGTGGACCGCCACTGAAGCAAGTTCAAGTTACGCTACCGGAATTTTTATCGGAAGCGTGAGCGATGCCATTTCAAAACGAAGCTATAAAAAAGAAAATGGCTTTGCTGTTCGCTGCGTGAAAGATTGATTCCGATTCCTTATTTCGATTCGTAAATAATCTTGCCATCAAAAACGGTCATGAGAACTTTTGTCTCATGCGTCTGCATCGGATCAATCTCAAACAGGTTTTGCGAAAGCACGACTGCATCCGCTAAGTAGCCAGGCTTCAAAAGCCCCTTTGAGTTTTCTTCCCCGGAAGAGTAAGCACCACCCCGTGTATAAGCTTTTAATGCCTGAAGAATTGAAATTTTCTGATCAGCTACCCAACCCTCTTTTGGCTCTCCTGAGGTTGTCTTTCTTGTGACTGCTGTATGAACACCGCGAATTGGATCGATGGCAACACAAGCTGGCCAATCACTGGCGAAGACAAGATATGCACCTGACTTCAGCATAGCATTCCATGCGAATGAATTCGGCAATCGGTCCTTCCCTACTGCATCCGCCCATACAGAAACTGTTCCCGGCTCGGCATGAATCGGCTGCATGGATGGCATCACTCCCAACTTTGCGAAACGTGGAATGTCCTCCGGATTAATGTTCTCGATGTGCTCAATTCTGTTTCGGTGGCTTGTACCATTCACTTTGGCGGCAAGCTCATAAGCATTCAATGCTTCACGAACAGCACGATCACCAATGGCATGCGTATAAAGTTGGAACCCCACTTTGTCCAACTCCTTCACACGCTGCTGATATTTTTGAATCTCCCAATTCAACATCCCGGTTGGATTTGCTTCTCCTTTTGCTAAGTTGCTGTAGGGCTGCAGCATCCCTGCAGTATGTGACTCGATCACTCCATCCAACATGAATTTAATATTGCGTGCAGTCAGGTAAGGGCTATAGCCAACACTGTCTTTCATTTTCAAAAACTTATTCAACTCCTCATCCGTGGTATTGTCTCCCACCGAAAATGCAGCCGCTACGCGCAATGTAAGCTCGTGATCATTCAATAATTTCTTGTATAGGTTAAACTCCTCGATATCACCGCTTGCGTTACCAATGCTTGTGATGCCGAGTGATGCCGCCTTTTTTAATCCCAACTTAAGCGCGGCAAGTTTTTCTTCTCTTGTAAGGTGAGGAATATGATCTCCCACCAAACTCATAGCGCCTTCTTTGAACACCCCTGTTGGCTCTCCCCTGGCATCGCGGACGACCTCACCAAAATCAGTATATCGGGTTGACTTGGTCACGCCAGCCAGTTTCAAGGCTGCACTATTTGCCCACGCGCTATGTCCATCGTAAGCTCGAATGAAAACAGGTCTGTCTTTTATTGCTGAATCCAGAATATCTTTGCTGGGAAGTCCTCCAGTAAACATCGTGTATTGCCAACCGCGTCCGGTGATCCACTGCTTTGATGGGTTTTCCTTTATAAACGTTTTGATAGTTGCAACCACTTCAGCAATCGAGTTAACATCATTCAAATTCACTTCCGACAATCCGACAGAGCCTCCGAGAAAATGAATGTGTGCGTCATTAAATCCGGGAATCATCAACTTCCCCCCCAGGTCAACAACTTTTGTTTTCTCGCTTGTTGATTTCTTGATCTCCTCTGATGTGCCCGCAGCAAGAATCATATTTGATTTAATAGCGATGGCGTCATAAAACTTTGCTGAATCGCCTCCTGCCCACACACGTCCATTTGTAAATACAAGGTCAGCTGTTTCATCAGGGCGTTCTTTTGAACAAGAGAATAAAAAACAGCAGAAGCATCCGAATACAAAAAAGATAATTGAGCGCATAGTTAAATTTGATGATCAATAATGCAAACCTTTTAACAGCCGATCCTTATCGGCTTATTACAAGATAAATAAAAATGGAATATTGATGCGCATGAATTTGGCAGCTGGCAAAATTTTTTGTGCACTGCCAGCACAGTCTCTGATACACCAAAGGTAGAGTCTCAGTTAAAAAAACACAGGGGAATGTTTTCCAATAAAAATAGAATCAAAATAACCACCCAAGCCTTAACCCAATATTCTCTGTATGACCTTGAACTGAGCCGGAAGAATACACATTGGAAGTTCCCTGCGAGTAATAAAAATGAATACGAATCACTTGCCTGGAGGCCATGTCAATTTCAGGTCCTGCCGTAATCTGGAATGCCATATCGGTTTTGAAATAACCTGATGAAACATCAACTGATTTGTCGAGGTTATCAATATTGGGTTCGATCGATATCTTTGTGTCGTAAGCGGCATACATGAACACTGGTGCAATTCCCGCTGAGGCGCTGAATCGTAAACCTTTGATCACATCTTTTGGCGTGCGCAGTGTCACCGAGAGCGGAAGTTCAAAGGTACTTAACCGAAGCCGCTCCCGATAAGTAGAATCAGGAAAATTTGGAGTGGGGACATTAAGAACGCCTGCCCCCCGCTGCATAAAACCAATTCCTGCGGAAAAGCCGAGAAATTTTTTGGGGAAATATTCGACCGAAGCCAGCAACCCAATCGATGGTTTTGCAAAATAACTTTTAGGAAGAGAGTTTCCGCTGATGGTGGACCAACTCTGTGTAAAAGTAAATCCCCATAAAAATTTCTTATCGAATGCTGATGTCTTCTCGCTATCAGCAGGTGGGTTAAATTTTTGCGCAGCAGCAAATTCAATTGCACCACCCAAAATAAAAATCAACACAACAATTTGCTTCATAACTATATTTTATTTCGCAGCCGGAGAATAGTGTACAAACTTGCGGTGGTTAAACAATTTGAAAATGGCCGGCAGAATCAGCAGCGTTAAGATTGTTGCCGAAATCAATCCACCAATTACGACTACAGCCAATGGTCGCTGTGTTTCAGAACCAATACCTGTTGACAATGCAGCAGGCAACAAACCAAGCCCTGCCATCAAGGCCGTCATCACCACCGGGCGAAGGCGGCTCATAGCACCTTGATAAATAGCTTCATCCATATGCATGCCCATGTCACGATTTTTAGTAAACACAGACACGAGAATCACACCGTTCTGAACGCACACCCCAAACAACGCGATGAAGCCAACACCAGCCGAAATACTGAAATTAATTCCCGTGATATAAAGTGCGAAGATGCCACCAATCAAAGCAAATGGAACGTTCATCAACACGATGCCTGCACTCTTTGATGAATTAAACATAAAGAACAGCCACATAAAAATAAGCACGATGGAGATTGGAACTACAAGTTTCAAACGAGCAGTGGCACGTACCTGGTTTTCAAATTCGCCATTCCACGTAAGTGAATAACCTTTGTTTAGCTTCACTCCTTTCCTCACTTTATCCTGTGCTTCAGCAATGGTGCTTCCCAGGTCGCGACCACGCACAGAGAACTTAATTGGAATGAATCGCAGGTTTCCTTCGCGGTAAACAAATGCAGGGCCCGTTTGCAATTTAATGTCGGCAATTTCGCGCAAAGGAATCTGCGTTCCGTTTGTGCAGGGCACCAGCAGTTTCCCGATTTCTATTTCATTCTTTCGATACTCGGGCGAGTAGCGAAGCCGAATATCAAACTTGCGCTCGCCTTCATAATAGGTAGAAGCTTTTTTACCACCCACCGCCATTTCCAAGATCAAGTTTGCTTCCGCCACGTTCGCACCATATCGCGCCATCTTCAATCGATCTAACTCCACCCGCAACTCAGGTTGTCCCAGACTTTTGAAAATACCAAGGTCTTCAACACCCTCGATTGATTGCATGATATTTTTTACACTATCTGCAAGCTCTTCGAGGCGAGGCAAATTATCTCCAAAAATCTTGATCGCCATTTCGCCTTTCACACCAGACACCGCTTCTTCTACGTTGTCTGAAATCGGCTGCGAAAAACCAAACACCACTCCCGGAAACTTATCCTCCAATTTGGTCTGCATGTCATTCACAATCTCCTCTTTTGTAACTCCGCGCGTCCATTCCGTTTTGGGAAACAAGTCAACAAAAAACTCAACGTTAAAAAATCCGGTTGGATCCGTACCGTCATTTGGGCGGCCATTTTGGGAAATCACTCCTTTCACTTCAGGATATTTCGTAAAGATGTGGCGCATTTCCTCCGAGGCAACATTCGCTTCGGAAAATGCGATACTCTGCGGCATACTGGCGCGAACATAGATTGATCCTTCATTCAACTTGGGCAAGAACTCTGTTCCCAGATTATTCCCCACCACCAGGCTGAACAGCAGCAACGCAACAGATAACATGATGCTCCTGACAGGATGATCCATCGACCAATGCAAGGCAGGGGAGTAAATTTTCTCCAGGCCGGAAACGAGAATATTTTTTCGCTCATGCACGTTTTTATTCAATAAGAGCTTGCAAAGAAGCGGCACCAGTGTGAGCGTAAATAAGAGCGCACCCAGTAGTGCAAAGCCGATGGTATAAGCCAAAGGAGAAAACATTTTCCCTTCCACTTTCTGGAATGCAAAAATTGGAATGAGTGCTGTTATGATAATGAGTTTAGAAAAGAAAATTGGTTTGCCCATTTCAATGGAGACTTTTTTCACGAATCCCATCTTCGCCATCGGGTTGAATTTTTGAACACCCACTTCGTGTTGCTTGTGAGCAAGGTAAACAAACACGCCTTCCACCATCACCACCGCACCATCGATAATAATTCCAAAATCAATTGCACCTATCGAAAGCAAATTGGCTGACATACCTTTCATGCGCATGCATATAAATGCAAACAGCAACGCGAGCGGAATGATGATCGCGACAATGAAAGTAGTTCGCCAATCCAATAAAAAAATGGACAGAATGAAAGTCACCAACAGCATTCCCACTATCAGGTTTTCCTCAACTGTGTGGGTGGTGAGATTTACAAGCGTGGTGCGATCATAAAACACTTTAATCTTGGCGCCATTGGGTAACACACGTACGTTGATATCATCAATCGTCTCATTCAAAAGTTTGAGCACCTGGCTTGGGTTCTCACCCCTGCGCAACAAAACAATTCCTTCCACCACATCTTTCTCTTCGCCTCTGCCAACTTTTCCAAGTTTTGGTTTGGCCGACTCTTTTACAGTACCAATCTCTTTGATAAAAATAGGAGTGCCGTTTATATTTTTAATGATAATATTCTCAATGTCGCCAAGATCATTTACCAAACCGAGGCCGCGGACAAGAAATGCTTGCGTTCCTCGCTCCACTACATCACCACCAACATTATCATTGTTCGCTTTCAAAGCATTAAAAACATCTTCTGCGCTAAAATCAAATGCCGTAAGCTTGTTTGGATCCACGGTCACCTCAAAAGTTTTTACTTCACCTCCAAAGCTGATCACATCGGCTACACCTTGCACTGCTTTCAAGCGTTTGTCAATCACCCAATCTTGAATCTCCTTCAATTGACGAACCGTGTATTCGTTTCCCCCATCCAGGGTGTAGCGATAAATTTCTCCGGTAGGCCCTGAAGGCGGTTGCACTTCCAACACTGCTCCCTCCGGCAAATCCACATTCACAAGCTGGTTATTCACCATTTGCCGCGCGCGGAAGTCATCAATTTCATCCTCAAAAAACAAAGTCACCACCGACAAGCCAAACAGAGATATGGAGCGTAAGCTCGTTTTGCGTGGCACCACGTTCATCTCCGTCTCAATCGGGATGGTCACAAATTTTTCAAGCTCCTCTGCACTTCGACCCGGCCATTGCGTGATGATCACCACACGCGCATTAATCACATCGGGAAATGCTTCGATCGGTGTATCCAAAAAACTAGTAACTCCCCATGAGACAATGCCAAGCGTGCCGAGAAAAACCATCAGGCGGTTTTTCAGCGAAAAAGTAATAATTCCTTTAATGAACTTGTTCATACGGCTTAGAGGCGATTGAATGCAGTAAGAACAAACAACGAACCTTTGGTGACTACATGATCACCCTCTTTCAAACCTTCCACCACCTCATAGTAATCGGAAAATGAACGCCCCGGAACAATGGTCACTTTCTCAAATTCACCCGGGTTATTTTCGCGCATCACATAGTAACGATTGTTTTCCAGTATCACTGCCGACTGTGGCAATGCCAGTATTTTTATCCTCTGCTTAGAAGTGACCACGATAGAAGCAAACATTTCAGGTTTAAGTTTACCATCGCTGTTGTTCAGCTCGGTTCTTATTTTAATAACACGCGAATCCGGATCGAGCATCGTTCCAATCTTTTTAACCTTGCCCGAAAAAACTACGTCCGGGAAGGCAATTGTCTTTACCTGTACTTCATCACCCTCGGCTACTTTTGCAAGATCGCTTTCGTGAATGTTTGCCCACACCCAAACGGTTTTCAGGTCTGAGATTGTGAATATATTGGTATTGTTATCATTCCGGATTTGTGTTCCTTCTGTAATATTTCTTTCTACCACATAACCTGAACGCGGAGCCACTACATTATAAATGGCGTCAAGATCACTTGATGAACCGCCATACAATTTTAATATCTGTGTTCGTTCATTCAATTCCGATAACGCATTGCTATAATCTTTTTTTGCATTGGCAAATTCCTTTTCACTCATCATACCCGATGAAAAGAGTTCTTGCGCACGAGCGAGGTTCTTTTCTTCCACAGAAAAATTTGATTTTGCAATATTATAGTCACGTTGAATCTGGCTCATGTCCATACTCAACATAGTTGCCATGGGCTGGCCTTTTTGAACATAGTCACCCAGTGACACAAAAACTTTCTCTACCGTGCCGCTCACGATCGGATAAATGCGCACCACGTTGTCTTCTGAGAAACTTACTTCTCCAATAGCGGTGAGCTGCTCAGCCAGAGATTTAAATTGGATCGTATCGATCTTCACTTGATCCAATTGGGCAGACGTGAGCACCAGTCGAGGCTTACTTTGCTTCTCGGTAACTTTTTCCTTCTTTGTTTCCGATCCACATGATGTAATAAAGATGGTGAGGATCAAAAAATAAATTAAATTCTTCATCTCAAATATTTTAATAGTCAATTACTGTTTCTCCAACGCTGAAATTAAGATTGTTTACACTGTTCAAATATTGTTGTCTCAATTCAATCAACTGAATATTAGTGGTAATGTAAATGCGCTGATAATCGATGAACTCCAGCAAGCTGATGTCACGCTTTTGAAAATAAGTATTAGTGTTTTTGTTAAGTTGGGCAAGCTTCGTCAAGTACTCATCTGTGTAGCCCGTGAGCCCCTCGTAATTTTTTTTGTACTGGTTGTAAGCCGCGATCACCTGATTCGTGATGTTGATTTTTAAATAATCTCTTCGCAATTGAGATTGCTTGATGTTGTACTTTGCCTCTTTAATGCTTCCTTGATTGCGATTAAAAATCGGCAAAGGCATTTGCACAACAAGTCCTGAATAATTCCTTACATAGTTTCCACCTTTGTCATAATCATAACCCACGGTAAGATCAGGCACCGCCAGCGATCTTTGCAGTTTCAGATTCTGTTCCTGATATTGCTCAAATAAATTTGACACGCGCAAGTCAGGGCGAACACGCAATGATTTTGAAATCAAACTATCCACATACAACTGTGGGTCGAAAAGAGGAATTTTTTGAACTACATTCAATGCAGAATCCTTAGAAAATTGTAGCAGGGTGCGAAGTTCTGATAAGAATTGCTCCTTTTGGTTGGCATTGTCCAACGCTTGAGCTTTCACCGCGATGTACTCCGATTGAATCCGAAGGTCTTCCGTTATTGAAATGGCGCCTACTTGCAATTGTTTCTGACTTGCAGCTATCAATCGTTGATAGCTTGCCAGCACTTCGTTGTATAATTTCTCTTTCGCCTGCAGCGCGGCCAGGTTTTGATACGTATTGCCTAATTCAAAAACCAGGCTGCGGATTACATCTTCAAATTGAACCTTGTTAATTTCAAGATTAATTCGCGAAAGTTTCACCGTATTAGTATGGCGACCCGCAATGGAAATAGTTTGACTGACGGAAGCCTCATACTGATTGCGTGCAGAAAAATATTTATCCTGCTGAACACTGTATGCTTCCTGATTCCAATTAACAGTAGGATTGTACCACAGCCGTGACTGAATAACCTGCGCTTCCGCCTGACCAACTTCATAATAGGCCGCGAGTAAATAAAAATTCTTTTTAAAAAGCCGCTCCTTCGCCTGATTCAATGTGAGCAGTGAATCCTGGCCTCGCGCAGAGAAGAACGCACATAAAAAAAATGCAAAATGTATTGAATGTAATTTTCTCATAAACCATAGAAAGACAATAAATAGCTAACGACCGAAAAGAAAAATCGGTGTTCTAAATTAGTAACTTTCGAAGGAGGAGAAATGACCTTTGCCCATCCATGTAAATGAAAGGCTTGACTACTTGCTTTTCGTGAGAAAATTCTGCCAATGAATAGAATGAACCGGCAAAAGGAGGAACAGCAATCAGCCCGGTTTTTATAGAATCGTCACCATCAGCATCCTCGGTAGTGCCGTCAAAAAATGCAGAAATAAAAGTGCCACCGTATAAGTGGCTTCTGGAATAGCTCTTTTCCCAACAAAAAGTATCTAGTTCTGGCAACAAAACACAGCCAACGGCCAATGTCATCGTAACGATAGCAAGGCTGCGCAAAACAATATTCCGTATGCACTCAAGACTTAACACGGCTGCAAAGTAGTTTAATTTCCGTTTGCCGTCCAAATAAAACAAATTGTCTTCTGCGCAATACGGAAAAAGACAAAAATTGTTTGGGTGGCTAATCTATGATAGCCTGATACACGAGCGCTTTATAGCGTTCGCCAATGCCATGTGATGGTGAATTGTAGATATTAGTATAAATCAATCCGATCAATTTCTCTTTGGGATCGGCCCAATAGGTGGTATTGAATGCACCACCCCAGGAAAAGGTGCCGATAGAATAAGGTGATTGAAAATCATTCTCGGCTGTTTCCAAACCAAAGCCAAGCCCCACCTTGTTGGTGAGAGGTGGTTGAAGCTGGTTGGTAAGCATTAACTCCACCGTTTTACGGGAGAGCAATCGCACTCCGTTGAACTCCCCTTTGTTCAAAAAGAGCTGAAGGAATTTTGCATAATCTTCTACGGTGGATGAAAGCCCTGCGCCACCTGAATAATATTTTCCACTACTCAGCGGGTAGTCAGGTCTCACATTATCAAACACAGTGCCTTTGATAACAGAGAGCTTATCGTTTTTGGTTTCGTGCAAGGCTACAAGGCGATTGTGTTTTTCTTTCGGCAAATAGAAGTAGGTATCCCTCATGCCAAGCGGATCGAATATTCTTTTCTTGAGAAACTCATCAAAGGTCATCCCCGACCATACTTCTATGAGATATCCCAGCACATCGTTATTTAAGCCATACAGCCACTTTTCTCCGGGGTGATTTTTCAAAGGAAGTTTGCCGAGGATTTTTATTTTGTTCCCAAGCACATCCGAATAATTGGCAATGCCGATACCACTGGGAATGCCGGCCTTGGCATAGATCGCTTTGAAATCTTCTGTGCCGATGCTTGCATAATCGATGCCTGAAGTGTGCGTGAGCAATTGGCGAATGGTCGGTTCGCTTTTCGCTGGTTCGGTCCAATAGGTTGAATCTTTTTTATTAAAACCCAAAAGTACTTTTGGGTTTTTGAATTCAGGAATGTATTTGCTGATCGGCTCATCCAGCATGAACTTACCTTCTTCCCACAGCATCATCACCGCCAGGCTTGTGATGGCTTTGCTTTGTGATGCAATCCGAAAAATATTGTCGTTCTTCAAGGCAGTTTTACTCTCAACATCGCTATAGCCGAATGATTTTGCATACACAATTTTTCCATTGCGCACGATCAAGGCAGTCGCTCCCGGAAGCTGACCTTTAGTGGTGAGGTCGTTCAAAAGATTGTCGATACGGGTCAGCCGCTCTGACGACATTCCATTTTCTTCGGGCTTGCCGATGGAAAATGATTTAGGGTTTTGACCGAAGGCAATAGCTGAGATTAGAAGGGTCGCAACAAGAAAATTAAGCTTCCACATAATAGCGTTTGATTATTTTTGAATTTTTGAAAGATCGTAAATAAAGTATTGATTGGTCGTTCTATCTTCAACGTTCACGTTTAAATATTTGGCAAATTCTTTAAGCCCTTTTAGCAAGTCAAGTTTATCATTCTTTGTTAAGAGATCAAGAGTTTTGCCTTCATCCGTAAGCAGAGTTCCAGTGAAGGACTCCCAATCCATCTGCCTTGATCTTGATCGTGAATTAAGTACCTGAGAATGGTTATCCTTAACTATTACAATTCGGTCTAGAGAATTAAATCTTAAAACTTCCTGATCAAATGGTATCCAAATGATCGAAAGGTAGTCAATGCATTCCTTCTTTTCTAAGTCTATTTTAGTAACATATTCTGATGTAAATATTACAACACAAAGTAGAAAAGAAACAAGAATCCAGTACGGATAGCCAACATACCAGGCGTAAACACTAGCGGCTACAATTACCGGTGTAGCCCATTTAATACCAAAGTGAAAGTAAGGAGTCGTTATCGTTTTCATTTTAACTACTCTGAAAATAACCAAATACCGGTTTCCGGTACCTAGCACCTGTCTTGTAATTTCAAACTGCTAATCTCTAACTTCCAATTTACATCCCTTTCGCACTCATACCACCATCCACCATAATATTTTGTCCGGTTATATAGCTTGAGCGATCCATGCAGAGGAATGCCACTAATGCAGAGACCTCTTCCGGCTGTCCTACCCTGCCGAGCGGAGTAGCCGCCAGAATTTTTTGATAACGCTCTGGCTGAGCCAATACCGATTCGGTCAAAGGTGTTTCGATATACCATGGAGAAACGGTGTTCACCCTGATCTTATGTTCTGCCCATTCAACTGCCAAATGCTTTGTAAACTGTATGATAGCCGCTTTTGTCATTCCGTAAGGCGGACCTGAACCAATATCCAACGTGCCAGCCACCGAACCAATATTCACAACACTTGCATTGCCAGACGCCTTCAACAATGGAAATGCTTTACGGGAAATTTCCGTTAAGCTGAAAAGATTGATTTCAAACAGCTTGCGGTATTCTTCTTCCGAGATTTCAGAAAACTTTTTCCTGATATTAGTACCCACATTATTAACCAGCAGGTCAAGTTTCCCCCAGTTAGATGCAATCTTTTGAATAAGATTTTCACGAAAAATACCATCGGCCACATCACCTTCCATCGTGAAAAGGTTAGACGAATTTTTCAGCTTGCCTTCAATGTTTTTTGTGTCGCGGGCAACGACCAGCACTTCCGCTCCAAGATCCAGAAATTCCTTTACTACCGCGAGGCCAATACCTTTGGTGCCGCCAGTTACCAGGGCTTTCTTACTTTGCAAATTCCACTTCATGAGAGATTGTTTATTTTATTTGTGCGATTCTTTCTTCACCACCAGTAAATACCAGTCTTTGTCGATGGGCAGATATCCTTGCTCATAACAAAAGTGATATACAGAGCCTTCCTTGGTTTTGTAGTCACTGGTGAAATAAGAAAAATCAAACCCGCGCGAAGATAACTGATCACGCGTTACACGGGTCTTGCCGTTGGTATTAAGTTCTGTTAAAATCCTTCGGTTTTTTCGCAACGTATTGTTCACATTGCGCATATAGTTAGTTTCATCGGAACGAATGCGGTTGTTATAAGAAATGCGGCATTCATCGGAGCAAAATTTTTTATCCTTCCGTCCTACGATTTTTTCACCACACTCAGTACACAGTTTCACTTCCTGCATAGCCAAATATAAAAAGGATAGTTGGAAGTTAGAAGCAGGGCTGACAGTTAGCGGTTCTCGTTATCAATTTGGAAAATGAGTTTAAAGATTTTAGCTTTTAGCTCCGGAAATCAGAAATCGAGAAATCCGGAGCAGTTCTTAAAATGAAAAATGGAAGATAAATAAATATGAAAATGTTCAGATTGATCTCAACTTCTTGTTTGATTCTTGTTTGTGGCTTTACATTATTGCAATCATGCAAGAAAGATGACCCTCAGCCCGTCAGCAACGCGAATGATTATGTCAATTCGTGGATTCTGGAAAACATGAAAGCTGATTATTACTGGACTGACTACCTTCCAACTTCTCCTGACAAGACCCTGAAGCCTTCCGATTTCTTTACGTCTTTGCTGCACAAACCGGACGATCGCTTCTCATGGATTCAGGAAAACTATCAAGACCTCCTGAATTCATTGCAAGGTGTAAGTAAAGAAGCCGGCTATGAATTCGCGTTATATTATGCTGACAATGCAAAAGTGAATCTGGTAGCCATTGTACTTTATGTGAAAAAAGGATCTCCGGCTGAAACAGCAGGCTTAAAACGTGGAGACGCATTCACTCATATAAACAGCACTCAGTTGACAGTAAGTAACTATCAAACCGTGCTTCAACAAATCTCCTCGAATCACACCATTACCTATCATGCTGCAGACTATGCATCGCAAACCTATGGATCTGCTGTTACTCTTTCTCTTTCCGTTGTTGAATATGCCGAGAATCCAAATTATATGAGTAAGGTAATTACTGTTGGCTCGCACACCATCGGATACTATGTGTACAATCTTTTTTCCACCGGCCCTGACGCAAACAGCACGCAGTACAATGATGAAATGGATATGGTGTTTGACCAGTTTAAAACAGCCGGCATCACTGATCTCGTACTTGATCTACGATTTAACAGTGGTGGTGCGATAACAGCTTCCGTGAATCTTGCCAGTCTTATTGGGCCCGGAATAGATAACACGAAGGTATTTGTGAAGCGGCAGTACAATAGCAATCTTCAGCAACAAATTTTAAATGATCCAAATTATGGTGCAGACTTTCTGCTCACTAAGTTCACTAACAAAACGCAAAACATTGGTTCGCTTTTGAACAATAACCGGGTTTACATTCTCACCAGTCACCGCACAGCATCCGCAAGCGAGTTAATTATCAACGGGCTGAAACCCTACATGGAAGTATTCATGGTTGGGAGTACTACCTACGGAAAAAATGTCGGATCGATTTCCATTTATGCTCAAAATGATGCCAAAAACACCTGGGGTATGCAGCCTATTGTGGTGAAGTCGGCCAATAGCCTTGATCAATCCGACTATTCCAACGGATTTACTCCAAACATTGAAGATGCTGACAATGGCTTTTTATTTCCCCTTGGTGATCCGAATGAGCGGCTTTTGAGTCTTGCCGTTAATAATATTTTGGCCGGTGGCCGCATATCATCTGCCGGTGAAGGCCGTGGCGAATTGGTAGGACATTCATTTGATTTCAAAAACAGAAATAGTGACCTTATTATTGGAGCTAAAGTGATCAAGTAAACTCCACCAATCAATCACAAATCTAATTTCGAAGAGTCGCTGTAAGCCTGAGTGGATGTTTAATTAATTCAAGAGCAGAAAGAATATCTGGGCAAACTACATTGGCAGCCAAAAGTGTCTCGGAAGCCGCGCCTTCTTTTTGAACCACTACTATTCCAATCGCTGCCTTTTTTAGCATGCGTGCATCATTCCTTCCGTTGCCGATGCTGATCACCGTTGAAGCGTTTAGTTGCTCCACTAACTTTTCCTTTTCAATATCCTGGTTGGAAGATGGCAACAATACCAGTTCACACGGTATGCCATTCAGCTCATCCTCCACTTTTCCAAACGTATTGGCCGTGACAACATGGATTTTTAATTCCTGCGAAAGTCGAATCAGAGTTTCTTTTACACCATCAATTAATTTTCCGTCAATGGCAATCGTGCCGTTAAAATCCAATACAAGATGCTCAAAAGAAAGATCGCGAAAGCCGGGAATGGAAATCTTTATCATTACTTATTGTTTTACTAATTAAATGACTGCCTGAATTCCAGAGGTGATTGGCTCGTCTTCGTTTTAAATAATTTGCTAAACGATTGTGGATGTTCAAATCCCAAAGCATAGGCAATCTCGCTCACCGATAAATCAGTAGTCGATAATTTTTCTTTCGCTTTGTTAATCAGTTTATCATGAATATGCTGTTGGGTGCTCTGGCCTGTCAATGCTTTCAATAAGCTGCTTAAGTAACTTGGTGAAACATTCAGTTCATTGGCAATGAATTGAACCGATGGCAAACCTCTGCTCAATTTATCTTCGCTGCTGAAATAATCATTCAGCAATTTCTCCAACCGATCCAGGATTTGATGGTTGGTTATTTTTCTTGTTATGAATTGCCGTTGATAAAACCTATCTGAATAGGTGAGCAACAATTCAAGTTGAGCGATGATGATATTCTGCGAAAACTTGTCAATGTTGGAGTGACACTCATGTTGAATATTCTGAACAATACCATTCACGATGGTTTCTTCTTTTTCAGATAAGAACAATGCCTCGTTCACTTCATAGTCAAAATACTCATACTTGCGAATAGCTTCAGCCAGCGGAGTATTCCAAAGAAAGTCAGGATGAACAAGTAATATCCATCCGGAATGATCTGGCGATCCGTTTGGGTCAATCTCCACTTTCAATACCTGACCCGGAGCGAGGAAATACATCACTCCTTCATCAAAATCATACTGCTGTTGTCCGTATTTGATTTTAACAGCGGGATTTCTTTTAACCGAGATGGAATAGAAATCAAATATCACACTCGATGAACTTCGCCCGGGCTCATGAACTATTTTGCTGTAATCCACCACACTGATCAACGGATGGACAGGTTTGGCTAATCCGCGCAGCTGATGAAACTCGTGAATGGTTTTGATACGATATGGTTTTGAATTTGCCACAGCACGAAGTTACTTATTGTTGGTTGTAAACCGTAGCAAACTCTTTCACAAAATCTTTCACCTTTGTTTTGCTCAATACTGGTTTGTTGCGATAGTAATCTTCATACAACACTCCTCCGCGCCTGCTCGCATTCATTTCTATCAAGCCTTTGGCAATAGCTGGGTTCATTCCGGCTGCTAGCATTCCTTTCAGTTGTTGCTCATCAGGCACTGCAATCCATTTCAGATCAGGTTTGCCAATTGCCTCACCCAGAATTTTTGCCAGTTCATTCGGAGACAGCTCTTCGCTGGCGATGTAGCGGATCGTTCTTCCTGCAAAAGGTTTTTCAATTTCTTGTGCGATTACTGAAGCAATGTCAACTGGTGCCACCCATGGTTCTTTTTCATCGCCACCATAGTTTTGAATGATCGCACCAGCCGCCTTGATTACCGGTATGAAAGCCAACATATTATAATAGAAACCTACAGGACGCATGAATTTAATCGAAACATCAGCAGGTAGTTGCTTCAGCGCATTCTCAGCTTCATAGTGAAACGCCAGAATGCCGTTGCCCTTGCTCATGTGCGCGCCAATGCTGCTCAGATGCACAACCCGCTTCACACCATTTTTTTCAATAGCCTGTTTATAATTGCTCACTATATTTTTGATCATAGCCATATAGTCAAAGCTGTGATCAAAGAAATTGCCAGCCGTTTCCATCAGGTAAACCAGATCTGCGCCTTCAAATGTTTTGGCGAGAAAGTTCGCATCCTCCATCGTGCCGATGGCTGCCTTCGCGCCAATAGCTTCTATGTCTTTTTGCTTTTCAGCTTTGCTGCTAATCACCGTTACTGCATGACCTTTCTGAACCAACTCAATGGCGAGGGGCTTGCCAATATGTCCTAATGACCCTGTTACTACGATTTTCATATTTTCTGTATATTTGATAGACAGTGCAAAAGTGCCAGATCATCAAAAAACGGATGTAGCCGATTCTATTTTTGTTGTAGCCAAAAAATAGACAACATGGATTCGGGACATGATCCATCCTTATTTATCCAAGCTTCTGCCATGCTACTGGCAAGCTGATTCCTCCACTCGTTTTCCACTTGTTCTGCACTCGTGCTCCACTCTGAAGCTATTGGGTATCCGTTCGCGACCTATTCATGATTTGATCCCGTTCCGTTAAAGGTTTTTCTCGGCCCGCCTTCCGAATCGTCAGGTATTTTATTTGAAAATAATTTCAGTCCGCCACAAAATGGCGGGCTGCCAACTTTTATTTGAAAATAATTTCAGCCCGACAATTGATGTCGGGCTGCCCAACGATACTTGTCAAAAAAAAACAACTTACTATGGCTACAATCGCAAACAATTTCCTCACCAAAGGCTTTAGCGGCACATTCGGCAAAACCATTGTATTTAAGCAATGGCGCAACAAAACCATTATAGCCAACTATTCCGTACCCACGAAGAAACAAAGCGAAACGCAGAAGGCGAATCGCAGCAAATTCAGGGACGCAGCCAAATGGGCACAGCAAACCTTAAAAGACCCGGAGCAAAAAGCGTACTATCAGAAAAAGGCTAAAAAGCTCGGCCTGCCCAATGCCTACACCGCGGCTATCACCGACTATATGCGCAAGCCGCAAACACCACAGGTACTCAACACGAATGGAACCACTTACTGCGTTTACAAAAAAGATTTCGAGATAAAGCAAACGGAAGTGCAGACCCTCGCTGGGAGTGAAATAATAGAAACAAAAATCATACATGCCAATTCGCAAGGGAATTGCATCGTACAAAAATCGTTGATCACGGGAGTCGAAACGAGGTTGTTGGTGACCGATGCAACGAATCGAGTAATCGAGCTGTCGCTGCCGTGACTGAATGAATTTCTTTACGCCTGCTCCTGATGGGCGATGGTCTCCAGTTTTCTCACTTTGCTCAAACATACCAGTAAGATGCTACCACCCGCGAGACCAAACGAGCAATCGATCATTTGCCAAAACCAGGGAATACCCCGCAACGCTCCTTGAATGAGCGCCAACGGAAATACGGCAAGGCAGGCGATGATGCCGAATTGAATGACCCATTTGTTTCTCACCGGGTCACGAAGTGGGCCAATGAAGGCAATTGCAATAACCAGGTGTGCAAAAGCAAGCCAGTCGGTGCCGTAAGCAATGAAGGGATATTTCTGATTTGTTTCGCGAACGCCTGCATACACCTGCTCGATCCAGTTTGTTAAATCATTTCGGGTCGTGTTCTTGCTGATGACGTCATGCGCTATCTGTAATTCTGTTTCGAGAGGGAAAGCGGTGATGCCGCTGAGCACAAGGCCGACAATGAAAATGATTAGCACCGTGCGAATATTTCTTCGCAGGTGTGTGCCTTCTATTTCTTGCGCGCTCATATCAACTCAATTTTGTTCTACCTTCTTCTTGATATGCGTTAATACCCGTGTGTGGATTCGATGGAGAATATAATCGGACCACCAGCGCCAATAAAGATTGGGCCACACATCATGATGATACCAGGTGGTGCCAACGAGATGCGTTTTGCCATCGGGCATTTCCGTTAACTTAAATTGTCCTCTCACGGATTTAAAATATCCATCGAGGTGAGCTATTTCCAGATTGCTATAAACACTCCATTCAATCATGGGTGGCGGCTGATCCAACACGCCAAACTCCAGCACGTTGGGCTCGTCCCAAAT
Organism: uncultured Ohtaekwangia sp.; assembly: GCA_964510765.1. GTDB lineage: Bacteria > Bacteroidota > Bacteroidia > Cytophagales > Cyclobacteriaceae > ELB16-189. The sequence goes on along the minus strand of CAZECP010000035.1, from coordinate 1,799 downwards.
AGTAATCGGCTCGATAAAACAACCCGTTGTAAAATTGCATTTGCGAATAGCACCAACTCCCGTTCGGTCTATCTCTGCATGAGTAGGATAAGCAATTCCGGTTTTGAATAGCCATTCCGTAGGTTCGTCAATTTTGCTGAAAGCAACTACTTCATTCCATACTTTTTGCTTTGGCGCGTCAATCACTATCTGGGTGGATACATGCACGGTAGGAGGAGTTACTCTTTCGTGATGCTCAATTATTCCCGTAAGCGGCACCGCCAGCACGGGTATCACCAAAACATTCATAGACATGGATTGCCGGTTGTTGTGAATGGCGTATCCCGTGGATGCACCGATGAATGCCACCACCACAAAAATAGGAAAGGCCATCAGGATGCAGAGGATGCCTTCAAACGCAAGTGTGAAAATGACGAGACTGAAAAACACAATCGACATGAACGATACAAGCAGTGCATCTTTGTATTGCAATTCATGATGATGCCCGTACAGCAGCACCGAGCCGAAGCCTAGGAAGAATGGAACGCCCACAAACAAACTCCACCCATAGTCGTTGAGATAGTTAACCATCAATCCGGTAATCGCCAACGCAATCACCGACACTACACCCACGGCAAACATAGCGCTGCCATTTTTTGATTTGGGGATCAGTCGGTCAATAAAATCCTGTGAGCGGATGCTTTCGCTTTCGCGCGAAGGGACAGCAGCCAACAACAGAAAAAGAATAAAGTTGATAAAAGGGATGAAGAAAAAAATCACCAGCCAAGAAGGTAGTTTTGCATGCCGCAGTCTCTTCACGCAGAGCAAGGTGCCCACCCAGATAAACGGCAGTGACTGTGCCAGCAAAATCAGGTAGAACTTTGTATCTGAATCACTCAAATCAAGAACAGATAGTTCATCTGCCTTGATAAAGTAGTCGGTAATAAACCAATTGCGTCTCATCATATCTGCCATCAGCCGATCGAGATTATACTTGATCGCGAATAACAAAACGCCCCAAAGCAGGTAATCACGCCTGTTGATTTCGCCTTTCCAGTTCTTTAGTTGATGTAAGTCCATATATCGGAGTTTGGTCTTATAAAATAACAAAGAACAAAATAAGAAACCGATACAACACCCACGACACGGAAACGAAGAACGGCAGCTCCAATATCTTCACCCTGCGCATGTGTTCAAAAAACATCAGCGTGACCACGATGAAAAAGTACGCGATGTAAAACAAGTTGGACTTGACAATGCCTGTCAGCAAAAACATGGGCGACAAAGCCAGCGCACCGGCCAGCGACACGGTCATCACGTTGCCCAGGTAGTGAATCACACGGTCTCTGCGAAACATAGCAACCACGGCTCCCTGAAAGGCAAGCTGCCCGGCACATACCAACACCTCGCGCAAAAAGCCGGACTCCGGAACGAGTGGTGCGCCCAACCGGAAATAATAAACAAGGATAAGCGAAGTGAGCATCCACGCAAACACAATGTACGCCCACCGATAGCGCACATTCATATCAGGTGTGCACGTGTTGGCACCTTCAAATACCTTGCCCGGAGCAATGGCTTTGCGATTGTAGGAGATAAAGAAATAAAATTTCCTCAACAGAAAGTAGATGGGTTTGAAGCGAGCGATCCGGCCAAGCATCGGAAAGCTGTGTGCCAGTATTGTGATAATGCTATCCACTCCATACGTCACCTGATGATTCTCTTTATCGATCAGTGCGATCTCGTTGCGCGCGCGGTTCCAGTCGATGTTGGCAACAGCTTTATTCACGCATTCGGTATAAGGCTGCCGGCCTTCTTTATCA
>CAZECP010000034.1:0-44938 GCA_964510765.1 uncultured Ohtaekwangia sp. | reverse complement strand
TGTTTAAAAATGGGCTGAAAGGCCCTTTTTTATTGCCCTCTCAGCAATTTCCCTATTTGCCAGAATCCGTTTTTTGCTGATGTTTTCCCTATGCTGATACTGCACATTTGGTATAACAAACACGAAAATTATGGCAGCCCTCAGAAAAGAACACAAAGAAATTCTACCTCAAATGGTAGTGAACTATTCAAATGAAAACGGAAAAACAAACAATGAAAGCACCGGAGCTATTGACCCAGCGACTGATGGCTCATCTGCACAACTTCCAACTCAGCGTAATTTTAACAGCTTACTGTTCCCGGAAGCAAAAAAACTAATTGAGCTCGCTCTTAAGGACGAGCGCGCTTCCAAGGTGAATTCCATCTTCATCAAAGCCAATGACCAAATCATCAACCTCAAATTGAGTGATGTGCTCTGGGTAGAGGCATATGGAGATTATGTGAATTTTATCACTGAGAAAACGAGATACCTGGTGCACTCGACCATGAAGGCTATTGAAAGCAGGTTGCCGATCGATCAGTTTACAAGGGTACACCGTTCGTTCATCATTCGTCCCGATAAAATTGATTTGATTGAAGAATCGCTCGTGCAGATCGGTAAGAAGTTAATTCCGATTGGAGAATCTTACCGCTCAGATTTCTTTTCAAAACTAAACATACTATAAAACAATAAAATCAAACCATATGAACACAGCTAAAAGAACCATCGAACTAAAAGGAGAACAATTTAACAAGGGAGTTGCAAAGAAGAAACCCCTGGTGGATCTCAGTTATCTGAATGACGTCTCGGGTGGCAACGGGTCATTCATCAATGCGATGCTGCAAGCGTTTAAAGACGAATCAACAATCTTCCTTCGCGACATGGAGCGTTATATTGAGCGCTGCGATTTTCTTTCAATGGCTAAGTCGGCTCACAAAATGAAGCCGGCAGGTGCTTACCTTGGTGTAAACACACTTACTGCGTTGATGAACAATCTTGAGCAAGCCGCTGCTTCTACTCAGCAAAAAGACACCACTACTCTTTTTGGAGAAGTGAAAAAACTGATCAAAAAAATAGTAAATGAAATTGACGGTTATGTAACCGAGCACTGAGGTGAAGTAATATTTACTGGAATTTTTCAGCCTGATTAAATATTTACTAAGATTAGTTGTTACCTTGAAGTCATAAGAATTTTCAGTTTGGCTGTGAAAATCCGCAAGTGCTTACTAACAGTATTTAGTTATGCCATATAAATCAAAAGGCACATCGCCCAGCGATTGGGCGATGGCGACAAGCGTGCTTAACTCGGTAAGCTCACATGTTGCTATGCTGGATGCTGAGGGTCATATTGTGTATGTAAACAAAGCCTGGACCGAATTTGCAAAGCAAAACCATCCAAAAGGAAAAAAAACTTCCGGTACAGGGATTGGTATCAATTATCTCGAAGTACTTAAAAAAAGTAAAGGCAAAAACGCAGAAGAAGCTCAGGCAGCCCTTAAAGGAATTCAAGCCGTCATTGACGGCAAGAAACAAAAATTCATGCTGGAGTATCCTTGTCACTCTAAAACGGAGCAACGTTGGTTTACTATGACGGTGCTTCCATTGCCCAAGGGAAAGGAAACGTGGGCAGTAGTTACGCATCATAACATCACCGGTTCCAAATTGCTTGAACTGGCGAGGAAGAAACAGGTAGTGGCACATAAAAAATATTCTACAGAACTAGAGCAGAAAGTTTTGCAGCGAACGCAGCAATTAGAAAGAGCTTTAAAGAAAGAAAAGAAGTTGAAAGAGTTCAAAACGCAGTTTATAATAAACACCTCCCACGAGTTTAGAACTCCGCTTACCGTTATGAAATTGTCAGTAACCCTGGCTAAAAAATTTCAAGGTGCAAATAACAAGAACGTTGTTGAAGAAAAACTAAACCTCATTGACACCCAGATCGAGCATATCTCATTTTTGCTCGACAAAATATTAATGATCGGCAGATCAAACTTCGGAACAGAAAAAATTTCCTTGACGGAAGTAGAATTAATTCCACTCATTGACGAGATCGTGAGACAAACTGAAGCGGAGGGGAGTTCAGGTCGGATCGTTACCGAAGTGGGGGCTTTGCCTGGAAAAATCATTTCAGATGAAGCGCTTCTCCGGAAAATCTTGTCCAATCTTTTAAGCAATGCTTTAAAATTCTCACCTGCGGATAGCAAAGTACACCTGGTTGTGGCCTCATCAAATCAGAAATTACTGATTGAAATAATCGACACTGGCATTGGTATTCCTAAACCAAATCAGGATTTAATATTCAGACCATTCTATAAAGGCTCAAACGCACAAGTTATTTATGGCCCTGGACTCGGCCTTTCAATTGTAAAAAAATCAGTTCACTTACTAAAGGGAAAAATTTCTTTCGAAAGCAAAGAGGGAAAAGGTGCTGCATTCAAAGTTGTACTTCCTTTGGTAAGTAAGTGAATTATTTAGGAGTCATAGTCAGTTCACTTGCATAAAAAAGAAACCCGATCTCCTTTCGGAAACCGGGCCACAAACAAACCCAACTACTAATGAGAAAATATCTTCGAGGAATCTCTGTATCCTGAGTTGTTATTGTACCAGTCTTTGTGCTGTCCACCTTTACTCACCGCCCAAGGGGAGAAATAATTGTAAGACGATTCAATAGATTGCTTCTCAGACGGGTAATCAAATGTACCAGGAATCAGCAGCGCCCACGGCTTGTTATCTTGTGTGAGATAGTAAGTGCCTTTTGCAGGATTTGATTTATCTGCATGTTGTCCAAAGAGAGATTGATCTGCTTTGTCAGTCGGGACCTGATTAGGCAAGTGCACTTCAATCGCGCGATCATTCACATAGATGAAGCTGTTATAAGGTGCGCTGCCCAATTGTGATTGTGATACAGGCGTTGAGAAAGTCAAGTTCAATGAATAGTTTACCGGCTGCACATATGGATCGCCAATCACTGTGTTAGTGAACGAACCACCTGATGCTTTGATCTGATGATGTGCATCATCAAAGAGCGGAAATACAAGTTGTGACTGACCTGTTTCTGCGCCATTAACAACAGCAGAATTGCCATTATAAGCAGGAGACATAGATGCCTGCTTTAGATTGGAACTTGACACAGGAAGTTGAACACCAAAACCAATTTTATTGCTTCCACCAACTGCGCGGAGTTGATAATTCATTTTCACATCTACCACTTTGTTCTGGGCATTCAACACTTGTTGCACGTTATATGCCATTACCAAATCATTGAAGTCATAATCGCCACGGCTCGGCCAGAGATCTTCATAGGCAAGAATGTTATAAGAATTCTGCGCAGGAAAGTATTGGTCATAGGCGCGGGCCGCGTCATTCGGATAAGCATCCAGTTTGTCGGTTACGCCATCACCATCCGCATCGGAAGGTGTTTCAAGAGATGAAAGGACTTGTGTATTGATAGCTGTGATTGGATTGGCTGTTACTGAAAACAGCACATCATTAAAATCGTTGTCGCACCCCGCATTGTCCCTACGGATGTCTTCAAATCCAAGAATCACGCGGCCAAAGCCCGGATCATTCAACAATACATTCTGTTGGCGCAAATTCGGATTGGCAATGAAACTATTCAAAGCTTGCGTAGAATACAATTGCCACAAACCATTGGTTACTTGTCCTCCAGAGAATGCATTGGAGAACAACACCCAGCCGATCATTTGTCCTGGTGCGAATTTTCCGAGATATACTTTGTCTCCTGATTTCAGATTGCCACCGCTGCCAGGGAATGATGCGTTCGGGAAAATGATAGTTACATTCTTAATGTCGTTTACAGTTTGTGGAGGTGAATTTTTGTCATACACATAGTAGCCCAATGTATTTAAATAGCCAGCTCCTTCGGAGATAAATGTAATCCACACATCTGCATTGTCGGTCACCTCCACACTTTTATCGTCCGTTGTTATATATTCCGGGTTGGTGGTTGTGAGATTTTTTGTTTCGGGTAATGAGGCATTTATGCGAGAAAGTAATGCTGCGTCAATCACATCACCCGTTGGCTCAAGATAATTCGGTCGTCCTTGCGAATCAAATGTTCCTATGTAATTTACCGTGTAGGGCAAGCCAGTCACGCGACCACCACTTGAAGCAGAAGATTTAGTGGTTGATGAAAGTTCATTTATGACCACCGCATTGTTCCAAACAACCGTTCCATCTTGCACAGCCACTTTCCACTTGGTTGGAATACCGTTATAGGCAGTTTTCACAAACAAGGTGTCGGTAGCCGTTGGAATATTCACGCTTACTTCATCGGCTCCCGTCACACCGGTAGAAACTTTTGCTAATACGGAAGCGCTATCGAAATTTCGTGATGTGGAAATGGAATAAGGAATTCTCTGAAGGTAATTTCCTTTGCTATCGGTGAATGATACACTCATGCTTACATCTTGTGTGGAGCGATAATCAAATTCAGCCTGGGATAGGGGTGTTACATTTCCGGAATCACTGCACGAGTACAATGTCATAATGCCCAGCAGCGCCAACCCATACAACTTTTTCATTTTCATAGATTTTGAATAGATAGTTTATTTAAAAATTTAGATATGCATAATCCATCATAAAGCATTGCATATTGCTTTGCACTTTTATTCCAACTGAAATCGAGCACGCGTCTGTCGCCTTTTTCGATAAGCTTGTTTCGCAGCGCGTGGTCGTTTTCGATTTTCAACATGGCATTCGATAATTCCATCACGTGAGTTGGATCGACAAGCAGCGCGGCATCTTCTGCAATCTCGGGCATAGATGAAGTTTGAGAAGTAACGACAGCACAATGACTGGCCATCGCTTCCAGTATTGGAATGCCAAAGCTTTCGCGAAGTGACGGATATAAAAATCCGGTTGCCTTTTTGTAGAGAGTGGCAAGATCAAACTGGCGGATGTAGCCGAGACTGATGATGTCATCCAGCAAATAGGCTTCGCCTTCTTTAACCAGAATTTTTTCGACAAGTTGGCGAGGATAATCACCAATTACCAAAGGCAATTGTCCTTTCAATTGGTTTCTGTAATGCGCATATGCGCGAATAACATTGGACGTATTTTTCTTGGGATCAGTATTACCGAGAAACAGCAGGAATCTTTCTGGCAAGTGATTGAATTTCGTTGACGAGCGTTTATTTGCCGTAGGAGAAAATTTCTCAGCAGCTGCATTATAAATCACTCTTAATTTTTTCTCAACCTCCGGAAAGTGTTTTAAAATTTGTCCTGACTCATAAATTGAGACGGTTACAATTTTTTCAGCACGATGAAGGGCGATAGGACAAATCCATTTGCGATAAATATTTCCAAGTTTCTGATACCAGTTTTTAGATTTCTCGCCATTCTCAAGAAAAATAATGTCATGAAGTGTAAGCACATAAGGCACCGGGCAAAACAACGATGCCGTATTACTGGTAAAATGCATCAGGTCGATGCGATGTTTTAAAATCGCCAGCGGCAACCAGATTTGCTCCCAGTCAGCGTAAGTAAGTGACCGCACATAAACAACTTTTACATTGAGCAAACTGCTAAGAACGGATACATCATCACCAGGCTTCACGAAAACAACGTATTCATTTTCGGGTGCTACTTCTTGCAGCGAGCGAATCAACTGCAGAGCCACCATGTCCATACCGTGTTTCTTGGTGCGCAGAATCCGTTGGGCTTCAATTCCAATTCTCATTTTATTAAGCTTTTGAATGTGAGTGGGGTGTATGGATAAAACCTTTGCGTGCCTTGCCGATCGACAACACCGAGAAAATCAACGTCACAAAGGAGATCGGCAAGTGCAGCAAAGCGCGGCCATTTTCTTTCAGATACCTGAAAGGCGCTGCTATCAAAAGTGCTATGGCAGTAAGCACAGTGCATGCAGCGAGTATTGTTGTAGTTAAATTATTTTGAAAAATTACTGACACAATGGTGACTGCGAAGAAAAATCCAATTAACAGCAGTCTTGATGGAAGAAACATCTGCCACCACTTGTCAAGTAAATCAATAGATGGATTTTTGATGAAGAAGAAAAATCCCTTCTTGATATTGATAACTTGTGCGGCAAACCAGCGCGTGCGTTGCTTTTGCAGTACTTCAAGTGAGCTTACTTTCTCGTCAAACACAGGCACGTTTTCCAGGTATTCAATTTTTACATCGCTGGAAATAATTTCAAATTCAAGATCCTTGTCAAAGCCATTGGTAGCTTCAATCCTTCGCATCACTTTCTGGAATAAGAAATATTCAAACGCCATTCCTGATCCGGCCAATGCTGCAGAAAGATTGATAGCACGGTGGCCTTTGCGGAAAATGGAATTATTGATTCCTTCACTCAATGCGTCCAGCACGGAAACAGGAGTCGTAATTTCTTTCGCCACACGCTGGCATTGAATTGCCTTTGCACCGGCATTGAAGGCAGAGTTAATTTGAATGAGCGCGTCCTTTGCAAAATAGTTGTCTGCATCAAGCACCACACAGATGTCATACACTTCTGGGATTTCGCGAAGCGCCAGGTTAATGGCTTTTGCTTTTGAGCGGGGAAGCAAATTCATGTTCACTACAATGCAACCCATCTCGTTCAGCAAAACCCGGGTTGTTCCTTGCAGGGTATCAGCAATTACAGCTACATCAAATTTTGATCGATCATAATCCAGAGACAAAGCCTTGCGAGCACTTTCGAGAATTACTTCGTCTTCTTTGTAAACAGGCAATAAAATCAAGATTCGGTTTGTGATCGAAGAACTTGTATTGCTGATTTTGCGAGGAAACTTTGAAGCAATCGCAAAAACCAACAGGTAAACCGAGGCTGCGATTGTGTAGGCCGCTATGAAGTCCATGACAATATTCATGGTTCAAAAGTATCCTGTAAACGGGCTCGGCTTTTTTATATTCGATCAATCCAAAGCCCCTGTTCGACCAATCGGCTGACTGGTTCGATTAAAATTTGGGTCGGAAAACGTCCAGATTATGCACATTGAAATATAGAGGATAATACCCGTTGGCATCTGGCCCCACACCTGGTTTCCGTAGCTGGCCACAGCTATTCCCGCAATGCCCGCGTATAGAGCAATGAGGATATTTTTCAATTCAGAGTCTGGCATGGCCGAAATACGAAGATAACCTCGTACAAGAAAATAGATCACGAATCCTACAAAAACTGCCAGTCCGGGTAATCCATCTTCTGCAGCGATTTTTACGTACCAACTATCGAGTGCCAGATTGGCAAGGAATGAGTTGGGATTAAATCGCAAGCCCCAATAGCCGGCAGAGCCAACACCTCCGCCAAATGGATGTGACTTCAGGTATTCAAAAAGCTTTTTCTGATTTTCAACCCGAACCTGCAGCGATGCATTGTTTGGATCGAGGGCAGTACGCATCCGTTGTACTTCATAAATTCCACTACCTACCGATGTATATTTTAACGCACCAAATGCGAGACCAATCACCGCAGTGCCAACAATAAGCAAGGTCCAGTTTTTCTTTATGAAAAGAAAAGCAACTCCTCCAACCAGTGGAACGGCCATCGCTCCGCGTGTTCCCGAAATCATCATTCCGTAAAAGAAAAAAACTCCGATGGATACAAAAATGTATTTCACACGTCCAACAGACTGAATGCCTAACACAATGGCAACTATTGCTGCGTGGCCCATACTTGCACCAAACTGGCCTGAGTCACTATAAAATGAAAACACGCGAAGCTTGCCAAACAGCAAGTGCGTAGATCGATTACCCGGTTCAGAGAGCCATTGCAGCTCACCAAAATCGAGGCCGACATAAAGTTGTTTCATTCCCCATAGCACACCAAGCAGCGAAATTCCAAACCAAATAAGAATAAATCGATCCACATATTTTCGTTCGCGCAAAACGATCAAAGCAAAAGGCACGACTAAGATCATGTACAACACTACTCCACGCACCGCATAAAACCACCCAACAAATGTGGGAGCTTGCGGATTTAGAATTTCAAAAACGTTATAACCAAACCAAATCAACGTCCCGATCATCAATCCATTTTTCAGGTAGCTTGTATTAAAATCTTTGTAGAAATTTTTCAGAAAGAAACTCAGCCAGGCCACTACCAAAAAAATATCCACACCCAAACCGAGTGCCGATGCTGGACCGGAATCTGCAGGTAAATATCTTTTTACACCTAAGCCAACAGCCGCCCACACCAACGTGAGATAAAGACCTGCCATCGGGTTGCCTAAAAAATAAATGGCTCCAAATAAAATGGCAGGCAAAATTGAAATGACAAGCCCAAGCATCCAATTGCCGGTTGCCAATGTGTAAGTCAGGGCTGCACACAAAATAATAACTACCAGAATTACTCCCGGTTTGTTCATGCTTATTGATGATCGATTGCCAAGGTCAAGTTAACACTTTGTTGGCGAGGAATAGTTTTTAAAATGACCATCCAGAAACCAAATGCAATACCAATTGAGAAAGTGATTACAGATGAAAGCGCCACCGCGAGCGGAGATTGATAGAAATAGACAGCAATCACATCGCCCAAAATATTGAACGTGAGCATCACAATTACCTTCAAGAGATTTAAGTCAGGGCGACCGAAAGCTTCCAGCAACAAGCCACAAATTCTATCAGCTGGAATCAATAAACAATAAATGGACATGGCTCGTAAAATCGGAACACTGGCGGAATAAGCTTCGCCAGAGATTTTGGAAATTATAAAAGGAGCGAACACTCCCAATATAAACGCGATAGGTATGATGCGAAGAGTTGTCTTAAGAATCTCCTTCCTGGCAACTGAGAATGCTTCGTGATGTTTGCCAGCGTTTGCCAGTTTCGCGAGATTGTTGAATAACACAGCGCCAAGACTGCGAATGGGCAGCTCAACAAATTCAATAAACTTAGCAGCAGCTCCATACAAGCCAGTTGCCGCTGAGCCGAGTGCGTAGCTTATTATTAATGTGTCTGAGCTTTTCAAAAGATTGGACGCAAGCTGAGTGGGTGTTGAGAACTTTCCAAAGTTGAAAAGTTTTTTATGATGACGGGCGTAGTTGTGATTCCGGAATGCCGGCATTGGAATCAGGGCAATGATCAAAACGCTCGTCAATAAATTTACGGCCGATTGTAAATAGACAAACTGGTTCAGTTCACGGGCAAAGAGAAAAACAGAAAGCACAGTCGCTCCACGATTAAGACAACGAACAAAGAAAATGTGTTGAAAGCGAATATTGGATTGAAACCACCACTCGCTCAATGTCATCGCACCGCCAGAAATAATAATCAGTGGATAGTTTTTAAAAAAGAAACTCCACGGAGAGGCACCGGGAACAACTAGGAACAAACCCCAACAAAGTATTACTTGTGCAGCTGTAATCAATATGAAATTGAATTGCACCGAAGCAAATATTTCAGCTTTTATTTTTCTTCTGCGTCCTGCACTTAATTGAAGGAATCCCGGCAACAACAAGCCAACGCGAAACATATCGAGCAGGCCGCTTCCGGTTTGAAACAAAATCCAGATTCCGAAATCAGCAGCGCTGAGTCGCGATGAGCTGAGCGCAAAAAGAAGTAATCCCGCAAGTGCAGATACACCATTGCTTGCAAGCGACCAAAGTGATTGCTTCTGAATGGACCATCTGTATATCCTGGCGATCATATTATTTTTCACAAACAACTTTCTCAATGATATTGCAAAATTCGTCTGCCCGCTTCTGCCAGGAATTGTCTTTAGCAAACTCCTTCCGCTCCTCAATTTTCTCAGCGCAATTTGATTCGAGGCATTTTCTGATCTTGTCTTTGAATATTTCTGCACTGTCTGCCTTCTCTACCAAGTGATTAAACTCTGAAAGAGGTGCAAAAGAAGTCATGACCACTGCCTTGCCCATCGCGAGGTACTCATTGATTTTAAGCGGGTAAATTTTTTCGGTGAATTGAGATTTTACAAACGGGATAATACCTATATCAAATTGCTGGATATATCTCGGGAGATGTGTGTAGTTGACGGGCGGTATCCACTCTACGTTGGATTTAGATCTTAACTTATCGAAGCCATGATCAACTATCCTTCCAATGAATTTGAAGCGAAACTCAGGGGAGTTTGAAATCAACTCGTCCAGCAGATCGTAGTCGATGCGCGAATCAAGACTTCCAACAAATCCAATAACCGGATTCACGCATGTTTTCCTGATAAAATCGACCGGATGAAAAACTTCAGTATCCACTCCATTCTTTACCAGGAACGTGTGATTATTCAAGGTTGCTTTTTCGTGTTGCAGCGCATCAGAAGAAACAATCACGCCATTTGCTTTCTCTGCAAAGTTTTTTTCCAATTCACCGCCATGTTTTTTATTCCACGCTGCCTGGGATATCTCATCATAACAATAATATAAAGTAGCACGCTCGTGCAATTTTTTAAGGAGTCCCAATCCAAGGCCGGGAGCAAATGCGTTAATCACCACGGGTTGCTTGAATTGTAGTTTCTGCATCGCTTTGCGAATTGAAAAATGTGCAATCCATCCGTTCAACTTATTGAGAATATTGTAGCACAAGCCCGGAGGTAGAAAATTTAGCGGCAGCATGGGCGGGAGCGTGAGCACCGTAATTTTTTTTGACTTCGAGTGTATCGTTTTCAAGCGCTTCCGGAGTCCTAGCATGCGAAGCACTTTTTTGTAGTCACCTCTGATCAGAGCGACAAAAAAGTCTTTCCACGTAGCAGCGTAGTCAACATACAATACTCGATGATGTTTCGCGATTTCTTTCATCAAGAGAACCGTTGACTTTGCATACGGACCATCCCACGCGGGTTGTGCTACACAAACGATGTCAAATTCATGGGTCGCCATATCAGTTAAATTGAAACTTAATGATTTTCTTAACCAGCCTTCTAAACTTCGAGCGCTGCTTCGGCAATTCACCCAGCCAATTTTCCAATCGTCTCTCTTCAATTCCGGTAAGCATCAGGTAAGGTTTTTTGGATGTGATTTTTTCAAGCAAAGAGATTGTTTGGTTGTCGGCAGATGTCCAGGTATGTTCACCGGCAACTACTATTACCGTTTCATCCACGCTTCTCAAAAGCTTAATTTCATTAGATGCATTTGCCAGAGATGGAAGCGAAGCAATCACTGTATCGTAAGAATTCTTTTGCTTTAGATCATCTACATTCAAAACAGGAAATCCATTGTGAGATGCCGGCACTTGACCTGCCAAAGCAATGTTCTGATTTTGATTGTGAAGCAATTCAGCAAAATGTAAACCCCACTCACCTTCAGTCGATTCATTCTTGTGTATAAACAAGATTTTCTTTTGTACTTCATCATTGCCAATGTTTGCCACATAGCGTAAAAGCAAATTGGCCTGCGCAAGCTTTCCGGATTTACTTTCAAGATCTTTTGTGAGTGCCCCAATAACAGTTAACCCTGTTTTATTTTCCGCACGCTCGGGGCTTTGCAATGTGCTATCAAAATATTCCACAAAAATGATAATGCCAATGATCAACATTATCGTTCCCAACCAACCGATCACTACCAGCAATTTTCTTTTGGACGGTTCAGGTTTCAAAGGAGAGGTGGGTGGATCAACCGTAGCAAGTGTTGTTGACGATTCTGTGCTCTGCTGACGAAGACGCGCCTGGTTCAGGCTATGAAGCAGATCAAGATATTCTCTTTCGGCAACGTCCATTTGTCTTTCAAAATTGTGGAGCACAGAGCCAAGCGGTGCGAAGAAATCATATTCCTTCTCCTGACTCACTTTTCGTTTTTCCATCACCACCACCCTGGCCTGTGCTTCCGACAATGCGATAAACTGATCCAGCCATTGTTTTAATATTTCTTTTTTTTGAAACCCCTTCTTCGGTGCGCCCATCGATGTACAGACGATTGATTGACGCACGGAGTTTGTTTTCTGCTTTTGAAATTGAATCAGCCAGCGCCTCAAATTGTTTGTCAGATGGATTGATCAGTTGTTTTTTCGTCATCAGGTTGGATATCTGATGTTGGCTGCGAATGATCTCTTCACTCGATAAGGCTTGCTCATAGGGGTTTCCAAGTTTTGCTTTCAAATCCTGAAAAGCTTGCTCGGAGGCAGCGAGCTTCATCAGCTCGTCATAGTATTGTCCATTCAAATGTTCTGTCTCAATAGCTGTGAGGTGCGTTTGCTCATAATAGTTGATCACGCGGTTTTTCACCTGGAAGTTCTTCATATCTTCTGCGCACTTTGCAAGGCGCTCAGCAGCTTTGGCAACTTCTTTTTCGAAGAAGGCTACCATAGAACCTACTTCTGATTTCTTTAAGTCTTTAAATCGTCTTGTAAATACATCAATCAAAAAAGTCAAAGTTTCATTTGCGATCGATGCTTCGTTGCTTACAAATTGTACTTCAAGCAAATCAGAAGAACCACTGCGTTTTACTTTCAATCCACTTTTTATTTTTGTTGTTGAGTATATACTCACTTCATCTTCCACCAACCAGCGAACAGGTAATTCCAAACTTTTTTCATTCAATGCATGAAACAATTCTTCTTCTGAATTGAATGATGACATCAGCTTAATTACATCCTGGCGTTCCTCCCAAAACTTTATGATAGACTTTTCAACTGTCTTTGAATTTGATTTGATGCGAAACAAATGACGGGCAATCATGCGATAGCTCACTTCCTGCAGCACCTGCCGGCTTGTTAAAATGGTTTGAATGTTATCGATCGCGTTGTTTACGGCAAATACATCAACCCGCGCCTGCACATTCATCGTGCCATCGCTTGTAGGAACAACGCCTGTGTAGAGCAATGCCTGAGAGGTATATTCTTTCGGTTGGCGCATCGTTAATGCAAAAACCAATGAAGCGACAACAAGTGGTAAAATGATGAGCCACTTCTTGTAGGTGAGTAGTAACTTTATGAAGTCGAGCAATGTCATGAAGCGGTGGTCAGATTTCTGAAAGTTTTTTTCCGATCAGCGCTTCCAATAAATAGTATGCTTCGTAATACTCCGCTTTTGCCTTCTCCAATTCCATCTTCGCCTGTCCTGCTATCTGCGTTACGCGCGAAAGTTCTGATACTTGTATGTCACCTGTTTTAAACTCCTGCTCCGCCATCATGATATGGCTCTCAGCAGCTTCCACTCGCTCATTGCACACACGCAACAAATTCTGATTTTTAACTGCGGTTTGATACGCGCTGATCACCATCTGACGAATCACTACACGCTGTTGATCCGTTCTTTGCTTTGCTTCCTCCACTTCCCAACGCGAGCGATCGACAATATTTTTTCGGGAGATCAAATCATAAATTGAAAAGCGAACGATGACTCCTGTCTGAGCACCAAATACCGGAATAGACACGTTCTCATTAGTAATATAGTTGTTGTATTGCGATCCAACCTGAAGTTGCAGCGACTGCAACCATAGTTTGCTATTGCGTTTCAACTCCGCTTCTTGTTTGTGAACGGAGGCGTCTTGCGTTTTCACCAGCGGGCTGTAAGTCAGTGCAGCTTCCATCACTGTTTCCATCCGTGGAAGATTATTTTCCTGGGAAAACCCCGGGGCACAAGGCCCCAGGATAACCAAACACCCCAACACAAACACTATCTTTTGCATCTTACACTGCCATTTTATAAACCGGCAGTTCAGCGTTCATAGAAGGCTGAACGTATGGACGCCCGATGCTATAATATTCAAATCCAAGCTCTGCCACTTTTGCGGAGTCAAAAAGATTGCGGCCATCGAAGATGATTTTATTCTTCAGTGAGCTTTTCAAAATTTCCCAGTCCGGATTACGGAATTCATTCCACTCCGTGCAGATCACCAATGCATCACTTCCGTCAAGGATTTCATTTCTATCGACAGCCCATTTGATCTCTACTTTCAATGAGCGAAGTGCATTCTCCAGGCCTTCTGGATCATAAGCAGTAACTTTTGCACCTCGGTTCACCAACTGCTCAATCAACCACAATGCGGGGGCCTCACGCACATCATCGGTATTGGGTTTGAAAGCAAGACCCCACACCGCAAATTGTTTGCCCGTCAAATCATCGAAGCGTTCCACAATCTTCTCCAACAAATTCTCCCGCTGCTTCTCATTCACATCCATCACTGCATTCAGGATTTGAAAGTTATAGTCAAACTCTTTGCTGGTGCGGGCCAATGCCTGAACATCCTTGGGGAAGCAACTTCCACCATAACCCAACCCCGCGTATAAAAACTGAGTACCAATTCTGCTGTCTTTGCCCATGCCCTGGCGTACGCGCTCCACATCAGCACCAACTGCCTCGCACAAATTGGCGATCTCGTTGATGAAGCTAATCTTCATCGCGAGGAAACCATTGGATGCATACTTCACCAACTCGGATGAACGCTCGTCCATTACGATGATTGGGTTTCCATTGCGAACAAACGGATCATATAAACTACGCATCAACTCGGCTGCGGCAGGATTGCGCGTGCCAATCACCACACGTTCCGGCTTCATGAAATCTTGCACGGCCGAACCTTCGCGCAAAAATTCGGGATTGCTCACCACATCAAAGTGAACCCCACTGCGCAGCCCTTTTGTTTCCAAAGCAGTTCTGATTTTGTCAGCAGTGCCAACAGGAACTGTACTTTTTGTTACAATCAATTTGTAGGTGTCGAGCATCGAAGCAAGCTGATTCGTTACGTTCATCACATACGAAAGATCTGCGGAGCCATCTTCCTGGGGAGGTGTAGGCAACGTAAGGAAAAGAATTGTGCTCTTCTTTACGGCTTCCTCCAGCTTGGTGGTAAAGCTCAAACGATGCTCGCGAATGTTGCGCAGGAAAAGATCATCGAGACCGGGTTCATAAATGGTAAGCTTGCCATTACTAAGCTTGTCTACTTTAGCTTGATCAACATCTACACAAGTAACATCGTTACCCATTTCTGCGAATGCGGTGGCGCTCACAAGGCCAACATACCCGGTTCCAATAAAAGCTAGTTTCATAATTGTGAATTTTAAATTGTTTGGTTATACATTTTCTTTTTGAAATAGTGCCGGAAAAGTTTTGAATATGAGTTTGATGTCATGCCAAAACGAATGCTCTTCTGCATACTTTTTGTCTAAATCGATTCTCTCTTTTTCAGACATTTCACCTTTGCGGCCACGCTTGGTTACTTGCCACAAACCGGTGATGCCGGCAGGCGCCATGAAGCGAAGGGCAGCTTCATCGGTAGTCAGTTTTTCAGCTTCATACAATGGCAGAGGACGGTTTCCCACCAGTGACATGTCGCCACGGAGTACGTTTATTAATTGAGGTAATTCATCCAGGCTAGAGTTGCGCAGGAATTTTCCAAAACGTGTGATGCGTGGATCATCTTTGATTTTAAAGAATGCCGACTCTGTATTTGCTGATGACTTCAGGGTATGTTCGCATACATAACGGCCCTCTTTGGTGATCATCATCACACACTCCGTATCCTTGTGATCGCATGCATTGCATTCCATGATGCCTGCTGAAGCCGAGCTGCCACCATACAAATTCAGATGTTGAAGCGACTTCAGTTTGGCATCCGCATTTACCACCATGGTTCTAAACTTGAGCAGCTTGAATGTCCGATAGTTTTTTCCTGCACGCGGTGCGCCATAAAGGACGGGACCTCTTGACTCCAGCCTGATAATGATCGCGATCACCACAAGCATTGGCGACAGCAGCAGCAGGGCGGTTGCCGAAACCAGGATATCTGTTATTCTTTTGAGCATCATACTTACTTGCGTTTTGTTTGATGGCTCAAAAGTAGAGGGAAGAAGGGCCGGGCTTTTTTTTATTCGATCAACCCGGCATTATATCGATGAAACGGGCATGGAGTGAGACTAAAAATTTCAAGGAGCAAACCGATGGAATCGGAGGGAATCGTAGGTTATTTTGGGTTCAGGCGGGAATCAATCTCCCGGTTGATTTTCTCGATCCACTGACGTGCCTGCGCCAGATGGTCGGCAATTACTTCTTCATTTTTATTGCCTCTGCTTTCGGCTTCAACCACCGAAATAAGCGTGGTAAGACCACTCGCTCCCAGGTACGAACCTTGTGGCTTAAATTGATGGGCCAGTGAGGCAAGTTCTTTCCACAGCTGAGCTTTTAGAAGCGTGTCGGCCTGCTCTACAAAATCAGATGACTGCTTTTGAAATAGTTGAAAAATCTGTTTTTTGAATTCATCATTGTCTCCGGATATTGAGTCCAGATATGTCTCATCAATAATCGTGGATGATTCAGTAAATGCAATTTCTTTCTTTTGTGTGGGCTTGCTTTTGATGTTTTGCAAGGTTTTCTGAAGGGCGTTCTTCATTTTTTGTAACAGCACTGCCTCCTCAAATGGTTTTGAAACAAAGTCATCCATTCCGGCTTGCAGCGCTTTGTCAATTTCTGCTTTCAGAGCATTGGCTGTCAGCGCGACAATAGGAGTGGTAATGCCTTTTAGCCGGATTTCCTGTGTGGCTTCAACGCCATCCATTACGGGCATCTGCATGTCCATTAGTATCAGGTCAAATTTTTCGGCCAAAGCTTTTTCCACTCCTATTCTTCCATTCTCTGCGAATGAAGCCACCATCTTGTTTCTCACCAGCAGGCTGTTGGCTACGAGCCGGTTCATCTCATTGTCTTCCACTACCAATATCCGTTTGCCTGCTAATGATATGTCTTCAGGCAACGGGAATGCTTTCGAACCAATCCCCTCATTGCTCCTTTCCAGCCATAACCTGATTACGAATTCGGTGCCCTTTCCTTTTTCACTTTTTACGTCAATGGATCCATGCATCATGTCAACCAATTGCTTTGTGATCGACATGCCTAATCCAGTGCCTCCAAACCTTCGCTGAACAGATGTGTTCTCCTGGCTGAATTTGTCAAAGATTGTTTTTAGAAAAGATTCGTCCATTCCGATTCCTGTGTCCATCACGGAAATGACCAACTCGTCATTGGTTTCATTTGCCTTGCCATTTTCACAAGTAATTTTCACAAATCCCTTTTCCGTAAACTTTACCGCATTGCTGATTACGTTGATCATGATTTGGCGGATTCTCCCGGGGTCTCCAAAATAGGATCTGTTGTCGATCAATTTGTTTTCAAAGATCAGATCAATGCGTTTGTCATCCGCGAGCTTTTGCGTAATTGATTTTACTTCATCGCAGAGATCGTTACACAGAAATTGACAGTGATCCAGTTCGAGGTTTCCTGAACTGATCTTGGAGAGATCAAGAATGTCGTTGATAAGCGACAGTAAATGATCACTTGATATTTCAGCATTCCGAACATATTTTGCTTGTTCCGGGTCGAGGTTGGAATACTTCAATTCACGCACCATGCCGATAATTGCATTGAGAGGTGTGCGAATTTCATGGCTCATGTTGGCGAGGAATTGTTCCTTCACGCTGGCCAGGTGCAGGGCCTCTTCTTTTGCCTTGATCAGCAGGTCCTGCAATTTCTTTTGTTCGGTAACATCGATGTGAATTCCCAGGGAACCAACGAATTCACCCTTGTCGTTGTAGCGGGGTGCGCCACTGATCATTACCCAGTGCGGTTGCTTGTTGCGATCGTACATCCGTACCTCGTAGGCGTCCGAAAATCCCTTTTGCCGGATTTCTGTTTTACTGGCTACTTTTTCCCTTTCTACTTGATCCACCAGGAAGAGATCGTGCGCTTTTTTACCTATCAGTTCGCTTACTGAATACCCGGTTAATTTTCCAAACGAATCATTGGCAAACGTAATAGTATCATCGGGCGTCACTTCCAGCAAGCCAAGATTCATGTTTGAGATGATGTTCCGGTATTTTTCTTCATTGACCTTTAGTGCATCTTCAGCGTTCTTGCGATCGGTGGTGTTCAGCATAATGCCTGTGAATATCAAATCGCCTTCTTCCGTTTGATGCGCAAACGCAGAGGAAGCCTGGTGCCAGATGATTCTTTGATCTGGTAGCACCAGGCGAGCTTCTACATTAAATCGTTGCAATGTTATTTTCGCCTTGGCATTCTCCATGCGGATTTTTCCAACATCTTCAGGGTGAATGTACTTGCTGGAATTTTCCTGAAACTCTTTTGCTGAAATGCCAAACACAGTTTCCATCGAAGGGCTCACATATTGCATGTACTCCGAACCATCTTTCTTGAAAACATACTCGTAGATCACTCCCGGGATATTTTCAGACAGCGACTTGAATTGGCTGACGCGGTTGGCCAGTTCTGCTTCAGTTTCCTTTATTTTGGTAATGTCGGTGTGCGTGCCAATTATTTTCAGCGGCAATCCTCCAGCGTCTTTTTCAATGACCACGCCACGATCAAGCACCCAGCGCACTGCGCCATCCTCCCGGATCATCCGGTAGCGCAGGCTATGTGAATCACATTCCCCCGACCTCACCTTCCGGTCATTCTCGATAAGTGTTTGTACATCGTCCTTGTGAACGTGCGACCACCATTGCCTGGCCTGATTTTTTTCTGAGGGAATTTTGGAGCCAATGAATTCGTTGTTATCCCTCGAAAACTTAGTGGTGTCAGTTACAAAATCATGCTCCCACACATTGTCTCCAATTTTTTCCAGGGCCAGGCGCAACTTGCGTTCTGAATCAAGCAGCTTGTCTTGTATCTCACGTTCGCGTGTGATGTTTTCCTCGATTGCAAAGTAGCCCGAGAATTCATCTTTCTCATCAACGAAGGGTTGCCCTTGCAATCGCACCCAATACTCCTTGCCTTCTTTGGTATAATTAATCAACTCGGCCGTGAAGGGCTGCTGATTGTGAACTTGATTTTTTAAATAGGCGATGATCTCCTGGTTGGAATTTTTTCCTTGCAATAATTTTCCGGGGCGCTTGCCAAGGTATTCATTTGGTGAATACCCGGTCATTTTCGAAAAGCTGTGGTTGGCCCACATAATATTGCCGGTCACATCGGAGATCACCACCGCATTTACATTGTCTTCGGCTATCTGTGAAAGCAACTTCAACGTGCGTTCATTGTTGAGCAGGTGGTTTTTCTGGTCACTTACGGTTTTCAGCAACTGCTTCAATTCGCCTGTGGTGATCTCCTGGGACTTTATCAAATGCAACAAGTCCACCAGTTGATCATGGTAAGCAAAGTCTGCGAGGCTTAGGTTACTTTCGTGAACAGCCTCAATAGAATTGAACCAGGGTGACCCAACGAAAAGTAGTTGGTTTTCCGGCAATATTTCGAATTGCCCACGCAGAGCAGTGCCCTTGGCATCATGCAGTTTTATGACTGCCAGCATATCGGTGGCTTCCTTCAAACTTTCAAACTCAAGGGCCTCAGTTCCGGGGCGAACGAGCGTGAAGAGTTGTTTTACATAGAGATCATGCGTTTGTGGAATCAATTTCTTCAGACTCTCACCATAATCAAGCACCCGTAGGTCTTCATTAATAAGAATAAAGAATGGAAACAGCTTATTAGATTTCTCGCGATGAAGGTGAAACGATTCCATAAGACGATAAATCAATCCCAGTTTATTTTGAAAATTTCGTGATCATCTCCGTTTACTCTCGATTCAACCATTTCAATTGCAACAGGCGTGGTGTACATTTTTCCGAGCCCACTAATTAATCCTCTTACAAAGTCCTGTAGTCCCTGGCGCTTTGAAATATAGTGCAGGCATAAGCCTGTTTCAGTCAGGTCGGTAATCTTGAACTCGGGTGGCGTTAGGTTTGGATAGATCAGCACAAGACGGTTATGAAAGGCCGGCAGGTTGATCAGGAATTGCCTGAGGTTTTTTCCTCCGGCTTCTATCAGAGCTCCGTATTTCTCTTTGCCGGTCTTTAGCACCCACCATTCTCCGAATGAATGCAATACATCTCCCAGCGGCATATTCAATTCTGCCGCTGCTGCCACTGCCAGTTTGTAGGTAACGTCATCATCATACGGTTCATTACTGAGGAAGAAGTCAATGTCCACCCTGCTTCTTTCTTTTACTTTCTTCCACCTGGTGGCGCCATAGTTTTCGGTAATCAGGTCTTCAATGGCCTTATTTACAATTCCGTACATAGCTGCTTCGTTCGTTTGATTTTGGATGCAAGTTGACAACTCAGCAATTCTCAAAAAAAAGATTCATCGAAGCACTGACCAGATTCATCGAAAACATGATTTTTATCAGGCGAGCATACGCTTGGCTTATTATGGCAAACTGCAGTCCTTTGCAAATATTCGATCAAGACGTCAACGGCTCGACCAATCACATCATGCAAGGCGTTTAACGTTTCTTTCTGAAAGGTGAACCTCGCTTCAATCGGAGTTCCGTTGCTTAGAGGCGCTGTATTTTTGCCATGTTAATTATTTAACCATGGAAAAGAGCAACGTGTCAAGTGGACTTTTATCAGAACAAGCTCGGCTCAAGGAGCTGCATTTCTATAATATCCTGGATACAAAAAACGAAAATGATTTTAATGATCTGGTTAAACTCGCTGCGCAAGTGTGTGGCACTCCGTTCGCACTGATTAGTTTCGTGGACAAGGAGCGTGTTTGGTTCAAAGCCAGCGTAGGAGTGACCATTAAAGAAGGACCGCGCTCTCTTTCCTTTTGCAACCACACCATTGAGCATGCGCACGAATTGATCGTCAACGATCTCACGCAGGATGAGCGATTCAAAAACAGCCCGCTGGTAATGGGGCCTCCGTTTATAAAATTTTATGGAGGGGTGCCCCTGGTTTCCTCTTCCGGATTTCGTCTTGGCACGGTGTGCGTGATGGACTTGAAACAACGAAGCCTTACCGATGAACAACTGTCTGCGTTGAAAATCATTGCTAACCAGGTGATGAACCTGCTGAACCTGCGCTTAAACATTCATCATCTTGAAGCAGCCAAGCAGAAAATCTCGGAAAACGAAAGACGGTTCATGTCGCTGGCACAAGGATCACCAGTGGGAATCTTCCAAACGGATGAAACAGGGAAAGGAATTTATGTAAACAAGAAATGGCGCGACATTGTCGGCATCAGCGAAGCGCAGGGTTATGACTTCGGTTGGGTAGCCGCCATTCACCCGGAGGACCGCCAAAAGTTTTTGAAGCGGTGGGCACATGCATTTAGCAGTAAGACTGACTTTGCTCTAAGATTCCGGTTTCAAAATTCAGAGAAAGGTACGCGATGGGTGAAAAGTCATGCCTCTCCTTACTACGATGAGCGCGGAAATTTCATTGGGTACGTGGGCACCCTTGAAGATATCACGAAGCGAAAACAAGCAGAAGATAAGTTGGAGGAGTCACAGCGCCTCTTTCAACTGATCTCGACCAACTCAAAAGACTTGCTCACCATATTTGAAGCCGATGAGTCGGCACGATGTATTTATGTATCGCCCTCTTCCAAAGAAGTGCTGGGGTATGAGCCGGAAGAGCTGATGGGTCTTTCTCCTTTTGAGATGATGCCACCGGAACAGGCGCAGGTATTGAAAGAGCAATACATACCCTTGATCCTGAAAGGACAGTCAACACGAACCGAGAACCAGCTTCGAAAGAGCGATGGATCGTTGATCTGGGTAGAAGCTTTATCGAAGCCAATCTTTGATGAGCATGGAAGGATACTTACGTTTCAATCCAGTGTGCGCGAGATCACCGAACGAAAGAAGTTTGAAGAACAACTGAGGGAAGAAAAATTGAAAGCGGAAGAATCGGCCCGGGCAAAGAGTTTATTTCTCAGCACAATGAGCCATGAGATACGTACTCCCATGAATGCGGTCATCGGCCTGACCAATTTGCTGATGGATGAAAATCCGCGGGCGGATCAGACTCAAAGCCTTGAACTCCTGAAATTTTCCGGTCAAAATCTGATGACCCTGATTAACGATATCCTCGACTATAATAAAATTGAAGCAGGCAAAATGGAGATCGAGCACATTCCTTTTAATGTAAAGTCCATTGTTGAAAAGTTTGTGGCATTGTCCGCGCCCCGGGCAAAATCAAAGGAGATTTCATTCAGTTGCCAACTGGACGAGCGGATCCCTGCCTCCATTTGCGGAGATCCCACCCGATTGGGCCAGGTGCTCAACAATCTCATCGGCAATGCGATCAAATTCACCAATCAAGGATCGGTATCTGTGAGTGCGAAAGTTTTGGAACAAAACGGAGACGAATATCTTTTATACTTCGGAGTGAAAGACACCGGTATTGGCATCGCACCCGGAAAACAAAAAAGAATTTTTGAAAACTTCTCACAAGCGGAAGCCGATGTGGCCCGAAAATACGGTGGCACCGGACTTGGTCTTTCGATATCAAAAAAGTTGCTGCAGTTAATGGGTAGTGAAATTCAATTGAATAGTGTGCCAGGAAAGGGCTCGGAGTTTTATTTTGAATTGCGCTGCACTGCTTCCAGTGTTCAGAATGCCCAAACGGAGACCGAAGCAAAGGAAATAGTTACCCGCCCTCTTTCCATCCTGGTGGCGGAGGATAATAAAATCAACCAGGTAGTGGTCACCAACTTTCTGGAGAAGTGGGGAATGAAAGTGACCATTGCAGAAAATGGACTTCAAGCTATCGAAGCTACACGGCATGAAAAATTTGATGCCATCTTGATGGATCTCCAAATGCCTGCGATGGACGGCTTCGAAGCTACATCTGAGATCCGAAAGATCAATCAACCATATTACCAGGCGGTGCCTATCCTGGCTCTTTCTGCTTCTGTGCTTCCCGAAGAAAAAACGAGGGCGCAGGCCAAAGGCTTCACAGATTTTATTTCAAAACCTTTTCAGCCGGAAGAACTCAAAGCCAAAATAGTGCAGTATGCCGGCAAGGTGTTGAAGGGAAATGAAATTCAGGAAGCTGCCTGAGTGAAGGAATTTTTTCTACCCGTTTTCATGTCACGTAGTTCCTATTATGCTGATTGAAATACAACTTAGCTGCGACCGATTTTTTTGCGGGTGTTAATGCCCGCGTCCCTTCTGGTTACCACAATAAGTTTTCTTTTTGACCTAGTTCACTTTCCACATGGCGCTGAGCCCAAACCATTCACCTTTTTCTTGTCGATTGTAATTTCTGATTCATCGATAAGCCGAGTCGGGTTGGTCGAATAAAACGGGGGCGGGCATACTGGGAAACTACATTTGTGACTGAACAAAGGGACCATACATGAAAATACTTGCTTGCGATGACAATCAATTTCTGGCAAAAATTATCCAGATGCAATTGTTGAAAGACAAAGGTGGAGACGTAACCATTGCTGCAGATGGCAAAGAGGCGATGCGGTTGGTAAGAGATGAAAATTTCGATCTGCTGGTGTTGGATTTGTATATGCCTTACCATAGTGGGCTTGAACTTCTTGATTACATACGGCAGAAACTAAAGCTCACTACACCGGTAATCATGTTGTCTTCAGAAAGCCTTGATATCACCGTTAAGAAAGCTTTTGAGCTTGGAGCCAACGACTTCCTCGCGAAACCATTTGATCCCGCCACGCTCGTCCAGCGGATAAACCAATTACTAAATAGTAAACCTTATGAACAGACTGGAATGGATTCAAAATTTTGAAGCGGAGCATTTATTCTTGGTGCAACTGTCGGCAGGCCTGGCAGCTATGGCGATCGTGTTTATCACATTGGTGTTTGTGAAACGATTCAGGAAAATATGGATGGACCAGGAAAAGGAATGGTTCTTGCGAAGTGTGGTGCCCCAGCTTGGATCGCTGGTAGTGGTAGAACGCACGCGCTTGCAGTGGAGGAAAGAAATAAAACAACTTGTCGCATTGATAGGGAATAGCCCGTTCAAACGCCAGGTTTTGATTGATCACCTGAGGTATCTTAAAAATGACTTGACTGGTGATAGCGCGAACGTGATCATGAAACTCTATCATGATTTAAACCTGGTGGAACATTCTCAACAAAAATTAGCAAACCGGAATTGGAAAAAACAGGTGGAGGGTGTGCGTGAGCTTGCGGCTATGAACCATTATTCCGAAAATATCTTGAATGTCTTTAAGTACCTTCTCTTACGAACGAAGAACAAAACCTTGCGCAATGAGTTGGTTACCGCGATCGTATTGTTGGATAAGCAAGAGCCATTCAAAGGGCTTGAATTAATAGATTTTGAATTAACAGGATGGATGCAGCTGATGATTCACCACCACCTTGCCAAATACAATCCGGCAGAGCTACCTCATTTTGCTAAATGGTTTCATCATCACCGCGAAGAGGTTGTGCTGTTTTTTATTGCTTTAACAAGAGAATTCCGACAGACCTCATCGGTGCCAGCGCTTGCTGATTTACTTCAGGGCAGAAAGTCAGAGGCTGTGGAGGCATTAAAAACGCTCACCTATTTAAAAGAGTATCACTATATAAATGAAGTAGCTGGTATGATTAACACTTATTGGGGATGTGCCGAAACCAGCATGCTGATTCTTCATTATCTGCAACAGGCGAATGACTTCAATCGGGTAAGCGCTTTTGTGGATCGTTATCGCTTTCATCCTGAATTTTCAATCCAACGAAAAGCCAATTTAATACTGGCCACAACGGGTGCCGATGAACCCGGCCCAACCTTCCTATCCACCTTGCAAATGTTTTAAGCTATGGCTGACCAAATTAATTATTTTCTTCATCTGATCATCACTATTTACGGTACCTCCCTGGCAGCGTTCTACCTCGTGCTCGCGGTGATCTCGTTGTTCGAGATGCGAGGATACCTCAAAAAAAATTCATTTGTTGACTACCAGGCAGCCCTTTCTTCACCGATGGCGCCAGGTATTTCATTGGTGGCACCTGCTTACAATGAGGGCCTCACCATTATCGACAATGTGAAATCCTTATTGTCTATTGCGTACAACAAATTTGAAGTAATTGTAGTGAACGATGGTAGCACGGATGACTCGCTCACGCGCCTTAAACTAGTCTTTGATCTTGAGGTAGCGGACGAATTTCATGCACAACCACTTCAAACAAAAAACATAAGAGCAATTTATCGCTCCAGGAACCAGGCTTTTGGGAAGCTTTTAATTATTGACAAAGAAAACGGTGGCAAGGCTGACGCGTTGAACGCGGGGTTGAATTTTGCAAAGAATGATTTGGTTGCGTGTATTGATGTGGATTGCATTATTGAGCCCGATGCTTTGTTGAGAATGGTGAAACCATTTTTGGATGACAAAAAAGTGATTGCTTCCGGTGGCGTGGTGCGGATTGCCAATTCGTGTGTGGTGGAAGACGGTCGCCTGGTGCGGGTGAAGTTGCCATCTCAGCTCTTGCCTCGTTTTCAAGTGCTCGAATATTTGCGTGCATTTCTGCTTGGGCGGATGGCGTGGAGCAAGTTGAATGGATTACTCCTGATATCCGGTGCATTCGGCTTGTTCAAACGGGATGTGGCCATCCGCTGCGGAGGTTATAACACCAAAACGGTTGGCGAAGATATGGAACTGGTCGTCCGCATGCGCAAATACATGCACGAACAAGGCCAACGCTATAAAGTGGCATACATTCCTGACCCTTTGTGTTGGACGGAAGTCCCGAAAGATAATAAGCTGCTCGGACGCCAACGAAACCGTTGGGCACGCGGCACTTTCGAAACACTGTGGTACAATCGCAAGCTCCTCTTCAACAAACGCTATGGATTGATGGGGTTGATTAGTTATCCCTACTGGTTCTTATATGAATGGTTGTCACCATTTGTCGAAACCTCCGGCCTTCTTTATTTCGCATTCCTGTTAGCTATCGGTAAGATCAACTGGACTTACTTCCTGCTTCTCCTGGTTACGATTGAGGCATTTGTATTTCTGATCGCTGCATTAACGATGTATGCCGAGGAGATCACTTACCACAAATACACACGCAGGAAGGAAATATTAAAGTTAATAGGTGTCTCGCTGCTTGAGCCCCTTTTGTTTCATCCGCGCGTGGTGTACTGGTCCATCAAAGGCAACATCGACTTCTGGCGCGGAAAAAGAAACTGGGGAGAAATGAACCGGCAGGGATTTTCAAAAACAACCACACCAGTAGCCACCGCTTAGCATGAAAATAATTGTCGATAATGGCTTGACTAAAATCACTCTGGCATTTTTGCTGACGTGGTTGTGCCTGCCGCTGTATCAGGTTTTCAACGGTCATTCATTTGAAATACATCGTGTCGGTTCCGACCTTATCGCTGGATTAAGTGTTGTGTTTGTTATTTTTTGTTTGTCCGGAATTATTGATTTTAAATGGCCGCGGGCCGCCATCTTTTTTGCCGCTGTTTGCTATTCGCTTGCACTTCTTTCAAGCTTACTCACTGAGCTCTACTTCGCAACCACGGGGCAAAATCTTGGAGCAGACTTGTTCGGCTACTCCCTGCAAGAAGTACTTCTGACCGCCTCGGCCTCCGGAGTGTTAGAAGCAAAGGTGGTGTGGTATGCAGTATTCGCGATTTCTTTTTTCGTAATACTGAATTATCTCTTTGGACGAATCACCCTGCAGGCTACGCGCTTCGCTTTGGTAGCTACCGCAGTCCTTGGGTTCATAAGTTTTCCATTCTCATTGGCTCATGTGTTGCGTGGAAATCACGCGAACCATGAAAATAGAATTCTTTACCTGCTGACAGATTGGAGAAAGGCCGATCACGAAACCAATGACCGTGCAGCACTTCAAGGTTATCCCTTTCTGCATGAGGTGGAATATCGGAATCCATGGAAAGGATATATGTCGCAAACTGACTCGCTACCCAATTTTGTTTTTGTAATTGTGGAGGGATTGGGAAGTGATTTTGTTCTCAATGGCAAGTATGCCGGGTTCACTCCATTTCTTGATTCGCTCATTCAAAAGAGTCTGTATTGGAAAAATGGGTTGAGCAATGCAGGCCGCACATTTGGTGTGGTGCCGAGTGTGTTTGGTTCGTTGCCGTATGGTGACAACGGCTTCATGAACCTGGGGCAAAACATGCCGCTACACCAAACACTTTTTACATTACTGAAGACAAAAGGATATCACACCAATTTCTTTTATGGTGGCAATCCCAATTTCGACAACCTTGATTTGTTTTTGCAGCATCAGGATCTCGACAAGTTTATCAACGCCTCCAACTTCCCGAATTCAATCGAGGCCACAAGCTCCAATACGCACTGGGGTTATAAGGATGATCAATTATTTTTGGCAGGCACGCAAAGCATTCAAGGTGAACAAGGCCCTCGTGTGGATTGTTATCTCACGTTATCAACGCACGAGCCATTTGAATGCCCTGATGCGAACAGTAAAAAACTAGCTGACAACCTGGTGAAAAGCAGGGGAGGAGAGTTTGAAGAAAATGCCAATATCTTTGAGTGCCTTCTTTACACTGACCAATCTCTCCGTAAACTGTTTGCGTGGTATGCACAACGTGCTGATTTCCATCGCACCGTTTTTGTCATCACGGGAGACCATCGAATGATACCCATGGAAACCGGCAACCGCCTGTCGCGGCATCACGTGCCTATCCTGGTTTACTCTCCGCTGTTAAACAAACCCGCGGTATTTTCCTCGCTTGCCATTCAGTCGTCCATCACGCCTTCTGTACTGGGATATCTTAGTGAAGAAAATAAAATGGATTTTCCGGCAGCCATGCCGTTTATCTCAAAGGCGTTATCGACAGATAGCTTATTCAACAGTGATCTTGATCTGCCTCTCATCCGGGTAAAGAACTCGGTAAATGATTACATCAACGGAAAGCTCTTGTTGGCAGACGATCAACTTTATGAAATCAATGCTGACCTTGATATGACGCCCTTGAACGATGCCGCGCGTGCGCAAGAGCTTCGGGTCAAGCTCAAAGATTTTCAAAGTAAAAGCCAGTTTGCCTTTTTGAATAATAAGCTCGACTCCGTTCGCAATGAGTATAAGTCGGAATTCACCATGACGAAAGGCGAAGATGCCTTCTTACTTCAGCAACACATTGCCGCCATGAATCCCGATGACAAACTGATCGAAGCCGGTGCTCTTGCTCATGCAAAAAAGTACTCTGAGTCGAGGTCGGTTCTCAAATCACTTTTAAATCAAAGTCCTAACTACCACGATGCACGCCTGCTACTCGCCAGAACCTATGGATGGCAAAGTAAGTATGATAGCGCCATGTACCAGGTGCGCGAAACATTAAAGAAGTCGCCTGAATATGCGGATGCTTTTGTGGTGATGAGTGACCTCGAATATTGGCAAGGAAACATCGATGCCTCATTGAAGGCGGCCTTGTCGGGTTTGAAAACCAACCCGACAGACAAAGAGTTGGAGCTGCGCAAATCACGCGCCACGAACATGATGAAAACGGGAAAGAAAAATAATTTAACCGCAACAAATAAGTAGAAAGTAAAATGAAAGCATTCACCATTGGATCGATCGTATTGTTCCTCTTCGCGCTTAATGGGATCGCGCAAGATTGGAAATCGGAATCTGTCGATAAGCTGTTTGAAGATGCACGCAAGAGTGCATTTGCCGGTGACCGTACCCAATCCCAGTTGATGCTTTACGAAATTTTGAAGCGATCACCTGACTATGAAGATGTACGCGTGTTTCTTGCGCGCACCTACATGTGGGAGGATCGCTATGATTCTGCTCGTGTCATTCTTCAGAAAGTACTAACGAAGAATCCAACCAACCGGGATGCACTTCAGGCAATGGCCAATGCCTACGCATGGAATGATCAGTATGCAGACGCGTTGGCTTACGTGATGGCAGGATTGAAAACTTATCCCAATGACGAGGAACTGTTGTATAAGAAAGCCTCTTATCTAAAACAACTTGGAAGAGAACCGGAATCCGCGGAGACACTTCAAACCTTATTGGGTGTACAACCCGCGCACGAAAAGGCAGCCGCTCTGTTGAATGAACTTCGGCAGCAAAATCTTAGAAATGCAATCACCGCCTCCTACAGTGCCGATTTTTTTAACCGCACATTTTCCACTGCGCAGTTTTCCTATGTGCAGGTAGCACACACTTTCAAATGGGGTACAGGGTTTGCGCGTGTGAATTATGCCAATCGCTTTAATCAAAGTGGCACGCAGGCAGAACTGGACCTGTATCCGCGACTGATCAAGGGAACCTATGGTTATTTTAATTACGGGTACTCCGCATCTGCCTTATATCCTGTCCATCGTATGGGTGCGGAAATCTTTTCCAAGCTTCCGAAGTCATTTGAAATTTCTGCCGGTGCCCGTTATCTGAATTTCGGTTCCGGTGATCCGGTGATCATCTATACCGGCTCGCTGGGTTGGTATCACAAAAACAACTGGATTTCGATGCGCCCCTATTTTACGCCTGGTTCAACAAATTCATTTTCCATCAATATGTTCTTCCGCCACTACCTTGCTGATGGCAACAATTATGTCGGTGTCTCCGGAGGCTTCGGGTTTTCTCCCGATGATCGAAGAATTCAAAGCGCCAGCGGATTGAGCAATGACAATATCTACATGCTCCAATCACAACGCATCGGGCTATACTGGCAAAAGACACTTGCGAAAGACTGGATGATCACAACTACTGTATTCTTAGCGCGACAGGAGTTGTCGTTTGAACACACCAACTTTGTATGGATTACCAGCCCGATGGTGAGTGTGAGAAAAGCATTTTAAGGAAGCCATTGTGCAAAGGATAGATTAGTATCGTTCACTCAATCATTTTCGCCTGCTGCTTTTGTTGTTAAAGGTATATTGACAATAAACTCTGAACCTACTCCCAATTTTGAAACACAAGAAATGCTGCCGTTCAACTTATGCACCGTTTCTTTTACGATATACAAACCAAGCCCTGAACCGCGCGACTTTTCGGAAGCACGATAAAACAAATCAAAAATCCTGGGTTGATAGGTGTCGTCAATTCCAACTCCGTTGTCGATTACTCGGATGGTTAAATCATGCTTGTTACATGTTGAAATTATTTTTATCCACTTGTCCTTGTCCGAATGGTGGTCATGGTATTTGATCGCGTTGTTCACCAGGTTGTTTAAGATTACCTGCACTCGTGTTGGGTCAATCAAAACTCTTTCATCCTGCGATTGCTGGGTTTCGAATAGAATATTTTCCTGGTCTGCCATCAGTTTGTTTTCGGCACATACGGATTCGATTAATTCAGCCAGCAGTACTGATTTGTTATTCACCGGCAGATGGACATTTCGCGAATACTCAGTAATGTTTTTAAGGAATCCGTCCAGGGCATGGATTCTATTCTTCATCATTTCAAAAATGCCATTCAATTCAGTTTCCGTCTTTTGATGACGGGCAATTTGAATAAGCCCCAACAACGTAGTGAGAGGCGCCCTCATATCATGTGAGGCACTGTAAACGAAGCTGTCGAGCTCATGATTTATTTTTGTGAGCTCTTTATTTTTCTCAATGAGGTGATCACTGGCGTCCTTGTTTTTGTTCAGCATATAGACAAGGATCAATCCGCTTGTGAGGAGGGCAAGAGAAAAGTTGATAACAAAATTGGTCTTGATAAGATCTTCTGAGAGTGTGGGCTGCGGTATAACAGTCCAGTCCACCAGGTAAGCAATCAGGGCAAGTGCAAATGATACACTTGCCAAAAGAATTCCGGGTATTTTTCGCTCCGGGAAGAATAAGACAAGTGATCCTAAAACACAGGGGATGAAGAAGAAATACACACCATTGTCAGGATCATCAGCCGCTGCAAACACGTAAACAAAAATATTGGTAGCCAATACCATGACTATTGCAGCAGCCTCGAATTTTCCAAGTGAAGTTATATACATAACGAGGCAAGAAGTGCACACGCCCAAAGCATAAATCGGGAGAAAATCAAAGACGTGATGAATAGAGTCGGTGATGGCAAACAGCAAACAGGTTAACCCCATCAGCGCTGCCAATCTAAAAAGGAGTAGAGAATAAGCTTCCTTTTTTCCGGGAAAAGTGATTTTGCTTACGAACATGGATCAAGCCAACTGACAACTAAATGTAACTAAAAATTTTTAAACTATATGTTACACCATCTAATTTGCTGTTGACTTAATTGCGGCACCCTACGAATTAACTTACATTATGTGCTTCCTGCGTTCATCATTTGTTTGGGGTTGATCTACAAAAAAACTCTGCCCTCCATTTAAGACCAAATGCTGCGGATTATTTATACCACTGCAGCTTGCCTTTGCCCGTGGTTAGTAAACTGTGTAAACTCTGCTGCACAAATCCAGTCCACGCCCACTCACATGCCTTGTAACAATTATAGGCGGGTACCAATCCAATCTGTGTGAATGTCACTTGTGTTTTATCTCCTAGCTGTGAAATTTCAAATGTTATTTTATTGCCAACCCATTCCGTTTGGTCTTTCGCATTTTTGAAATAATTTTCTTCCACCAGCCACACCACTTTTTTGTTGGGCGTCATTTCAACCACTTTTATTTTGCTGCGGTGATTGTCTTCAAAATGATATCTCCACTCAGCATGTAGTTGATCGGTGGTGCCTTCAATATCTTCACTCCACCATGCACGCGGATTGTTGATGGCTTTATAAACTTCCGATGGTGATTGCTCCACCACGATCGTTGTTGTGAAATTTTGATTTTCCATTTTATTGTTTTTTAAAAGACATTTTTACCTTTTCCGGTTGTTATCAAACTGTATAAGCTTTGTTGAATGAGCTGCTCCCAGGCATTGGAGCAATCACCGTAACATTGAAATTCAGGAACTAATCCAAGATGAGAGAAACTCAATTGTGTCTTCTTCTCCGCAAGCTTCTTAATGTCAAACGTAATTTTCGTTCCGTTCCACTCTTGTTTGTTTTTGAATGAACTCAGGTTGCTGTCCGTTACCAGCCACACTACTTTCTCATCGGGAATCATCTCCACGATCCTTTGTTTTGAATAATGAATGTCCATCATCCTGTATTCAAACTCATCAAGGATGTGATGAGATTTACCTTTTATCTCCCCTTGCCACCAGGCACTCACATTGTTGACAGCCTTAAACACATCGGAGGGTGATTGCTCCACCACCATGGTCGTAGAAAAATTTTGATTGTTCATATTATCCTTGTTTTGCTTTGTTGTTCAAAATCGATTGCAGTTTGGTGAGTTTGTTGACCCAGAATTTATCGAAGTAGTCGATGAATGCCTGTAGTTCACTAAAGCCGTCTTGCTTCAGCACGCAATGTCGTTCGCGCCCGATGTCTTTGATGGAAATGAATCCGGAACCGTATAATACTTTGATGTGTTTCGACACTGCGGGGCGGCTCATGTCAAAATTCTCGGCAATAGAGTTGATGGTCATGCTGTTCTTCGAAAGCATCATCAGCATTTGCCTGCGGCTCGGGTCGGCAATTACCTGGAAGGCATCCAATGTTTGTGTTCTCATTTCTTCAACCCTTTCAAAAGTTCGCCCAGTTTGTTGCACAAAAACACCCACCCGCTGTTGTGGGCAAGCAAATCTTTGAACAATTCAAATCCACTGTGCACGAGCAGTAATTCGGTTCCGCCCTCGATCGGTGTCAGGGTCCAGTTTACTTGTGACGTGTAGGGCGTTTTGGTTACGGCCCAATCATTTTTCCAGACATACGACAGGTTTGTTACCGGTTTTACTTCCAGCACTTCGCAAACCACGAAGGTGTTGTTAGGGTTCGTGAAACGAAAATGATGGCCTACCACTGGCTTAAAATCACTTGGCATCAGCCATTGCTCCATCAATTCCGGTTTGGTAAGATAATCCCAGATTTCCTCCGGAGTCTGGGTAAAATAAAATGTGTGTCTGATTTCTTTTTTCATATATGTAACTTTTAGGTTACGCAAATATATGTAACTTATAAGTTACTAAACAAAGATGCGGATAACTTTTTCTTGTTAACTGTTTCTCAAAGAGATAAGCATTTGATTAAAACCGGTCCAAATAGAGCGGAGAACCCCGTTTCAGATTTTTCCCGGTTTTCCGGTAATTGAATCCAGCTTTGTCGTTACCGGTGAAACCTGGAAAACACACAATGCAATTGCCGTCAAAAGAAGCCTGTACATCCATTATGCCTTCAATGTCGGTTCGATCTGTAAGGCTTCATCCTCCGTCCATCTTCCGTTCATCCTCCGTTATGATAGGCTTACGCATCTAGTGCGGGTTAAGTGCAGCAGGCTAAAAAGCGGGTTCGGTAGCAAGCGCAACCGAAGGCAGGAGCAAGGCACAAGCCATTCAGATCCTGGGCGAATGAATACGTACAGCAATGAGCACGCTTGTTGTCGTTTCGTGTGGTGTAGCAATAAGATGGCAGGCTTTGTTACTTACCCCAAAGACGAAAAGTCAGCATCGGGAAGGAAGCTGACTTTTGTCTTATCGGCACGTGTTTTACGCGGCCAGCGGGCTCGAAGGTTGTTTGTTCACACCCAGCACTCCGAGTTTTAGCAATTGTTGGTCAAAAAGCTTTTGTGCCTGCTGCTCATCTTCGATAACGTAACGAACGCCAATGTATTTTACGGGCTTACCATCGTCATCAAGTACTGGCGAAATCACTGCATCCACCCAGTAGTGCGTGCCGTCTTTCTTCCTGTTCTTCACTATACCTCTGAATACTTTTCCGGCTTTGATGGTTTGCCACATCAAGCGGAATGCTTCTTTCGGCATATCCGGATGGCGAAGAATATTATGCGGCTTGCCAATCAATTCTTGTCGGCTGTATTGGGATACTTCACAAAACTTATCATTCACATAAGCAATACCACCGTAGAGATCAGATTCAGACATTATCGTGCTGGTGTTCAAGGCAGCGACACGCGCATCGAGTTCACGATTCAATTTTGCAGTCTCCTGCATCTGGCGGTGAATCTCATCCTGCGTAGCCTGCAGTTCTTCCATGTTCTGCTTGAGTTCTTCTTCCTGCGCGCGCAGCTCTTCAATGTATTGCTGTTGATCATGTTCCGATTTGATGCGGTCGGTGATGTCATGCAAAATAGCGGTGAAGATTTTCTTTCCACCTACATCGGCTGCATTCACCGACAATTCAACGGGCACGAAACTGCCATCTCTTTTACGGGCCTTGGTCTGCAGGGTGCGGCCCACTACTTTTTCTTCTTGTTCGGCAAGCAGTTTACCGAAGCTCTCAGGATCTGCTCCTGCTTTTACCTCTGGCACGATTGACCCGATCTTCTTGCCAGGCAGGTCACCCTCATTGTATGCCAGCAAGGTAGCTCCTGCGCGGTTGACAGTTTCAATCACACCGGTTTCATCAAACGTAAGAATCGTGTCTGCCGCTGAGTCGAGGATAGCATTCAACTTGCTATTCTGTACCAGCGCTTCGCGTGATTTGCGTTCTACTGCTTCCTGCGTGGCATTGATCTCTTCCAGGTTTTGACGCAATTGCTCTTCCTGTAGTTTTAGTTGCTCTGCCTGCTGGCGGCTGTCGTTCAATAATTTTTTGGTCATCTCATTCACCCGCATGGAGCTGATGGCTGAACCGAGGATGTCACTTACCTTCCGCAGGAAATCCACCTCAAATTTTTCCCACACTTCAAAGGAAGCGATTTCCAAAACGCCTTCAATCTTGTCGTTGTCTTTCAGCGGCACCAACACAACACAACGGGGAGTTGCCTGCCCCAAACCGGACGTAATGGAAACGTAATTTTTCGGAACGTCTTTCAGAAAAATCAGATCACCCTCGAGGTAGGCTTGCCCCACCAGTCCTTCACCAGGTGTGATCGTCTGCTCCACAAATTTCCTGCGCCCGTACGCGTAGCAACCTTTTAATTCAAGACGGATATTTATAGCATCCTCATCGTTCACGATAAAGATTCCACCCTGGTTGGCTTCAATGTATTTTACCAGTTCGCTGATAAACTGGTTGGAAATATCTTCAATCGATTTGTTTTGCTGTCGCACTATTTCAGAGAAGCGCGCAATGCCCTGCGCTGCCCAGTTTCTTTGTTTGTCTTCCTCCGCTACCTGCTGCATCTTCGACTTCATCTGCAACAACTCGCCCGACAAATTTTCCTGATTCAATTCTTTCAACTCCGTGGTCATGCCGGGATAGTCAATATCAAATTTTCCTTCACCAATATGCTTGATCAGCGAAATTGATTTTTTGAGTTCCTCACCCAGCTCGCGGAGCGAATCGCCTGATTCCGTTGCTCCATTGTTGAACAAGAAAGAAGCAACATGGCTCTTCACCGTTTGTTTGGTTTTGTCCACTTCCTTCTCCGCTTTCCGGTAGTGAAGTACAAAGAGATAAGTAGTCACGACAGCGATACTGCCTGCCATCGCCAAGCGCCAGGGTGCATTATCCTGCGCAGCGAAATTCCAGGCGAGCAGTGCAACCACGAGCGTGGTGAGCACTACCCCAAAAATGATTTTGTGTTGAGTTTTCATGGTGTGGTTCGTTTTTTTTTGAAACAAATTTTACTCAACCAACTCGTGAGCGAGATGACAAAAGTCATGGATGGCACTAAAATCAGGGATTTGCCAATAGCTCCATCAGGGAATTGCTTAGTGCAATCAGGAATTTCCCTATTGTTTTCTTAGAATGGGAATAACCGCAAGTTTCACACTTCCTTGACCGGAAGGCGCACTGTTATTTTTATGGACCTGTTCTCCTCGAAGGCAGAAACTTCAGAGTGTAAGATGGAGAGTATTTATTCTGGGCCAGAAGTGTTAACTTTCGGTAACAAAATCACTTTCTGAATCCATGGGGGAGGAGACGAAATCCTTTGATGAAGAAGCCCTCTTACATCATTTGAAGCATTACCTCCCTGCTCAGTCGCCATTAAAAGACTTCATTCATCACAACACGTTACATGCCTTCCAGGAAAAAAAATTCCTGAGGGCCATCCGCGATGCATCCCAGATTCTCGGTTACAAAGTCTCTTTGCGAATTGATATGTTCCGTGACCTTTTCCGCTCCGGAAAAATCAGCGAATCCATTTTAGACAAGGTCATTGCTGAAAACAAAGGTGATCATTTAAAAGAGTGGAAAGAAAAACTAATTCATACAACCTACGAGCAACATTCTCCGCCACGCATTGGCACCCTTCGTGCCGCCTGGAAGAGAGATTACCATATCGACCTGGATTCGATGGTGCACCCGATTCTCTTCCGCATCTTGTGCAGCTATCTTGACCAAGGTATTTCCATCTGGGATTTTCCCGTGAAGGACTTACCCTTTCTCGATGCCCTTCGCGAGTTGGAACGCGAGAGTTTCTCAAGTTTCTTTCGCACAAAGCGGGCAAGACAACTCCTGCTCACATCGCCTTGTCATATCAGAGACTTACTGCAGATGTTGGTTGGTAAAGATGAAAATCTCTATGAGCATTACTTATTCGATCAGCAGTTTGCTCACCAGGGCTGGAGCGGCATGGTGTCTGTGGTGGAGGATTATCCGATGACACTACTCGATGCACGAAAAATTTCCACGCACGACCTGATTGTGTTTGAACTGTTGCTGGAAATTGACGCACTGGACTATCAACTAGGTGAAGGGTGGAAGCCGCTCAATGAAATGATGAGTGAACATCCGGAAGAACTTTTCTCAGACATTCAATTCACAGAACTTCATGAGGTGCTCTCGCTTTGGCAGTTGGCCTTTGAATGGACCTATTATGATCATGTGTTAAAAGGAATTCGGGAACAACAGACGAACGGTACATCAGAAAATAAATCCTTTCAGGCATTCTTCTGCATCGATGACCGCGAATGTTCACTTCGCAGGCACATCGAAACATCAGACCCCACTTGCGAAACGCTGGGAACGCCAGGCTTCTTCGGTATGGAATTTTTTTATCAGCCCCAGGGCGGAAAATTTTATACAAAAGTGTGCCCTGCGCCCGTCACACCGAAACACTTGATTAAAGAGTATGAAAGCAAAGGCGAACAGGAACGCGATGTGCATTTCACCAAACACTCGCACAGTTTTTATACGGGTTGGTTGATTTCACAAACACTCGGCTTCTGGTCCGCCTTCAAATTGTTTCTCAATATTTTCAAACCCTCGATGAGCCCGGCTACGGCCACGTCATTCAAGCACATGGATCACACGGCCTCGCTCACTATTGAAAATAAAAATCCGTCAGATAAAGAAAATGGCTTGCAGGTCGGCTTCACTGTTGAGGAGATGGCTGATCGCACGGAGGCTTTACTTAAAAGCACCGGCCTCGTCAACAGCTTTGCCCCCATCGTTTACATAGTTGGCCATGGATCTACCAGCACCAACAATCCGCACTATGCCGCTTACGATTGTGGCGCTTGTGCGGGCAGGGCCGGCTCCGTCAATGCGCGTGTGGCTGCTTACTCTGCCAATCATCCTCGCGTGCGCGAAATTCTTGAAACCCGTGGAATAATTATTCCGGATGAAACGCAGTTCATTGGCGCCCTGCACGATACCACCCGTGACGAAATTATTTTTTTTGATGTGGAGTCGTTGTCATTGAAACATGTGCCGCTACACTTCAGTAATCAAAAAGTCTTTAAAAAAGCGCTGGATCAAAATGCAAAAGAGCGCGCGCGCAGGTTCGTAGCCATCAACATCCATCAATCCGCTGAAAAAATTCATGAGGAAGTGCGCTTGCGTTCAGTGAGTTTATTTGAACCCCGGCCTGAATTAAATCACGCCACCAATGCGCTGTGCATGATCGGAAGAAGATCACTGACCAAACATTTGTTCCTGGATAGAAGAGCATTCTTAAATTCCTTTGACTACCGCGTTGACCCGGATGGAAAATTTCTGCTCGGCATCCTTACGGCAGCGGCCAACGTGTGCGGTGGCATCAACCTGGAATATTTCTTCTCGCGTGTAGATGTACAAAAGCTCGGGGCAGGATCCAAGCTTCCTCACAATGTAATGGGGCTGTTTGGTGTAGCCAATGGAATAGATGGGGACCTGCGGCCGGGGCTGCCGCGCCAGATGATTGAGGTGCACGACCCCATCCGTTTGATGATGGTGGTCGAGCATTTTCCGGAAGTTGTTTTGAACACGATACAGCAAGATTCAAATACCTATCAATGGTTTATTAATGAATGGGTAAACCTGGTAGTGATTCACCCGGAGACGAATGAACTCTTTCGGTTTAAAGATGGACGCTTTAAGGAATATCAGCCGCTCGTGAACCAATTGCCAACGATCACCAACACCGAAGCGCTGATTGAATCTTCGGCAGATAACTTACCGGTTTGTTTACTTCATAGTGCATAATATGCAAATGGAATACTTGCTTTATTTTTTCATTGCCTTACCGCTCACCGGTTTTTTCGTCAGCCTGTTTATCCCCGAGCGAAAAGAAAATGTACTCTCCTATAATTCTTACTTTTTTAACGGAGTACATTTACTTTGCTCGCAACTATTCTTTTTCTATTTTTTGTTAAGTGGCAGTGAGCCAATCACCGCTGGCAACCTGGTTATCCTGAAAACTCCCGGCTATGAGTTCTTCGTAAGTTTCGGCTTCGACAAAATCACGGGCGCTTATTTGTTTGTCGGTTCCATTCTCACCTTTCTCGTCACAATGTATAGCCGGTACTATTTGCACCGCGAGCCAGGATACAAACGATTCTTCAATACCATCCAGTTTTTCTATGCGGGTTTCAACATTATCATCTTCGCGGGCAACCTGGAGACCATGTTTATCGGATGGGAAATCATCGGCATCTCTTCGTTCCTGCTCATCGCATTTTATCGCAACCGCTACCTCCCCGTAAAGAATGCGACTAAAGTGTTTTCGTTGTATCGTGTGGGAGATGTAGGGTTCATCCTGGCGATGTGGATGGCACATCACCTGTTTCATGAGAATGTAACTTTTCAACAACTCAGTGACTACACGATTGTACATGAACACATGCAAAGCCACACATGGATTGGCGTGTTCATCTCGCTGATGTTATTAATTTCGGCAGCCGTGAAGTCGGGTCAGTTTCCATTTTCATCGTGGGTGCCACGGGCGATGGAAGGCCCCACACCGTCAAGCGCCATTTTTTACGGATCGCTGTCTGTGAACATTGGCGTGTTCCTGATGCTGCGCACTTTTCCTTTCTGGGAACACCAGTTTTCCGTTCGTGTGTTAATTGGTGTGATGGGGTTTGTAACGACTATTATCACCACGGGGATAGCACGCGTACAGTCCTCCATCAAGAGCCAGGTTGCCTATGCATCACTGGCGCAGATTGGGCTCATCTTTATTGAGGTTGCACTGGGGTTACAAAACCTTGCACTGATTCACTTTGCCGGAAATGCTTTTCTCAGAACCTATCAATTGCTGGTTTCTCCGTCTGTGGTCAGTTACCTGATTCGCGAGCAGTTTTATAATTTCTCGCCACGCGAAACCACCATTGAAGATTCGTTTCCGAAAAAGATTCGCTACAGCTTGTACATGCTTTGCATCAAAGAATGGAATCTCGACTCGTTCATGTATGCTTATTTATGGAATCCGCTTAAGTGGGCAGGCAATAAACTTAACTTCCTTACTTTGAAAAAAGCAATGCTATTTTTTATTCCCGCTTATCTGATCGGGCTGTTCCTGTTGTTTAATCAACAACTGCTTTCAGCGGACTTCATTAAATACTTGCCGCTTATTTTTTCAGTGATTGGTGTCATCAGCGTACTGAAATCATTTTCTGAACGCCAGCATGCGCGCCTCGCATGGACGCTGGTGGTGATGAATCACTTCTGGGTGGCGCTCGCCATTTCATTCAATGAGCTACCGAGCTTCTATGAAATAAATACCTACTTGCTTGGAGTGACTGTTGCGGGATTGATTGGGTACCGATGCTTGCGTAGAATAAAAACACTGGAAGGCAACATTGACCTGAACCTGTTTCACGGTCACTCCTTCAAACGCCCGCTTTTTGCTTTGGTGTTTTTGTTATGCTGCCTGGGTGTTTCCGGATTTCCCATCACACCTTCATTCATAGGTGAGGATTTGATCTTCAGTCATATTCAGGAAGATCAGATCGGGCTTGCCTTCTTTTCTTCCCTGAGCATCATCATCGATGGAATTGCTATTGTCAGAATTTATGCACGTGTCTTCCTGGGCCCACACGAGAAATCGATGTATGAAATGGCTTACCGGTCATCATGAAATAAATTCCTATTCCTTAAATTGGCTGGTTCTCTTTGCATTCACTTGTGTTTACCTAATACGGCAACGTAACCGTGAACTCGGTGCCCTTGCCAAGTTCACTCCATACTTCTACTTTGCCGTGTAACAGTTCAACTGCTTTCTTCACGATGAGTAAGCCAAGGCCCGTGCCTTCGATAGCGGTAGCATTGGTAGCTCTTGTAAACGAACTGAACAGGTTTTTCAGATCTTCCGGTGGAATACCAATTCCTTCATCCCGCACGGCCAACGTCAAATGATCCTTTAGAAATGTTACTTTCATGATCACCTTACGCGCATCAGGCGAAAACTTCACCGCGTTGGTGATGAGGTTAAAGATGATGTTGCGCAAGAGTTTATCATCGGAGTAAAATGATTTGGCAACTCCCGCCACCTGGTATTCCAGTTCATGCCTGCCATCATTACGCGCCAGCATGGCTTCTTCAGCCAGTGACTTGAGCAACGGTGGTTCGTATTCTTTCAGGTTGACTGCAATCTTGCCATCCTCGGCTTTGCCTACAAACAGCACATCTTCCACCAAGGAAGTCATGTGGTGTATTTGTTTTTCGATCGTACCTACTTTTTCATCCAGCAGGTCATTATTCAATTTGTTTTTGTAACGTTTCAGGAAGCTGGCCGAAAGGGAGATGGTA
Source organism: uncultured Ohtaekwangia sp. (assembly GCA_964510765.1). Classification (GTDB taxonomy): domain Bacteria; phylum Bacteroidota; class Bacteroidia; order Cytophagales; family Cyclobacteriaceae; genus ELB16-189. Next base: position 4,436 of record CAZECP010000034.1, on the reverse strand, counting down.
GCAAGGGGTGTACGAAACTCGTGCGAAGCAATGGAAATGAATTTACTTTTGAGATCTACCAGTTCTTTTTCCTTGAGCAATGCCACATTCAGTTTCTGCGTACGATCCTCTATGATCTGCTCCAGGTTAAGCCGGTAGTCCATAATTTCGGAAACATCCTGCATAGCGCCAATCATGCGCACCGGTTTACCTTCCCTATAAATAATGTACGCGCGATCAAGCACATATTTGTAAGAACCATCCTCGCATAAATAACGGTACTCCGAGGTCCAGTTGGAAAGTTTGTTAATAAAGGTAGTTTCTATTTCCTTTTCGATGCGGTCATGATCGCTTGTGTGAATTTTTTGTTCCCACCAATCGTGGTTGTTTCTGATCATCCGTTGTTTGTAGCCAAAAATGCTTTCAATACCATGATTCCATTGAATCCTATTTTTTTCAATGTCCCAGTCCCAGATGGCATCGTTGGTGGCTTTCGATAATATTTCAAAACGATCGTTGTATTCGCGAAGCACTTCTTCAATGATCTTGCGATCGTTGATATCCTGGGAAATGCCAACCATCACGCGCACACCGTCCGTGGTGGGCAGCATTTGGCCGTGCTGCGAAATCCAGCGCACACGCCCGTCCGCCAAAAGTATGCGGTGGTCAATGGCAAAGGGTATGCCCTCCTTAATGCAGAGTGTGGCTGCGCGAACTACTCGGTCAATGTCCTCCGGGTGCGTGATTTGAAAGAAGTCCTTATTGGTGCCGGTGACGGAGGCAGGACTAACCTCACAGATTTCAAAAATTTCGTCTGACCAGACGAGTTTTCCCGTCTCCTCGAGTGGATTGTAGGAAGTCCAATATCCAATCTTGGCCGACTCCGATGCTTTGCGCAGGAAGAGTTGATCTTCCATTAGTTTCAGCTCTGTATTTTTTCGCTCGGTTATATCTTGCACTACACCCACCAGCAGCGCGGGTTGCCCTTTTTCATGTCGAATGTATTGCGCGCGTTCATTCACCCAGCGCAGGCTCCCATCCGGCAACACAATGCGGTGATCCACATTGTACGATGCATTTTTTTTGCGCGCCTCCAGCGATAGCTCAAGCACATGAGCTTTGTCTTCAGGATAAATACTGTCATAAAAAGTCTTATTGGTTCCATCGAATTCCTCGGGTAGGATGCCAAATATCTTGAATACTTCTGCTGACCAGGTGAGCTTTCCATCTTCGCGGCCGGGCTCCGAAGTCCAGTACCCGATCTTTGCCGACTCCGAAGCTTTTTCAAGAAAGTATTGATCACGCTTCAATTCATCTTCAATTTTCCGGTAATCGGTCACATCCACACCTGTAATGCATACATGCGTTACCTCATCATCCTTTTTCACGGGTTCATAGCGGATATAGGCATGAATGATTTCGCCATTTTGCATGCCTATCTTTGCATCTACGGCAGTTCCTTCTCCGCGTAACGCTTTCTGAATTAGTTCTGACGCTGCGGCTTTCCTGTCGGACGTAACGGTCTCGAGGAAATTCATTCCTACCATTGGTTTAATACCGGCAGCACGCTGCAAAAATTCTTCGTAAGCTTTGTTAAACAGGATCACTTGTTGATCAGCATCCAACAGTAGAAACGTGTCCTTGGCACTTCTGAAAACGATTTCCAGATTCTCGCGATACCGTTCAATCTCCTCCTCTTTTTTAAACTGCTCCGTTAAGTCTGTACCTATCAAGGAAACGTGGGTAACCTTTCCATCAATTACAATCGGCTCATAGCGCAGATAATGATAAACCGTTTTTCCGCTCTTTGACTTCAACTTGGCTTCCACGGTTGTTCCGAAGCCTAATAATGACTTGTTGAAAAGTTCTGTCGCATTTGCTCTGCGTTGTGGTACCACCACGTCAAGAAAATCACAACCGACCGTTGCATCGATTCCTGCTGCATCTTTAATAAACTCTTCAAATGCTTTGTTGAACATTTCAACTTTGCCATCGGCATTGACGAGTAGAATAGTATCCTTGGTAGTCCGGAAAATGATGTCAAGGTTCTGACGATTTTTTTCAAGTTCAAGCTCCTGGTTTCTTTGTTGGGTTATATCTGTTGACGTTATTGTAATGTAACTGACGATCCCGTTTTTCAACACTGGGCTGTAAATGGAGTTAAAGTATTTTGTTTCATTTTCAAAGATAGATTCTGAAACGATGTTGACTCGTTCTCCATTGAGCACTCGCTGAATAAGTTTCTTTGCAAGTTCTTGTCGATTAAGTGTTACAATGTCATAAAATGAAGTGCCGGGCGCCAGTTCAATTTTTGACTGTTTGCGGATATAGTCGCGCAAGGGGCCATTAACCAATATCACTTCTGCATTGGTATTCAATAAGGCAAAATGATCAGTCGAGTTTTGAAAGATGATGTCAAGATTTTGGCGATAGTTGTCCAGGGCCAATTGTTGTTCCCGAACTTCCGTTATGTCACTTGCCGTGACCGAAATGTAAGCTACCCTTCCTTCCTGCCAGACTGGATTGTAATGCACATCAAAATATTTAAGCCGGTCTTCCAATTTGGATTCAGTCAGTCGGTGTACACGCTCCCCCTTTTTCACGTTACCCAGTATTGTTCCAAGGTCGCTGGTTTCATCGAGTTGCAAGACTGCAAACAAATTGCTACCTGGTGTTGCATTATGCTTACCAAGTTGGGTTAGATGATTTTCAAATTGTTTATTGAGAAGCACAATATTCGCTTGCTCATCAAGCAGCATAAACATGTCGGTAGTGTTCTCAAAAATGATTTCGAGGTTATTACGGTACTTTTCAAGTTCTAATTCCTGGTTTTTCTTTTCCGTAATATCAAGAGCCGAGAGTGTAAAAAATTTGAGTTTACCGTCTGTCATTACAGGATGGAAGCGCAGTGAGAAATAGATGGTCGAATTGCCCACGGATGTTTTCGCAGTCTCCTCCACGTTTTCGCCATTCAGCACCTTTTCTAAAATCAATTTGCTTGGCTCCACCCGGTCTTCAGGCAATATGTCAAACCAGGTCATGCCTGGCTGTGGAGTAAAGCCCTTCAATTTTTCAATGTAACGTTTGTACACTTCATTGAACAAAACGAGCCGTGCCTGCTCATCAAACAATACAAAAATATCGTTGGTGTTTTGAAATACGATCTCCAGGTTTTGGCGATAATTTTCCAGGAGCTTTTCCTGTTGCTTGATTTCGGAAATGTCAACTGCCGAGATGCTGACAAAGGAAACACGCCCGTCTTTCACTACGGGTTCGTGCGATATCTTGTAGTGTCGTGTTGTTCCATCCATGAAATGAAACTCGGTGACGAGCGAGATCTTTTCACCCATCAAAACTTTTTTCAAGACTTCTTCCAATAATTTTCTTTGAGGGGGTGGCGCCTCCTGCAGGAAGGATTCACCGGCTATAAGAGGCACACCTACAGAGGCAAGGTTGAGTTGAAGCGCCTTCTCATTAAATAATACCACATTCAACTCATCGTCCAATAAAATGAATACACCTTCCGTGCGATTGAAGATGATCTCCAGGTTATTGCGGTATTTCTCGATCTCCAATTCCTGATTTTTCTTTTCTGTGACATCGAAAGCGGAGATGGAAATGAATTTAACTTCTTTGCCTACACGCACGGGCCTATAGCGAACCGAAAAATAGCGAGGCAAACCATTCGCTATTGTTTTAGCCACCACATCTACCGATTCGCCTTGTACTACTTTCTGAAAAATCCCCTTGCTTGGCCCTACACGATCCAGGGGTAGCACATCATACACACTCATGCCCACCTGGGGTGTAACACCTATTATTTCCTCAGGGAAACGTCTGAATCCATCATTGAATAAAATAATTTTTGCTTCGATGTCAATCAGTACAAAATTGTCGGCAGAGTTTTTGAAAATGATTTCAAGGTTTTGTTGTGATTCCTTGAGCTGGTTTTCTTTTTTAACCAATTCCGAAATATCCGTACCTCCAATACCAATTCGGGTCACTTTTCCATTTTCAAAGATGGGTTCATAGGTCACCTTATATTGAATGGGTTTGCCTGAAAGCCCGATGAAGTCAGTGGTGAGTACAATACGCTCTCCCTTCAGTACCTGATCCAGCACTCCCTCTAACTTTTCCCTGCGCAGTGGAGGCGATGAATTCAGGTACGGGGTGCCTGCTTGGAGCGGTACGCCTGAGATTTCGAGACTCATATCAGCGGCCGCATTGTTAAACAACAACGTATTGAGCTGAGCATCGATGAGAATGAAAACATCTTTTGTTTGGGTAAAGATGATGTCGAGGTTCTGCCGATAGTTACTCAACTCCTTTTCCTTCTTCTGAATTTCACTGATATCTGTAGCGCTGATGCTGATGTAGGCCAGCTTGTTTTCCTTGTACACCGGCACGTACGTTACCTTGTATTGAATGTCGCGGTGGGTGAGTGATTTGAAATCGGT